>NZ_JBWZIF010000014.1:0-490326 GCF_056735735.1 Acinetobacter sp. V116_7
GCGAAGAGACTCGAACTCTTACACCTTGCGGCGCTGGAACCTAAATCCAGTGCGTCTACCAATTTCGCCACGCCCCCATCTGGGACATTTATTTAAAATAAATGTGGCAGAGGATCAAGGACTCGAACCTTGACGAACGGTTTTGGAGACCGTCATGCTACCATTACACCAATCCTCTTCCAAAACATAGATGACGTAACACCTACATTAACTTTAAGTTTTAACTTAAAGTGGTGGGGGCGAAGAGACTCGAACTCTTACACCTTGCGGCGCTGGAACCTAAATCCAGTGCGTCTACCAATTTCGCCACGCCCCCGATGGCTGTGTATATTAGCGATAAGATCTAACAGTGACAAGTGTTTTTTTTCTAAAAAAAACTGACCGTGTAAATTGTATACAGATACTAGATCAATGATTTTTATAAGTTTGAATGTGCTTTTAAACAATTCATCGCTTCAAACACGTTTGCAAACCTATTTTTTTGTTGTTTTTGCAATAAACCCGAAAGTAATGGATAAAAAATCATAAGTTGTGTCGGTAATTGAATGGTTAAATTTTGGCAATGCAATACTGCCCACTCATAGTAACTCCCTGCTTCTAAGCGAGTTTGGGTTAACCATTCATATAGAACGATACCAAATGCGTATAAATCGCTTTGTATATCCTTAGAAGCGCCTCTAAACAGCTCTGGAGCCATATATCGTGGTGTAGCATCCATTCTTAACTCCGAGCTTGATATAAGTCGGGCTTTCTCAAAATCAATCAAATAAGCATTTTGCTCAAACTTTCGAAAATGTTCTTTCTTAATATCTCCATGAATCCAGCCAAATCTATGGAGTTCTGCGAGCTTATCTAGTGCGGACCAAATCTTATGATATACATCAGTTAAATCTGCTTCATGAGACAATGAACCAAACCACAAATCAGTATTGGGTAAAATTAAAACTTTACCTAAAGAATGGTTTAATTGAGGAATGGTACTAACTTCGATTAAGTTATGAGGTAAAAGCCACGCAGGTTTCTTACGAGTAATTTCTTCGTAAAAAAATTGTTCATGAATGAAATCTTGCTCACTTTGAACATCTGTTTCAGGTAAATGATATTTTAACCAATAGTCTTTGTTATCTATGCTACATGTCCATAGGTACCGCCCTAAAGCGGCACTCGCAGGTTTTGTCACACTTTTTAAGTTTTGTGTATGCGAAGCAAAATCATGCTTCAGCATAGTAAGACTCTGGCTGTTGTTGCTTTTCTTCAAAACGCAAAACTTCTAAACAATGTTGAATCGTCTTGCCAATCCGAGCATGGGTTTCAATCGAAGAAATTTTTGGCCAAGTCGCACGTTCCCCTTCTCGCTGTAAGCGTTTAAACAAATGTGGTCGTGGGTTTTGCAAAGTATAGGTATAGTGACTCAAGCCATATTTAGCAATGATATTCACATCACCATAATAACGCTGCCCCATTACCCCATAGCCATGATCAAGTAATCGCCTAATCGGAGAAATAGAACCAAGTCTTTGACGTGTAAAGTCCATAAGTCCCATGGATAACACTTTACCTTGACGTCTTAAAATCCGTTCAGGCCAACTTAAAACATCTTTACGAAAGCGGTCTGCATCATTTTGCATAAATGGAACAATATGTGGGTTCACCTGACTGGCAATGGTATAATTTAAATTATAAAGTCGGGCCATTCTTTCTTGCGGAAAATCATTTCTTACACTGCCATCTACCCACTTTGTGTTTGCCATGTAAGGCGTGTGTTCACCGTCATAACGTTTGCTGGTTAAACGCACGGGTGGAAATAACACAGGTACAGCACATGAAGCCAACACAGCACTCCACACTAAAACATTAGGCGTCATAATCGCATTCATGATGCGCGGGTTTTCTGTTGCATCATACGGTGCAACTGCCACATTAATGTTTAAACCTGATTTTTTGAAAGCCTCTTCAAACGTGAGATCACCCAGATTTTCAACAAGGAACTTTTTCAAATAGTGCACATCGGCAATTCCACCATTTCCTTTAATGAGTTCACGAAGTTTTCTAAAATGAAAAGCATCACTAAAGAATTGTTCTCCATTTAATAAATTTTGAACATCCTCACTGGCAGAAGTTCCGAGCATACCCGTCATAATTGCCCCTGCACTTGAGCCAGACAACACTTTAGGCATTAAATCTTGTTCAATTAACGCCTTACATACCCCAGTATGAAAAAGACCTAAAGTTGCTCCACCTGAGAACATAAGGGCTGGTTGTCCATATGCTTTTTCACAATTTTCAAAAAACTCAATTTTTTCTTTTCGTTGGAAAGTAATGCATTCACTTGAAGCAATATAGGCCAAGCTTTGGCTAACTTCTTCAATATAATCTTCAATTAACTTTTTTGTTCCCACATGCGTTGCAGCAAACAGCATAGGGTGACCAATATTTGCAATATCGTAGGTTAGACCTTCTTTGAGTAAATAAATAAGATCTAGCGTTCGATGTTGCTGGCGATATCTTTTCAGTAAAGTGTATCTATAAGAAATGAGTTCTGCATCGAAGTAAGGCGAACTATTATCAAATTTCCACTCTTGCACCCCTGTTTCTTCATCTAGTTTTAATGCAAAAGACTTCCACTCTTCATAAGATTCAGCCATGTCTAACTGACGTTGTAATTTTTTGATACGGTAGGCCTGATGCGGATTCATATCACTGCGTATTTTTTCAAACATATTTCGTCCTCATCTTCACAGATGATTTTACTGAATAGACATAACAACACTATGCGCGGTCTGAAGATTTCAATCAATTGCAAAACCGATAAACTGTATAGACAATAACTTTTTTGTCAGCCTGTTAATTTCGGTGTTAGTATCCTAGTAAATTACTGTTTAACATGATTGACTTACCATGGCTACCATTGATTTACCAGATAATTTAGTTCAAACATTATCACTTGTATTAAATCAGTTACAGCAGGTCTTACCTGAACCTAAACAAGAAACAGATTTTAATGCACCTGCTTTTAGATGGGAAAATCAGCAACTTAAAGCCATCTATACACCCAAAAATATTTATCTGGATGACCTAAAAGGCATTGAACGTCAGAAAGAGAAAATCATTCAAAATACTTTGCAGTTTTTAAATGGTCTACCCGCAAATGATGTGCTTTTAACTGGCTCTCGCGGTACAGGAAAGTCATCTATTGTGCGTGCTTTATTGACTGAGTATGCCCCGCAAGGATTGCGTTTAATTGAAATTGAGCGTGATGACTTAGCAGATTTACCTAAAGTTCAGAAACTCATTCAAAACCGACCTGAAAAATACATCGTGTATTGTGATGACTTAGCTTTCAATGCTGAAGATGAAAATTACCGTAGTTTAAAAAGTGTATTGGATGGTTCATTACAGTCTGGTTCAAGTAATTTTATTATTTATGCAACCAGTAACCGCCGTCATTTGTTACCAGAATTCATGCATGAGAATACGCCTGTAACCAAGGTCGATGTACCACAATATACTGAGTTACACCCACAAGAAGCGATTGAAGAAAAGATCTCTTTGTCAGATCGTTTTGGTTTGTGGTTATCTTTTTACCCAATGGACCAGAATTTATATTTAGAAATTGTGGAGCATTACATTCATAAAGCAAACATGGTTTTTAACGATGAAGTTCGCGCTGAAAGTTTGCGTTGGTGTCAAATGCGTGGTCAACGTTCAGGACGTGCTGCTTATCAGTTTTCTAAACACTGGATTGGTTTAAATGGATTAAAAGAGTTGTCTAACAATTAAACAAAATGTCCCGCAAAGCCTTAGCTTTGGCCTGAAAACCGCTTAGTTTTGATAGTTGTTTTTCATAACCTAAAACAAAGATAGTCCTATCCTCATTTAGGTTTATATATGAAAAAACAATTGCCCAAAATTTCTATAGGCAGCAAACTTTTAGGTCAAAGCTTATTGCTCGCGCAAAGTGTTATAGATAAAGCAGAAAAATACTCAACTCTTCCTTTTTCTCAGTCTCATATTATCCAGCCCCGAGTCGATGAAAAATATTATAGCTGGACTCATTACGGCATCTTTTTCCCACTTTTGCCAGAGCCGCATCGCTATTTAAATATTATGATTTTATTAGGCACACCTAGTGCTCTTGCATTTGATCATGATGACATAATTCACGGAAACCCTCGAAAAACAGCGACTTTCTTTTCAAGTACCGCAGCAGTAGAGAAAGCTTTGCTTAAGGCTTATATCATTCCTGAAGATACAAAAATTAATGAAGATGGAAGCTTAATCGAACTAGGACAGGAAATTTCAATTCAAGGAAAATTCCCAAAAATTCATATTAATGGACACTACGAGGGTCTTGATTTCGACTTTGATATTGATGTTACCTCACATGTTTCATGGTTTATCAAAACACCGATTTATGATCATTTTAGTTTGTTGGCAAAGTTTAAAGGTTTCTTAACCTATCAAGCAGAACGTATTGAAAGTGAGGGGCTCTGCACTTATGAATATGCTCGAGCTGTTGGGGCTCATTCCATCGCAAATAAACTTATTCCTGATGCTTATAAACTGCCGCTTGATTTTTTTACTTATCAAATTATCAATTTAAATGAGACCACTCAACTTCTTCTTACCAAAGCAGATATTGCAGGTCAGACAGCGGCTTATACTTTGCATATTAGGTATCTTGATCGACCCGCAGAAGTTTATACAGATGTCAGTTTTGATATTATTTCTCACCAAGTTGATGATTACATCTCACCGACTGGACAAAAGATGCGACTTCCTAAATTCTTTTCGTGGATTGCTAGAAATGAAGCTAAACAAATTATTTTAAATATTCAGGCAGAAATTGACTGCCCACTCCGCTATGGTCATGGGCGAGGTTATGCAAGTAGCTATATATTTACCGGTAATTATTTCGGTAATGAAGTTCAAGGCCGTGGTTATATCGAATATATAGATATTGAAAACCAACAAGCCTTTGAAGATGAATAGTTTTACTCAGGAATAGATAACTCAGTCATTGGCCAACGTGGTGTTGTGGTTACAGCTAAACCATCATGTTGGCCTGCTTTTAAGCGTTGATAACCTGCAAAAGCAATCATTGCCCCATTATCAGTACAAAGAGCAGGTTCTGCGTAATAAACTTGTGCCTTAATTTTAGCTAATGAAGTTTCCAACTGTTCACGTAATCGTAAATTAGCGCTTACTCCACCTGCAATAACTAGACGCTTAAGTCCAGTTTGCTTTAAGGCTTTTACTGATTTTTTTACCAAGGTATCTACAATTGCTTCTTGGAATGACGCAGCAATGTCAGCATCTCTGTTTTCACCATTCAATTTTTTCAATTGCACAGAAACCGCTGTTTTTAAACCACTAAAAGAAAAATCTAGACCTTGGTGAAGCATTGGTCGTGGAAATTCAAACGCTAATGGATTACCACTTAAAGCCAATTTCGCAATATTAGGACCACCCGGGTATGGTAAACTCATCATTTTTGCAACTTTATCAAAGGCTTCGCCAGCTGCATCATCAATAGATTCACCCAAAAGTTCATATTGACCAATACCGTGAGCTGCCATTAATTGTGTATGCCCACCTGAAACCAATAAAGCAACAAATGGAAATTCAGGCGGTTGACTTGAGAGTAAAGGTGCCAACATATGCCCTTCCATATGGTGAACACCAATGGCAGGTTTATTTAAAGAAAAAGCTAAAGTTCTTCCAAATAAAGCCCCTGTCATTAAAGCCCCCATTAACCCAGGACCACGTGTATAAGCAACAGCATCAATCTCTTGTTTTGTTACACCACTTTGCTCAAGCAATTGATTCATTAAAGGAATTAATTTTCGAACATGGTCTCGAGAAGCAAGTTCAGGTACTACTCCACCATATTCGGCATGAAGTTTAATTTGGCTATAAAGAACCTGTCCCCGCAAGCCGAGTTCGCTATCATAAAGTGCCAACCCTGTTTCATCACAAGAAGTTTCCAAGCCTAAAACAATCATCAAAACTGCCTTTTATATGAGTCAAAATATTGCAATCGCTATTATAGACTTGTGATATGAGTTGTAAATGAGTAAAATACTGACCTTCACTTGTGATCCGGCACAATAGTGTGCTTGATCTTATCCATAATCTAGAGGATTTTACATGCCACAAGTTAAGTTGAAAGAAGGCGAACCAGTTGACGTAGCTATCCGTCGTTTCAAACGTTCATGCGAAAAAGCTGGTGTTTTAGCTGACGTTCGTAAACGTGAATTCTACGAAAAACCAACTCAAGAACGTAAGCGCAAAAAAGCTGCTGCAGTTAAACGCTACCAAAAGAAATTGGCTCGCGAATCTGTACGTACTACTCGCCTTTACTAATTAATTTGTGATTGACTGCTGAATTATGACTACTTTAAAAAACCAAATTACTGATGCATTAAAAACTTCTATGCGTGCCAAAGATATGGCAACAGTGACGGTTTTGCGTAGTCTACAAGCAGCAATTAAGCAAATCGAAGTCGATGAGCGCATAGAGCTTGGCGACGCTCAGGTTCTTGCGGTCATTGAAAAGCAAATTAAACAACGTAAAGAATCGATCAAAGCCTTTGAAGGTGCTGGTCGTGATGATTTAGCTAGTAAAGAACAAGCCGAAGCTGAGATTTTATCTCAGTTTCTACCAGAAGCTATGACTGAGGAAGAGCTTGATTCTCTCATTGAGCAAACGATTTCTGCTCAAGAAGCAACTAGCATGAAAGATATGGGTAAGGTGATGAATTCTCTACGTCCGATCATAGCCGGGCGTGCCGATCCTTCTGTAGTTTCAGCAAAAATTAAAGCTAAATTAGCTTAATCTCTTCTCTTAAAATTTTATATTCCCTCAAACCAAAGCTCCTTTTAGTTTGGGCGTGTTTATATATTTGAAATTTTTGAAAGATATATTTTCAAATTTTCATTCTTCGTTCATCTTGCATTTGTTTCAATCTACTGTCTATTCTAGCCGACATTGCTTGATTGTCTTTTGCTAATCGCTGAGCATGCAACATCGATTTAATCGCATTCTCTTCACTCCCCGACCAATATTCAGCTTCTGCTCGATAGCGTAAAACATTGACTGCTCTCAACGGTCCTGTCTTGTCCAAATTAGCAGCCTGCTGCAAAAATTGCCAACCTTGGATATCTCTTGGATTTTTATTGATAAACCGTTGAACAAGAGTTTGAACCTGTGAAAATTTTCCTTGGCGCAGCAACACTTCAGCCAACTTATAACTGAAAGCCCTATTTTCAGGCATAGTCATTTGTGTAGAAGCAATTGAAGTATAGGCTTGATCCAACTTGTTTTGCCCCAGATAAATATCGGTCTGCAAAAGTGTAACAAGAGGTTTTCCACTAGATTTGACTTGATCTAAAGTAGACTGCGCCTGTGCATAATCACCTTGTTTTACATAAAAAGCTGCCAAAGCAATAAGACCCGCAATATTTTTTTGTGAGGCTAAACTCTGTAGTTGGTTTTCGGTAGCCTGATTTGAAACTACCATTGTGTACCATTTTAAAATTTCAAAATCAGCATCATATATGCGATTTTTGACTTTAGGCATCTGGTTTGCACGAAGACGAGCTTCACTCATGCGCTCAGTCGTTAATGGATGGGTCAGCCAGAAATCTGGTAAAAAACTTACCCGACTAGTTGCACGATGCATTGTTTCAAAATAGTCTGCCATACTTTGCGGGTTATAACCCGCTGCATACATATATTGCATGCCAATACGGTCAGCTTCACGCTCCTGATTTCGACTATATGTTAACTGGCTATCCATTAATGCAGCCTGCGTTCCTAACATTACTGCTGCTCCAGCATCTCCACCACCCTGTGCAGCTATGGCAACACCAGCTAAAAGCCCAGCTAAACTTAATAACGTTTGGCCCTTAAAGGCTTCCTCTGAACGACTAAAATGTCTTTGGGATACGTGTGCAATTTCATGCGCCATCACCCCAGCAATTTCATCAATATTGCGAGCTGAAGCAATAAGGCCTGTATTAAGCGCAAATAGACCACCCGGAACAGCAAATGCATTGATTTGTGGATCTTTAATAACAACTAGACCAATAGGCTGACCAAGTTGAGTCTCACTTAAAATACTTGAAAATACTTGAAAAAATTGGTCTTCGAGCCAGATATCTTGGATAACGGGCATTTGTTTATGAACTTCACGGAAAACTTTTTCACCAATAAATTTTTCTTTTTGTTGATCAAGCAAGCCTATTCCACTTCCAATATTTGGAATTTCCACCTGATTCGCAGATGGCTGAGGGTCGAAAGACTGTGCATACGAAGCATTTGCTATAAAAGTCGCACTTAAAATAACTGGCAAAAATCTCAAAAGTTTTTCTCTATTAAAATTAAACCATAAAAAAAGCCTATTGATGTAAACCACAAAAATTGGTTTTCAATCAATAGACTTTTACTATATCACTCGAAATCGACTAGTTTTGCAATGAAGTGTTATTAATCACTTATATAAAGTTTTGGTTTACCAAATATCTAGGTGTTTTACCTTCTAAAGCTTCAACCAAATTTCTATAGGCAAGATTTGCCATTTTTTTACGGGTTTCAGCAGTAGCCGATCCCACATGAGGTAAAGTCACTACATTCGGTAATTTAAAAAGTCCCGAATCTTGTAAAGGTTCTTTTTCATACACATCTAAGCCAGCAGCAAAGATCTGATTTTGCTGTAAAGCTTCAATTAAAGCTTGCTCATCAACTACTGAACCACGGGCAATATTAATAAAAATAGCGTGCTTTTGCATAAGCTCAAACTGCGCTTTGCCCATTAAGGCTTTCGATTCATTATTTAAATCAACTGCAGTTACTACAAAATCAGACTGCTGTAGCAATTGATCCAGACCAAGATATTCTGCATTTAATGGCTCAGCTAATTCAGGCTTTTCACGACGATTATGGTAAACAATATTCATGTTAAATCCATAAAAACCACGACGTGCAATTGCAGCCCCAATATTACCAAGTCCAATAATACCTAATGTCTTCCCAAAAACATCCAAGCCAAACTGCTGAGGCCCCACCGTTCTTTTCCATTCACCTTGTTTAGTCCAATGATCAAGGAAAGGTACTTTTCTAGCAGCACTTAGTAATAATGTAAAAGCAAGATCAGCTGTCGTTTCAGTTAAAACATGGGGTGTATTTGCTAACCAGATTTTTCTTTGGTTTAAATAAGCCACATCATAATTGTCATAACCCACTGTTACAGATGAAATAATTTTTAGCTTTTGGGCAGGTGCAAGGTTATTTTCATTCAGTACCCGTCCTGCACCAATCATCCCATCAGCATCGACAACGTGTTGTCGTATTTGTTCATTAATATCACCCAATTTTGGGTTAAGAACCACAACATGATAATCCTGTTGTAATCGAGACAAAATTTCTTCATCAATTTGGCTAAAAACTACAACTTTTTTCATGTAAATCCCTACTACTCGTTGTTATCTTGCATTAATTTCCATAACCTTTTTTTAAGGAGTGGTTTCTCCAGCATTTCTTTTAAACTTGCCAAATGGATGATATTGGCATGCTGAATATAAGAACATTCACCAAGACATAAGATCTTTTTATCTGCTGCAACAGCATCCAAGAAGCCTTGTATATATGAACCAGCTCCCCGCTGATCTTGATACGCAGCTAAAGGAAAAGGCCATTTTAGTTCAGCATACTGCCCTATTTTCGCTTTTTGTATGTTATTCCAAAGCTGTTTTTCTTCTTCAGCTAAATTTGTAACATCTAAAAAAATAACACATTTTTCAAGAGAAAAAGCCTGCAACTCAAATGATGCAATCTTAATGGCAGGTGCTTGCACTTCATTACGAGGCTCTATAACAGGTTGAGCCTGCATTGAAACTGGCGCCACAATTTCAGGTTCAATTTTTGGAATATCGTTAATTTTTGGCTTTGCTGGCTGCTGCTCAAGAACTATGGGTTCTACAGAGGGTAGTATGATCGGTTCTGGCTCTTCTACAACATGATCTCGCCAAAGGCTTTGAGCATTATTTTTTTGGCACACTTGTGTCTTAGGAATCCATACATCAATCCCTAAAGTCGCCAATATATTTCTTTGCTGCCCAATCATGTTTGAATCAATACCTCTGCTTAAGCTACATTCTAACGGGCTTGAGTTTTTTTTTCAGTGTTTTATTTCGTTCAGCTGTTTTTATAATCGTAGATGTCTTTTAAATAATCATCACACTATTTCTTTTTTGCATTTGCTCAACAATTTCTTCTGTCTCAAAGCCAAATCGCCAATAAAGTAATTCAAGTACATCTAGTTCGTCTTGTGTGATAATACGATCACTCCACAAACACATTTCTGCGATCGCAAGAATACTAAGACGGTCACGCAATAATAAACCTGCAATGTCATTTAAAATTTCAGCCAAATCTAAAGGCTCGTCTGAAATCTCATCATAGACATACATTTCATCTGGATTAAGTAACGAACGTAAAATACGTTCACGTACTTCCAACTGATTTGGACTATTAATTTGCTGAACATGAAGCAAGGCATCAATTAAACGAACAATTTGAGGTTTTACTTCTTCAAATGCTGTTGGCAAATGTAACGGCATTAAATTCAATTCATATTTAACCCGCTCCAGCAAAAGTGCATCTAGCAGACCAATCTCACCATCTTCTTGAATAATAAGCGCTAGTTTTGTTAGAAATTGCCGCGCAATACTTGCCGGCATATGCCCAATGTTTTTACAAGCATCATGAAATATCTGAATATGGATACGCCCATCAAGATTTAATAAGGCATCAATAATGGCATGGCTAACTGGTGCATCTTTTGGGATAAATTCTCGATATTGGCGAATCATCAAAATAGCAACCATTACCTCACGTGAACCCGTAGCAGTTTGTAGTGCGCGCTGAATGAGCTCAGGACGCTTTTTATTACGACGCACATCACTACTAAGAGGCTTAATGGCATCATTTAATGCAAAACTAATGGGTGACAACCTTAATAAAGGCAAAGGCTGTGGAGATGACCATGGAACATAAATTTCTTTTTCAGATTCTTCTAAAAAATGAAATAAACTGAATAACGGACGATTGCGAAGCTTTTTTAAATTTTCTAATTGTAAATCTTGTAGCAAAGTCGGATTTAACTCGTAAATACGCTCACGAATACTTGGGTGAATATTCATCCAACTTTGCGGACTCAGTGAGTTAGCAAAACACATATGCGCGATTGATTCAGAATAGGCACTATGGATTTGTGAGCCAGAATGGTGGACATAAATACGCAACAAAGTCTGAGTATTAGCACTATTTTTTAATAATCGTACCGTTTTTTGGTCATTACGAAATGTGCGTCCACTCAAAGTTAAATATTTAATAAATCGGGTAATTAATACGCCTAGGCTTCCAGCTAGCCAAATAACACCACCCACTGCAACAAAGACTGTTTCAAATTTATGTTTATAACCTGGACTGTAGCGTTTAAAACCTTGTTTCGCTAATTTACTGCCCCACTGACTAAATGTCGTTAATCCACTATATAAAATCTTTAATTTAGTATTTTCAACAGCCTCACCTGACAAAATCTGATTAAACTCATGACCCAACAAACCATATAGTTCAAGTTTATCCAGATTTTGCAAAGCTCCCCATGTCAAAATGATCACAATATCTTTAGGGTGAAAACCTGCGGTAAGCGCATTTACGCCTACTTCATCAGGTAAAACATATAAGGTTGGAACTTTAAGCGAAAAATTTTGCGCCAAATATTCAGTAATTTTTAATGCTTCAAGCTCTTCTGGCGTACTTTCTTCTTTTACTAAACGACGCGCTTTCAGTTGTTTTGCTAAAGAATGTCCACCTTTACGCAAGATATAAAGTTCAGTAACTACCGACCAAACCATAATAAAAAGTAATAGTGCGACAAAATAAGGGCTTAAGGTGTGCCACCAGATGGGCTGGCTATAATCAAAAAAATGGACGAGTAAACCTAAAATTAAATTTAAGATAAAAATAGTAAGCAGCACAGCAACCAAACACATAGTGATGGACCATGCCATATTCTTATTTTCGATTAGATAGTGGCTTACTTCTTTCAATGTAAATATTCCCAATTACATTGTTAGTTTTCATCATAAAAGAAAAAAGCGGGAAACACCCGCTTTTTTCAGCTATTTCTATTCTTCTTTAATGCCTGTTAAATCTACAGAAGCAGCGTCAACATTCACATCAATGTAGCCATCTTTTTTCTTTTTAGCAGAATCATTACGCTTCTGCTCCAAATTATTTAGATAAGCACCATCAATATCACCTGTTACATAAACGCCATCAAACACAGAACAATCAAACTCAGTTAGATCGGGTACTTTGCTAGTACGTACAGCATTTTTCAAGTCTTCCAATTCTTGGAAAACTAAACGATCAGCACCAATAATTTCCTGGATTTCTTCTACACTGCGTTCTGAAGCAATAAGCTCAGCTTTAGCAGGCATATCAATACCATAAACGTTTGGATACATCACTTTTGGTGCTGCTGACGCAAAGTATACTTTTTTTGCACCAGAATCACGTGCCATCTGGATAATTTCGTTACAGGTTGTACCACGTACAATTGAGTCATCAACCAGTAAAACATTTTTACCTTTAAACTCAAGTTCTACAGGGTTTAATTTCTGGCGTACTGATTTTTTTCGTTGTTGCTGACCTGGCATAATGAAGGTACGACCGATATAACGGTTTTTCATAAAACCTTCACGGAACTTCACACCTAGAATATTTGCAAGTTCTAATGCTGAAGTACGGCTCGTATCTGGAATTGGAATAACCACATCAATATCGTGGTCCTCACCCCAGTCACGTAAAATTTTATGGGCAAGTTTTTCACCCATTTTTAAACGAGCTTTATAAACTGAAATTCCGTCAATAATGGCATCAGGACGTGCAAAATAAACATATTCAAAAATACATGGACGGTATTTTGGATTAGCTGCACATTGTCTTGAGAATAATTCACCATCTGAATTGATGAAAATTGCTTCACCCGGTTCAATATCACGCTCAATTTTGAAACCAAGTGCTGTAATAGCAACTGATTCAGAAGCGATGATGTATTCCATCTCGCCTTTTTCAGTCATACGTGAACCATAAATCAGTGGACGAATACCGTTTGGATCACGGAAACCAACCAAACCATGACCAGTAATCATTGCCACTACGCCATATGCACCTAGACAGCGCTCGTGTACACGAGAAACTGTGTGAAAGATATCATCTGGTGTAGGATTTAAAGTACCGTTCTTTTGCAACTCATGCGCGAATACGTTCAAAAGAACTTCTGAGTCAGAATCTGTATTCATATGACGTAAATCTGTTTTAAACAGGTCATCATGAATATCTTCGGCATTGGTTAAGTTACCATTATGTGCAAGCGTAATACCGTAAGGTGAGTTCACATAAAATGGTTGTGCTTCAGCACTGCTAGCAGAACCAGCAGTTGGGTAACGTACATGGCCAATACCATAATTACCAAGTAATGCTCTCATATGACGAGTATGAAAAACATCACGCACCATACCGTTATCCTTACGAAGGAAAAGACGGCCTTCATGGCAGGTTACTATTCCAGCTGCATCTTGCCCACGATGTTGCAACATCGTTAAAGCATCAAACAACATTTGGTTCACTGGCGATTTACCGGCTATACCAACAACTCCACACATAGCAACCTCGCAGACAAGCTAGGAATTAATAAAAAGGATTCTTTGTCGAATGGTCGGATCGGTTTTCTAAATCTTCCGATTCGTCCATTGGTTTTGAAGGGGTGCTTGATGCACTACCTCCAGATGTTATTTGATGAAATGCCTCACTTGCAGCATCTTTAGACAATTCAGTCGCTAAAGGTGCATAAGGCAGTAAAAATTGTATAAGTACGGACTGTTTCCAGCTTGGTGAACTCTCAACCCAAGGCCCAACGCCTTGCATTGTAATCAACACAACCAACAAGCCCTTTAAGGAACCAAAAGCACCACCTGCTAAACGATTTAATGGCCCCAATTTCAGACTTTTCAAGAGGCCATTTAAAAATGCAGTGACGATCCATGTTAAAACAATGATCATCAGTGCTATAAATGCAAAAGCTGCAATTTTTTGAACAACCGGATCATGACTCAAACCAGACATGGATGGCGCAAGAAGGACAGCATATTTTGCACCCATAATTAATGCAATGATCCATCCTACCAAGTTCGCAAAGGCTTTGATAAATCCTTGTCGCAAACCGTTTAGCCCCCCAATGAGCAAAAGTATCAGAATAATGATATCAATTGTGTTCATATTCACTTAAGTCATGGCTGCAACACATTGTTTTACTAATATAGGACCGGTGTAAATCAATCCGCTATAGATTTGTACTAATGTTGCTCCAGCTTGCTGTTTGACTGCTGCTTGTTCACCCGACAAAATTCCACCCACGCCAATCAACGGGATTTGCCCTTTTAACGTTTGGGCAAACAAACGTAAGCATTCGGTACTTTTTTCAAAAACAGGCGCACCTGATAATCCGCCCGATTCATTACCATTAGGAAGGTTTTCTACACCGTCTCTAGATAAAGTCGTATTGGTAACGATTAAACCATCAATCTTAAATTGCAATAATTGTGCTGCAATAAACTCAACATCTTCAGCTGTTAAATCAGGTGCAACTTTTAAAACCAAAGGAACATAATGGTTATATTGCTCGGCAAGCTCAAGTTGCCTTTCTTTTAATGTTTGCAATAATTCAGTTAATGCATCGCCACTTTGTAAACTTCTTAAGTTTTTAGTATTTGGAGATGAAATATTAACAGTAATATAAGAGGCGTAGTTATAAACTTTCTCAAGGCAAATTAGGTAATCATCTACAGCCTTTTCTACAGGCGTATCTGCATTCTTACCAATATTAATGCCTAGAATTCCTTTAAATTTTGAAGCTTTGACATTCTCAACAAGCTTATCAACACCATCATTATTAAAACCCATGCGGTTAATAATGGCTTTAGCTTCAGGAATACGGAACAATCGTGGCTGTGGATTACCCGACTGAGGACGCGGTGTAATTGTTCCAATTTCAATAAAACCGAAACCCAGTCCAGCTAAAGAATCAATATGTGCACCATTCTTATCAAGTCCAGCCGCCAAACCTACCGGATTTGGAAATTCAATTCCCATACAGGTTGTTGGTTTTGACTCTACGCTTTGGCGTAGCAGGCCGAACTTATGTGCTTTATCAAGCATAGATAATGTTAATTCATGGGCACGCTCTGGTGCTAAACTAAACAACATCGGGCGAGCAAGTGAATATAACATACCAATCACAATCTACTGATTTTAGGTAGGCATATTATAGGCACAGGCAGCACAAAACACCATGCTTAAGAACACCATATTTTAATATGTTATTGAACCGTCGCTGTTAATTTAATCTGTCCGTCACTTGAAACCATTTCCATTTTTTGAATACTTAAGCCCATTTGTGCAAGTTGGGTTAAAAAGTTCGCTAAAATTGCATAATTCTGATGAGTAACAATAATTTGTAACTGCTCACCATTTTGTTGAGAAGTGACCGTTAAGCCTTGTTGCTGAGCTACACGTTGTATTTTTTCTGATTGACCCAACTCAAGTTCATTTGCGGGTTTCATGGTAACCGCATTGCTCTGCATCCATACCATCAAATCTTTTAAATCATTTAATCGTTGCTGTTGCTGCTCTGCCAAAGAATGCATTTTCCAAAGTGAAGCTCCTACAAAAGCCACGACGACAAAGATTGTAGTAAAGACCACCATAATACGTTCACGTACAGTTAAGCGATCCAAATATTGAACGATCTGTTCAACCCACTGATCAAAGCGGTTTTGCAATTGAGTTATCATTTTCATTATTGTATTTTCACCACCCCGATTGCCCCACCACCATCGGCTTGAACATTACCGAGCTCTGCTTTGAATCCCTGCTGGTTAAGTTGCTGAGTTAAAGCTTGCAAATCATCTGCCGACTTTGCTTTTAATGCCATTGTTAATATTGACGCATCATAATTTAACTGCTGAGCTAAAATTTGTCTTTGCATTAAAATAGGCCCAACACGACTCAATAAAGAAAGTGCTTGTGTATCACCTTGCTTACTCATGCGTAAATGACTTTCAAATTGGCTTTTTATGTTCTGCTCATTCACACGACTAGAAGAACCAAACCAATATTTATATTGCTCAATCGTCTGCTCAGCGGTTTGATTAGCCACACTTTTTAACTTTACCCAGCGCAACAGGTCATAGCTAAACTGAACCACTATAATTGCTAAAATAACAGCAGCACATGCTTTCCAATAACCCGAAACAGTTTGCTCTTGCCCTTTAGCTTTAGGTAAAACATTAAAAGGATGCTGTTTAGGTTTATCTAAAGCCTGAAATTGATAAATAAATTCTGAACGCTGCTCAGCACTTGATGCTGCCATCAAGCTTTCTAATTGCTCTGATGTCAAACCACTATATTGATAGTGTGTTTCAACTGGCTGGAACTCTAAAAACAATCCCAGATCATCTAGCGAATTACCAATCCATTTACTTTCACGCACAAGTAATTTCTGGTCAATATTACATAAGACCGCTTGCTGGTCTTGAGGTTCCGGTAAAATTAAAAAGTCTGGCAATAAAGCAACGAGTTTAATAGGCAGCAAAGCCATTGCATGTTGCCATGTTTCTACTGTTGTTTTTGCCACTCCCAATACGGTCAATTGATCAGCATGGAAATGATGAACCACTTTCATATGATCAATCGGCAAAGTCACAAATTCTTCAAGCAAATATTTAACACCATCTGCCCCGAGTTGCTTGTAATGAGACTTTGCCATGTGCTGCTGGAGTACCTGAGCATGGCGACTAGGGAAAAAGATGACAGCTTCTTTTCCTTGATGTAGTTGCAGATCTTGTATTAATTGATCAAGACTTGCTGCCTGCAACCAGTTTTCTCCGTTAGACCAATGCCATATTCCATTGGTTTCAGGCATCCATAAATACAGCATAATGGGCTAAATGACCTTTTTAATTATATTGTGGGTACAAAACTATTTTTTTGTGTTGATAAACCAGTAGCAATCACAGCCTGATCATAAATTCGAGCTTCGGCAAGTGCAAATGGATTAAAGTTTTCATGAGTCAGTAGTTCAGCAATATGCCCTACTACATTCATATGACACACAACTACAATTGACTCATACGGAACCTGAGACAACCACTCAACCGCTTCTTTCGCATTATCGTCTGGTTTAATTTTATCGCATAACAGCACGGGAACATCTTTAAAGTAAGTTTGAATATGCGCTAATGTTTCTTGAGCACGCAATAATGGACTCACTACGAAAATATCTGGCTTAACAATATCTTTTAAAAATGTTGCTGTTTGTTCAGCTTGAGCATGCCCACGAGCAGTAAGTGGACGTTTAGTATCATTACCATTTACTGGAGGAGCAGCTTCCCCATGACGAACTAATGTCAGTTGCATAAATATTCCTTGTTAATAATTCTTGCATTATAACCGTAATTTATGACATTTCTTCTTCAGACTTCATGATGAGGTAAAACAAACTCAACATCACTACGGTGCCCATTTTTCATAAGAGATAAGGCAATATTTAAAGGAGGCGCCCCCTCAAAGATAACTTCATATAAAGCATTGGTAATTGGCATATATACGTCTAGTTCTTCTGCTTTACCGCGCACCTGAACAATCGTATTAATTCCTTCAGCGGTTTGCCCCAATTCTTTACTCGCTTGGTCAAGTGTTTTACCTGAACCCAAAGCATAACCAATTTGATAATTACGGCTTAATGGACTATTACAGGTTGCAAATAAATCACCCACACCAGATAAACCTAAGAAAGTAAGTGGATTTGCACCCTGCTTTACCGCGAAACGGCTCATCTCAGCCAAAGCACGCGTTAAAATCATACTCTTGGTGTTCTCACCAATTTTGTAAGCTGCACCAATTCCCATTGCAACGGCGTAAATATTTTTAAGTGCTCCACCCAGTTCAACACCATGTACATCATCACTACCAAAAACTCGGAATAACGCACTATGCAGAGCGTGCTGTACAGCATAACGAACGAGTTCAGAATCACTGGCAATAACAGTACCAGATGGCATTCCCGCCATAATCTCTTTAGCAAGGTTTGGTCCAGACAATACCCCATAAGGAACTTCTGGCAACTCTTCACGAATAATATCGCTCATAAAGCTAAAAGTTTTAGCCTCGACACCCTTGGTTAGAGAGACAATCGCTTGTGCAGTAATAAAAGGAGCAATTTGTTTTAAGACATCACGAAATGAATGGCTAGGAATAGCCACTAAAATAATATCTCGATCACATACTGCTTGTTCAAGGTCAGACACAGCACGTAATGAGGACTCTAAAACAAAGTCTGGCAAATAACGTTTATTAATATGGGTTTTATTGATTTCTTCAGCTGTATCAGCATCACGAATCCAGATCATGGTGTCGCAGCCATTACGTGCAGCTAAATTCGCCATTGCCGTACCAAAACTGCCTCCACCTAAAACAGTAATACGTAATGCTGTTTTTTTATCGACCGCAACAGGTTCCACTAAATCTGTAAACTTAAATTCAGTCATGCTTTATTATCCTATTTCTTACTTCTACAGACTTTTATGCCTGCCAAACTTTTACGAATTCTTTACTTTCAATATCTGCACGCGGTGCAATCGCTTTAGCTGCCGTACCCACATAAATGATACCTGAGATTAAATCATGCGGTTGCAATCCTAAATACTGTTTTAACCAGTTTGATTCGACAACAGCACCACTACGCCACATGGTAGAAAAACCTTGAACTTGTAAAGACAATAAAAGGTTTTGTACGGCAGCCCCAGTACTTAAAATCTGTTCAAAATGTGGAACCTTAGGATGATCTTGCAATTGTGTCAGCGCTAAAATGAGTAAAGGTGCGCGGAAAGGATGTTGCTTCACTCGCTCAAGCTGTGCTGAGTCGGTTTCACCTAAATCAGCCAAAGCTTTTGCTAAAACTTCACCAAAAGCACCACGTTGTTCAGCCTCGACAACGACAAAACGTGTTGGTTTCAGTCTATGGTGGTCAGGAGCAGTTAACGCAGCTTGAAAAGCCAACTCTAATTGATCTGCATTTGGAGCAGGCTCAATCAATTGACCAATAGATTGACGTTGGTGAATATTCTGATGAATTATCTGTATTGCTGAATCCGTCATTAATATTGATCTAACTCAAAAAATTCAAAATAGATTAGCATAATCTACAGATAATCCACCATTGTATCTAGAACATAAAAATAACGAGTTCGTGCTTTGACATTTTTTTAAGACAAAACATCAAAACTTATACAACGTCTTCAAAATCAATTAGAAAACTTGTGTTCAAATAGGGAGATCTTTTGACGATTAGCGATATTAGGTGAAACATGAAAAAAATAATTTTAGCGAGTGCGTTGAGTAGTGTTGTTTTATTGCTAGGTGCTTGTGCCACTACGCCTAAGAACACTTTGGCAGTTCAAAAAGAAAATAATCAATTTGAAGTCACAGGTATTGGTAAAACGAATCTAATTGCAAAAAATAATGCGATTACTGCCGCTCAAAAAACTTGTTCAAAAAGCACCAGCCCTGTTGTGGTAGATGAAAAAACAACATACAACGGTGTATTAAAAGATGTTGTAAGCGAGAAAACAGGCCAAATGGTTGAAGCAGCGGCTGGTGTAATTGGCACCTTAACTGGCAAAAATGCATCACTTGCAAAAGATGATGATTATCAAACAACCCTTACCTTCTATTGTAAAATTAATTAATCAAAAAAAATCCCAATCAACTGATTGGGATTTTTTTATTAGCAATAACCGTCTAGACGGGTTAATGGCAATTTCTTACCAATTGCTTTTTCAATTTCCGGCAAGTAAAAAGCATCATCTTCAGATAAGAAACTAATACTTACACCTTGTGAGCCAGCACGACCTGTACGTCCAATGCGATGTACATAATCATCTGATTGCTCAGGTAAAGTATAGTTGATCACATGAGATACGCCATCAACATGAATACCACGGCCTGCAACATCAGTTGCGATCATGACGTTATTTTTACCTTGCTTAAACTGCTCTAACATTTTTAAACGTTTATCTTGAGCAATTTCACCTGAAAGCATACCGACCCGATATCCATCTCTCTTTAAATGATCATAAAGACGGCGTACTTGATCACGTCGATTCGCAAAAATCATAACTTTATCGATAGGCTCTTCACGTAAAATATCTTGTAGCAAACGATATTTATCTTGTTTAGCAACTACATAAACGCGCTGCTCAACATCGTTGTTAGTTTTTTGCTCAGGCTCAATCTCAACAGTGATTGGTTCAAACAACCATTGTCTTGCCAAATTAAGTACATCATAACTAAAAGTAGCCGAGAACATGAGCGTTTGGCGTTGTTCCTTACGTGGGGAATAACGCACAATACGTTTTACAGAAGGAATAAAACCCATGTCCAATAAGCGGTCAGCTTCATCGATGACTAAAAATTCAATTTGATCGAGCCAAACTTCTTTTTGTTCTACAAAATCAATTAGACGCCCAGGAGTGGCAACGATGATGTCGACAAAATTAGCATCCAACTGTTTCTTTTGCTTATCGAAATCTACGCCACCCAACAGTGTCACGATGTGTAAATCTGAAAATTTTGTGAGTAACTTTGCATCGCTTTCGATTTGCAATGCCAATTCACGCGTAGGCGCCAAAATCAAAGCACGTGGCTCACCACGAAAACGCTGCTCTTGAATTGGGTTATGTAACAAGTCATTAATTACACTAATAAGGAAAGCAGCAGTTTTACCTGTTCCTGTTTGCGCTCTCCCAATCGCATCATGCCCGCCCAACGTATATTTTAAAACCTTTTGCTGAATCGGGGTCATTTGCTTAAACCCTAAAGCATCAATCGCCTTTTTAAGTTGCGGATGTAAATTCAAGGTTTCAAAACCAGATGTCATAAATACGTGCTCTAACAAACAATCTCTCTAATGAGAAGATCATTATAAACAAAAACGCCCCAATTCAAAAATTGGAGCGTCCATGATTCATCAAAAAGATGAATTAGTCTAAAGGCTGAACGTTTTCAGCTTGAAAACCTTTTTGACCTTGTACTACACTAAATTCTACGCGTTGGCCGTCACGTAAAGAACGGTGACCGTCACCAACGATTGCGCGGAAATGAACAAATACGTCATCACCACCGTTACGTTGAATAAAGCCAAAACCTTTAGTGTCGTTAAACCACTTTACTACGCCTTGTTCGCGAGCTGTCATAAGTCAATCCTCAGATGTTGAAAAAAGGACCTTCCGGTGTTGCAAACAGCAGAGCAAACAAGTGTTTAAAATATTTATAATCTTAAAGCTTGTAATCATTCTGTAAAACTATCAACAATTTCCGGTTACATCCATTTGTTATAAGATTTTTAAACCAATTTAAGTGTGTGGTAAATCTTAAAACGGTTCGAGCTTACCACGGGTTTATGACAATTAATAGAATTTTTTTCAATTATTCCCCGTATTTTTAGTCGTTTTTTTAAACAGCTTATTACAATATTTTTTATAGGTAATTGCTTGTTTCTTCTTTTATAAAATGTGCAGCATTTATAAAAAAATTTGTTAGAATAATTTTTTTAGTTGTTTTGATGATGAATGACCAACACTTCTTCTACTACAGCACCCATTGAAATTAATGCTTTGGGCCAACCCTGTCCAATGCCTTTATTAATGCTAAAACGCGAACTCAAAAAAGTATCAGGTAAACAGCTATTCTTATTAAAATCTTCTGACCCTCATAGTGAAATAGATGTAACTCGTTACTGTGGTTTACATCATTTTATGTGTCAGACAACACATATATCTGAAAGAGAATTTCACTATTTAATTGAAACTCAATGATTCTTTGATAAACTAAAAGATTAGAAATTGCATAAAATTTTACATTTCTCTACCCAATTTTCCTTAATTATGAAGCTGATTCAAATTAAGATGAATTTATTGGTTATCCCATCCGATCCTACAAGGAGAAATCATGAGTGACAGCAGCAATCAATTGATGCCCCTGTCATTGTCTGCGCCCGGTGTAAACCTTGGTGCATATATCAGTACTGTCAATCAGATTCCTATTTTAACGGCCGAGCAAGAAAAAGAACTTGCTGAACGTTATTATTATGACCAAGATCTTGATGCCGCAAAAATGCTGGTAATGTCGCATTTACGTTTCGTCGTTCACATTGCGCGCAGCTATGCAGGTTATGGCCTACCACAAGGCGACCTTATTCAAGAAGGTAATTTAGGCTTAATGAAAGCCGTGAAGCGTTTCGACCCAAATATGGGCGTGCGTCTTGTATCTTTTGCCGTCCACTGGATTAAAGCAGAAATTCACGAATACGTTATTCGTAACTGGCGTATTGTCAAAATTGCAACGACCAAAGCACAACGTAAATTATTTTTCAATTTACGTAGTTTAAAAAAATCGAGTAAAAAATTAACGCTCGAAGAAGCTCAATCGATTGCGAATGACTTAAATGTTACTGCAGAACAAGTTCTGGAGATGGAAGGTCGTTTAACCGCTTATGATGCTGCTTTCGAAGCTCAAGGCGACGACGACGATGACACTCCGCATACTGCACCGGCATTATATCTTGAAGATAATCGCTATGATCCAGCTCGTTTAGTTGAAAATGAAGACTGGGAAGAGCAAAGTACATCTGCTTTACATGATGCAATGGATCAGTTAGATGATCGTTCGCGTAATATTTTACAACGTCGTTGGTTAGATGATGACAAGTCTACTCTCCACGAGTTAGCAGCCGAATATAATGTATCAGCAGAGCGTATTCGCCAGCTTGAAAAGAATGCAATGGAAAAAATTAAAATTGCTATGTCTGCAAGCTAAAAAATAAGTTTAAAAATAAAAGGGCGTTTAGCCCTTTTGTTTTATCTGGCTATGTTTAGCCAACCCAA
The DNA here is from genome assembly GCF_056735735.1 of Acinetobacter sp. V116_7. Taxonomy (NCBI): domain Bacteria; kingdom Pseudomonadati; phylum Pseudomonadota; class Gammaproteobacteria; order Moraxellales; family Moraxellaceae; genus Acinetobacter; species Acinetobacter sp. V116_7. The sequence goes on from NZ_JBWZIF010000014.1 coordinate 23,074, forward strand.
TCTATGATAACGTTGCCTTTCATTATTCATTTGCGTTTTTTGTTATGTGGATTGCCATTTCAGCCCTTAATCTTGCCTTTGCAGTCATGTTGGGTGCTTTTGGAGCACATGGTCTTAAAGCTCACGCGAGTCCAGAGCAACTTGTTTGGTGGCATACTGCAACCGACTACTTTTTCTACCATGCTTTAGGCTTACTAGCACTTGGTATTTTAAGCAAAGTCATCCTGACGTTCCCTATTAAGTTGCCATTCATATTGATTCAGATTGGTATTTTATTTTTCTGTGGTTCACTCTATATCATGGCACTTGGATTACCGAGAATTTTAGGGGCAATTACCCCAATTGGTGGAGCATTTATGATAGCTGGATGGCTCGTTTTGGCTTGGAATGCCCTCAAATACGCAAAATAATTGGAATGTGATCATGCAAATTTATTTAAATGGCGAATTAACGGACACGCCTTGTCAAAACCTGTTGCAACTTATTCAGGAAATGGCACTTGAAGGAAAACGCTTTGCTGTCGAACACAATCAGCAAATCGTTTCTAAAAGCAAATTAGAGCAAATCACTATTGCTCAACATGACCGTATCGAAATTATTCACGCTGTTGGCGGCGGCTAAGTCGGAGTTATCCATGCAAGACACCCCTCTCATTATTGGTTCACGTTCTTTTCAATCTCGTTTATTGGTAGGAACTGGCAAATATAAAGACTTAAATGAAACGGATTTAGCTATTCAAGCCAGTGGTGCAGAAATCGTAACTGTCGCAATCCGCCGTGTGAATATTGGACAAAATCCAGATCAACCGAATTTACTGTCTGTCATTCCACCAGAAAAATATACAATTTTGCCAAATACCGCAGGTTGTTTTGATGCTGATAGCGCAGTTCGTACTTGTATGCTAGCGCGTGAGCTACTCGATGGTCATAACCTAGTAAAACTTGAAGTTCTAGGCGACGAAAAAACCTTATATCCAAATGTAACCGAGACTTTAAAAGCAGCTCGAACTTTGATTGATGACGGTTTTGAGATTATGGTCTATACCTCTGATGACCCGATCATTGCGCAAGAACTTGAAAGTATGGGCTGTGTCGCGATTATGCCTTTAGGTAGTCTAATTGGTTCAGGTTTAGGTATTTTAAACCCGCACACTATTTCAATTATTAAAGAAAATGCAAAAGTACCAGTTTTGGTAGATGCAGGTGTTGGTACAGCAAGTGATGCAGCTATTGCTATGGAACTTGGTTGTGATGGTGTGCTGATGAATACAGCAATTGCAGCTGCTCAAAACCCTATTTTGATGGCTTCTGCAATGAAGAAAGCTGTTGAAGCTGGACGTGAAGCATTTTTAGCAGGTCGTATGCCACGTAAACGTATGGCAAATGCAAGCTCACCAGAAACAGGTTATTTCTTTAAATAATCTATTTCTTGCAAGAACACAGCCTTTAATTACCGTTGTAACTTTAGTGCAACTTGTATAGGCATTTTACTTTTCAAAGATGAAAAGTAACAAAAATCTTTTGTTTCGCTGATATTACATCCATGTAATACAGCGAAACGGTGGCATCCATGCCACCTCACGATAGTTACCGCTTACGAGAGTTTAACTTTAGTAAGGCTAAGCCACTTGCTCATCGCGCTTAAATACCAACTCTTTTGCTGATGAACTCTCAACATCAAAGTAGTATCCATCGGTGTTGAACGCTTTAATATCCTCAGCTTTATTTAATTGGTTTTCAATCATAAAACGAGCCATTAAACCACGTGCTTTTTTCGCATAGAAACTAATGACTTTATATTTACCATTTTTCTGATCAAGAAAAACAGGCTTAACAATTTCAGCCTTAATTTTCTTTTCATTGACCGATTTGTAATACTCATCTGAAGCTAAGTTTACAAGTAATTCAGAATTTATTGCTGCCAAATCTTCATTAATCTGGTTTGTGATAATTTCACCCCAGAACTCATACAAATTATGACCACGCGTATTTTTTAATTTAGTGCCCATCTCAAGACGATAAGGCATCATTAAATCTAAAGGACGTAACAAACCATATAGACCAGAGAGCATACGCAAATGCTGCTGTGCAAAATCAATATCTTTATCTTTTAAATGGTACGCATCTAAACCCGTATAGACATCACCTTTAAATGCATAAATTGCCTGACGAGCATTTGAAAAATCAAATTCGGGCTTCCAATCTCTAAATCGGTCTACATTTAATGTGGCAATTTTTTCACTAACACTCATTAAACTCGCAATTTCCGAAGCAGAAAGTTTACGGCTAACATCAATTAATTGTGCTGAGTGTTCTAACAAGCGAGGCTGAGTAAACTCATCTGTAGGTAACGCTGTTTCATAATCCAAAGTTTTTGCAGGAGAAATTAAAGCAAGCATACATAACCTGAAAAAATTATTCTTAATACCAACTATAACAGTAGATATTTTTTAATGCTAACTCGTGTTTTCAATGACGACTATCGGTAAAATAGCATCACGTATTGTTATTTAGCGGTTCTTATATGTCTGAGCAAACTTTCATCCAGGGTCCAGTAGGTAAAATTGAACTTTTCGTTGACCACCCTGAAGGTGAAATCAAAGGCTTTGCGGTTGTTTGTCATCCGCACCCATTGCAAGGTGGAACCCCTCAACATAAAGTCCCTGCCCTTTTAACCCAAATCTTTAATGAATATGGTTGCATTGTTTACCGCCCAAGTTTCCGCGGCCTAGGTGGCAGTGAAGGCGTTCATGATGAAGGCCATGGTGAAACTGAAGATATCTTAGCTGTCATTGAACATGTTCGTAAGCTTCATGAAGGCCTACCATTTTATGCAGGTGGTTTCAGCTTCGGCTCACATGTTCTAGCAAAATGCTTTGCCCAGCTTAATCCTGAATTACGACCTATACAGTTAATTTTATGCGGTTTACCAACGGCTACTGTAGTAGGTTTACGCCACTATAAAACCCCTGAAATTCAAGGTGATATCCTACTCATCCATGGTGAGCAAGATGACATCACCTTACTTTCAGATGCAATTGCATGGGCAAAACCCCAAAAGCATCCGATTACGATTTTACCGGGCGCTAATCACTTCTTTACAGGTTATTTAAAACAGCTTCGTCAAATCATTACACGCTTTATTATCATGAAATAAAGTGTATGTGATGGGCATAGATTGAGTCAATGTCCATCACTTATGAGCACTGTAACTGCTAAAAATTATTCCAACTTAATCCAAAACGGGCCAAATATTTTTTCACTCGGTCGCTATCGTTCGTTGTATTACGTTGTTGACGAGATACTGAAAAGAGTTGTCTTCCCGCCTCTGCCATTGATTTTGAATTTTCACAGACTATGAGCACACCTCGTAATTGAATCTGATCAAATTCATCTATCTGTTCTAGCTGCTCAGGACTCAAATAGTTCAACAAAATATCTGTATTTTTACCATTGTAAGATTCATCCTGAGTAATCCAAAGTTGCTTTAGGCGTTGAATTTCTTTTTCTACAGCTTCACGACGAATTAACTCACCATGAGATAAAGTTGCCAAACGAGTTACGCTCGCTGCTAAATCTCTAAAATTTCCTTGCCATGATGCATCTACTGATTTAGCAAACTTTAAATATGTTTCTAAAGCATCACGTTGAAAACGTAATTGTCTTTGATGAATTGCAGCAAAACGCTGTAGCTCAAAATCAATATTGGGTGCAATATCTTCTACACGGTCTTTTAAATTTGGTAAGAAGAACGTCCACGTATTCAAACGAGCCCATAAATCTTCACGAAAACGGCCAGCTTGAACCTCATTACGCAAATCACGGTTAGTACCAGCTATTAGTTGAAAATCGGCCTGAATTTCCTTATCACTCCCAACAGGAAAAAAGCTTTTATCCTCTAGTGCTTTTAGCAGCATAGCTTGCTCATCAAGTCCCAATTCACCGATTTCATCTAAAAATAAAATGCCTTGGTCAGCACTTTTTAATAAACCAGCACGAGATGCAGCTGCTCCTGTAAATGCACCTTTTATGTGACCAAATAAGGTCGACATAGCACTATCACCACGTAAGGTTGCACAGTTAACATCGATAAAACGACCGCTTAATTGAAATTTATCTTTCTTTAATTGAAAAATCTGTTTTGCCAAATGAGACTTACCAACACCTGTTGCACCCATAATTAAAATAGGTGCACTAGAGCGGGTTGCAACTAATTCAACTTCCTCAATAAGCTGATTAAACGCTTTATTATGAGTAGAAATATTTGCTTTAAGTTGTTGCCAATTTTGTTTTTGTTCATCATCGAATCGCTGTTTTAAAACATCGTATCGAGACAAATCCAGATCAATAATTCTATATTCACCTTCTGAGGTCTTTTGCTGATTAGGTGAACTTTGGATAAGTTGAGCAGGTAAATAATGTGCATCTACCAATAAATACCAACAAATTTGGGCAACATGTGTTCCCGTTGTGATATGCAATAAATAGTTATTTTTTTCGACATCAAACGGATAGGTTTTTACAAAATCATAAAGTGCACCATAAACTTCAGCAAAATCCCAAGGGTCTCTAATACTCACCTTATGTCCAGAAACCTGAGTTTGTGGAGAAATTTCTTTTGCGTCTGCTGCTATAGATTTAACTAAATTATGATGTTGTCGATCATGTAACAATACCAATTCATCTACAAGCAAATCTTCATGCATTAACAGGCTAATCGTAGGACGCCAACGTTGCCATCGATCTGGCTTTCTCCCCTGATCAAGTGTAGAACCGACAAAGCCAATAACAACTGTTTTCTTTGCATCCGCCATAATTTCTATAAAATTTTATAAGTGTCTATAATATACAATACGCATTTGACCAAAAAATTCCAAGAATATGCTTCATTTTACTTTTTTAGGTACATCTTCGGGTGTACCGACCTTAACACGTAATGTTTCAGGATTAGCAGTTCGTAACAGCAAAAATAAGGACTGGATTTTAATTGATGCCGGCGAAGGTACACAGCACCGCGTTCAACAAGCCAGACTTTCTCTACAGAACTTAGTTGCCATTTGTATTACACACATTCACGGCGACCATTGTTATGGTTTAGTTGGTTTATTGGCAAGTGCAGGCATGAATGCCCGTAGCAAACCCTTAATCGTGATTGCACCGAAAGAAATTCAGCAATGGTTTGAAATCACTGCCCAGCTTACTGACTTACACTTATCTTACTCACTGCAATTTATTGATGTAAATGAAGTAATAAAGCCACAACAGATCACTGATGAATTCATTGTTCAAGCACACCCACTAAGTCATCGTGTTCCAAGTTTTGCTTTTAGCATTTACATCAAATCGATTCAGAAGAAGTTAGATATCCAAACCTTAACTCAGCTTGGCGTACCTCAAGGTGATATGTGGGGCCATTTAAAACGAGGCTACAATGTTGAATTTGAGGGACAAACTTTAAAAGCTCAAGACTTTATCAAAATACAAAATCAACAAGTTCATGCAATTATAGGTGGTGATAATGACCAACCTGAACTATTAGCTGATGCTTGCAAAGATGCTCAACTCCTCATTCACGAATCGACTTACTTGCAAACAGTTTTAGATAAAGTCGGCAAAGGTCCTATGCATAGCTCAGCAAAAATGGTGGCTGAATTTGCAGAACAGCAATCTTTAAGTAATTTAATTCTGACGCACTTTAGCCCCCGACATCAAGATAGAGCTGGACAGCAAGCTATTACTGAAGAAGTTCGCCAGTTTTATAAAGGTCATTTTTATTTAGCCAATGATTTTGATGAGTTTACTTTAAATGAAGCTGGACAGCTTTTAAAAGTAGATAAAAACCGTAAAACCAATTAATTAAGTATATCCAAAAAGATAGTTAAATATATTTTTATATATATTTTTAATATTAGAAACCGCCAACAAAATTCATCCGATAGAAAATAAAATTATTTTTATTTATTTTTTTCAACAATTTATACTTAAATTAAATACTTTTTAAAAAAGTTGGCACACTCAGTGCAACAGTACAAAGCACACAACATCATTGGGATCTTGTGAATAACACCTGCCTGCAAACGCTTGGCAGGCAGGCTTTGAAAGGAAAAGAAAATGTCTGTCATTGAAGAAATTAACCAACAAGCTCAGTTTGAACAAAAGCAGCAAGAACGTTCTTATCAAGTTCTGCAAAATGAAAAAAGTATGCCAGTCAAAATGTGGACTAAAGGCGTGCTTGTTGATGACAACTCAAAACAACAATTATTGCAAACTGCCCAAATGCCTTTTATTTATAAATGGATGGCTGTGATGCCAGATGTACACTTCGGTTTAGGAGCAACTATTGGTAGCGTAATTCCAACTAAAGGGGCAATTATTCCTGCTGCTGTGGGTGTAGATATTGGTTGCGGAATGATGGCAACCCGTACAAGCTTAAATGCTTCAGATTTACCAGATAACTTACATGCTCTACGTACTGAGCTTGAACGTTTAATTCCACATGGAATGACTAAGCGCGGACGTGATCGTGGTTCATGGGAAACTCCACCAGAAATGGTAGATCAAGCTTGGATCGATCTTGTTGCAGATTTTGAATACATTTGTGCAAAACATCCACGCTTAAAAAACACTAACAACCGTAAGCACTTGGGGACTTTAGGTACTGGAAACCACTTTGTCGAAATCTGTTTAGATGAGCATGATCATGTTTGGATTATGTTGCACTCAGGTTCTCGTGGTGTAGGAAATGCTATCGGTAATCATTTTATCGAACTTGCCCGTAAAGACATGCAGAAGCATTTCATTAATTTGCCAAATAAAGATTTAGCATACCTAGTAGAAGGAACTGAACACTTTGATGATTACTGGTTTGCTGTAGGTTGGGCTCAACGCTTTGCAATGAAGAACCGAGAAATCATGATGCAATCTGCGATTAAAGCCTTGGCGACTATTGTACCAAAGCCTTTTCAGGCACGTTTGGAAGCAGTGAACTGTCACCATAACTATGTGGAAAAGGAAGAACATTACGGTGAAGAAGTAATGGTCACCCGTAAAGGTGCAGTCCGTGCGCGCCTAGGTGAATACGGAATTATTCCAGGTTCAATGGGAGCGAAGTCGTTTATTGTCCGTGGGCTTGGAAATCAGGAATCTTTCTGTTCATGTTCGCATGGTGCAGGCCGTGTTATGAGCCGTACTGAAGCAAAACGACGTTTTACTGTTGAAGATCAGATTGCACAAACTGAAGGTGTGGAATGCCGTAAAGATGCTGCTGTTATTGATGAAATTCCATCGGCATATAAACCAATTGAAGATGTAATGAAAGCTCAAAGCGATTTGGTTGAAGTGGTATATACCTTACGACAAGTGGTGTGTGTTAAGGGTTAATCATGGGAAAAGATAGTTTAGATATTCGAAGTTATAGAATCAGGGCAAATGAAGAAAAGCATCTGATTCTGCCTAGATATCCTTATTCCATCATCTTGGTTGTAAAGACTAATCAAACTCTGTCTGAATGGCGTAATTGGATTTGTGAGCAGATTGTCTATTCAAAACACTGTATTCAAGCAATGGTTACAGGGTATGAGTGTTCTGTTTGGCATGATGTTCTAGACGAAACATATCTAGTTTTTTACAACTATCAACCACCAGCCGATCATTGCTTTATGACAACTTGGCATGAAGATGAAACTTTAGAAGACATTACTGAATGTGCAAAAACTACTATGCAATTAGAAGATATTTCAAACTTAGTGATTGTACATATTGAATAAAAGGTAAATAAAATGAAACTCGCAGAAGCACTTTTACTTCGAAGCGATCAACAAAAAAAGCTTGCTTCGTTAAAACAACGAATTAATGCCAATGTATTGGTACAAGAAGGTGATGAACCTAGTGAAGATCCAAATGAGCTCATCAAACAAGTATTCGCTTTAACTCAGGAAAGCAATCAATTGATTTGTCGTATTCATTTGACCAATGCACAAGCAAAACTGGAAGATGGCAAAGTATTGTTGTCCCTATTAAGCTTGCGCGATAGTTATGCTGAACAGCATAAGATTTTAATAGATGCGATTGACAATACACATCGAGAACCTGATCGTTATAGCTCACGTGAAATTAAGTGGAAGAAAGTCATTCCTGTTTCTAGCTTACAAAAGCAGGCGGATGATATCAGTGCGAAACTCCGTGACTTAAACGTTAAAATTCAGGCTGCTAATTGGCAAATTGATCTAATCGATTAAACAATAGATTTTGTGAAATCATTTTCACAATCAAAGTTTGGACATACTGGGCGAGTACAAGATCCTGCGTTACTCCGATCTGAGGGATTGAAAATAATTCAGGCGGCTATGGCAGCATGTGAGCCGTGCATCGATATTCACTTATCAGGCTCAGCACTATGCACCTAGTAAACCTTTGTCAAAAGCAAAGTTACGCGTTACTTCGCATTACCATGTACTGACAGTATGTTCATTAAATTAGAAAATAAGGAAAATAGAAGTGAATACAGTTTTGGCAAATATGCCAAAAGCCATTCAAATTGATGGCTCACAAGGTGAAGGCGGTGGACAGATTTTAAGAACCGCCCTTGCCCTCTCAATGATTACAGGTCAGCCCTTTGAATTAATTAATATACGTGCAGGACGTAAAAAACCAGGTTTAATGCGCCAGCATTTGGTCTGTGTACAGGCATCTCAACAAATTAGCCAAGCCTATGTGGAAGGTGCTGAATTACATAGCCAACGTTTATATTTCGCACCTCAGCATGTTCAAAGTGGTAAATATCAATTTCAAATTGGTTCTGCGGGTAGTACAACACTGGTTTTACAAACGCTTCTACCTGTTTTGTTATTACAAAATGAAGCTACCGAACTCACCATTTCAGGCGGTACGCATAACCCACTTGCACCAACAGCAGATTTTATTGAACACTGCTTTTTACCTGCTCTAGCGAAGATTGGAATTAACGTCGATTTTAGATTAAATAAAGCTGGCTTTTTTCCAATTGGTGCAGGTGAAATTCAAATTACCGTTCAGCCATGGCAAGATCGAAACAGCTTAAATTTATTAGACCGTGGTGCTTTGCAAGGTAATGAAGCTTTTGCAGCTGTATTAAATCTTTCAGAAGAAGCACAGATAGCACAACGTGAATTAACCACATTAAGTAAAAAACTAAACTTAAGCTCTCAGCAGCAATTTCATTTAAATGGAATTAGCCAAGGTAATACAATGTATGTGAAAGTTGCTCATCAATATCACACTCAACTTTTTACAGCTTTAGGTGAAATGCGCAAAAGTGCGGAGCAAATAGCTGATCACTTAGCAAAAGATGTAAAGCTATATTTATCTTCGCAGGCTGTTGTAGATGAGTATTTGGCAGATCAATTGCTTCTACCTTTAGCTTTAGGTCAAGGTGGTGAATTCACCGCACAATGTATTAGCGAACACACTCGTACTCAAGCAGCCATGATTGAAAAATTTATTGATTGTGAAATCGAATTTGTCGAGTTAAATCCAGATCATTTTCATGTAAAGGTTAAAGTTCAAGAAGCTCATGACTGAGCTTCTTAAACCTAAAAAATTACTCTACAGATGCCAAAGCTGTCACCAACAACTTCCAGCATTTTTCTACGGTATCTACTTTGACTCGCTCGCCTGGCGCATGCGCCCCTTGAATATCTGGTCCAAACGAAACCATCTGTAAATCTGGATAATGCTCGGCAATAATCCCACACTCTAAGCCTGCATGAATTACTTTTAGATTTGGTTCAATGTTAAATGCCTTTTGATAGGCTTGCTGTAAGCACTTTAAAGCCGCTGAATCTGGGTTTGGCGTCCACCCCGAAACCAACGGCGTGAGTGTAGAGCTAATATTAAATTGACTAAAATGTGCCTGAATTTTTTCTGCAAAGTCTTGAGCTTCTTGGTTCACCATTGAGCGAACCATTAAGACAGCTTTTCCGCCCTCCCGATTTAGTTTTACAACCCCAATATTATTTGAAGTCTCAACTACATCTGGTAAAGCTTGACTCATACTTGCAACACCATATGGACTTGTTGCTAAGGCTTGTAACCATTCATTTTGCTGCTGTTGAGCAATCACTTCCGTCACTTCAGCACTATTGGGCTGAATAGTTAATTGCAGATTGTCATCAATACCCTGTAATTGGTTTTTCCATGTCGTTTGATATTCAGTGAGTAATTTTTCTAGTTCCGGTAATTGGCTGGATGAAATTGCAATGGTTGCCACTGCTTCTCGAGGTAAAGCATTACGGGCCGTACCACCTGTAAATTCAACAAGGTGTCCACCAAGCTTTGCTAAATGCTGATTTAAAAAGCGGGCCAGAATAACGTTGGCATTACCACGTCCTAAATGAATATCTACACCAGAGTGACCACCTTTAAGGCCAGCCACCTGAATATTTACAATATTCAGATTTTCAGGAATTGGTTCATAAGTAAGTGGTTGCTCAACTTCAACATCAATACTGCCAGCACAGCCGAGATATAACTCGCCCCACTCTTCTGTATCAATATTAAATAACCATTTTCCTTTTAGCACACCTGCCTGTAAAAGCCGTGCACCACTCATACCTGCTTCTTCATCAACAGTTAAAAGAACTTCAATTGGTCCATGAGCAATATCATTTGAGTCTAAAACTGCCAAGGCTAAAGCTACCCCGATGCCATTGTCTGCACCTAAGGTAGTGTCTTTAGCAATTAACCAGCCATCTTCAAGAACCGGGCGAATCGGGTCTTTAAAGAAGTCGTGTACTGTGCCAGTGTTGGCTTGTGTGACCATATCTAAATGGCCTTGCAGAATGACTCCAGACACATGTTCTTTACCCGCAGTCGCATTCTTACGGATAATTAAATTACCGACTTCATCTACGTATGTTTCTAAATTCCGACTTTCAGCCCAGTTTTGTAAAAATTCACGAAGCTGCTGTTCATGCTTTGAAGGACGGGGAATAGTGCAAAGTGTTTGAAAATGCTGCCAAACCACTTGAGGAGATAACGCTGCAATATTAACTTGTGTCATGAAAACCACACTCTAATTATGTAAATATCTTAATAATTTCAATATACACAATGCATTAAAGATAGGTAGGAGTTTCAGGAAAGATTTTGTATTTTTATATTTAATCTAAAGAGATAGTACGACTTTTCTAAAAAGCCGTACTTCATGAATAAGTCTTAACAGTCGCCTGCTTAGTTTTTCCATTCAAATGCTGAAAAGCTATGATCAGCTTTCAAACTATTTTCAACTGCCTGTGCAAGCTGACGAATAATGCTTTGTGTTTCGATTTTCTCAAACCAGTCTTGTTCTTCATCAGGATTGGCAGAGATTTCACACATCAAATGCCCTTCATGGTCTGTTTTCTGACAAGTAATCGACAAAGGTAAAAGATGATTATCGATACTGACTTCTACCTTTTCATGCTCATGCACAATGTGCTGTGCATCAAAGCCATAATGCCCCAATTGTTTAAACAGTAAAGCCGCTACATATTCTTGAGTGATATGGCATTCATTTGGTGGATGATCAAGCACCCCATGTTGTGGGCAACTGGCAATAAATTGTAATTTTTTCATCCTTTGTCCTAACACTTTTATCATTATCTGCGCTTAGCATAAGCAATAAACAAACAGCAGCCAAGCCTTTAGCCCGCTGCTGCCGTTGCTATTGTGTTAGCAATTATAAAATGTGTTAGGTCAAAAGTTATTGGCTAACTTCGATTGTTAAGCCTGCACGATTCGCCAACTCAGTGAAAGTTGGGAAACTTGTCGCCACAGTTTCAGTACCCTGAATGGTAATCGGACCAGAATTACGAAGACCTGCCATACTAAAACTCATAGCAATACGGTGGTCATGATGTGATTCGATTTCACCACCAGCAAAGATTGGTGACCAATCACCTGACTTACCCTTACCTTCGATAATGATTCCATCTTCAGTTGGTGTGCAGTCAATACCCATGATTTTTAAGCCATCTGCCATCACTTGAATGCGGTCAGACTCTTTCACGCGAAGCTCTGCTGCCCCAGTTAATACGGTCTGGCCTTCCGCACAAGCTGCTGCAATAAATAAAGCTGGGAATTCATCAATTGCTAAAGGTACTTGGTCTTCAGGCATGTGAATGCCTTTAAGCGTGCGTGAACCCTTAATATGAATATCAGCAATCGGCTCACCACCAGCAATACGTTCATTTTCAACAGTTAGGTCAGCACCCATCTGTTTTAAAATTTCAATTACGCCAGTACGTGTTGGGTTAATTCCTACAGCTTCCAGAATAACATCAGAACCCTCAGTAATTGCAGCACCCACCATAAAGAAAGCAGCCGATGAAATATCAGATGGAACCTGAATATCAGTACCTACTAATTTTCCGCCACCAACAAGAGAAATTTTGTTGCCTTCGGTTTTAACATCATAGCCAAATGCACGAAGCATGCGCTCTGTATGGTCACGAGTTGGCTCTGGTTCTGTAACTGAAGTTTCACCTTCAGCCCACAAACCAGCAAGTAAAATACCCGACTTCACTTGAGCAGATGCCATAGGTAAATCGTATTGAATGCCTTTTAATTGCTGGCTACCCGTAATGCTGACAGGTGGTGTACCTTTCTCACCGGTAGTCTGAATTTGTGCACCCATTAAACGTAATGGCTTAGCAATACGCTCCATTGGACGTTTAGAAAGTGAAGCATCACCTGTCATCACTGAATCAAACTTTTGTGCAGATAACATGCCTGAAAGCAAACGCATGCTTGTACCAGAGTTACCCATATACAATGCACTTGCTGGCGCTTTTAAGCCATGCATGCCCACGCCATGAATGGTCACTTCACCATTTTTAGGGCCTTCAATGCTTACACCCATATCACGGAAAGCTTGCAAAGTTGCCAAAGCATCTTCACCCTCAAGGAAACCAGTGACATGAGTCGTGCCTTCGGCAATAGCACCAAACATAATGGAGCGATGTGACACAGATTTGTCACCCGGTACGGTAAATTTACCTTTAAATGCCTTATTTCCCGGTAAGATACTGAATTGCTGTGTCACCTTATTTTTCTCCATTAAAGGTTTTTTGGCTAACATATGATTGAAATGCTGACGTGCTGCCTGAGCATGGCCGAGTAAACCCATTAATGCATGAGAATCTTCGTTTTCAATCAATTTTCTAAGTACGGTAAGTTGCTTTTCGAAGCCATCTACAGCATTTAATATTGCTGTTTTATTGGCAAAGAAAATGTCATGCCACATTTGAGGATCACTAGCCGCAATCCTTGAAAAGTCACGAAAACCACCTGCTGCATAGCGGAAAATATCAAGATTATCTTCACGATTTGCAAGTTGCTCGACCAGATTAAATGCCATTAAATGTGGTAGATGACTCGTATGCGCCAGCACTTCATCATGCTTAGCAACATCCATACAAATGACTTCAGCTTTGGCAGCTGACCAAAGTTGAATTAATTTATCAACAGCCCATTCTGCACTGGTTGGTAACGGCGTTAAAATTACTTTGTGATTTGCAAATAGATCAACCTTACCTGCATGAACACCCGTGTGTTCACTACCCGCGATAGGGTGTCCCGGTACAAAACCTGCTGGTAAATCTTCACCAAATACAGCTTTTGCTGCATCAACGACATTACCTTTTGTACTCCCCACATCAGTTACAATTGTGGTTTCTGACAAATAAGGTTTAATCTGCTCAAGCACTTTTTGCGTAGCGCGCACTGGCAAGGCTAAAACGACTAAATCTGCCCCTTTCACGGCTTCAACAGGATCAGAAAATCCTTCTTGTATTAAGCCAAGTGATTTTGCATCTTCTAAAGTTTTATGTGAGCGTGTAGATGCCACAATAGTTGTGGCCAACTTTTCTGCAACAATAACACGAGCTAAACTCGACCCGATGAGTCCTAAACCAATAAATGCAACTTTTTTAAATAGGGGTTGTGACATAACTTCAACTTTGCTTTTGCTCAAAGATATTTAAACCATTGAGCAATTTGTTTTTAAGCATAATGACATGCTTATCTTGATGCATGTCATTATTCCAACATAAGTGATTACAGAACAGCGGCAGGATAAGAACCTAAAATACGAATCTCTTTCACCATTGGGCGAATATCATTAATCGCAGCAGCAACATTCTCTTGTTCGATATGACCTTCTAAATCGATAAAGAATACATATGCCCACTTTTCAGGTAATGCTGGACGAGTTTCAATACTTGTTAAGCTAATATTATGTTTTGCAAATGGCGCTAAAATTTCTAATAAAGCACCCGCACGGTCATGTGCTGAAATCAATAACGATGTTTTATCGTTGCCGCTTTGTGGAATTTTTTCACGGCCAATCACCAAGAAACGAGTTGTATTTTCCGGATTATCTTCAATATTGCTATGTAAGATTTCAAGGTTATACATGCCTGCTGCAATATCAGATGCAATCGCTGCTGAATGCCATTCGTTGCGAATACGGCGGGCAGCTTCTGCATTTGAGTTTAAAGCAACACGTTCAACACCAGGATAATGCGCGTCTAACCACTGGCGACATTGTGCCAAAGTTTGCTGATGAGCATAAATCTGCTTAATACTATCTTTACGTGTATTTTCAGAAACAAGAAATTGATGATGAATACGTAATTCAACTTCACCAATCACATTTAAATTCGATGTTTTAAAGCAATCTAAGGTATGGTTTACAACACCTTCAGATGAGTTCTCAACTGGAACTACACCGTAATGCGCACTACCTGCTTCCACTTCACGAAAAACTTCATCAATCGTTGGAAGTGGGCGTACAACCGCATCTTTACCAAAATGCTTAAGCACAGCAGATTGAGTAAAAGTACCTTCTGGCCCTAAAAATGCAATACTTTGCGGCGCTTCTAAAGCAAGGCAAGCAGACATAATTTCACGGAACAAACGTGCCATGGTTACATCAGACAAAGGACCTTGGTTACGCTCCATAACTTTACGTAAGACCTGCGCTTCACGTTCAGGACGATAAAACAAAGGATTCTCTTCGGAAGCAAATTTAGCTTTCGCAACAGCTTCAGCAAGGCTTGCGCGTCGATTTAATAATTCTTGAATCTGTTGATCCACGCTATCAATATCTTCGCGAATTTGTTCTAAACTAAGAGAAGTCGTTTTGTTTTGATCATCGTTGATCATTAGAATGCAGCCTCAGTAAAATCATCTTTTGAACGAGAGTATAACAATAGTCTGCTTTGATTTGTTAGGCAATATCGCTGTAAGAGCTTTTTTCATTAACCTTTTTGCACACATTCCTTGAATTGCTTTATTTGATAATGATTTTCATTTATCATTTGTGTAATAAATTTTATTATTCCCCATTATGCATAAATCATTTTTCTTTTTACCTTGTTGTTTCCTTTTGAGTTCATTAATAAGCAGCTCTGTTTTGGCTCAAACTTCTACACAAAATCAATCAAAAATCGTTTTTCAAAATAATCAGGCACAATTTCAAATTAAATCTAAAAATACAGGCCATGATTATCTTATTCAAATTTATAAACCACCCGTTGCCCCACCCCAACATGGTTATCCAGTACTTTATATATTAGATGGCAATGCAACATTCCCAAGTGCTGCCAATATTGCCCAGTCAATTGGTGCAGGTTCAGCAAAATTAGGCCTAGACCCGCTCATGATCGTCGCGGTTGGCTATCCGCAGCAAAAAACTTTTGATGTGCAAAAACGTGCTTATGATTACACACCAAAACCTTCTGCTGAATTTCAGGCACAAGGTAAATATAAATATGGTGGTGCTGACAAATTCATCAACTTTTTAAATGATGAACTCAAACCAGAAATTGCAAAACAGTTTCCAGTTAATAGTCAACAACAGAGCCTATATGGACATTCTTTTGGCGGCTTATTGGTTCTTTATCATTTTTTTCAAAAGCCAGATGCGTTTCAGCGTTACTTTGCTGCCAGCCCTTCTCTTTGGTTTGACCAAGGCATGTTATTCCAACAGTTAAATCATTGGCAAAGTCAAAAACAAAGCAACTCTCCGATGCTTTTGACCACGGTCGGTACACATGAACAAGGCGGGCCTCGCACTCAACTTGATAATAAATTTAACGAAACAGATTTCTTTAAAGCTCTGGAAAATAAACGTTCAGATCAATTTACTTATTGGCATTTTTATAACCCTGCTGAACAACACATTACAAATTTGTATGCAAGTCTACCCAAAGCACTTATGTTTGCTTCGTGCAAAGACCTAGAAAGCTGTAAATCTTTATTTGATGGGCCATCACAGCAGCCAGCCAAGTAAAAACATAATTACATTTAAAGATGATTATTTCGTTGTTCTTAAAGATAGACCTCTTAAAGCATAGATTGGTTATACTGACCCAATATGTCATAACAACAGTAAAATAGAATGAATAAAATTATTGTTTTAGGCTTACTGGGTCTTACAAGTTTTAGTTTAACGGCTTGTGGCGGTTGCCCCTTAATCGCAGGATGCAATGGTAGGGATAATTCTCCGTACTATATGACAACTGTCAGTAATCAAGTTCGTGGTATTCCAATCCCACCTAAAACCAAGCTCACCTATCAGTCCCAAAATTTCAGACAGAAATTTGAGCAATCACATGCTTTAAAAGAGAAAAATTTATCAGGCATTGCATTATCCGAAAATACAGCAATCATTTGGGGCGGTATGCCAGTAGACATGTTTATACAGTTTTCTAATCCCGAAATGAAAGGCTTCTCGGTCTATCCAGCACGAGGATTTAAAGCAGAATTATCAAATGAGTTTTTACGTTTATGGAAAAGTTGTGAAAGTGATTTAAACATTAACTTAAAGAATCCAAATGACTGGTCATTTAATCCTGAAAATATGAAAATAACTGGTTGTGGTGTCGTCTTTCAAGAACGTAGTGAATACACCGAAGATTCATTTCATCAAGATGAAGCAGATGAGTTTTTAAGAAAGATGAATCATGCATTACAGCAATTACCGAAACAACAAGACTATCCTGTCATTCAACAGAAGACTAAATAGTTAAAAACAAAACAGCCTGTTCTAAGACAGGCTGTTTTTTCTCTGCTTAATTAGGCTTTGCCAATTAATCCACGGGCTACGATTTCTTTCATAATTTCATTTGTACCACCGTAAATACGTTGGATACGGGCATCTACAAAGAAACGTGAAATTGGATATTCAGTCATATAACCATACCCACCAAAAAGCTGGAGTAAGTTGTCTGCAACCTTCATTTGCATATCGCTACTAAAACTTTTCAATGCTGCAGCTGTTTCTACATCTAGTTTGCCTTCTTGATATAAGGCAACGTTTCTTTCATAAAAAGCTGCTGTAGCAAGCTCATCAATTTTTGCTTGTGCTAAAACAAAACGTGTATTTTGGAACTGTGAAATAGGTTGACCAAATGCTTGACGCTCTTTTACATAAGCTGTTGCCAAATCAATCGCACCGCGAATTGCCCCAATTGCAGTAGATGCAATTGCAGTACGTTCACGAGGTAACTCTTGCATTAAATAAGCAAAACCTTGCCCAGCTTGACCAAGTAATTGGTTTTTAGGTACTTTCACATTGTCAAAAAACAGCTCAGATGTGTCTTGAGAATGCAGGCCGATTTTGTCTAAATTTGTGCCTTTTTTAAACCCTTCCAGATGTGTATCTGCCAATAATAATGACACACCTTTTGCACGTGCTTGAGGATCAGTTTTTACTGCAAGCACAACAAGATCCGCATGCTGTCCATTTGAAATAAATGTTTTTGAACCATTTAATAAATAGTGATCGTCTTGCAAAATGGCACTAGTACGCATTGATTGTAAATCCGAGCCTGCTCCAGGTTCAGTCATACCAATTGCACCAACAACTTCACCTGTTACCATTTTCGGTAACCAATATTGTTTTTGCTCTTCTGTCCCAATATGTAAAATATACGGCGCAGCAATTTCAGAGTGGCAAGAAATAGCTGTTGATAATGCACAAAAACCAGCACGTGCAGATTCTTCAACTAACATTAATGAATAGTAAGTTGGAACCCCATAACCACCATATTCTTCTGGAACATCAACACATAAATAGCCATTTTCACCCAGTTGATTCCAAACTGAACGAGGCATGATTCCTTCGCGTTCCCATTGGTCGTAGTGAGGCGCAATATGCTCACTCATAAAACGTTTAAAATTATCACGGAATAATTCTAAATCTGCATCGTATGCCAACATAATATTTTCCTTCAGCTTTATTGTTTTATCGAATCTCATTGCTGTGCATGCTAATCATTTTTTTAGCAACTGTCATGGCATAGCTGCTCATTAAAACTGTACTTTTCAGTCAGCCAATAAAAAAGGAAGCTTTAGCTTCCTTTTTTATATAGGTTTCTTTGAATTAATCTAGACCTTCAGCGACTTGAGGACTTTTTGGTTCCATCATTTTTCTGTCGACTTCATCTGGATTATTTAAAGCATCATTAAGCTTATCTTTATCTAAAGCACCGACCCATTTCGCAACAACAATTGTCGCTAAAGAGTTACCAACGAGGTTAGTTAAAGCACGTGCTTCTGACATGAAACGGTCAATACCTAAAATCAATGCCAAACCTGCAACTGGAATATGTCCAACAGCAGACAAAGTTGCCGCCATAACAATAAAACCAGAGCCTGTTACACCCGCCGCACCCTTAGATGAGATTAAGAGTACTAATAGCAAAGTAATCTGATGTTGAATATCAAGCTGAGTATTCGTTGCCTGAGCAATAAAGATTGCTGCCATAGTCAAATAAATTGACGTTCCATCTAGGTTAAATGAATAACCTGTTGGAATAACCAAACCAACTACAGACTTTTCACAACCTGCAATTTCGAGTTTACGCAACATGCGAGGTAAAACAGATTCAGAAGAAGATGTACCAAGTACAATTAATAACTCTTCACGAATCATGCGAATCATTTTGAGGATACTGAATCCACTCATACGGCTGATTGTACCCAAAATCAAGAAGATAAAGAGTAGACACGTAACATAGAAGCAGAGAATTAATTGCCCTAATTGTACAAGTGAACCAACGCCATATTTACCAATGGTGAATGCCATTGCACCGAATGCACCAATCGGAGCCAGTTTCATAATCATGTTCACAATGTTAAAGAACACATGTGCAACTTGATCAATAAATTTTAAAACTGGACGTCCTGCATCACCTAACTTATGTAAAGCAAAACCAAAGAGAATTGCAAAAAGAAGGACTTGTAAGATTTCACCATTTGCAAATGCGCCAACAACCGTATCTGGAATGATGTGCATTAAGAAATCAATGGTAGATTGTGACTCACCAGAACTGACGTATTTTTGAATACCCGAGGTGTCTAGAGTTGTAGGGTCAATATTCATCCCTACACCCGGTTTAGCAATGTTAATTACAACAAGGCCAATCAGAAGTGCAATTGTTGAAACAACTTCAAAGTATAACAACGCGACGCCGCCAGTTTTTCCGACTGACTTCATGCTTTCCATGCCAGCAATACCGCTGACCACGGTACAGAAAATAACTGGAGCGATGATCATCTTGATCAAACGAATAAAGGCATCACCTAATGGCTTGAGTTTCTCACCTAAACCTGGGATATGCTGTTCAACACCATTGACAATTTGCGTTGAGCTTGGGGAAAAATGCCCTACCAAAACACCCGCAATAATCGCAATAATCACCTGAAAATAAAGTGATTTATAAATCGGTTTTTTAGCCATAACTTTACTTCAATCTATATTTCCAAGTCCGTTGGAAATACCAAAATGAAACGTCTATTCTTTACGAATACACAGCCCTAACCTTTCACATGAACACCGCAAAAGGGAAACGGTTCTTTGTAAACAAAAAACCTTCCTACTACCTCAATGAAAACAAAAAAAGTTGTTTTCTAAAACAGGAGAATACCTGAAGTTTCTAACCACTTTGAGTAGTTAGAAATAACCTCTTACTTTTTCAATAAAAAGCTGAAGATATAGGAGAATCACAGAAAATTATGATATGAATGCTCAAAAAAGCACGAGAAAGTGTACTCGAATTAAATAATGATTCGGTTAAATTTTTAGCTAATACGCGCAAAAAACACTCATGCAGCCTTAAGACTTTAGTATAAGAAACACTTTTGATATTTTTTCGACAGTTTTTTATGTCATATTGATTAAATACTTGTGGACATTTCATTTTGAGCTGCCTACATCCCATCATTTTTATTGTTTTTGAACCACGATGAATACTAAACGTAATATCTATAAAGATGCTGAACACCCATTCGCTCAATATGTCCGTATTTTAGGTAAGGGAAAAAGTGGTTCACGCTCTTTAAGCTATGAAGAAGCTTATCAAGCATTTAGCATGATTTTAAAAGGTGAAGTGCTTGATGTTCAGTTAGGTGCTTTTTTAATGCTACTTCGTGTTAAAGAAGAATCTATTGATGAACTCGCGGGATTTGTTCAAGCCACTAGAGATCAACTCAATTTTCAACCTTTAGACGTTGATTTAGACTGGTCATCTTATGCGGGTAAACGTAAACATTACCCATGGTTTTTGTTAGCAGCTCTTACGCTTTCCCAACATGGCTATAAGATCGTTATGCATGGTGCATCAGGCCACACGCTTAACCGCGTCTATACCGAGCAAGTTTTAGAATATCTGGGTTATCAAATTTGTCACTCTGAACAAGAAGTTCGCACGCAACTAGCAGAGCAAAATTTTGCCTACTTACCACTAGATGTGATTTCACCAGTTTTAAGTGAACTGATTTCTTTAAGAAATGTAATGGGTCTACGCTCACCTATTCATACTTTAGCCCGTTTAATTAATCCTTTTAATGCTAAAGCCACCTTACAAGCTATCTTCCATCCAGCGTATAGAACCTCTCATCAACATAGTGCACTGCGCTTAGGCTATCAAAATAGTGCTGTGATTAAAGGTGAAGGCGGTGAATTTGAGCGCAATCCAGATGCAAAAACACTCATTTGTGGCATTAAAGATGGTGAGCTTTATGAACACGAATTACCAAAACTCACGCCTGAACGTAGTCCAACTGAAGAAGAGTTAGACTTAGCAACTTTTAAAGCAGTATGGTTAGGTCAACAGCACCATGAATACGGTGAAATGGCAGTAACAGAAACAATGGGAATTGCGCTATATACCATGGGCGTTGTTGCTAGTTTTGAAGAGGCAATGCAGAAAGCAAAAGTATTGTGGGAAACAAGAAATTCAGGGCTAAAAGATAAAATTTAGTTCATACAGCCTTATAGGTTATGTCTTTTCGATATGGTTACATATAGGCAATACTTACTTTTCAAAGATGAAAAGTAACAAAAATCTTTCGTTGAGCAAACAGTACGTTCTTGTACTGTTGCTCAACAGGCGACATCCATGTCGCCGACGCGATAGCAAATGCTAATACGATTTATTCTTTTATTCTAAAATGCTGTTTTAAACAAAACGAATTGGTTTAAATTCTGGCTCATGTTTGTGGTGATCATCTTCACAAACCTCACCTTCTTCTTTCGTACCGCGGTCAATATAACCACTACGCTGCTCTTCTGGTAAGTTTTTTAACTCCCAAGCAATTACAGCTTGCATACAAGTTTCACGCTGCTCTTTTGTTAAAACAACACCATTTGGCCATTTACCAATTTCTACTGCTGTTTTTAAACGCTCTACAATTTCAGGGTTTAAAATAGATAGCATTTGTTCAATATTCATGATTCATCTCTTTGGAAAGATTCAAAATCTTGGTTCCAACCAAGTTTGGTACGGCAGGCCATATAAAAATCATAACCTGGTGGATGCAATAAACTTAGTTTAAATGGATGTTTGCGGATGTGTAAACTATCTCCAACATTGAGCGATATGCTATGTTGACCATCTGCACTCACCATCGGTAATACCCGATTTTCGCGAATAACAATCTTAATTTCGCTTTGTCCACCGACTACGATAGGACGTGATGACAATGTATGCGGATGCATTGGAACTAATGCAATAGCGTCCATACTTGGGTGTAAAATTGGTCCACCACCTGACAATGCATAAGCCGTTGATCCAGTTGGAGTCGAAACAATTAAACCGTCACTATGCTGGCGATAAACATATTGGCCATCAATGTTGAGTTCAAAGTCAATCATGTGGACCGACTTACCCGAATGCAAAACGACATCATTTAAAGCAATGGCATCATAAATGACTTCGCCATTTGTTCGTACTTCCATTTCAAGCAAGAAACGACGATCAAGTTGGAAATGCCCTTGAAGTACTTGGTCAAGCTTGAAAATGGCTTCTGAAGGTTTGATATCAGTTAAAAAACCTAACCGCCCGCGGTTGATACCAATAACAGGCGTGTTGTAACGAACTAAAGCTCTTGCTGCATGCAGTAAAGAACCGTCCCCGCCAACTACAATAACTAAATCAGCAACTTCACCTAATAAATGACGGCTTACTACCTGTGCATGATCATAAGGCACTAATTCAGCAGTTTCCTGATCAAAAATGGGGTTTAAACCTAGGTTCAATAAATGATCATGAATTAAACATAGTGTTTCTACAACTGATGATTTATCTGGTCGACCGATTAACCCGACGTTTCTGAAGGACTTATGTGAAATTTGCACGAATGAGTAAGCTCCGCTGCGATACTTGCCTATAATAACATTAACCTGATTAATTTAAAAAAACATAACTACAAGATGCTGTAAAATTCAATCTAAGTTTTCCAATTATTCACAGTTTTATCATTGCAAATTGATGACAAGCTATCGCATCATTACAGGCATTGTTAGGGTTTTATCTCATTTTTATGAAGTTTGAACGTGGTATCGGTTTCTTTGCACTAATCTTTTCCATTTTGGTCATTGGTGCTTTTATTGCTCTTAGTATCTATCTGATTCGTTTAGATAATATTATCCGTGAAAAATTTGAAGGACAACGGTGGGATATTCCTGCCAAAGTGTTTGCACGACCTCTGGAAATTTATAACAACGCACCTATTTCCCAAGCAAATTTCACTCAAGAATTGAAGCTACTGGGTTACAAAACTTCAAGTAATTATGACAAGTCTGGAAGTTATGTTGCTCAAGGCAGCAACATGTATATTCACACACGTGGTTTTGACTACGGCGACAGTGTTGAACCTGAACAAGTCTTAGAGTTAAGTTTTGCAAATGATCAAGTTGTTGAAGTTCGAAGTACTAAACCCTCTTCAACTGGCGTTGCACGCTTAGAACCGTTACTCATTGGAGGAATTTATCCTCAACACAATGAAGACCGCGTACTCATTAAACTGAATAATGTCCCTAAACCACTCATTGAAGCTTTAATTTCTACAGAAGACCGCAATTTTTATCATCATCATGGTATTTCAATTCGCGGTACGGCTCGTGCACTAGTGAGTAATATCACGGGTGGAAAGCGTCAAGGTGGCTCAACCCTGACTCAACAATTAGTTAAAAACTTCTATCTCACACCTGAGCGCACACTAAAACGTAAAGTTAATGAAGCTTTAATGGCTTTACTGATCGAACTACATTACAGCAAAGATGAAATTTTAGAAGCCTATTTAAATGAAGTAAATCTTGGCCAAAACGGTAGCTACTCAATTAATGGCTATGGTTTGGCTTCACAATTTTATTTTGGTTTACCATTACGTGAACTTAGCGTTGCACAACAAGCTTATCTAGTAGGTTTGGTACAAGGCCCTTCTTTATATAATCCTTGGAAAAACCCTGAAGGTGCAAAAAAACGTCGCGACACTGTGTTAAATAACATGCGTGTGATGGGTTATTTAACTCAAGCCGAATATGAAGATGAAATTGCACGTCCTTTAAATGTGTTAAGTAAACCAAGTTTAGGTCCTGCAAAGTTCCCAGACTTTTTAGATATTGTGCGTCGTCAGTTGCGTACAGAATATCAAGAAAGTGATTTAACCAATCAGGGCTTACGTATTTTTACGACCTTAGACCCAATTACTCAAACTCAAGTTCAAAACGCGTTTAAAGCTTCAGTAGAACGCTTAGCCAACAGCAACCCAGCACGTTTGAAAAACCTACAAGGTGCTGTACTAATTGCCCATCCTGAAAATGGTGAACTCGTTGCAGCAGTTGGCTCTACACAAGACTTTACTGGTTTTAACCGTGCTTTAGATGCAAAACGCCAAGTCGGTTCTTTATTGAAACCTGTGATTTATTTAAGTGCGATTGAATCTGGACGTTATAACTGGGCAAGCCAAATTGAAGATGCTCCAATCAGTGTTCCTGTAGACGGCGGTAAAAGCTGGACACCTAAAAACTATAGTGGTGGTGGACATGGTGTAGTAAGTCTGAGCGAAGCATTAGCAAACTCATACAACCTTTCTGCTGTACGTTTAGGTCAAGAGTTTGGTTTATCAACATTTACCAATAATCTAAGAAAGTTTGGTGTTGAATCAACGATTCCTGCCTACCCTTCTATTTTCCTTGGGGCAGTCAATATGTCACCAATGGAAGTACTCGGAATCTATGAGAACTTCGCTACAGGCGGCTTTAAATATCCAACTCGTGCAATTCGATCTGTGGTAGATGCGAATGGTCGTTTACTTGACCGTTATGGCCTGAATGTTCAACAAACGATTGATCCGGCTGTTGGCTACATCATGAACTATGGTTTACAACAGGTCATGTCTTCGGGTACTGGTCGTTCAGCCTATAGCAGCTTATCTCCAGCTTTAAAATTGGCGGGTAAATCAGGTACGACTAACGATACACGTGACTCATGGTTTGCTGGTTATTCGGGTAACCATGTCGCTGTAGTATGGTTAGGTTTAGATGACAATAAAGTAACAGGGTTAACTGGTTCATCTGGTGCATTGCCAGTATGGACTAACGTGATGAAACAGTTACGTCAAACTCCTGTGAATATACGTCAACCAGACACTGTACAGTGGCAGTGGATTGATCGTGCAACGGGTGATTTATCTGCTCAGGCTTGTGATGGTGCTATGTATATTCCGATGCTAACACATACGGTTCCGCACCGTGCTACGCCATGTGGAGCACCTTATTATCAAGTTGATCCAACATATACGCCACAAAGTGATAACACAACGCCTGACTCTCAGGATGATAATACCGACAGTTATATTCGTGAAAGTGAAAGTCAGATGCAACAAGATCTGTCAAATAACTCACACGTGATTTCAAGTGGTAGTTATAACAACTAAGCGTAAATAGGAAATTAGGATATGTTGAAGAAAGGTGTTTTTTATATTGGTGCTATTCTTATGGTCGGCTGTACAACTTTGCCTGATCATTCTGACTCCAAAGAGAAAACACCTACTCCTCCAGTCAAAAAGACGGAAACTCAATCGGGTGTAAAAATTACACCTTATGATCATCCGGAAATTCAACGCAAAAATTTACAGGTGATCGTTCCTCAACAGAAAAAGCCTCAACATTTTAGTGATGATGGCAGCCAGTTACCTGCATTTAAAGTTTTAATGCAAAAAACACAGCAGGCTTATAAAAACCAGCAATGGTCAGAGGCTGAACGCTATGCACTTCAGGCACAGCGTTTAGCACCGCAAGCAGCTGAGACTTATTTATTTCTTGCACTTACTGCAAATCATAAACAGCAATATTCTAATGCTGAGTCTTTAGCACGACGTGGTTTAAGCTTTGCTCAGAGCCAAGCAATGAAAAAACAGCTTTGGCTAACTATTTTAAAAGCTGGGCAACAACGTAATAACCCAAAAACTGTTCAAGAAGCACAACAAGCATTAAAAGCGCTCTAGCTTTTAATGCTTTTATGTCTTATTAAAAATTACGAATACCCGCCAAGCCATACGCACCGTGTTGCTGTGCTGTGACTAAATCATCAGGACTCATGCCTCCCAAAGCCAATACGGGAATCTGGCATTTCTCAATCAAGTCAGTTAAACGATCCCACCCTAATGCGGTCGCATCTGGATGGGTCTCTGTTACTTTGACAGGACTTACAAAAACAGCATCACAGCCAATTTGCTGAGCATGCTGTAAAGAAACCGCATCGTGGCAAGCAGCAATAAAACGCACTCCCACTTCCAAGTCGCCTTTATGCAAACTCATTAATTGGGATTGCTTAAGATGCACTGTTTTTATATGATTTTTTAACTCAGGTTTTAGCTTGTGCCAAACATCAACATTCACGATTAATTTTGAAAGCTGATTAGTTTCTAAGAGAGCTAATTTTTCTAGATCTGCCTGATCAAAACTATCTTTTTCACTACGCCAATACACTAAAGTGTCTTCATTTTCGACTGGTGTCAGCGTAGGACTAATTTTAATAAAATGCGGCCAATACAATCTTTTTATGATGTCTTTATTCGCTTTTGGAAAGTTTAAGTGTAGTAATTGTTCACGTGTGTACCATGCCCATGGTTGATGAATAAGAGTTAATAGTTCATCAGGCACATAACTATGGAATAAATGTAAATTGACAATAATGTCGTCATATTCATGATGAATATAATCAAATTGATGCCAATCTTTTAAACCAATCCCCACTTCTTCATAGATTTCACGGCGACAGGCTTCTTCGGGTGTTTCACCTTGCTCAACTTTCCCCCCTGGAAACTCATGCTTTCCACCTTGATGCTGCTGCTCTTCGCGCCATCCAACTAGTATTTTTCCACGATGGATCAAGATTGCTATAGCGACATCGACGATTGGTTTGGGCATTTTTTTACTCTCTAAAACTTTTCTCAAGTGTAAGCAAATTTTATCATTTTATAAAATCTTAAAAATCTCATTGACAGATCTATTCGATAATGATTATCATTTAAATCGTTCAAGAACATACCACGGAGCACAACAAATGAACGCACCTTTTAGCTTATTTACTCGTAACAATGAAACAGCTCATGCCTTACCAATGTTACATTCTAACAACCTCTTTGCATTAGGCCGTGAAATCCGCATTATGCATGCTGGCGAGGAATATCGTTTACGCCTCACTCGCAACAATCGTCTAATTTTAACTAAATAAAAAATACACTCGCGTTTCAATAATATTCGTGGGAAAACAAAAAATGGATAGCATGGGTAACCATGCTATTTTTTATAATGGAAGATTAACTTCTACCCTCAAACCACCCTGTTCAGCATGCATAAAACGCAATTCACCATTATGCAATTCAATAATTTTTCGTGTAATTGAAATTCCCAATCCTGAACCTTGCTGCTGAGTACCCAATACTCGAAAAAAACGCTGCCCTAAACGTTGCAATACCTCATCATCTACACCATTTCCTGTATCTTCTATAGCGACCTTAATTTGCTGTTCGTCCTGACTAATATCAACATGAATAGAACCTAAATTCGGACTATAACGAATGGCATTATCAAATAAATTTCTAAAAGCAATAAACAGTAATTCTTCATTCGCAAAGGTTTTAGTTTCAGTCGATAAGGTATTTGTCTCTATCAACATCTGTTTAGCATTCGCATCTAAAGTTACAGTTTCAATGACTCTAGCCAATAAGTAATTTAAATCGATAACTGTTTTAGGAAGTTGTGGCTGCTCTGCTTCATTGGGTTCCAAGCGAGCCAGAAGCAGTAAGTTTTCAAGTACTTTTGTACTTCTTGAAACGTCTTCTTGTATGCGCTCAAAGTCCTGATGAAGTTCTGGAACATGTTGATATTTACGCTGTAAAACTTGAAGACGCATTTGTATGGCAGACAACGGAGAACGTAGCTCATGGGAAGCATCTGCTGTAAAACGTTGCTCAGCCACTAATGCTCTTTGCAATCTTGCAAGTAATTGGTTTAAAGCATCAATCACAGGTTGAATTTCGGTAATGACATCTGGGTCTTGAATTGGTTCTAAATTTGAAGCTGTTTTTTGGGCAATACGTATAGAAAGTAAGTTTAGCGCAGCCAATTGTTGCTCCGTACGCCAACTTACAATGACCCATTGCAACAACCAGAACAACACCATAAGACCGCTATAGCCTGCAAGTGCTTTGAGTACTTCTTCAATACGTGTACTCATTGGCTGAAAGACTTCAACTTCTAGTTGAGAGTCTTCTTGTTGTGCAGCCAAACTACGCCATAATTGACCATCAAACCAAAAATATGAAAAACCTTCAGATAACTTTCCTTGTTCAAAAAGTTCATGTTGATAACTATGAGAATGAGTAAGTAATTGCCCAGAGCTTAATAACTCATACTGAATATCAAATTCATCACTAAGCTGATCAAACTGTTTCATAGAATGTTTAGAAAGGTCAGAAACCAGCAAAGTATCTGAAATTTCATCCATGATTTCGTCTTGAACTGACATGTTGTGATAAACAGAAAATATGGTAAGTAAGCTTAAAGCCACCAAGCCCACCACCACACTACTCCACATGGTGGTTTTAACCAGTTGTGACTGCAAAGAGGAGCGATTCGTTTTCATTTTAAATCTCCCATACGGTAACCTAGCCCCCGTATGGTTTTAATGCAGCTACTTCCGATTTTTTTTCGAAGCTGATAAATAAATACTTCGATGGCGTTACTTTCAATTTCCTCACCCCATGCATAGAGTGCTTCTTCTAATTGATCACGGGTAATAATATGTTCTGGATGAACCATCAGCTTACGCAATATTTGGAATTCTTTTGCCGTTAAATCGATAGACTTGCCAGCACTTAATACAACTTTCGCTTGTGTATCAAGTTGCAAATCACCCCACGTTAAAATCGATTGCTGACTTAAAGTTTGTTTACGCAATTGAGCGCGAATTCGGGCAGAGAGTTCTTCTAAACTAAAAGGCTTAACCAAATAATCATTTGCGCCTAAATCTAGTCCTTCTACTCGATCATGAATGCTGTCACGTGCGGTAATAAAAATAACAGGAACATTTTTTTGTTTATAACGGATCGTTGTTAGAACTTTCTCACCCGCTAATTGCGGCAGTCCCCGATCAAGTAAAATACAGTCATAGTCATGCTGCTCAATTGCCGTAAGGGCATAATCACCTCTTTCCACCCAATCGACCTGATAACCATCTAACTCTAACCATGATTGAATACTTTCAGCTTGAGAGCGATCATCTTCTGCAAGCAAAATTCTCATCTATTTTTCCTGTTATATGCTGTTTTAATCTTGCCAAGCCTTTATAAAAAAAGCAAAGCCGCATCATTTAAATGCGGCTAAAAGTAGTAGATTCAGAGATCAATGAATTAGAACTGAACTTGATCGACCTCAATTTCTACACGTTTTAAAGGTTTATAGTCGATGTCTACTTCACCAATTAGAGTGACATTTGTATTTGCTGAAATAGGACGACCCTGCCAAAGCTCATCATCTACATCCACTGTAATGCTACCCGTCTTGTCACGAAATTGATATTTTTCATCGCCTAAAGATTTTACAACCTGCCCATGTAATTTGACTGGTGTATTATCTTTTGCCGTTAATGCATGCTTAACTGTTGTTAGCGTTGCTGGAGCAATTGCTGCCTGATTCACAGGTGTATTTGCCATAGCTACACCAGTAACAGTTAGACCCGTAGTCATTAGTATCGCTTTAAGCATTTTCATAAGATCACCTTTTTAACCACATCTTGGAATAGCGTAAGTACAACAGGCATAGATGAGGTGAATCTTAAGAAAAAGTTAATTTAATGGCACAACCCGCAATACCTCTTCTAATGTTGTAAGACCATCAATGACCTTACGAGCGCCCGCAATTCTTAAGGGTTCTATACCTTCTTTTTTAGTTTGCGTTCTCAAATCATTTAAGGTCATATGGCTACTAATAAGATGCTTAAGCTCAAGACTGACTGGCATAAATTCATAAATACCAACTCGCCCTTTATAGCCTGTATGACGACATTGTTCACACCCAACTGCCTGATAAACTTTTTCTGGCATGTCCATAATGTAGTCAAATGTTAAATGTTGCCATTCATCCTCATTAATATAGGTTTGCTGTTTGCAGTGCGGACAAAGTTGTCGCACTAAACGCTGTGCCAATACACCTAAAATAGTTGCTGCTGTTAAAAATGGCTGCACACCTAAATCATGCAAGCGAGTCAAACTGGACGGCGCGTCATTGGTGTGTAAAGTTGATAACACCAAGTGACCTGTGAGTGCCGCCTGAATGGCCATATTCGCGGTATCTTGATCACGAATTTCCCCAATCATTATAATGTCTGGGTCTTGACGCATAAGTGCTCGAACACCATCTGCAAAGCCTAATTCAATTGCGTTATTGACCTGCATTTGGTTAAAACTAGGCTCTAACATTTCAATCGGGTCTTCAATGGTACAGACATTGACCTGATCAGTTGCAAGCTGCTTTAAAGATGAATATAACGTTGTGGTTTTACCTGAACCTGTGGGGCCAGTGACTAAAATAATCCCATGGCTATTTTTTGTTAATTGCTGCCACTGTTGTAATAAACTCTCTTCAAAACCAAGTTGATGAAAAGAACGTACCAACACATCTGGATCAAAAATACGCATGACCAGTTTCTCACCAAACGCTGTGGGTAGGGTTGATAAACGGAGTTCTGTTTCTTGACCTTTAGGTGTCCGTGTTTTTAATCGACCATCTTGCGGTTTACGTTTTTCCGCTACATTTAAACGCCCTAAAATTTTAATTCGGGAAATTACGGCAGTCAGCGTATTTGATGGCATGTTATAAATGGTGTGTAACACACCATCAATACGGAACCTGACTTTACCATTGTCTTTACGCGGTTCCATGTGAATATCACTGGCACTCTGCTCAAATGCAAATTGTAAAATCCAGTCAACCAATTTCACAATATGCTGATCATTCGCATCTGGGTTCTGACTATCGCCAAGCTGCAAAAGCGCTTCAACATTTTTAGTGTCACGTTCATGAGCTGCATCTTTTTGAGCGGAGTTTACCGCACGACTGACCTGATAATATTCACGCAAATAGCGTTGCAACTGTTCAGGGTTAAGTAATACCCGCTCAATTTTTTTAGGCGCTAGACTTCGCTCTAAATTGTTTAGCCAATCTGTTTGAAATGGTTGATCTGTTCCAATCACGATTCGATCAGCATGAATTTCCACAGCTAAAATATGATTGCGAATAGCAAACTCTTGTGACATTACTTGCGTTAAAGCACTAACATCTGCCTTTAAAGGATCTATCACAAATAAAGGAAGTTGAACCCGATCTGCAAACCATAAACACAAGCGGTTTAAACTTAAATGAGCGTGTGTGTACTGCTGATCTTTTAAATTAAAATGCGCAATCCACTGTAATGGGTGCCACTTTAATTGGTCTTTTTGACGGTGGCTTGACTGTACCAGTAATTTATCTCGTTCTGTAATACGACCTTCTTGTAATAATTGTTCTAGACACCAATACGTATCTATTTGTACATGTGCATTCATGCGTTATCCCCAATATATTTTTATAATATAGCAGAGATTTTTTTGATTTAACTCACCAGAAAATTGCTAAACCCGACTTTTAAATATTCTTTAACTTCAAATAATTAAACCAATTCTCAACTTAATATTTTTTTGCGTCATAGTTCATATTTATAAAAATACTGTATCTGTGGCTTTGTCTAAAAAAGACCCTATGCTCACTATAATAAAAAGCATAAACTGAACGTGAATATATGATTTTTAAAACGATTCAAAACTACTTAGAACAATAAACCAAAGAGGAAGTAACATGGAGCTTCCAATGACAATGTCATTACAAACAACTTCATTTGAAGAATTCATTACCGTTATTGCTGCGGCGCTCGGTTGTGGCTTATTAATTGGTTTAGAACGTGAACGAAGTAAGCTTAAACATGAATACAAAACTTTTGCCGGATTTCGTTCTTTTGCAATTAGTTCATTATTAGGCGCTATCTGTTTTTTATTCGGCACTGAAATTGGAATTGTAGGAGCCCTTCTCATTGGGGCAATTAGTATTGTATCTCTTAAAAATCAGCCTAATGACCCCGGTGTGACCACCGAACTTGCCTTTATTATGACTTACTTTATTGGGGCACTTTGTATTTGGAATATATCATTGGCCGCTGGACTCGCCGTAATCTTGACCATTATTTTATTGGCAAAACAATCTATGCATGGCATTGCCAGTCAGTGGATTACTGAATCAGAATTGCGTGATGGTATTTTTCTACTTGCCTTACTATTAATAGCACTGCCTTTAGTACCCAATAAACCCTTTTGGGGTCCAGTTTTAAATCCGCATGTGATTTTAAAATTACTCACTTTGATCTTATTTGTACAAGCACTCGCCCATATTGCAAAACGGTTACTCTCATCTAAAAACGCTTTATTACTCTCTTCTTTAGCTTCGGGATTTGTTTCCAGTACAGCGACCATTGCCAGTTTAGGTTTAGAAGTACGCTCTGGCAGGGCCAATGCAACTACAAATGCAGGCGCTGCATTAATGTCGTGTGTTTCAACACTGATTCAAACCTTAATTATTGTGATTGGAATTAGCTTTGCTTGGTTTAAGCTGATTATATTTCCTACACTTATTGCATTAGCAGTTTTAGCAATTTGGGCTTTCATTTTATTACGTAAAGCAGAGCCCAGTACAACTTCGCCCGAACTCGACTCAAGAATGTTCAGCTTAAAAGAAGCCATTATTATTGCAGGCACACTCACCCTCATTCAGGCAGGTGTTTATGGCTTAAGTATCTCTTTAGGCGATGCTGGATTAATCGCAGGTACTCTACTCGCATCTTTATTTGAAATACATGCAGCTATTGCGGCAGTCATTGTGCAAGGTGAACCTGATAGCACCCATATTACGCCTTTATTAATTGCATTTTTAGGAGGCTTTGCAGTTCATGCACTTGCCAAAAGTGTGAACTCGGCAATTTCGGGCGGGCTACGCTATGCTCTCGCTTTCGTTCCCGCCCAACTCATTCATATGGCTATATTTATTAGTTTACTTTGGCTCAACATCCATTGGTTTTAAAGATTTCTACTGTGCAAGTTAAGAAGTCTTCACCACATCAATGACCGTAACTATAAATTGATCGACTTTGAAATGAATATCAAAGTCTGAAAATTTCATTTTATAGATTCGTTCAGCGTCTTCTTGATAGGCAGGCCGAGGATCTAAAGATAAGACTTGCTCAAGCTCATCAATGTACTGTGAATTCATTTCATTATTTTGCAGAAAATATTTTTGCGCTGTTAACGCAGCTTCTGACCAAACGACTGACTTCCGTTCAGGTTCTGCATGTGCATAACCACTTTCTGCATGAATAATTGCATCAGAATATTGAATATAAGGTTTGATATCTAAAATTGGAGTGCCATTTAATAAATCACTTCCTGTGATATAAACTCGAACAGACCTACCAGCTTTTTCCACTTTATTGAGTTTTACAACTGAAAGCCCAATTGGAGATGGTCGATACATGCTACGTGTAGCAAACACCCCAATTTTTTCATTACCGCCTAAACGTGGTGGACGAACCTGTGGACGGAATTTATCAGCACTACCCTGATTTTTATTGTCATGAAACTGCCAAACTAGCCAGAGATGACTGAACTGCTCAATTCCCTCAAATGCCAATAAGTCATTATAAGGTTCTACCATATCAATATAAGACTCAATATTTACCAAATTAGGCTGGCGTGGAATGCCAAATTTTTCGCGATATGGGGAACACATGTGGCCAATTATTGGGAAGGTGACAGAATTGTTCATCACTTTTTCTTATAAACACAATTAAATATATTCAGTTTATCGGGAATGAAATTAGATTAGAATAGCTATCTGTTTTCTTTTAATCGTGATCGAGACCTTTAATGGCTGCTTTTAACGTCGAACGCATTACTCATGTTCACCACTGGAATGACACACTTTTCAGTTTTAAAACTACACGCGATACTAGCTTACGTTTTAAAAATGGTCAGTTCGTAATGATCGGACTAGAAGTGAATGGCAAACCGTTAATGCGTGCGTATTCGATTGCAAGTGCAAACTACGAAGAAGAGTTAGAATTTTTCTCAATTAAAGTACAAGATGGTCCTTTAACTTCAATTTTGCAAAAAGTACAAGTTGGCGATGAAATCTTAATTTCTAAAAAACCGACAGGTACTTTGGTTCATGATGACCTTTTACCGGGTAAAAACTTGTACCTATTATCTTCTGGTACTGGCCTTGCACCATTCTTATCAATTATTCGTGACCCAGAAACTTACGAACGTTTTGAAAAAGTAATTGTTGTTCATGGTACACGCTACATTTCTGAATTGGCTTACCAAGATTTAATTTTGGATGAACTTCCAAAAAATGAATTCTTTGAAGAGTTAGGTATTAAAGACAAACTTGTTTACTACCCTACAGTAACTCGTGAACCTTTCCACACTCAAGGCCGTGTAACAACTGCAATTGAAACTGGTGCTTTGTTTGAAAAAATCGGTTTACCACGTTTTAACCGTGAAACTGACCGCGCAATGCTTTGCGGTAGCCCTGCATTCTTAAAAGACGTTGCTGCGTTACTTGACCAACACGGTTTAGTTGAATCACCTCGTATGGGTGAAATGGGCGACTACGTGATTGAACGTGCGTTCGTAGAAAAATAAGATTTTTCTAATTAAAAAACCGAGGCAAAGTCCTCGGTTTTTTATATCTGTTTTATAACTTGATTGTGCCATCAATGCAGGTAACAGCCGTTCCACCCACTAAAATTTTATCCTGATGCAATTCAAGTTGAAGCTGTCCGTCACGGCCTAAAGCCTGCCCCTGTGAAGAAAGAACTGTGTCATTTTGTGCTGGTAAAATACCATAGTGACGAATGAAAGACGCCACACTACCATTACCACTGCCACAAACAGGATCTTCATTTATTCCACAAGCAGGTCCAAATGAACGAACTTCTATGTGTTTTTGCTCATCATTACTTTCATAAAAACCAAAAACTGTCGCACCCGTAACTTTCATTTCTAAATCATGTTGTTTTAAGGCTGCAAAGTCTGGTTGAGTCGCTAAAACAGCTTCAGCATTCACCGCTTGTAATACTATCCAACGTGCGCCTACATCAACCAATGTAGCATTCCATTGAGTATTAATTTCACATTTTAAAATTTCTGCTAATTTCTCAGTGTGCATTGCATCAAGTGGAGTAATTTTAGGCTTAGGGAGTTCAAATGAAATATGCCCTGAGTCACTCACGGTAAGCGTTACCAAACCCGCAGCACATTGCTGTACCAGCTTACCTTTTTGAGCTGTCACGAGGCCTGCTTCAAGCAAAGCATAGGCAGTACCAATTGTAGGATGTCCTGCAAATGGCAACTCACTTTGTGGAGTAAAAATTCGAACCTGATAATCAGCTTGCGAATCGGTCGCAGGGAGCACAAATGTCGTTTCAGAAAGATTCGTCCAATTCGCAATTTCCTGCATCTGTTCAGATGTTAAGGTACTGGCGTCCATAATGACTGCGACAGGATTCCCTTTAAATGCTTGTGAAGTAAAAACATCAACTTGTTTAAATGCAACAACAGACATAGACCACTCCTACTGATTTTAAAATTAAAAAATATGGCTTTTAAGTCCTTACCATTTTTTGATCTTACTGATTTATTTTTAATGGTCACAGTATCAGTTAATATGAAAAATAATAGACACAGTCTTTAAGTTTAGATTTGTGTTAAATGAACCAATTAGAAGCAATCACAATATTTGAGTTAAATAAAAGATCACGATAAAGTGTATCCATTGCTTTGGCTTTTTAATGAATTGACATGTACAAATATAAAAAAGTGAGTGATGACCTCACCCTTCAAATTCAGAATGGCAGGCAGCCTATTGGTTCACGCTTACCATCAATTCGCGACTGCGCAAATCATTATCAGGTCAGTATTAACACCGTAAAAGAAGCTTATCGTCAGCTTGAAGACCAAGGTTTGATTTCTGTTCGTCCACAGTCTGGTTACTATGTTTGTCATGCACCTTCAAACTTACTAGAGCTCGAAGAACGTTATGTCAGTGAAGAAAAAGTATCACTTTCAGGAATTAGCTGTTTTCTCGCACAAATTGTTAAAAAGCAGATGGATCCCGACTATGTCAATTTGGCTCTGGCTTGCCCTACAGGTGAAAACTTCTATCCAATTGAACGCTTAAAACGCTTAACTTCACAAGTTTTACGGACACAGCCAGACATTTTTAAAAACTACACTTTACCGCCTGGCTCTATACGTTTACGTACACAAATTGCGAGGCGAAGTTTACAGCTTGGTATGTTTCTTTCAGCAGATGATATTGTACTCACTCATGGCACGATGGAGGCTTTAAGTCTCGCGATTATGGCGACCACTCAAGCGGGTGACAGTATTGCACTTGAGATCCCTACATTTCACAATCTGTACCCACTCCTTCATAATTTAGGCCGAAAAATTGTAGAAGTGCCGACCTCGCCGCACACAGGTATGTGCCTAGATGCTCTTGAAGAACTATTAAAATCTAAAAATGTACAAGCCATATTAACTATTCCAACAGGACATAATCCTCTCGGTTTTAGCATCCCTGAAAACAACCGCCGTCGTTTAGCAGAGCTTGCTAATCAGTTTCAAGTTCCTGTCATTGAAGATGCAATGTACGCCGAATTGCAACTGACTGAACCACTCTTACCCAACATTAAGGCATTTGACCAAAATGGATGGGTTTTGGTGTGTGGTAGCTATACCAAGACTGTAGCACCTGACTATCGAATTGGTTGGTTAGAAGCTGGACGCTTCCGTAATATTGTGCAGCAGCTTAAATTTACAACCACTGTTGCCGAACCAGCTTTACTCACAGAAACGTTGGGACTTTTTTTAGAAAATGGCGGATATGATCTGCACTTAAGGCATCTTAAAAAACGCTATCAACAACAAATTGACACCATCAAATCTTATATATGTCGTTATTTTCCACTCGGTACTCGAGTCAGTCGTCCGCAAGCAGGATTTATTTTATGGTTAGAGCTCCCCGAATCCATTGATGCACTAGAACTGTTTCATCAGGCAATGGATGAAAAAATCTTATGTATGCCGGGAATTTTATGTTCGGCTGATAAACGTTTTAGTCATTGTTTACGTATAGCTGCGTGTTTCGAATTAAACCCTAAAATGCTAAATGCTTTGATGCGCTTAGGAGAGTTAGCAAAAAATATGCTACCCGCACAAAGAGATATAGGCCAAATCCCTACTAATTCAGTAGGTTGAATCCAAAATATAGAGTTAATAAAATAAAACCATATATTTTTTATGCCTTTTATTTTATGAAAACTGAACTCCTCTCTCCCGCAGGTTCACTTAAAAACATGCGCTATGCATTTGCCTATGGTGCAGATGCTGTATATGCCGGCCAACCACGTTACAGTTTACGTGTGCGTAATAATGCTTTTGATCATGACAACTTAAAAATTGGAATTGATGAAGCGCATGCTTTGGGTAAAAAGTTTTATGTTGTGGTAAATATTCAGCCACATAACAGCAAATTAAAAAACTTTATTCGTGATCTTGAACCTATTGTAGCGATGCAGCCAGATGCGCTCATTATGTCTGACCCAGGCTTAATTATGATGGTGAGAGAACATTTCCCAGAGGTCCAAATTCATCTATCGGTTCAAGCCAATGCCATTAACTGGGCCACTGTTAAATTTTGGAAAGATTACGGTTTAAGCCGTGTGATTTTATCTCGTGAGTTGTCATTAGAAGAAATAGAAGAAATCCAGCAACATGTGCCAGACATTGAACTCGAAGTTTTTGTACATGGCGCACTATGCATGGCTTACTCAGGTCGTTGTCTACTTTCTGGATATATGAACAAACGTGATGCCAACCAAGGCGCTTGTACTAATGCTTGCCGTTGGGACTATAAGTTGCATGAGACTCAAGAAGATGCAAACGGTGATGTAATTCCAGTCACTCAGCTCAACATATCAGAGAAGTCTTGCTGCTCATCAGCACAATCAGAGACAACTTCGAATCAAACTTTGCTCGTACAACGCAATGATGAAGAAATGTTTGCTGCCGAAGAAGATGAACACGGTACTTATTTTATGAACTCCAAAGATTTACGTGCTGTACAGCATGTAGATCGTTTAACCCAAATGGGCATCGCCTCACTGAAAATTGAAGGCCGTACTAAATCGTATTTTTATTGTGCCCGTACTGCTCAAATTTATCGAAAAGCCATTGATGATGCTTTAACAGGTAAACCCTTTGACCCAAGCTTAATGACTCAGCTCGAAGGGTTGGCAAATCGCGGTTATACCGAAGGTTTTTTAAGACGTCATGTGCATAGCGAATATCAAAATTATGCTGATGGTTCATCACATTTTGACTATCAACAATTTTGTGGAGAGGTTTTAGAACGTCACGGTGATTATATTCGCATTGAAGTTAAAAACCGTTTTTTAGTTGGCGACTCACTTGAGCTGATGACGCCTCAAGGCAACATCACCTTTACCTTAGCCGAAATGCGTGATTTAAAAGGTAACCCAATTACAGATGCTAAAGGCTCGGGGTATTTTGTTGAAATTCCACTCTCACAAAATGTTGATATCAGTTATGCCCTACTCGTACGCAATTTGCCGCATGCGAAAGAAAGTATTACTGCATCTATATTAGCTTATTCAGCGAGTTAAACATGGCACTTTTGATTACGAGTGACTGCATCAATTGTGATATGTGCTTACCAGAATGCCCGAACATCGCCATTTTTGAAGGGAGCAAAGTTTATGAAATTGATCCACACCGTTGTACCGAGTGTGTAGGCTTTTACGATACGCCTACGTGTAAGGCAGTTTGCCCTATCGATTGCATAAAACCAGATCCTGCGCATATTGAAAACAAAGAGCAACTGCTAGAGAAATTTAAGGGTCTAAATATACTCGGCGAATCTATTTCTTAAAAGACTATCGAGGATCAGGCTAAAGTTGCTGATCCTCTTCAATGACTAAGCTGCTCAATGAATAAATAAACGAATAAATAGCTGAGACCACTTTGCTAATGATAAAATCAAATGATCAGTTTGGTTTAACGGTGTCTTGGTACCAAAAAAATTGAATAATCGTTAAAGCTGATCTAACCATTTCAACATTTCATATAGATTGATTAAAACTCTTTCTGGCGTAGCTTCCCATGTCTTATCTTTATTTAGCAATTGCGATTGCTTGTGAAGTCGTTGCAACTTCAGCCTTAAAAGCATCTCAAGGTTTTACTGTTCCCATTCCGTCCATCGTTACTGTTGTGGGCTATGCAATTGCTTTTTATTTATTATCTCTTACGCTAAAAACAATTCCGATCGGGATCGCATACGCTATTTGGTCGGGCGCAGGTATTATTTTAATTTCTGCAATAGGCTGGATATTTTACAAACAGCATTTAGACTTAGCTGCATGCATTGGTCTTACTTTAATGATTGCAGGTATTGTGATTATTAATGTGTTTTCTAAAAATACTCATCTATAAATATAATTAAAAAGCAACCGAGTACGATGCGAATCCTTTTTTTAAAAATTCCACCATACTCGGTATGAACAGCTTATTTTAAACTACCCGTCAAAAATTGCTTTAAACGTTCACTTTTCGGATTGTTGAGCACTTCATCAGGATGACCTTGCTCTTCAATTTTTCCTTGATGCAAAAAAATCACTTGATTAGACACATGACGTGCAAAGCCCATTTCATGTGTCACCACAATCATGGTCCGCCCTTCTTCAGCCAAACTCTGCATGACCTTGAGTACTTCACCTACCAACTCCGGATCAAGTGCACTGGTGGGTTCATCAAATAGCATCACTTCCGGTTCCATTGCCA
This sequence comes from Acinetobacter sp. V116_7, assembly GCF_056735735.1. Taxonomy (NCBI): domain Bacteria; kingdom Pseudomonadati; phylum Pseudomonadota; class Gammaproteobacteria; order Moraxellales; family Moraxellaceae; genus Acinetobacter; species Acinetobacter sp. V116_7. Next base: position 62,895 of record NZ_JBWZIF010000014.1, read on the forward strand.
AAGCACGAGCAATTGCTACACGTTGCTGCTGACCACCAGATAAAAATGCCGGATATTTACTTTCAACACTTTCAGGCAATCCAACTTTACGTAGATATTTCCGTGCACACTCTTCTGCTTCAGCACGTTTTACTCCAAGCACATGAATTGGCCCTTCAATGACATTTTCAAGCACTGTCATATGTGACCATAAATTAAAGTGCTGGAACACCATCATCAGTTGAGTACGCATTTTCTGTAGTTGCTTTGGGTCAACCACTTTTAAATTGCCTTTTTTATCAAAGACTGTGCGTAGTTTTTCACCATTGAGTTTAATGGTGCCATTGCTCGGTTGCTCTAAAAAGTTGATACAACGCAGCAAGGTACTTTTACCTGAACCGGATGAACCAATAATACTAATCACATCGCCAGCATTTGCATCAAGTGATATCCCTTTCAGTACTTCATGATCGCCAAATGTTTTGTGTAAATCACGAATCACTAGTTTTGCAACGTGTTCCATTTATGTCTCCTAATGATTCGATGGCTTTAAAAATGCCAACCAACGTTTTTCCAACTTACGAAATATCCAAATCAAAATAAATGCCAACACTGCATACAACACCGCGGCAATTCCAAAAGCATTGAAAGTGTCATAGGTTGCCGCATTTACATCACGCGCGATTTTTAAAATGTCAGGAACAGTTGCTGTAAATGCAATGGTTGTTGCATGCAACATCAAAATGACTTCATTGCCGTAAAATGGTAAAGCACGACGTAACATCGATGGAATAATAATACGTGTGTAGAGTTTCCATTTTGACATTCCAAAAGCTTGGGCGGCTTCAATCTCGCCATGTGGAATAGAACGAATCGCTCCTGCGAAGATTTCAGTCGTATATGCACCAGTATTGAGCGCGAATGCCAAAATGGTGCAATTTATGCCCTCTCGAAAAAATGCATCGAGCGTCTGATGTTCATGGACGTAATCAAAGCTGTAAATACCTGAATAAATAATCAGCAATTGGATGTACAGTGGTGTGCCACGAAAAACGTAGGTAAACAACCAAACAGGACCACGCAACCAAAGATTTTCTGATACTCGTGCAAGTGATAAAGGCACAGCAAGCACAAAGCCAATACCAATAGAAAGTACCAATAACCAAGCAGTCATCGCGACACCGGTCATTTGTAGGCCATCGGTCCAAAGGTATGCTTGCCAATATTGTTGAAGGATTTCAATCATAATTGTCCCTTCCTCACACCAGCAGAATAACGACGATCAAGCCACATTAAAATCAAGTTCGACACGGTAGTAATTGCCAAATAAATCGCAGCAGCCACGATGCTGAAAAAGAACAGTTGCATGGTACTTCTACCCGCATCTTGCGTAATTTTCACAATATCAGTCAGGCCAATAATTGAAACCAGTGCGGTTGCCTTAATCAAAACTTGCCAATTATTACCAATGCCAGGCAATGCAAAACGCATCATTTGAGGGAATAAAACACGTCGAAAAACCTGCCAAGGGGTCATACCATAGGCCTTTGCTGCTTCAATTTGACCCGTTGGAACCGATTGAAATGCACCACGAAAGGTCTCGGTAAAATATGCACCATAAATGAACGCTAAAGTAATCACACCAGCCACGAATGGGTTGATATCAATCTGGTCCATTTGCAGTGCTTCAGTAATTTGGTTCAAACCTAACTGCAAGCTATAAAATAACAGCAGCATAATCACCAAATCGGGCACGCTACGAATGAGCGTGGTATAGGCAGTCGCAATATAGCGTAAAGCTTTAATATTAGAGAGTTTTGAACTCGCACCAATTAAGCCAATAATGACAGAAAGCAAAAGTGACAACAGCGCAAGCTGTATGGTCATCCATGTTCCGCTGAGAAGGAGTGGCCCATAGCCAGATAAAAACATGACTCATCTTCTCCTTAAAAACAATATCTAATATTGATGAGATGAGAATAGATTTTAAAATGTCGGCACTAAGCCGACATTTTTCACATCATTAGTAAATGTTAAAGGAGAAATATTTTTTCTCGAGTTTCTTGTATGTACCGTCAGCAATGATTGCTGCGAGAGCTTTGTCAATATTTGCTTTCAAATCTGCATCTTCTTTGCGTAAACCAATCGCTGCACCTACACCCAGTGTTTTTGCATCAACCACATTGCTGCCGACAAAAGTAAAGTTTTTGCCTTTTGGTTGTTTTAAGAAAGCGCCATCAACCATGATCGCATCTTGTAAAGTTGCATCTAAACGACCTGACATCATGTCTTGATAAATCAAATCTTGGACAGGATAAGGTACAACGGTTACACCTTTTGTTGCCCAATAGGTTTTAGCATAAGTTTCTTGAATTGTGCCCTGTTGTACCCCTACACGCTTACCTTTCAATGATGCAGCTGTTGGTAATAACGGTGAGCCTTTTTTTGCAACCATACGTGTTGGTGTGTTGTAGATTTTGCTACTAAACAAAATTTGTTTCGCACGTTCATCAGTCACCGTCATTGATGAAAGAATACCGTCAAATTTTTTCGCTTTAAGTGCTGGAATCATCCCATCAAAAGAGTTTTCAACCCAAACACATTTGGCTTTGAGTTTTGCACAAATAGCATTACCCAAATCAACGTCAAAACCAGTTAACTTACCATCTGGTGTTTTATATTCAAATGGTGCATAAGAGGACTCAGTACCAAAACGAATCACCTTCCAATCCTTTGCTTGAACATTCGTTGCAACAGCAGCCAAAACTAAGGTTGTTGAAACGAACATTTTTTTCATAAAGCTTGCCATCTTGAAGCTTCTCCTTAAAATCCAAATAAGGTGATAAAAACTTGAGTAATTTCTAAATTACTCTTCTGCCGAAATAATTGCAATTTCTATACCAGTAAATTAAGGATTTATGAAGATATCAAAACAGCTGGTCGTATTACCTCATTAAATGTTGAAAAATCACTCAAATTTTAAGTTAGTTTTTGAGTGTGTAAGCCTCTGCCATATTTTCATTTTGAACTAATGTCCGAATGGTGTATTCATGGTTGTGTTCTTTGGCACTGGCAAATTCACATTTTTGATCTAATGACATTGAGCAACCACTCAGCAATGGACAACCTGCAAATAATTCGGCTACCCAATCTACAAATACACGGACTTTAGGCGATAAATGACGGTTTTGTAGATAAACGACTGATATTGGCATAGGAGCAGGCAACCATTCAGTCAATACCTCCCTAAGCGCACCAGACTCTAAATGTTTCGCCACCATATAATATGGACATTGAATTAGACCAAAACCTTGTACAGCCAAATCAATATATGAATCACCATCATTGACAGAAACGCGCCCTTTCACGCCAACGCTGTGAATCTCCCCATCAACCATAAAATCCCAGTCGATATTGCGTCCGGTACGACTATTAAAGTAATGCACGACTTGGTGTTTTTGTAGATCATCAATAGTTTTTGGTTCGCCATGTTCCGCCAAGTAACGTGGTGCAGCAACCGTCACACACTGAATTGTTCCGATACGACGTGCCACCAAACTTGAATCTTTCAACTGACCAATACGAATGACACAGTCCACAGCATCTTGCACCAGATCTACGGGGCGATCACTCATTCCAATCACCAAATCAATATCAGGATATTTAGAATGAAAATCACACAGCATCGGAATCAGAATCAACCGCCCGATTGAAGCTTTAACATCAATGCGCAGTCGTCCTCGAGGTCCACGTTCTGAATCATGAAAAGTCGATTCAACATCTTCGACATCGGCTAAAATTCGTGTAGTACGTTCATAATAAACCGCACCATCAGGTGTCAAACTGAGTTTACGGGTGGTTCGGTTTAATAAACGAACCTGTAAATGTTTTTCTAAACCCTGAATGGTTGTAGTCACAGAAGCACGCGGTAGGCCTAAACTGTCAGCCGCTAAACTGAAACTATTTGTTTCGACAACTTTGTTAAATACTTTCATGGCATGAAATAGATCCACACGCACACTCCTATCAATTAATGCATTTTTTCATTCAAACACATCAATTGTTATAAAAATACGAATAGTGTTATCGAATTTAATATATTTATTCGTAATTGACAAACTTTTATGCTCCGTTCATCCCATAAACCCTGTTTCTCCCATACGGACCATAATTAAAAGTCTGAAAACAGGTATCCAAATAAGTAGGAGCACCTCATGTCATTTTCCCGCAAACAGTTTGCGCTGTCTGCCATCTTTGTCGCCATTTTGGCAACGGGTGGCAGTTTTATGTTTTTACATGAAAATGCCGATGCAAAAGCTGCACCGACCACAGCTCAACAAGCTGCTACTGTTGATATTTCTAATGTCATCAGCAAAACCATTACCGATTGGCAAGAATATTCCGGTCGCTTAGAAGCCATTGATCAAGTCGATATTCGGCCACAGGTTTCAGGTAAACTCATTTCCGTACACTTCAAAGATGGCAGTCTGGTTAGAAAAGGCGAATTACTTTTTACCATTGATCCGCGTCCTTTCGAAGCAGAACTCAATCGTGCCCAAGCTCAACTTGCTTCAGCTGAAGCACAAGTGACTTATACAGGTTCTAATCTTTCTCGTATTCAACGTTTAATTCAAAGTAATGCTGTATCTCGTCAAGAGTTAGATCTAGCTGAAAATGATGCACGCTCAGCCAGTGCCAACCTGCAAGCCGCTAGAGCAGCCGTTCAATCTGCCCGTTTAAATCTTGAGTACACCCGCATTACTGCACCAGTCAGTGGTCGAATTTCTCGTGCCGAAGTGACTGTGGGCAACGTGGTCTCTGCGGGTAATGGAGCACAGGTTTTAACAAGTTTGGTGTCTGTATCTCGCCTCTACGCATCTTTCGATGTTGATGAACAAACTTACCTCAAATACATCAGTAATCAACGTAATTCAGCACAAGTTCCTGTCTATATGGGACTTGCCAATGAAACTGGGTTTTCTCGTGAAGGAGTCATCAACTCAATCGACAATAACCTAGATACAACCTCAGGTACGATTCGTGTCCGCGCAACTTTCGACAATCCAAACGGAGTTTTATTACCGGGTTTATATGCTCGAATCCGTCTGGGTGGTGGTCAACCTCGTTCAGCAATTTTGATTAGTCCAACCGCGGTCGGGGTCGATCAAGATAAGCGTTTTGTTGTGGTAGTCGACGCTAAAAATCAGACCGCTTACCGTGAAGTAAAACTTGGCACACAACAAGATGGCTTGCAAATCGTAAATAGCGGATTACAAGCGGGTGACCGTATTGTTGTAAATGGTTTACAGCGGATTCGTCCGGGTGACCCTGTTACCCCGCATCTTGTTCCAATGCCAAATGCACAAATCACTGCGAGCAGCACTACTCCTCAACCTCAGCCAACAGAAAAAACATCAACTCCGGCAAAAGGTTAATCACATATGAATATTTCTAAATTTTTTATTGATCGGCCGATCTTTGCTGGTGTGTTATCAGTATTGATTCTACTTGCCGGTTTACTGTCGGTATTTAAATTACCTATTTCAGAATATCCGGAAGTTGTTCCACCATCTGTGGTGGTACGTGCTCAATATCCGGGTGCAAACCCGAAAGTAATTGCTGAAACTGTTGCTTCTCCGCTTGAAGAATCCATCAACGGCGTTGAAGACATGCTGTATATGCAATCTCAGGCAAACAGTGACGGTAACTTAACCATTACGGTGAACTTTAAGCTTGGTATTGACCCAGACAAAGCTCAGCAATTGGTTCAAAACCGTGTATCTCAGGCCATGCCTCGCTTACCTGAAGACGTACAGCGTTTAGGTGTCACTACGTTAAAAAGCTCACCTACTTTAACTATGGTTGTACATCTGACTTCACCAGATAATCGCTATGACATGACCTACTTACGTAACTACGCGGTGCTCAACGTAAAAGACCGTTTGGCACGCTTACAAGGTGTAGGTGAAGTCGGTTTATTTGGTTCGGGTGACTACGCAATGCGTGTATGGCTCGACCCACAAAAAGTAGCGCAACGTAATCTCACAGCAACTGAAATTGTGAGTGCAATCCGTGAACAAAACATTCAAGTTGCAGCAGGTACCATTGGTGCATCGCCAACAAATTCTCCTGTACAACTTTCAGTGAACGCTCAAGGGCGTTTAACGACTGAGCAAGAATTCTCAGATATCATTTTAAAAACTGCTCCTGATGGCGCTGTTACCCGCTTAGGTGATGTTGCACGCGTTGAACTTGCAGCTTCACAATATGGCTTGCGTTCATTACTCGATAATAAACAAGCGGTTGCTATTCCAATTTTCCAAGCGCCAGGCGCTAATGCTTTGCAAGTTTCGGATCAAGTGCGTAGCACGATGAAAGAACTTTCAAAAGATTTTCCATCTTCAATTAAATACGACATTGTTTACGATCCAACCCAGTTCGTACGTGCCAGTATTAAAGCGGTTGTTCATACCTTGCTTGAAGCGATTGCACTAGTTGTTGTGGTTGTGATTTTATTCTTACAAACATGGCGTGCTTCAATCATTCCATTACTTGCTGTACCAGTTTCAATTATTGGTACATTCGCGCTCATGCTTGCTTTTGGTTACTCGATCAATGCGCTTTCTCTGTTCGGGATGGTACTTGCCATCGGGATTGTGGTCGATGACGCCATTGTCGTCGTCGAAAATGTCGAGAGGAATATTGAAGCAGGCTTAAGCCCAAGAGATGCAACTTATCGCGCGATGAGAGAAGTGAGCGGACCGATTATTGCCATTGCTTTAACGCTTGTTGCCGTATTCGTTCCACTCGCCTTTATGACAGGCTTAACAGGCCAGTTCTATAAACAATTTGCCATGACCATTGCCATTTCAACAGTCATTTCGGCATTTAACTCCCTTACTCTATCTCCTGCTTTAGCAGCCATGTTACTGAAAGGACATGATGCTAAACCTGATGCATTAACCCGCCTTATGAACCGTGTATTTGGACGTTTCTTTGCGCTGTTTAACCGCGTATTTACCCGAGCGTCAGACAACTACGGTAAAGGCGTAAGTCGTGTTATCTCTCATAAAGCATCGGCAATGGGTGTATATGCTGCTCTTCTAGGCTTAACCGTTGGTATTTCTTATATTGTTCCGGGTGGCTTTGTTCCCGCTCAAGACAAACAATATTTGATTAGCTTTGCTCAATTACCAAATGGCGCGTCTTTAGATCGTACTGAAGCTGTCATTCGTAAAATGAGTGACACTGCTCTTAAACAGCCTGGTGTAGAAAGTGCAGTTGCCTTCCCTGGCCTATCAATTAACGGTTTTACCAATAGCTCAAGTGCCGGTATTGTCTTTGTGACCTTAAAGCCATTCGATGAACGTAAGGCCAAAGACTTATCTGCAAATGCAATTGCTGGTGCGCTCAACCAGAAATATTCAGCCATTCAAGATGCCTATATTGCGGTTTTCCCACCCCCACCAGTGATGGGCTTAGGCACCATGGGCGGCTTTAAACTTCAACTCGAAGACCGAGGTGCCTTAGGCTATTCAGCATTGAATGATGCTGCACAAAACTTTATGAAAGCAGCACAATCAGCCCCTGAACTGGGTCCAATGTTCTCAAGTTATCAAATTAACGTACCTCAGCTGAACGTAGATCTGGACCGTGTAAAAGCCAAACAACAAGGTGTTGCTGTGACTGATGTTTTCAACACCATGCAGATTTATTTAGGTTCTCAGTACGTTAACGACTTTAACCGCTTTGGACGTGTTTATCAGGTTCGAGCACAGGCAGATGCCCCTTTCCGTGCTAATCCTGAAGATATTTTGCAGCTTAAAACCCGAAACAGTGCGGGACAAATGGTGCCTTTATCTTCATTGGTGAATGTAACTCAAACCTATGGTCCAGAAATGGTAGTTCGTTATAACGGTTACACATCAGCCGATATTAACGGTGGCCCTGCACCGGGTTATTCATCTAGCCAAGCAGAAGCTGCGGTTGAACGTATTGCTGCTCAAACTCTACCACGTGGTATTAAGTTTGAATGGACAGATTTAACTTACCAAAAAATCTTGGCTGGTAATGCAGGACTCTGGGTATTCCCAATTAGCGTTTTACTGGTGTTCTTAGTTTTAGCCGCTCAATATGAAAGTCTAACTTTGCCTTTAGCTGTAATTTTAATTGTACCGATGGGAATCCTGGCAGCTCTGACGGGTGTTTGGCTGACAGGTGGAGATAACAACATCTTTACCCAAATTGGTCTGATGGTACTGGTCGGGCTGGCCTGTAAAAATGCCATCTTAATTGTCGAATTTGCGCGGGAACTTGAAATGCAAGGTGCGACTGCCTTTAAAGCAGCAGTTGAAGCAAGTCGTCTACGTTTACGCCCAATTTTAATGACTTCTATCGCATTCATTATGGGTGTAGTCCCACTGGTTACTTCAACTGGCGCAGGTTCTGAAATGCGTCATGCCATGGGTGTGGCTGTGTTCTTCGGAATGATCGGGGTAACTTTCTTTGGTTTATTCCTGACTCCTGCCTTTTATGTCCTGATTCGTACATTGAATAGCAAACATAAATTGCATTCGGCGGCAGTTCATGAAGCGCCTTTATCTACCCCACATGATCATTAAGGAGGACATTTAATGGCTACAGCAAAACAAAGCTTGTTATTGTCCTCACTCATGGGAAGCCTGCTGCTTGCAGGATGCTCTTTGGCTCCGGAATATCAACCAGCAAAGGTAATAGTTCCCGTCAAATTTAAAGAGTCTGACCCTAAACTTGAGGATAATAACTGGAAAATTGCCCAACCTGCCGATCAGCAGATTCGAGGTGAGTGGTGGCGTGTTTTTAATGATGCTAAATTGAATGAGCTAGAACAACAAGCCATTTCTGGAAATCAGAGTCTTAAAGCGGCAGCGGCCAATATTCAGGCTTCACGGGCATTACGTTCCGCAGCACAAGCTGAACGTTTACCAAGTATTGGTGCTGGCTTTGGCCCAACTCGTCAAAAACCCTCTCCTGCTTCATTGGGTTTAGATGATAACGCTCATACATCTGCACAAACCTTATGGCGTGCTCAAGCGAATGTTTCATATGAGCTCGATTTATTTGGTCGTATCGCCAGTAGTGTCAATGCAGCAACAGCTGATGTACAGCAACAAGAAGCTTTATATCAGTCGGCACTTTTAGCTTTACAAGCAGATGTTGCCCAAGGTTACTTTCTCATTCGTCAGCTTGATGCTGAACAAGCAATTTATAATCGCACTATTAAATTGCTTGGCGAGACACGTGACTTAGTTCAAACACGTTTTAGAAATGGCTTAGTCAGTGAATTAGATGTTTCTCGCGCACAGACTGAACTGGCTACCGCCCAAACCAATGCACTGAACATTGCTCGTAATCGAGCTAATGCAGAGCATGCACTTGCAGTATTGTTAGGCAAAACACCTGCTGATTTTAGCTTGGCAATTGAACCTTTAACTGCAAACAGCCTCCGTTTGCCAGCCGGTTTACCTTCAGCTTTACTTGAAAGACGACCTGACATTGCTGCTGCCGAGCGTGCGATGGCAGCAGATAATGCGCGTATTGGAATTGCACGTGCTGCTTTCTTCCCAAAACTAGACCTGACAGGGGCACTCGGTTATGAATCATCAACTTTAGGTGATTTAGGTAAATGGTCGAGCCGTACATTCTTACTTGGTCCAGTCGCAGGCACTATTTTATCTTTGCCATTATTTGACGGCGGACAACGTAAAGCAGGAGTCGCTCAAGCGCGAGCTGCCTATGAAGAAAGCGTCGCAAACTATCGCCAAACTGTATTGAATGCATTTCGCGAAGTTGAAAATGGTTTATCTGATCAAAGAATTCTCGATCAGCAAATTCAGGCTCAAAGCCAAGCGCTATCTTCTTCTCGTCATGCAAATCAGCTTTCTCATCTACGTTATCGAGAAGGTGCTATTAGCTATCTTGATGTGATTGACTCGGATCGGACTATTTTGCAACAAGAGCAACTTTCTGCACAGCTTAACGGCGCTAGAATGATGGCTAGTGTAAATTTAATCCGCGTATTAGGTGGTGGCTGGCATAGTTTCGCGTCATCGGTAAAATCTGAAAGTTAATTCTTATCTAATTAACTTGATATAAAAAAAGCGCCATACGGCGCTTTTTTTATATTTACAACTTATTGTGCGTATACAGGGAATTTTGCACAAACAGTTTCAACTTTCGCTTTTACATCAGCAATAACTTTTTCGTCACCTTTGCTGTCAATCACGTCAGCGATCCAACCAGCAAGTTCGCGAACTTCAGCTTCACCGAAACCACGAGTTGTTACCGCTGGAGTACCGATACGGATACCAGAAGTCACGAATGGAGAACGTGGGTCATTTGGAACTGAGTTTTTGTTCACAGTAATGTGAGCAGCACCTAACCAAGCATCAGCCTCTTTACCAGTTACATCTTGCTTGATTAAAGATAACAAGAATAAGTGGTTTTCTGTACCACCAGAAACAACGTCATAACCACGAGCAATTAACACTTCAGCCATAGCTTGAGCATTTTTCACAACTTGTTGTTGGTAAGCTTTAAACTCATCAGACATTGCTTCTTTGAAGCAGATTGCTTTAGCAGCAATCGCATGCATCAATGGACCACCTTGGTTACCAGGGAATACAGCTGATTGAAGTTTTTTCTCGATTTCTTCATTCGCTTTCGCAAGGATTAAACCAGAACGTGGACCACGAAGTGTTTTGTGAGTCGTAGTTGTAGTTACGTCAGCAATTTGAACTGGGTTTGGATATACGCCAGCAGCTACAAGACCTGCAACGTGAGCCATATCAACAAAAAGGTAAGCGCCAACTTTATCCGCGATGTCACGGAAACGTTGCCAATCTACAACACGGCTGTAAGCAGAGAAACCAGCAACGATCATACGTGGCTTGTGCTCTAATGCTAAGCGTTCAACTTCTTCATAATCGATCTCGCCAGTTTCAGCGTTTAGACCATATTGAACTGCATTATAAGTTTTACCAGAGAAGCTTACTTTAGCACCGTGAGTCAAGTGACCACCGTGAGCCAAGCTCATACCTAAAACAGTATCGCCTGGGTTAAGAAGTGCTAGATAAACAGCAGAGTTAGCTTGTGAGCCAGCGTGTGGTTGAACGTTTGCGTAATCTGCACCAAAAAGTTCTTTAGCACGATCAATCGCCATTTGCTCAATGATATCCACATATTCGCAACCGCCATAATAGCGTTTACCTGGATAACCTTCTGCATATTTATTCGTAAGTTTTGATCCTTGCGCTTCCATCACAGCAGGAGAGCAATAGTTTTCAGAAGCAATTAACTCGATATGTGCTTCTTGACGCTCACCTTCAGAAGCAATTGCTTGAGCTAATTCTGGATCAAATTCAGAAATGGAAATATTGGCAAACATTAGCGGGGGTCCTATAAAATTAGGGCTTTTAAGCCGTGCTAAGATTGCGACATATTGTAGCATGAACTTTATAATTAAACAGAATGAAGTTAGCTCAGTTTTAAATAAAAATGGCTCAAGTTTTATAAAAAATGAGCCATTGTTTATAAATCAATAAAAAAGCTGCTTTAAAGCTTATATTTTAAACTTTTTCATCATTCACTTTAGCTTACAAGAAGGTTAAAAATACTTTAAATATCAATAACTCTATTGTGCTGTTAGCAAAGTCTGAACATTTCCAACAATGTTGTCTACATTACTACTCATCGCCGTATTATGGTCCCAGTTACCAGTCACATAACTATTAATTTTAGTACCTACGACAGTGGCATTAGATATCAAAATATCTGTAGCTACTTTAGGAACTGTTGTATCTGCTAGCCCCTGATAAATGATGACTGGTGTAGATACTTTTGCCTGTAAAGGTTGAGAATCTTTATCTAAGAATGTTTTAACCAAGGGTACTGCCATAAAGTTAGGTTGCGTACGTGTGTAACCATCAAGTGTCCCACCATTAGCTTTTTTATAATCATCCATAGCTTTTTTAAAAACATCTTCCAAAGGCCCAGCACAAATTGTTTCTGCTTGTGCGGCAATACCTGAAATTTGTGAAGTAAATACTTGTCCATAATCAAAGCTCGGCTGTGTGTTGCGAATACCTGCGGTAACCAAAGCCGTATAGGTATCAAGCTGTGCATAGGTTCCAATTTTAACCCCTATTGGTTGATTCGCAACTTGTGCCTCTCCAGCCACTAAAATAAAACCTAAATTAGAAGCAGGTGCTACCGCTACTGTACCTTTATAGTCTAGCTGAGCACGACTTGCATATTGTGCAGCGCTCAACGCAGCATGTCCCCCTTGTGAATGTCCGACTGTCAGCCATTTTTTTGAAGTTAATAAATTACGCTGTGATAAATAGTTACGTGTTGCAACCACGGCATCAGTAATTGAATAAGCTTCACTTTTAACATTTAAAAATGGATGTATACCTGCTGTGCCTAAACCTTCATAGTCAGGTGCAACAACAACATAACCAGCTGCAAGTAACTTACTAATTAAATCTTTTGTACTGTCTGTTAAAGCTGCTTTACTTGGTGCACAAGCATCTGCAACACCCGTAGTGCCATGTGCCCAAACGACAATTGGCCAACCGCCTGCTGGTGCTGGTGTATTTGGTGTGAATACCAAACTAGTTGCCTGTACTTCTTGGCCACTTTGACCTAACATTTTATAGGTCAAAATACTACTTTCAGCAGCAACTGATCCTAGGTTGGTGCTCGTGTAAGCATCTACTTTAACCACTGGGTTTTGAATATTATTGGTTGGAGTACCAGATGGATTAGTACTTACTGGGCTGTCATCGCTACTTCCTCCACCACATGCCGTCAACAATAAACTTGTGCTAAGAACACTGGTCATGAACAGTTTCATTTTCATTGGTATATCTTCCCTTAAATTCCATTTTTGTTTTGCTTTAGTTTTTTAATCAACATTTTCTAATGTCTTAAAAACAATTACGCCTAATCTTTATTTTTCGCAAGTTCTATTGGATGAAATTAATCTATGAAAACTTTATTTTTAATATAAATTGACGTTCTCGCTACTTTATAGCCTCACTTCATGTTTTAAAGTAGATAGCCAACTGTTACCATTCATAGCTACTTGTTATTGTTTAAAGGGCCAGTTATGCAAACCATTATTTTAGATACAGAAACACATACACTAAATGGTTTGCCTATTGAAATTGCATATGCCCCGATCGAAATTAATGAAGGCAAGCTCACCTTAGATAAAAGCAAATTGTTTGATCAGCTCTATCAAGTCGGTGCCCCTATTTCCTACGCCGCTATGGCAGTTCACCATATATTAGAGTCAGATTTAGAAAACCAGCCTCACTATAAAACGTTTAAATTACCAGAGAGCACGACTTATATTATTGGTCACAATATTGATTACGATATTGCCGCAATTGCGCGTTGCGGTGTAGATGTATCGAATATTAAACCGATTTGTACTTTAGCTTTAGCGCGTAAAGTTTGGCCTGAAGCAGAAGCACATAATATCTCCGCCCTCATCTATATGATTTCTCAAGGCAGCAGTAAAGCTCGTGAATTACTCAAAGGTGCACACCGTGCCGATGCAGATATTATTTTGACTGCTAATATTTTGATGCATATTGTCTATCATTTAAATATTCAAGATATTGAAGAGCTATACCGAGTTTCTGAAGAAGCACGTATCCCCACAACGGTTAACTTTGGTAAGCATAAAGGCACAGCAATTGCTGAACTTCCTAAAGACTATATTCAATGGTTATTACGCCAAGATGAGCTTGATATTTACCTTCGCAAAGCATTAGAAAGTGTACTTTAATGACTTAAATAGATGATATTCATCAATTCTTCATCATATTGTCATTTTTGAGTTTTATGGTTAACCCCATTTATATTTTATTAAAAACAGCACTGTTCAACTCAGAAAATTGAACAGTCTGATTTATGTATATATTGGGGAAACATAATGGCTGGTTTTTATAGAACCAATTTAGGAAGAGTTGCACTTCAACAACGCAATATTGTTTTAAATGCAAAACAAAGGCGTTTATTACTCTTGATAGACCATGAGGATTTTCAAAACTTAAATGGTGAATTTAAAAAACGCATTGCTTCTCCGGAATTGATTCAACAACTTGTCGACTTAGAACTTATTGCCCCAGCTGCCTCTACAGAAACATTAACTGATGAAGAAATTATTTTAAAAACCTCACAAATAAATAAAGTAGAAGAAAATCAAAAAGAATCTATTGGTAGCTCCATAGCACATTCCCCGAATCTTGTTGGAGAAATCCAGCTTTCCGAGCAAAAAACTTTAGATCAGTCCAGTACTACATATTTTCAACCAGTAATATCTTCTAAGGCTCTTTCTTTCGAAGAAATACAACTATTAATGATGAAAACGCTTAGCAGTTATTGCGGACTAATGACTAAACCACTTGTTCAAAGAATAGAGAAAACGACTACAATACAAGAACTTAAATTATATCAGATACACTGGATTACAAATTTACAAGAATCACGCATTCCCCCTCAGGAACTTGCAAGTGCTTTACGTACAATTAACTATTCAATTCAGCTTCTTCAAGAAAGTATATAAAATATTGAACAACTTGCTGTTTAATTAAGCATTAAAGTCACTTGGCACGTATTTCGTGCTTTACCTGCCAGTGTTTTTTTCCTATGATGTGCCCCACGCATGCGCTCGTAGCTCAGTTGGATAGAGTACAGGTTTCCGAAACCTGGGGTCGTGGGTTCGATCCCCGCCGGGCGCACCAGCTTTTATATAATAACTTCATAAATTTATCTCAATTTTATAAAATTCCGACTATTTTACTTGGTTTATTAATCATTATCGCTCAAAATATACCCCTCTTTCATAATGTGAGAATTTCATGACTGATGCTTTGGTTTTAAGAGATTTGTCCAAAACATATCGTAATGGTTTTCAGGCGTTAAAAGGTATTAACCTCACTGTGCCTGAAGGTGAATTTTATGCGTTGTTAGGCCCAAATGGTGCCGGCAAATCAACAACCATTGGTATTATCAGCTCCCTCACGAAAAAAACCTCAGGAACAGTTGAGATTTTTGGGCATAATCTCGATACACATCCATCTCTGGCAAAGCAGCAGCTTGGTGTCGTTCCTCAAGAATTTAACTTTGGACAGTTTGAAAAAACATTCGATATTTTAGTCACTCAAGCTGGCTATTACGGCATCCATAAAAAGATTGCAGAAAAACGTGCTGAACATTATTTAGAAAAGCTCGGCCTGTGGGAAAAACGTAATATACAAGCACGTATGCTGTCTGGTGGTATGAAGCGTCGTCTAATGATTGCCCGTGCCATGATGCATGAGCCTAAACTTCTTATTTTAGATGAACCTACTGCTGGTGTAGATATTGAATTACGCCGTTCTATGTGGGACTTTCTGACTGAAATGAACGAAAGCGGTACTTCTATTATTTTAACGACCCACTATTTAGAAGAAGCAGAAATGTTGTGTCGTCAAATTGCGATTATTGACCGCGGTGTAATTAAAGAAGATACCAGCATGAAGAACTTCCTTAATCAGCTCAATGAAGAATCATTTATCTTCGATTTAGCCGAACCGATTGGGCCGCTTCAGTTAAATATTATTGGTGTAAAGTTTAACTTAATCGATAGCAATACATTAGAAGTAACGATGGATAGAGCGCATACATTAAATGACCTATTCCAGCTATTAGAATCTCAAGGTATTCGTGTTCGTAGTATGCGTAATAAATCGAACCGTTTAGAAGAGTTATTTGTCAAAATGGTCGAGAAAAATCTTGAAGGAGAGGCAAAATGAATTTTAGCCAACTGCAAATTGCTCTCTGGACCATAGTTCGTAAAGAAGTACGCCGTTTTCTACGCATTTGGCCACAAACCTTATTACCACCTGCAATTACAATGAGTTTGTACTTTGTGATTTTCGGTAATTTGGTGGGTTCACGCATTGGACAAATGGGTGGCGTGAGCTATATGCAATTTATTGTGCCCGGCTTAATTATGATGGCGGTCATTACCAATAGTTATGCCAACGTTTCTTCAAGTTTCTTTAGTGTGAAATTCCAAAAAAGTATTGAAGAACTCATCATGAGTCCCGTTCCACTCCATATCATTTTATGGGGCTATGTAATTGGTGGTATTTGCCGTGGTGTATTAGTAGGTGCAATTGTGACTGCAATGAGCATGTTCTTTACTGACCTTTTCATACACAACTGGTTCGTAACTATATATACAGTCTTAATTACTTCGGTTCTTTTCTCATTAGGTGGTTTTATTAATGCAGTCTATGCAAAATCATTTGATGATATTTCTATTATTCCCACCTTTGTTCTTACACCCTTAACTTATTTAGGTGGTGTGTTTTATGCCATTAGTGCACTTGGTCCTTTTTGGCAAAAACTTTCTTTAATTAACCCTATTGTTTATATGGTTAATGCTTTCCGTTTCGGCATTTTAGGTCATAGTGATGTGAATGTCTCATTCTCTTTAATCATTGTGACATCATGCTGTGTTGTACTTTACGGAATTGCTTACTATTTACTTGCTCGTGGTTCAGGAATGCGTGAATGAGTGTCGAACAGTCTTTATTGGGTAAAGAAACCCAATATCCAACTAATTATCAACCTGATGTTTTATTTCCAATTGCCCGTGCTCAGTCTCGTGAAAGCTATTCACATATTGAAGGCATTACTCAAGGTAAAGATTGGTGGCATGTTTTTGAAATCTCATGGTTAAACGCTCATGGTATTCCACAAGTTGCGATTGGCAGAATTACGCTACCTGCATCTTCACCAAATTTGATTGAATCTAAGTCATTAAAACTTTACTTCAATAGTCTTAACTTCACTCAGTTTGAGTCTAAACAATCATTTATTGAAACGGTTGAAAAAGACCTCTCGGCGGCGGCAGGTGCAAAAGTTGAGTTAACCCTATTTCAGGTTGATGATTTAGAGATTTCTAAGCCTCAAGGCATTTGTGTTGATGACCTCACTCCAGAGCGTTTAGAACAGCATCCTGATGCCACTCTTTTAAAACTCGATGATTCTGGTGAAGAAGTCGAAATTGAGCTGTATTCTCATCTTTTAAGAAGTAACTGCCCAGTCACCGGACAACCGGATTGGGGTACAGTTTTTATTCGTTTTAAAGGCAAAAAACCTTGTTATCGTAGTGTTTTAGCTTATATTATCTCGTACCGTCAGCATAACGGCTTTCACGAACAGTGTGTTGAGCAGATCTTTGCCGATATTTGGCAAAATCTACAGCCTGAAAAGCTGATGGTTTATGCAACTTATACTCGTCGCGGCGGACTTGATATTAACCCTTGCCGAGTATCGGATCTTTCATGGATGCCAAAACCGATTCGATTGGCACGACAATAAAACGAATAATTTGAGGATACACCATGCCGTTTTTTGGTTTTACCCCTTCTGAAGGCTTATTGAACGATATGCAGGCTGGAATTGCGAATAAAAATTCTAGTGAACCTTTATATCCACTTCGCGATAAGATTGCTTTACAACTTAATGAAGAAATTATTGATAATGTCTTGATTCAGTTAGTTCAGCATTTTCCTGCAAGTGAAAAGCGCGATACTGCCGAAAAACTAGCAGGTTATGTCAAATCAACCGTTGCTGTTCTTTTAAAGCAACTGTTAAGCAAAGCACCTAACGATGTAGTTAAACAGTCAGTTGAGTTCTCTGAAAAAAGCTTATTTAAAGACCCACAAGGTCAATACAAAGTAGGCGTAAATTTAGATGCAGGTTTAGTAACTAACCTTAAGCATAACTTTACTGAGCTTGAAGCAGGAAATGACATTAATAAAGCTGCTTTAGCTGAATTATATAAACAATTCGGCGATGCAATGATCAAACACTTCATGTCTGATTTTAATAAAACATTAGACCTTGGCATGATTAAGCGTAAAGCAGCAGATATTGGTGCAGCAGCTGTAACAAAAGCAGTCCACATTGCAATCGACAAACTGATTCCAAGCTTAAATCGTACTGAACTTAAAGCGATGGCTGAATACCATGATGGTTTATTCTTTAACTAATAAAAAATAGACTATCGGAAACCTAGCGTGAGCTAGGTTTTTTTATTGCAAAATATTGATATACATTGCCATTAACCAAGTTTATGTTAGCATGCGCCAAGCACTGATTGACCTTAGTTAACGCCGCATGTCTCCTAGTCCGCAATATAAATTTTTACGCCAAGCTCCTCGAGATGGTCTTAGCACTGCTATGCAACCTTCAAAGTGGCAACAACTCCATGTTGACCCTTGGCTATGCCTATTTCTGCTCTTAAATGCGCTATTAGGTTTAACCGTACTATATAGTGCTTCTGCACAAGATGTGGGGTTAGTGAGTAAACAAGCCATGAGTTTTGGTATTGGCTTTTTAGTGATGTTTGGTCTAGCCCAAATTCCGCCAAAGGTCTATCAAGCTTTTTCACCCTATTTTTATTTATTTGGCTTATTTTCACTTTTGGCAGTCATGATATTTGGTGAAGTCCGAATGGGTGCTCAGCGCTGGATTGATATTCCCGGTTTCGGAAGTGTCCAACCCAGTGAATTCATGAAAATCGGCATGCCCATGATGATTGCCTGGTTTTTAGCACGTAAACCACTTCCCCCTAGTTTTTCACAAGTTGTTTTATCATTAATGTTAATTGGTATTCCTTTTTTACTGATTGCAGAACAACCTGACTTAGGGACATCACTTTTAGTATTAGCAAGCGGTATATTTGTTTTATTTTTAAGTGGACTATCGTGGCGTATGATCGGTGCTGCAGGAGCCTGTGCTGCGGTGGTCATTCCGATTGCTTGGGAATTTCTTTTACACGACTATCAACGTCAAAGGGTTTTAACTTTACTTGATCCAGAGGCAGATGCGCTCGGTACAGGTTGGAATATTATTCAATCTAAAACTGCAATTGGTTCTGGTGGTTTTTCAGGTAAAGGATTTCTTGAAGGTACCCAATCACATTTGCACTTTTTACCTGAAGGTCATACCGACTTTATTATTGCTGCGTACTCCGAAGAGTTTGGGCTCATCGGTGTACTTATTTTAGTGATTCTTTATTTTGCTATTATTTTTAGAACATTCCAAATCGGTTTACAAAGCTTCCATAACTATGGACGTTTAGTTGCTGGCGCCTTTGGTTTGTCTTTTTTTGTTTATGTATTTGTAAATGCGGGAATGGTCAGTGGTATTTTACCTGTAGTAGGTGTTCCTTTACCTTTTATGAGTTATGGCGGAACAGCTATTATTACTTTAATGGCCACCTTTGGTTTAGTCATGTCCATTCATACACATCGATAATCTGGAATTTTAAAACGATATGTTGTCTCAACACTTAAATAAAACTTTAAAAATGCTTGCTTTATGTACTGGTTTAATCAGTACAAGTCACTTCGCTCAGGCCAACGATTTTGCAACACATCCTGATTATGTAAATTTTAAACAAAAAACGATGAGCGCTTATGGGTTAAGTGGCGATCAAGTTGATGCAGCTATGAATGGTGCAAAAAATTTACCAAACATTCTAAATATTATGACTCGTCCAGGTGAAAGCAAACCTTGGTATGACTATCGCTCTATGTTTTTGGTTGAAGGGACAATTCAACGTGGTGTCCGTTTTAAAAACCAATATGCAGATGCTTTAAACCGTGCTGAACAACAATATGGTGTATCTCAAGCTGTTATTTTAGGTATCTTGGGTGTTGAGACAGGTTATGGCGCAAATAAAGGTTCATTTATTACACGTGATGCATTAGCCACACTTGCTTTTGGCTACCCTCGCCGTGCTGAATATTTTGGTGATGAACTTGCTGCTCTTATTGCATGGACTTATAAAGAAGGTTACCCAACAAGTAGTATTGTAGGTTCCTATGCAGGTGCAATTGGCTATCCACAATTTATGCCGAGTAATATTAGTAAATATGGGGTCGATTATGATGGTAATGGACACATCGATTTAAGAAATTCTGCAGAAGATGCAATCGGTTCAATCGCAAACTACTTAGCAAAACAAGGATGGCAACGCGATCAACCTATCGGGTTTATGGCACGTTACACAGGGTCAAATCCAGACAGTGTTATTGCTAAAGATTTAACTCAACCTTTTCCATATGGTGCATTAAAGACACTCGGGGTTTCACCTTTAAATCCTTTAGTTAAAATTGATGATCTGGATATGGTGAATGTTATTCAATTACAAGACTATAATGGTCCAATTTACTATTTGACTTACCCGAATTTTCAAGTGATTACGACCTATAATAAGAGCCGTATGTATGCTACTGCTGTATGGTTATTAGGCACTGAAGTGGCTAGCCGATAGGCTAGCTTTTTTATAAGTTATGTAAAAGTCAATAAATATTTTTGTTAAATAGATCACAATACGCACAAATTTAATATTTTGTTACACTTTTGATCATTTTTCAACCTAGAACTGTAAGTTTTTGCCCTTTTTGTAACTATTTCTCGTTAAAGACTAGACACTCTCCGTAAGCGATGAATATTATCCACCCCAATGTAGCAATTGCAAAAGTGAATAATAAGACATGTTCACTTTAAATTTCAGTCAATCGCTGAAAGAAAAAAGTACATGTTCTCAGGAGTTTATACAAATGCAGTTATCGCTGAAATACGTTCTTGCACTGACGGCTAGTTTAAGCATAGCCCCATTGCACGCTGAAATGGTGCAATCTTCATCATTAAATAGTGATGTAGATGGTTCTAATTTAGCAGCTCGTGTATTGAGTAAAGATACTCAAAATTTTAATTCTCGTTTTTCTAACATTAACAGTCTTTCAATCACTGAACGTTCTGGCGATCAAATCCGTCGTCAAGCTATCGCAGCAAAAATTGAAATCCCTGAAGATGAGCCTTCAGTGATTGAAAAACTTAACACAGTAGCTTCAAACACTGTTCGTAAGTTTAGCCAAACTGGCATGGCTTCATGGTATGGTCGTCAATTCCATGGACGCAAAACAGCAAGTGGTGACACATTCGATATGAATGCTCTTACTGCTGCTCACCGTAGCCTACCGTTGAACTGTTACATCCGAGTAACGAATAAAGACAATGGTAAAAGTGTGGTTGTAAAAGTAAACGACCGTGGTCCTTTCCATGGCAATCGTGTACTTGACCTATCTTATGGTGCAGCTAAACGTCTTGGTATTACCAATGCTGGAACTGCAAAAGTAAATATTGAGCGCGTTGATGGTCCAACTTCATAAGTTATAGACTCTAGAGCTCATGTAAAAAGCCGCAATTTTTTCTGCGGCTTTTTTATGTTTTAAACTATGAAAATAATTTCTAGCTTAGGGTAAAAAAATTATCTTTTTTAACCCTTCTCCAACCCCAGTTTTGATTATTTTTCGAACAAAAAAATGCATTTATTTTATCAAAGTCTATTTCGCCTCTAAATTGCGCTTAGAGCGACTTTAATAAATTTGCGCTACCCTAGTACCATTTTTATAAAATAAGGGCTATTTATGGCGTTTTTAGAGTAGATGAGTAGAGCTTTTTCACACAATTTTCCCACCCATCTCAAAATTACACTTTTTTTGATGTTTTCATCATTGAGCAACACAGAAAAAATATTATGAAATATTGCACCCTTTTTTGAGTTCAAATGGACTATTTTTTCAATCAGCGCCATATTATTTTTTTCATCTACCCCCTCCTCAGTTTTTACTGCCAAATCGCCATAGTTGAATAGTGTTGGTTTCTTGTCGAATTCCTCCAGAACAGGCTAAAATATATCCAGAAAAAATAAATCAAAGTTAAGACAAGGAGTGTGCCATTAATGAAATCCGTTACAGAATGGTTTGACGAATATAGCGAAAGCCATCAAAACCCAACCAATAAACAAATTCACTGGCTCTGCGTTCCTGCCATTTTATTTTCTATTATTGGAATCATTGCCCATTTCAGCACCTTGCTCACTGCTCTACTACTTGTACTCACTTTAGTATTTTATGCTCGTTTAGATCTTATACTTGCTGTTGCAATGGCAGCTTTACTTGTTGTTATGGCATGGCTCATTTACACCCTACCTGTAGGAGTAGGATTTTATATTGCTATTTTTGTGATTGCTTGGATCGGACAGTTCTATGGTCATAAAATTGAGGGCAAAAAGCCATCGTTCTTTAAAGATTTACAATTTTTACTCATTGGCCCCGTCTGGTGCATGGATGCCTATCTAGGAAAAATCTTACCCAAATGGAAAAGTAGACAAAAACACGCTATATCCTAATTGTTCAATTAAAGCTGGATCATCTCGATTCAGCTTTTACATTTTAGTAATTTATTAGAAAATTTATAAAATAGAAAAAAACCAAACTAGCGATAACACTTAAAAGCACTTTCTTCAGATAAAAGGCAATCACAATACAAAAGATTGCTGCATAAATATAGGGATTATCAATAATTCCTTTTAAATTATCGCCATCAAAAAAAACAACTGGAATACAAATTGCTGTTAATAAACAAGGTGCAGAATAATTAAGCATCTTATTCATAATAAGCGGCAATTTAATTTTAACAGTGGGTTCCAAAAAATAATAACGATTAAAAAAGACGATTGCTGCCAAACCTAAAATCATAAACCAAGACATATTATTACTCCTTACCTATTTTTTCAGTTAACACTGCAACCAACATACCGATTAATCCTGAAAGTAAAATCGCTCCTTCAACTTGATATAATTTAAAGAAAAATCCGCTTAAACAAGTCATTAGCACACCAGCAATTACAGGCATTCCCTTACATAGCGGCACTATCATGGCAATAAAAATAGCCACAATTGAAAAATCTAAATGATAATTTAGTAGATCTGGAATCACTGTTGCCAAAAGTATTCCAACCAAGCTAAAAACCACCCAGAATAAATAAAAAGACAGACCTGCACCTAACAGATATTCTGGCTGTCTTTTTTCACCGGATGCACACACCGCAAATAATTCATCCGTTAATAAAAAACCTAAACTTATCCGTTTCGAAAGAGACAAAGCAGAAATGTCATTTCTTAAAGTTAATGCATAAATAAAATGCTGAGCCGTTAAAAAGAAAATCGTCACATAAATTGTAAAAATAGATGCCCCTTCCATTACCATGCTTAAACTAACTAATTGAGCTGCTCCAGCAAAAACAATTCCCGACATCACAAGGGCTTTATAAAAAGATAAACCTGCATGAATTGCCATAGAGCCTGCCAAAATTGCCCACGGAATAACGGAAATTGACAAGGGCAAAATATCCATTGCACCACGTAAAAAAAGATAGGATGCCTTATTTTTTGGAAACCTCACCAACTGATGAAGCTGAATATTCATATATAAAAATCCAAGATAAAAGATCTCTCTATAAAATGCGTAATGAGAGTTGATTTATATTGAATAAAATTGCTGTAAATAAACTGTTAATAATCTAGTTATTTAGGCTAGCTACATATTGAGTAGGCGTCACTCCCATTGCTTTTTTAAAGTGACGATTAAAATGGCTTTGATCAGAAAAACCACATTGCTGTGCCACCATCGCAATTTGGTCACCCTGTTTTAATAATTGTCTTGCTTTTTGTAAGCGTGCTTGAACAAGCCAAGCATGAGGTGGCAAGCCCACATATTTTTTAAATTGTCTTAAGAAATGCCATGCACTTAGACCCACCATGTCAGCCAGATCTTGCAAAGAAAAATTTGTTTCGGGCATTTCTACCAGTAATTCTTTAACTCTTAATATTTTTGAATATGCCTCTGGTAACTCACAAAAAGTATGATTTGATTTACCATGTCGCTTCATTAGACAGGCTAAAGTCGATAAATACATCGTTTCTTTGAGTAAAAAATTATCTTTTTGTTCTAATAAATCAAAGAGTAAACAAAGTTGCTGAGCCAAACCTAAGTCACGAATGACAGCTTGAGGAAACCATGGCGCCCCACGTGAATTTTCAAAAAAATCTTGGCTGACTTCTGCCAACATTTCAGGTGTAGGATAAATTGCCCGATATCGCCAGCCTGACTCTACCGCAGATGAACCCGTATGAATTTCGTCAGCGTTTACTAAAATAATGTCGCCTTTAGGAGCTACATGCAGCTGGCCTGTCCTAAAAAAAGACTGTGCTCCCTCTTCAATCACACCAATACAGTATCCTTCATGAGTATGCTTCGAAAATTGTGTTTGGTGATAATGTGCTTTTAGTAACTCTAAACCGCCCAGCTCTCGCACATGCAGATAATCGGCTTGCTCCCGCTGCATAAATACGTCTCATCTATTCAATAAAAAAACCATAGCATGTTTTAAGAAACTGAATAGAATAAAATTGCTCTATAAAAACAATCTCTTTATTTGTTTATTCGGCTTTATTGGTAGATTTGCCCATCATGTTTGAGCCAACCGCTTTCATGACGATTTTGTGGATCACGATGAGTCCAGTGCAATACACCGCCTTTTGGGTTATATTCATATTCACCGTAAAACTCTACTGCATCACCTTTTTTCAAATTAGGAATTTTAGGTGCTAAATCAATATTATGTGCGACTAAAATTGAAAGGCCATTTTTTAGTACAAGAATAAATTTCTGGTGTCTCGACCCATCATTATCATCTCTTAAAATTGCTTTTACTCGGCCACTTCCCTGCACTTGAACATTACTTTGTCTCTGCTGATAAGCAGCTTTTATTGTATCAACCCCATTATTTGAAAGTGTAGTTTCAGTATGCTGAGCTTCGGGCATGACTGATGATGGCGATTGATTTTGCTTATGCCCAGATAAATCCAGACCAAAATATGCAGCAATCAATAAAATTATGACACCACCAATACTGAGATTTTTTTTATTTGTCATTGTCTACCCTTAATTTAACTGAGATAAAAAAAGCCCCAATGGGGCTTTTTTTATTGTGATACGAATTACTTCGCAGCAGCTTGAGCAGCAGCAACTTCTTCAGCGAAGCTCATTTCTGCTTTTTTCTCAATACCTTCACCAACTTCGAAACGTACGAAGTTAGCAACAGTAGTACCAGTTGCTTTTAATACATCAGCAACTTTTTTGTCGTTGTCGATTACGTACATTTGACGATCAAGAGCAACTTCGTTCAAGTATTTATCAACTGAACCAGTTACCATTTTCTCAACGATGTTAGCTGGCTTACCAGATTCTAACGCTTTCGCTTCAGCAATTTCTTTTTCTTTAGCGATAAGGTCAGCAGGAACAGCTTCAGCATTTACAGCTACTGGGTTGAATGCAGCAACGTGCATTGCAATACCTTTACCAGTGTCAGCATCACCAGTATAAGAAACTACAACACCGATTTTTAAACCGTGTTTGTAGATAGCCAAGTTTTCGCCTTCAACGATTTTCGCACGACGAACTTGGATGTTTTCACCGATTTTTTGAACAAGCGCAATACGAGCTTCTTCAACTGTTTGACCGTCTGCTAATTTTAATTCAGCGATTTTAGCAGCATCAGTTTCACCAGCAGCTAAAGCAGCAGTAGCAACAGCTTTAGAGAAGTTAGAGAAGTTTTCGTCTTTAGCAACGAAGTCAGTTTGACAGTTAACTTCAACTAGAATTGCTTTGTTGCCTTCTTGAACGATTGTGATTGCACCGTCAGCAGCAATGTTACCAGCTTTTTTAGCAGCTTTAGCTTGACCAGATTTACGAAGGTTATCAATAGCAAGCTCGATGTCACCGTTCGCTTCTGTTAATGCTTTTTTGCATTCCATCATTGCAAGACCAGTACGGTCACGTAATTCTTTTACCATGCTTGCAGTAATTGCAGTCATGTTGATCTCCTAAAATCGGTAGAAAATAAATCTTTTCAACAAAAACGGCCCAAAGAAACTCTGGGCCGTTTGCACTCTCGACGCTTAATTTGCCACCATTACATGTCGCAAAAATGACAAGCCTGCGTCAAAACGCATTAAGCCTCAGAAGCGTCTTTCGCAGCGTCATCGCCTTTTGCTTGAGCGTTCGCTTGAGATTGAGCGTATTCTTTACCAGCAAGAATTGCGTCAGCCATAGCTGAAGCATATAGAGTTACTGCACGGATCGCATCGTCGTTACCCGGAATAACGTAATCAACGTTGTCTGGGTTAGAGTTTGTATCAACGATACCGATAACAGGAATACCTAAGTTCTTCGCTTCTTTGATTGCAATCGCTTCGTGATCAACGTCGATTACAAATAATGCGTCAGGTAAACCACCCATGTTTTTAACGCCGCCTAAAGAACGCTCAAGTTTTTCCATCTCACGAGCACGTTCTAAAGCTTCACGTTTAGTAAGCTTAGCGAAAGTACCGTCTTGAGATTGAGTTTGAAGATCTTTTAAACGGTTGATAGATTGGCGAAGTGTTTTCCAGTTCGTCAACATACCACCTAACCAACGGTGATCTACATATGGTTGACCAGCGCGTTGAGCTTGTTCACGGATGATGTTAGAAGCAGCACGTTTTGTACCAACGAACAAAACTTTGTTCTTTTTGCTTGCTAATTGGTTAGCGAAGTTCAAAGCATCATTTAACGCAGGAACAGTGTGCTCAAGGTTGATGATGTGAATTTTGTTACGCGCGCCAAAAATGTATTGACGCATTTTTGGGTTCCAGAAACGAGTTTGGTGACCAAAGTGCGCGCCTGCTTGAAGAAGGTCACGCATGCTTACGTTGTAATCTGCCATTTTCTTTACCTTAAAAGTTGGGTTAGGCCTCCATATATCCGCATTCTCCACCCTTTTACAGGCACCCAGAGTAATGTGACGATATATGTGCGGATTTTTTACTCCACCTATCAAATTTGTTCGTAAAAGATATTCACGAAAAGCATTTGATAAAATGGGCGGCTATTTATACCATAGACACTTGTAAATTACCAAAAGTTTTTAGAGATCATGAACAGTACTTATACAGCTCCACGTCGATTAATCAAAACTCCAGATGAAATTGAAAAAATGCGCATTGCAGGACGACTGGCGGCTGAAGTTCTAGAGATGATCAAGCCGTATATCAAGGCGGGTGTAAGTACACTTGAACTTGATACCATTTGCCGTAATCACATTGAAAATGTACAACATGCTATTCCTGCCTGTGTCGGCTATGGTGGCGCTCCTGGACGCCCTGCTTTTCAGCATTCTATTTGTACTTCGGTTAACCATGTTGTCTGCCATGGCATTCCTTCTGAAAATAAAACGTTAAAAAACGGCGATATTTTAAATATTGATGTGACTGTGATTAAAGATGGTTATCACGGCGATACAAACATGATGTATATCGTCGGTGGTGAGACGTCTATTTTAGCCAACCGTCTATGTAAAGTTGCCCAAGAAGCGATGTATCGTGGAATGGCAACTGTTAAAGATGGTTCATATTTAGGTGATATTGGCCATGCAATCCAGAAATATGTCGAATCAGAGCGTTTTAGTGTAGTACGTGAATATTGTGGCCACGGTATTGGTACCGTTTTCCATGATGAACCTCAAGTATTACATTATGGTCAAGCTGGAACAGGTATGCGTCTGGAAGCTGGTATGACTTTTACTATTGAACCTATGGTAAATGCTGGCGTATGGCAAACTAAACTATTAGGCGATAAATGGACTGTTGTAACTAAAGACCATAAACTTTCAGCTCAATATGAACATACTATTTTAGTGACTCAAACGGGCATTGAAGTTTTAACTGCACGCCCTGAAGAGGACTTATCTCGCTTCAACTAATAGTTTAACAAACTTAAATAAAAGGCTACTTTATGTAGCCTTTTATTATTTATTATGTATTTTTTATTAATAAATATTTCCAAATATAAACAAATATTTCAAAAAAATTACAATTATTAATTTTTAATAAACAATCATTTTAATAAAACGCGGTATGGTTGGCTCAATAAAAATCAGTAAACAAATGTTCGGACATGGAGTCCTTTTATGATGAAAAAGTCATTATTTTGTATGACAGCTGCCTTTTTTGCCCTGCCAACAATCACTAACGCCGCTTCACCATATTTTAGTTTAAAGGATGGTGATGGTTTCAAACGTTTTTCAGTCTCTGCTGGTCCTTTATATGTTAAACCGACTGGTAATGCTCAGCCTTTTAGAATTAATACTTCTGTTAAAGAAAATGAGCAATCTAAAGTCGGAGATATTAAAGTTAAAACGATTCAAGACAACATTTCAGACAGTAATAGTAATGTCGTTCTTGAACAGCTCATTGATGTTATTGGTTTAGGTACAGATACGATTCCTTCTTGGCTAAGCGGAACAGCTGAGGTGCGCGGTCTAAGTCAATGGGATGCTGACAAAACAGGTTTAGAAGCCGATGATGTCACCACCTTAGGATTGATGAGTAATTACTTTTTTACAGATAATTTTTCATTAGAGTTAAAAGCTGGGATTCCACCTAAAGTTGACTTACAAGGAAAAGGGAAAATTTATGCGCCTTTTTCAGCCACAGCAAAACCCGCTGGTGGGATTCTTGGATCTATGGAACTTGAAAATAATCTTTTCATTACAGATCTTGAAGGACATGGGAGTGCCGCTTCAGCACGTGCTTGGACGCCAGCATTTGAATTTCAATATCACTTCGGCAAAACTGGTGTAAATAAATTTAGACCCTATGTTGGACTAGGGGTCATGTACGCTTATTTCAGTGAATTAGAAATGAATCCAGAAATTGAGAAAGATTTAGTCAATGCTGGTCATATGATTGTGAATATTAAAGATGGTAAAGCAGGTGCTGCTTTAGAAAGAAAAACTAGCTCAGGAGATCCTAAAGTAGAACTTGAAGCTTCAGATGCTATTGCTCCTGTAGCGACTTTAGGTTTCACCTACGACTTTAATGATAAATGGTATGCCGTTGGCTCTGTTTCCTATGCTCACTTAAAAACAGATACGACGATTACAGTAAATGATGCTAAGTATGGTGAATTAATCAATGCAAAAGCAGATATCGAAATTAACCCAATTTTAGGTTACGCCGGTGTCGGTTACCGCTTCTAACTTCTGCATCATGAAAAGCTATAAAGACTTGTATAAGTTTCTATAGCTTTCTTTCACTCTATTTCACCTAAAAATTGCTTCTTTTTAAATCAAAATGCTAAAAAAATGAGCATTTTTTATAAAAAATACAGCTGTAGAAACCTTCTCAAACTTTTATTACTACCCTCTTATTTTTCCATTTTTTTTATTATTTTTCTATTCACAAACTAATTCAATAAAATTAGAAAGTAATTTTTCCCTTTTAGTAAAATTCATTTTTTGGCACAAGCTTTGCTTTATTCAGAGCATGATGAATCAATGATGATTCAATGAATAAACAAAGACGGCCAACGATGTCCGCTCTGATCGGTCTGCAGATAGGCAATAAATTGCCATGCAAATTAAATTTCGTTCAGTTCAGAGGGACGGCGTATGTCTTCAAATATCCAATTAGATGCAAAAAAAGCAACTGAAATTAAATTATTCAGTTTTTCAACTCCAGCAATGCGTGCCTTCCACATGACATGGCTCGCTTTCTTTGTATGTTTCTTTGCATGGTTTGCGTGTGCACCATTAATGCCCGTGATTAAAGGTGAATTTGGCCTAACAAAAGATCAAATTGCTAATATTAATATTGCTGCTGTTGCTATTACTATTTTAGTTCGGCTTATTGTTGGACCACTCTGCGACAAATATGGCCCCCGTATTACGTACACCACTCTCCTACTAGTTGGCAGCATTCCAGTATTTGGTGTAGCTGCTGCCAATAGTTATGAATCTTTTCTATTCTTTCGCTTACTTATTGGTGCGATTGGGGCAAGCTTCGTCATTACTCAATACCATACAAGTGTCATGTTTGCACCTAACGTTGTAGGAACAGCAAATGCGGCAACGGCTGGCTGGGGAAATGCTGGTGGTGGAGCAACACAAGCTTTAATGCCTTTATTGCTCGGTGCCATTGTGATGTTTGGTGTTGAACAAACCATGGGATGGCGCGTGGCATTAATCGTACCTGGCGTAATGATGGTTATTGTTGGCATTCTTTATTGGAAATTAACTCAAGATTGCCCTCAAGGAAACTTTAAAGAAATTCGCGCGCAAGGTATTGAGGTCGGAAGTGGTAAAAAAGGTGGTACTGCCATTTTAATGCAAGCCGCTCGCAACTATCGTGTCTGGATTTTATTTTTGGCATATGGTGCAAGTTTTGGTATTGAGATTTTTATCCATAACGTTGCAGCAATGTATTATGTCGATCAATTTAAAATGGATTTAAAAACGGCTGGACTAACTGCCGGAATCTTTGGTCTTTTAGCATTATTCGCTCGAGCGCTAGGCGGTATCATTTCCGATAAAGTTGCACTCAAAAAAGGTTTAGATGGCCGCACGAAAGTACTTGTGCTCATGATTTTAGGTGAAGGTTTATTCTTAATCCTCTTCTCGCAAATGAATGCTGTTGCGCTCGCTATTATTTCCATGACTATTTTTGCATTGTTTACGCATATGGCATGTGGAGCAACTTACGCTCTCGTACCATTTATCGATCGCACTGCATTAGGTGGAGTTGCAGGAATTATTGGCGCGGGTGGTAATGTTGGTGCTGTGGCAGCAGGTTTCCTACTCAAAGGTTTACTTGATGTCCAAACTTGCCTGTTTATTTTAGGCGGTCTGGTTATGGTCGCAGGCTGTAGCGTAATTTTGATTCGCTTCACAACTGAACATAAAGAAAAAGAACAAGTTCTTTTTGAGCAAGCATTACTTGAGCGTAATTCAACAGCTTAATTTTTATAAGAAGCAGAGATCAAAATGGTGTCTGCTTCTTCAAATTTCTTATCATGAAATATTTACCCCACTCACTTTTTAATTCTTCTTAAATATTCTTGCCATCTATATCGATATTTTTCGATATATCTTCTACAATAAATGACCACATTATTATAATTTTCCATTAACGATGACTAAAACTACTCAAAACTTTTCCCAGCCGCTTATCTATATGCTGATTGGTAGTGCCCTTATTTTGGCTCTTTCTTTAGGTGTTAGGCATGGTTTTGGACTTTATTTGGTCCCAATGAGCCATGAGTTTGGCTGGGGTCAACATGTTTTTAGTCTTGCAATCGCCATGCAGAACCTGATCTGGGGTGCAGTTCAACCTTTTACTGGCGCAATCGCAGATAAATATGGCAGTAAAATTGTGGTTGCTGTTGGCGGATTACTTTACGCCCTCGGCTTACTATTAATGGCTTTTAGTTCAAGTGTACTCATTTTGAATTTAAGCCTAGGTCTTATTATTGGTTTAGCTTTATCAGCAACTTCCTTTACGGTTTTACTTAGTGCAGTAGGCCGAGCTGCCCCTCCAGAAAAAAGAAGTATGGCAATGGGGATTGCAAGTGCAGCAGGTTCTTTCGGTCAGTTTATTATGTTGCCATCTACCCTTCTTTTACTTAAAAATGTTGGATGGTCGTCAGCCCTAATGGTCAGTGCGCTGTTAATTGCTCTTATTATTCCCCTTGCATGGATGTTAAAAGGGCCAAGCAATCAAACACCAAAAGCAATTGCACAACCTCAGCTTACATTTAAACAAGTACTGAATATAGCCAGAAAACATAAACCCTTTTGGTGGTTAGCTTTAGGTTTCTTAGTATGTGGATTCCAAGTTGTTTTCTTAGGTGTACATTTACCCGGCTATTTAATCGACCACGGCTTTGATGCAGCTACAGGAACTGTGTTTCTGGCACTAGTTGGACTATTTAATATTGTGGGGACTTATGGTGCTGGCTGGTTAGGAGACCGCTTCTCAAAACCTAAATTATTAATGGCGCTTTACGGCAGCCGTGGCATCGCGATCATTGCCTTCTTGTTATTACCTTTAAGCATTTATACGGTATATGCTTTTGGAGTCATTATGGGCCTTCTATGGCTCTCCACTGTTCCGCTCACAAACGGTATTGTGGCAAATATGTTTGGTGTTAAATATCTTTCAATGCTGAGCGGTATTGTATTTTTCACTCATCAAGTCGGCTCTTTCTTTGGCGGTTGGCTTGGCGGTGTCAACCATGACTTAACAGGTAATTACAATGCAATTTGGCTATGTTCTATAGCATTAAGTATAGTAGGTGTGATCGTACACTTCTTTGTGAATGAGGAGGCTGTTATTCATGACGCATAATACCTTACTTTTGAAAACAATTATGACTTTGCTAGTGATTACTCTGCTGGCCTGTTCAATCATTTTATGGAAACAAACACCGGATTTATTTGAATATTTTAACCAAGCATTTTGTCCACACTAGTATGATGAAAAGCTGAAATCATATTTTGGATTGTCATAAAAATATAAAAAACCTGTGGTGTAATGAAAATAAAAAAGCCCGCAAATTTGCAGGCTTTTTTATTGAAAACTTATTTAAAATCAAAACAAGCGATTCATACCGTTAAGTGCAGCTACACGATATGCTTCAGCCATTGTTGGATAGTTAAATGTCGTTTCAACGAAATATTTCAAGGTATTATTTGGGCTGTGCATAACTGCTTGCCCAATGTGGATAATTTCGGCAGCGTTATTACCAAAACAGTGAATACCTAAAATTTCCATAGTGTCACGGTGGAAAAGAATTTTTAACTCACCCACTGTATCACCAGTAATTTGTGCACGAGCTAAATGACGGAAAGAAGCTTGACCCACTTCATACGGAATTTTTTCTTCCGTTAATTCCTGTTCATTTTTACCAATTGATGAGATTTCAGGAATGGTATAGATACCAGTTGGAATGTCACGTACTGGCTTCGCATCTTCACCACTCATGTTTGCGCCAGCACAGCGCCCTTGGTCATAAGCAGCAGAAGCAAGTGATGGCCAGCCAATTACATCACCAGCAGCATAGATGTTTTCAACTTCAGTTTGATATTGATCATTTACTGAAAGCTGGCCGCGGTTGTTTGGAACTAATCCAACGTTCTCAAGACCTAAGCCCTCTGTGTTACCTGAACGGCCGTTACACCAAAGAATGGCATCGGCTTTAATCTTTTTACCACTTTGTAAGTGTAAAACAACATGGTCATCAAACGTTTCAAGATGATCCATTTGTTCGTTGTGACGAATTAACACACCTTGTTCACGTAAGTGATATGACAAAGCATCAGCAATTTCATCATCTAGATAACTTAATAGTTTTTGCTGAGTATTGATCAAGTCAACTTTATGATCTAGACCAATAAAGATTGAGGCATATTCACAGCCAATAACGCCCGCGCCGTAAATAATGATTTTTTGAATTGAATAATCAAGATCAAGAATTTTGTCCGAATCAAACACGCGAGGATGATCAAAGTCGAGACCTTGCGGATGATAAGGACGACTACCTGTCGCAATCACGATTTGCTTACAGATAATTGTCTCTTTAATGCCCTCATGGCTAAAAACTAAGACTGTATTTTTATCTTGAATATATGCACGACCATGGAAGACACCAATCTTGTTACGGTCATAAAAACGTGTATGTGTATCAACCTGTTGTTGAATCACTTTGTGTGCATTACGCAGAACCTGTTTCATGGTGAACTGTTTCCATTCACCTACTTTTTGAAACATTGGATCACGCTGATAGCGAATAATACTAGAAACTGTTTGACGTAATGCTTTACTTGGAATCGTTCCTACGTGTGCACAGTTACCACCAAGCTGATCACGCACATCTACAATTGCAACACGCTTACCAGCTTTTGAAAGCTTCATTGCCGCGCCTTCACCCGCAGGTCCAGAACCGAGAACTACCGCATCGTATTTAACGAAATTCCCACTAACGACCTCTTTTTTACGTGGCATTGAAAGCTCCTTCCTCTCTTGAATGACCATATTTTATAATAGATTATGACTAATATGCGGTGAATTTATGTATTTCTCAACCCTATATTTCTGAATAGCCACATTTATTATATGAATAGTTATTTTCCGCTATTAACTGAAGAACTTCGCTATAATACAATGTCAATGTCTCTATAAACGAGTGGAAAAGTTAGATATGTCAGAACACCGTAAACCTGAACAGGGTGTAAAACTTCGTGGCGCAGAAAAAGTCGCAAGAATTCCTGTAAAAGTTGTACCTACGGTTGAAGTGCCGCGTAAACCTGACTGGATTCGTGTCAAGATGACGGCACCAGAAGAAGTTCAGCGTATTAAAACGACTTTACGTGCTCAAAAACTCCATACCGTTTGTGAAGAAGCTGCTTGTCCTAACCTGCCAGAATGTTTTGGTGGCGGTACGGCAACATTCATGATTATGGGCGATATTTGTACACGCCGTTGTCCTTTCTGTGATGTAGCACATGGTCGTCCAAATGCACTCGATGCTGACGAACCTCGTCACATGGCAGAGACAATTGCTAATCTTAAGCTCAAATATGCGGTAATTACTTCGGTTGACCGTGATGACTTACTTGACGGCGGTGCACAACACTTTGTGGACTGTATCAAAGAAGCTCGCGCGCTTAGCCCGACGACATTGCTTGAGATTTTAGTACCGGATTTCCGTGGACGTATGGATATTGCTTTACGCATTATGACTGAATGTCCGCCAGACGTATTTAACCACAACATTGAGACTGTGCCTCGCTTATATAAAGCAATGCGTCCAGGTTCAGACTATCAGCATTCTTTAACCTTATTAAAAATGTTTAAAGAATACTGCCCAGATATTCCAACAAAATGTGGTTTGATGGTCGGTATTGGTGAAACTGAAGAAGAAGTTATCGCATTGCTTGATGACTTACGTGCTCACGATGTTGACTATGTGACGATTGGTCAATATTTACAGCCATCTAAACAACACGCGCCAATTGACCGCTTTGTAACGCCAGAAGAGTTTGAACGTTATGCAGAGCATGGCCGCAAACTTGGCTTTAGAAATATTTGGTCTGCACCAATGGTTCGTTCAAGTTACTTTGCTGATCGTCAATACCATGGTGAACCAGTACCAGAAGTTCGCCGTAAAGTAGATCCAGCTAAGAAAATCGCTGTTCAAGTTGTCGAAGCTTAATAAATTAAATTTCTATAAAAGCCCTCTAACACAGAGGGCTTTTTATTTGTATAAGAAAATCAATAACATTTCTTGACAAATCGATAAAACAAGCCATTACACTTTCACAGAAAAATATCTTATACCTAAAAGTACGATATATCCCTGCTCTAGCATATACATCAATTGCGATATAAAAAATTAAATTTAAACAGCATTAAAATTAGCTAGTTAAGCCTTAAATCTCTCCTCGCTTTTTTCGTAACTTCTAACTTGAGGGCTTATCTAGCAAGGAGCAAGTATGATTTTCCTACTCTTTGTTTTAAGCATCGTCATTCAGCTTTTTGCAATATGGGCAATTTTCTTTTTTAACCTGAACCGAATCATTGGCAGTGTAATTACGATTGCGGTAGCTATATTTACTGCACTCATATTAACGCCATGGGCTCTCATTTTAGGTATTCCCCTCATTGCCCTTAGTATCATTATTTTATTTGCACCATTACGCTTTAACCTGATTACTAAACCTGCATATAAAACATTAGCAAACTCAATGCCGAGTATCAGTACAACTGAACAAGAGGCCTTAGAGGCAGGTACCAGTTGGTGGGAAAAAGAATTGTTTATGGGAGCACCTGATTGGTCCCAATTTGAAAAGTATCCCTACCCAACGTTGTCAGAAGAAGAACAAAGTTTTATCGATAATGAAGTTGAGCTCCTTTGTAGCATGCTCAATGAATGGGAAATTCATCATCACTTAAAAGATCTTCCACCAGAGGTTTGGCAATTTATTAAAGACAAAGGTTTCTTAGGTCTTATTATTCCAAAGTCATTTGGTGGTAAAGAATTTAGCTCATTTGCTCAAAGCCGTATTATGAGCAAAATTGCTTCACGCTCACTCACCACTGCAGTGAGTTGTATGGTTCCAAACTCGTTGGGACCGGGTGAGCTACTCATGCACTACGGCACTGATGCTCAAAAGCAACAATATTTACCGGGCCTTGCTAAAGGTGAAGAAATTCCATGTTTTGGTTTAACCAGTCCAGAAGCGGGTTCCGATGCTGGTGCGATTCCAGATTCGGGCGTTGTTTGCTATGGCGAACATGAAGGTGCTCAAGTTCTTGGGCTACGTATGAATTTCTCTAAACGCTGGATTACCCTTGCGCCAATTGCCACAGTCGTAGGTCTTGCATTTAAACTATATGATCCTGAAGGGTTACTCGGCGATAAAAACAAAACAGAATACGGTATTACCTGTGCCCTCATTCCTGCCAGTCATGCAGGCGTGAAAATAGGAGCGCGTCATTTTCCAGGCTCTCCATTTATGAACGGAACCGTAGAAGGAGAAGATGTTTTTATTCCTATTGACTGGATTATTGGTGGGCAAGAAAATGCCGGTAAAGGCTGGCGAATGCTAATGGAGTGCTTAGGTGTTGGTCGTGGTATTTCCCTTCCAGCTTTAGCAACAGCAGCAGGTGAAATGAGCTATTTAACCGTTGGTGCTTTTGCGAAAATTCGTCAACAATTTAATATTTCTGTCGGTAAATTTGAAGGCGTACAAGAAGCGACCAGTGAAATTGCCAGCGATGCCTACATGCTCGAAGCATTCCGTTATTTAGTGACATGTGGCCTAAACCAAGGTGGAACACCTGCGGTAATGACTGCCATGGCAAAATATTATGCAACTGAAACGATGCGTAAAGTCGTTAATCACGGAATGGATATTGCTGGAGGACGTGCAATTCAACTTGGACCACGTAACTTCCTTGCCCTTACCTATCAAGCGATTCCAATTGCAATTACGGTAGAAGGCGCAAATATTTTGACTCGTTCATTGATGATTTTTGGTCAAGGTTCAATGCGTTGTCACCCTTATCTTTTTGAAGAATTGCAACTTCTTCAATCTGAAGATAAAGCTAATGCGGTTCAAAAATTCGATGATTTATTATTTAAACATTTAGCCTATACCTTTAACCGTGGGGCAAAATCATTTGCTTATGGTTGGACTGGTGGCTCAAACGATTCCCCTCAATCAGTAGATCAATTTACTGCCAGTTACTATAAGACGATTAACCGTTTTAGTGCTAACTTCGCGCTTGTTTCGGATATGTCACTTGGTTTACTTGCAGGCGACTTAAAACGCAAAGAAATGTTATCAGGACGCTTAGCAGATATTCACGCGCACCTCTTTATTTCTACTGCGATTTTAAAATTTTATGAAGCTGGCCAAAAAACTGAAGCTGAACAACTTCACGCTAAATTAGCTCTACAAAAAGCGTTCTTGAATATTCAGGAAGCATTTTGGGGATTATTTGAAAACTTCCCAGCTAAACTTCCAGCGGCATTTGTAAAATGGATCTGTTTCCCTCTTGGTCGTGTCATTTCAAAACCTGACGATGAGTTAAAACAGCAAGTCGCTGAACTTATGATGCAAGAGCATCCTTTTAGAGAGCAGCTTAAGCATCACGTATTTTATTCAACCAAAGCCGATGATGTGACTGGACGTTTAGAGCATACTTTTCAAATTCTACGAACCCTTGAACCACTTTGGGATAAGTTCAAAAAAGCTGAATCTAAAGGTAAATTTACAGGATTGACTTTCGAAGAGAATATTGCACAAGCAATAAAAGAAGATTTTATTACTGAAAGCGAAGCTCAACAATTATTGCAATACAATGCAATTCGATTTGACAGCATGCTTACAGATGTATTTGATAAAGATTTAAATAAAGACCTGCCTTTATCGAACCCTCATCAAATTTAGTGACTGATGCCTCCACTAATTCACTATTGCAATCACACTTGATTCGCATTAATTAATAAACAGCCATAAAAGCGTCAATCGACGCTTTTATTTTTAGGAGAAATTAATGTCTAAGCAAGATTACGAAAATGGATTAAAAGTTCGCACAGAAGTGATGGGAGAAGCTTTTGTAAAACGCGCCCAAGAAAACACCGTACCCTTTACTCAGCCTTTACAAGACTGGATTAACGAGCATGCATGGGGATCGACTTGGCAGCGTGAAGGCGTATTACCACGTAAATATCGTTCATTAATTACTTTGGCAATGTTAACTGCACTTAAGTCACCCACAGAACTCAAAGGCCATGTTCGTGGTGCACTTAACAATGGCTGTACAGTTGAAGAGATTCAAGAAACTTTATTGCACAGCCTTCCATATTGTGGCGCGCCTGCTACACAAGAAGCTTTTCGTGCTGCTTTAGAAGTGATTCAAGAATATCAACAAAAATAATTTCAATATGAGCCAGAACTCTACTGGCTCTTTTTAATCTAATTCAATTTAGTCGGATGTATCTGAAAATTACGGTCATCAATCACGATAGCTTGACGACAAATCCCTTCAACTTGACGTTGCTTTTCAAAAACTGCCGCAGACATAGGTTCAAAATTATCAAAAAAGCAGATTTCTTTTTGGTCAATAGAATAGATGAGTGACTGATTTCCAACACCTTCTAAAGTATCGTAATAGACAATCACCATTTTGCCATTTTGAATTTCAGCTTGAATATCCTGATAACTTAACGCAGGTCCTGTCGGTATTTTCAATACCTTTGCTTCTTTATAACTAATTCGTTCGCTTGGCCTAATATTAGAATCTTCATCTGAATGAAATGACACTTCAAATCCTAATTTCTTTAAAGCAACGGCTAAGGCAATAGTATAGG
The DNA here is from genome assembly GCF_056735735.1 of Acinetobacter sp. V116_7. Classification (NCBI taxonomy): domain Bacteria; kingdom Pseudomonadati; phylum Pseudomonadota; class Gammaproteobacteria; order Moraxellales; family Moraxellaceae; genus Acinetobacter; species Acinetobacter sp. V116_7. The sequence continues at coordinate 101,598 of NZ_JBWZIF010000014.1, forward strand.
TACCCCCTTCGTCGTGTCGGCAAACTTTAATCAACTCAGCAACATCAATTTGTACTCCATGATGTTGAAGCACCATCCAAACCGCAAAAACACCACAGTTTGCTTCGAGGTTTGCTAGAGCTTGGGGAATATTTACTGCCATAATTTGAATCTATAAGGATAATTAGGCAGATAATAAACAAAACTGGATTGGCACTAAAAGCTTTTCCAAGTACAATGTTTCGCTAGTCGAGGGATGCTGCGACAAATGATCGGCACTAAAGATCAATTTGCCAGGCTCGACAATCGGTTAAACACTCGTTTTAACCAACAACGGCATCCGCGAACAGAACGATCCATACTATTTTTTCCCTAGGAGATCCTGATGAACGCGGTTAATGCTTCATTTACAGATTATAAAGTTGCTGACATCTCTCTTGCTGACTACGGTCGTAAAGAAATCAAACTTGCTGAAGCAGAAATGCCAGCTTTAATTGGTTTACGTAAGCGTTATGCAGCGTCTAAACCACTTGCTGGTGCAAAAATCCTTGGTTGTATTCACATGACCATTCAAACAGCGGTTCTTATTGAAACGCTTGTTGAATTAGGTGCTGAAGTTCGTTGGACTTCATGTAACATTTTCTCGACTCAAGACCATGCTGCTGCTGCAATTGCTGCTCGCGGTATTCCTGTTTTTGCTTGGAAAGGCGAAACTGAAGAAGAATATATATGGTGCCTTGAACAACAAGTGAATGTTAATGGTCAACCTTGGGATGCCAACATGATTTTGGACGATGGCGGTGACTTAACTGCTCTTGTTCATGAAAAATACCCTGCTCTTTTAGAACGCATTCACGGTATTACTGAAGAAACGACTACAGGTGTTCAACGTCTTATTGAAATGTGGAAAGACGGTTCTTTGAAAGTACCTGCAATTAACGTAAATGACTCAGTTACTAAATCTAAAAATGACAACAAATATGGTTGCCGTCACTCATTAAATGATGCAATCAAACGTGCAACTGACATGCTTTTATCTGGTCGTCGTGCGCTTGTGATCGGTTACGGTGACGTTGGTAAAGGTTCTGCTCAATCTTTACGTCAAGAAGGCATGATTGTTCGTGTAACTGAAGTTGACCCAATTTGTGCAATGCAAGCATGTATGGACGGCTACGAAGTTGTATCTCCATACAAAAACGGCGTACAAACAGGTAAAAAAGAAGATATTAACCACGACTTACTTGGCAACACTGACCTTGTTGTAACGACTACTGGTAACTACCACGTATGTGATGCTGCAATGTTAGATAGCTTAAAAGCTGGTGCAGTTGTATGTAACATCGGTCACTTCGACACAGAAATCGACACAGCTTATTTACGTGGTTATAAGTGGGTTGAAGTTAAGCCACAAGTTCACCAAGTTTATCGTTCTGAAGATGAAAATAACTACCTCATTCTTCTTTCTGAAGGTCGCCTTGTAAACCTAGGTAATGCAACTGGTCACCCATCACGCGTGATGGACGGTTCTTTTGCTAACCAAGTGCTAGGTCAAATTCACTTATTCCAAGAGAAATTTGCTGACCTTCCTGCAAGTGAAAAAGCTGCAAAAATTCGTGTAGAAGTTCTTCCGAAGAAACTTGACGAAGAAGTTGCTGCGGCAATGGTTGCAGGTTTTGGTGGTGTACTTACTCAATTAACTCAAGAGCAAGCTGGCTATTTAGGTGTTGCTGTTGAGGGACCATTCAAGTCTGACGCTTACAAATACTAAGAACTTAAGGGCAGACGGTGAACCGACTGCCCTTTTTTCTAAAAATATTGTTTCGCTGTTTACAAGGATTTGACATGACTAAACGTATACCCATTTCTTTTGAGTTTTTCCCACCGAAAACTGATGCCGGTGCTGAAAAACTTCGTATTGTTCATCAAGAATTACAACTATTAAATCCAGATTTCTTCTCGATTACATATGGTGCTGGTGGTTCTACTCGCGAACGTACTCTTGCTGCTATTGACGATTTCAATGGTAAAGGTACACCAGTTGCACCTCACCTTTCATGCATTGGTGATGATAAAGCGCGTATTGCTGAGTTACTAGATTTATATAAAACCCAAGGCATTAACCGTATTGTCGCTTTACGCGGTGACTTACCTTCTGGTCAAGTCGGGCTTGGCGAACTTCCTTATGCTCAAGATTTAGTACGTTTTATTCGTGAGCACTCAGGTGATCATTTTCATATTGAAGTTGCAGCTTATCCTGAAATGCACCCTCAAGCTGAAAACCTTGATTCAGATATCCAACGTTTTATTGAAAAAGTACAAGCTGGCGCTAATGCAGGAATTACACAATTCTTCTTTAATCCAGACTCATACTTTTATTTTATTGAGCGTCTGGAAAAAGCTGGAGTTAATATTCCGGTGGCTCCTGGCATCATGCCGATTACCAATGCCAGCAATTTAATTCGCTTTGCTGATGGTACTGGTGCAGAGATTCCTCGTTGGATCCGTAAACAATTACAAGCCTATGGTGATGACAGCGAGAGTATTAAAGCTTTTGGTCATGAAGTTGTTGTGAAGCTATGTGAACGCCTGATCGCAGGTGGTGCACCAAGCTTACATTTCTATTCAATGAATCAAGTCGAACCAACTCATCAACTCGTTGTTGATCTTGGTTTAAATTAATTTTGTAAGGCGTACCCAATGAATCGTTTTTTTATCGAAACTGAACTTACAGTTGGTTCAACTATTCAACTAACTGAATCAGTATTTCATCATTGGGTGCGTGTCTTACGTGCACAATTACAAGAACAAGCGACTCTCTTTAATGGCCAAGGTGGCGAATATCTCGCGACACTGAGCGAAATTAATAAAAAAAATGCGTTTGTCACAATTGAGAATTTCAACCCTAATAACCGTAATGCCCCATTTAAAGCAGTTCTGGGTCAGGTCATGAGTAAAGGCGACCGAATGGATTATGCCATTCAGAAAGCCACTGAACTTGGTGTAAGTCAAATTCAGTTACTTACAAGCGACCGCTGTGAAATGCGCTTAAAATACGACCGAGATCAAAAAAAATTAGATCACTGGCAAGCTGTTGCAATTGCAGCATGCGAACAATGTGGCTTGAACTTAGTCCCAGAAGTATTAGCACCTATTTCTCTTAATGAATGGTTAAGTTCTTCAGAACTTCCTCAATCTAAATTCGTTTTAGCGCCAGAAAAAGAACAAAAAGATGTATTAGCAGGCATACAACCTGAACTTGCCTTGTTAATTGGACCAGAAGGCGGTTTAAGCGAGAATGAAATTACTCAAGCCAATCAAGCTGGTTTTATGAACTGGTGTATTGGTGACCGTGTTTTACGTACAGAAACTGCGCCAGTCGTCGCCTTATCTATTTTAAATTATCGGTTTTTATCCACCTAAGTTCATTGAACATTGATTAAATCGCTATTTAAAGTTAATTTACTTTTATTGTATGAATAAAATTTCAAATTCTTTATCACTGATAAATCAGATTCTTTCTGTATATATGTAAAAAAATAGGATAGAAAAATCTTATGTCTGGGCTTCAGGAAGAATATTTACAGCATCAAACAAAAATTGAGCAGCTAAAACTTTCAATTCAATATATACGCTGGTATTTAGTTAGCTTAATACTGCTATGTCTCATCTCATACGCTATTTTTTCTTATTATTTTTTATCTTCAATAACAATATTTAACTGGTCTATGGGCCTGACTATTGCATCTCTTACCTGCCTATTATTTGTTCCAAATATTTTAACGCACTATCGTACTATTAATTTTATTAAAAAAGCTGATCTTATCTTACAAAGTATTTGTTTTATTTCAGGAGTTTTACTAGGGGCAACCGTTACGGTTATTCATTTTTATCTTCCTCAAGAGCTAGTTACCCTACCCGATGCTCATATTTTAATTGCTTTGTTTATCACTTCTGCCCATATCATTGGACTGACTTTTTTAACGCAACAACCTCGATACTTTTATCTCTTATTTATTCCCAGTACATTACCGTTATTAATCGCTCAATTTACACATACCCCAATTACTCAGCTGCCTTTTTATTTCGCCTATAACATCGCTTTCATAGCTACCATACTCTGTGCATACGCAACTCAACGTAACTATCAAAAAATTTCTCAACTATTATTTAGAAATAAACAGCTCATTCAAATTTCAGAACAACATACCCAGTGGGCTGAAGAGTTATGTGTACAACTTCAACAAGAAGTGAATAAATCGAAAGATATTGAAGCCCAACTTCAATTTAATAACCATTTACTAGAACAAAAGGTACGTGAACGCACATACGATCTCACTAAAATGAATGAGCAACTCGAAAGCCACCACTACAATTTAGCTTTTGCAAATGAAACGGCAGGCATTCGACCTTGGGACTGGGATATTGAAAATCAAAAATTAGAAATTACGTTTTTTGATCAACAAAAGCAGACACAAACGACCGTTATTCATCTCAATACTATTTTAGACCGCGTACATCCAAGTGATAAAAAACTGTTTAACGAGCGTTTAAAGCAACATCTGGAAGGAATTACAGATCATTTTAATATCAATTTCAGGATTTTACGTCGAGATGGTTCATGGCGATGGATTCATGATGTAGGTCGTGTCATTACCAGAGATCCCAAAACACAAAAAGCGCTTCGTATGGTTGGGATGACCCGAGATATACATCAAGAGAAAAAAGACCAAGAACACTTAAGACTATCGGCAATTGTGCTTGAACAAGCAGCCGAAGGCATATTCATTTTAGATGAACACCTAAACTATATTGATATTAACCCTTACTACGAAAAATTAACCGGATTTTCTAAATCAGAACTTCTAAATAAAGAATTATTTAGCATTGCGATTAATCAAAAAGAATTACAACAACAATTTCACACTTCAATTACCCAACAGCTCCTCGAGACTGGGGAATATATGGGTCAATTTGATGAAAAATTTAGTTCTGGCAAAAGCGTCTATTTGTGGTTACACATCAATGTGGTCAAAGATGAGTTCCATCAAATTACAAATTATATTGGATTTGCACGTGACCTCACTGAACAAAAACGTCAGGAACAACATCTATCCTATTTAAAAAATTACGATAGTCTCACCCACTTGCCTAATCGTCTTTACTATTACAATCAATTGCATCAATATCTTGTAAACCCTTCATATAACATTAAAAATTTAGCACTGATACGAGTAAATATTGACCGTTTCCGCGCTTTTAATGAATTTTTAAATAATGATAGTGGTGATGAACTTCTTAAACAGTTCGCACAACGATTACGCTTAATCAATATTAATGCAATTTTGGTTGCCTATTTAAATAGCGACGATTTTGCAATTATTTATGAAATCTCTCCAATTCATCCAAATATTGAGCAATATTGCCAAAACATCCTGCAAGCGCTCAACGCACCTTTTTATATTGATAATCACGAATATTTTATTACAGCATCTATCGGTGTGGCATGCTTTCCTGAGCATGGCCGACAAATTGACCATCTTAATAACCATGCAGAGCAAGCACTTTCAGAAGCAAAGCGCTTAGGGGGCAACACCATTTCTTACTATTGCAATAAAGCAGAACATCCATATAAAACTGCTGATTTAGAACAAGAGTTACGTAAAGCCATTCAAAATGATGAATTTGTCATTTATTACCAACCCAAAATTAATCTACTAGATCAATCTATTATAGGTTTTGAAGCATTAATACGTTGGCAACATCCTGAAAAAGGATTAGTCATGCCAAATATGTTTATACCTTTTGCTGAGCGTAGTAGCCTGATTTCAGATATTGGCAAAGTCGTTTTAGATAAAGTTGGAAAACAATTACAAGAATGGAAAAACGCAGGCTACACAAACGTTCAAGTCTCTGTAAATATTGTCGCTCAGCAAATACATCGTGGCTTATTACTTAATGATCTAGATGAAGTTTTGCAAAAATATAATATACAAGGTTCTGATCTTGAACTTGAAATTACTGAGTCGGCTTTATTAGACAATACGGATAACGTCAAAACACTATTACATGCGATAAAACAACGAGATATTTCAATTGCTCTAGATGACTTTGGTACAGGTTACTCCTCTTTGGCTTACCTGACAGAGTATCCAATTGATGTACTAAAAATTGACCGTGCTTTCATTTCGAAAATTGGTGATCACAAACAAGAAGCGATTGTAAATGCCATGATTGCAATGGGTAAAAGTATGGGTCTTAAATTGGTTGCCGAAGGTGTGGAAACAGAAGAACAAGTTGCCTATCTGCAAAAACAACAATGTGATTTTTTACAAGGCTATTTCTTTAGCCGCCCTATCCCAGCTGAGCAGATTATTCCTTATCTACAAACAGATTCGCATATTTATTAATTGTTCCAACTCTCTATTTTTACATATGCTGCTTTTTCCAAAAATGAGCGTTTTTGACTGTGAGAAATAAAGAAGTAGTGTTATATTCTTTAGCATTTAGCTCACTACAGGGCTATTGGCAATTCGTCTACTATTCTCTTAATTGGTAAAAATTAAAGCATAGTAAAAGAACTGAGTTGCCTTCCCCCTGAATGAGTGATTTGACTAGTTTGCTTTTTTGTATCAAATAGAGACTCAGATGGACGATCAATCTTTAAAACAGGCCGCTTTAAATTACCATGAATATCCAAACCCAGGGAAAATCAGCGTTACCCCAAGTAAGCAACTTGTCAACCAACGAGATTTGGCTTTAGCCTACTCACCCGGAGTTGCTGCGCCATGTTTAGAGATTGAACGTGATCCTTCAACTGCTGCTAAATATACAGCTCGCGGAAACTTGGTTGCTGTAGTAACGAACGGTACCGCTGTTCTTGGTTTAGGTAATATTGGCCCATTGGCTTCTAAACCTGTAATGGAAGGTAAAGGCGTTCTCTTCAAGAAGTTTGCTGGTGTAGATGTATTTGACATCGAAATTGCAGAAAACGATCCAGATAAAATTGTAGATATCGTTGCCTCTCTTGAGCCAACTTTCGGTGGTATCAACCTCGAAGATATTAAAGCGCCTGAATGTTTCTATATTGAAAAGAAACTTCGTGAACGTATGAAGATTCCTGTATTCCATGACGATCAACATGGTACAAGTATTATTGTAGGTTCTGCTTTGCTCAATGCATTGCAACTTGTAAATAAGAAAATTGAAGAAATCAAAATTGTAGCTTCAGGTGCAGGTGCAGCAGCACTTTCATGTTTAGACTTGCTTTGTGCGCTTGGTGCTAAAAAAGAAAATATCATTGTTGCCGACTCTCGTGGTCTATTAACCACTTCACGTGAAGGCTTAGACGAATCTAAAAAACGTTATGTTCAAGATATTTCAGCATCTCAGCTTCATGAAGTAATGGCTGGCGCTGATATGTTCTTGGGTCTTTCTGCTGCTGGTATTCTCACCAAAGAAATGGTGAAACAGATGGCTGAGAACCCTATTATTTTTGCTTTGGCAAACCCAGATCCAGAAATTTTACCTGAACATGCACATGAAGTACGTTCTGACGTCATTATGGCAACTGGTCGTTCTGACTATCCAAACCAAGTAAACAACGCATTATGTTTCCCATACATTTTCCGTGGTGCACTTGACGTTGGCGCAACTACGATTAATGAAGACATGAAAATTGCATGTGTACATGCAATTGCACGTATGGCTCATGTTGAAGCTGATGCTGCAACATATGGTGAAAAATCTGCTTCATTTGGTCGTGACTATTTAATTCCACGCCCACTTGATCAACGTTTAATTTTAGAAATTGCACCAGCAGTTGCTAAAGCTGCAATGGACTCAGGTGTAGCAACTCGTCCTATCGAAGATTTCGCTGTATATCGTCAAAAATTGTCTGAGTTTGTATATAACTCTGCATTCTTGATGAAACCAATTTTTGCTCAAGCAAAAGCTGATCCAAAGCGTATTGCATATGCGGAAGGTGAAGACGAGCGCGTATTACGTGCAGTACAAATTGCTGTTGATGAAGATTTAGCTAAACCAATTTTAGTAGGTCGTACTGCTGTAATTGAAGCAAATATCAAAAAATTAGGCCTACGTTTACAACATGGCGTAAATATTGAGATTGTAGATCAAGAACAAAACCCGATGTATGAAGAGTTTTGGAAAGACTACTATCAAACTATGCAACGTAAAGGCATTACTGTTGAATATGCTCAACGTGAAGCTCGCCGTCGTTCAACGTTAATTGCATCTCTACTGGTTAAATTCGGTAAAGCAGACGGTATGCTATGTGGTACTTACAGTAGCTATAACATTCACCTTGACTTTGTACGCAATGTTATCGGTCTTAAAGAAGGCATGAACAACTTCTTCACATTAAATGCATTAATGCTTGAAGATCGTAATTTGTTCATTGCAGATACTTATGTAAATACTAACCCGACCGCTGAACAACTTGCTGAAATGACTATTTTGGCAGCTGAAGAAGTACGTCGTTTTGGTATTACTCCACGCGTAGCACTTCTTTCTCATTCAAGTTTTGGTAGTGATCAAACTGATTCAAGTGCTCAAAAAATGCGTGAAGTTTATCGTATTTTATCTGAGCAAGCTCCTGAGCTTGAAGTTGAAGGTGAAATGCATGGTGATGCAGCATTAGACGAAAGCATTCGTCAATTTGCATTCCCTGGTTCACGTTTTAAAGGTTCTGCAAACTTGCTCATTATGCCAAACCTAGATGCAGCAAATATTTCATTTAACTTGTTGAAAGCGACTTCTGGTAACAACGTTACTATTGGTCCAATTTTGCTTGGCGCAGCAAAACCTGTTCATATTTTGACACCGACAGCAACGACTCGTCGTCTTATCAATATGACTGCTTTAACTGTTGCGGAAATCCAACAACAAGAAAAGTAATTTAGAAAGAGCTTTTTACGAAAAGCCTGTCTAATGACTTGAGAAAACCTCTATTCTGTAGCATGATTGCTTGAAGAATAGAGGTTTTTTCATGCAAGTGTATTTAGTAGGCGGTGCCGTCCGAGATTCTCTACTTGGGCATCCCTATCAAGAAAAAGACTATGTTGTGGTCGGAGCAACACCTGAACATATGCTCGCCCAAGGTTTTCAACCTGTAGGCAAAGATTTTCCTGTGTTTCTTCATCCTGAAACGAAAGAAGAATATGCACTTGCACGTACTGAGCGAAAGTCCGGTAAGGGTTATCACGGTTTTCAGTTTTTTACTGATACCACAGTAAGTTTAGAAGAAGATTTAATTCGCCGTGATTTAACCATCAATGCCATAGCAATGGATCAAGATGGCAAATTATATGACCCCTATGGCGGTCAAACTGATTTAGAAAATAAAACCTTACGACATGTTTCAGAAGCTTTTGCTGAAGACCCTTTACGTGTTTTACGTGTCGCACGCTTTGCAGCTCGATATTCTGCATATGGTTTTCATATTGCACCTGAAACCTTACAACTCATGCAAACGATGGCCGAATCAGGTGAACTTGATGCATTAACACCAGAACGTGTGTGGAAAGAAACTTCACGTGCACTCTTAGAAGATCAGGCAGATATTTATTTTCAGACATTACGAGATTGCGGTGCGTTAAAACATCTTTTCCCAGAAATTGACGCCCTGTTTGGTGTACCACAACGCCCTGAATATCATCCTGAAGTAGACTGCGGCATACATACTCTAATGTCTTTGCAACAAGCGTGTAAGTCAAACTACTCGCTTGATGTTCGATTTGCTGTTTTAGTACATGATTTGGGTAAAGCATTAACGCCAGTTAACGAACTTCCGCGCCATATCATGCATGAAGAGCGTGGCGTGAAACCAGTTACCGAACTATGCGAACGTTTAAAAGTTCCAACTCAAACTCGACAGTTGGCATTATCGGTGTGTAAAGAGCATTTAAAATGTCATCAAATTATGTCTTTAAAACCAGGAACAGTATGGCGTTTATTACAACGCCTTGATGTATTACGCCGTCCTGAAAGAGTCGAGGCTTTTGTACAGGCCTGTGAGTGCGATGCTAGAGGAAGACTAGGTCTAGAAGATCGCCCTTATCCTCAAGCTCAATATATGTTAGATGCAATGCAAGTGGTTCGCTCTATTAAGGTTCAGGATTTACCAGAAAATATTAAGGGTGCTGAAATTGGCGAAATGTTAATTCAGTACCGCATTGATGCTTTAACTGAGTTCAAACATCAACATCAGACACCCACACATTCTTAATTTAAGCTAATAAAAAAAGCCTCATTACGAGGCTTTTTTTATTTTACTGTTTAGGTAACGGTATATATTGAGATTGACTATTTTGGTTTTTTCTTTCGCCAACTGTTACTACAAAGTTTTCTTGCTTCCCAGCTCGCTCAACCACTACATTAATTTCGCTATTAGGCGCTTGTAATGCAACGTAATTAATCAAATGAGATGCCGATGTGATTGGTTCATTATTTACTTGAACAATCTTATCGCCAACTTTTATACCTGCTGAAGCCGCTGGACCACTTTTTAATACATCAGCAACAACTACACCAATTTGCTGTTTTGGTGCCAAGACATCGTCTTGTGTAGGTGGTACTAAACTAATGCCTAACCATCCACGAACTACACGACCATCTTTCAAAATCGAGTTTAATACTTGTTGGCAAATTTTAGCTGGAATTGCGAAGCCAATACCTAAAGAACCACCTGACTGAGAGAAAATAGCTGTGTTTACCCCAATTAAATTACCAGCAACATCAATTAATGCACCACCTGAGTTACCGGGATTAATTGCGGCATCGGTTTGAATAAAGTCTTCATAGGTATTAATGCCTAAATCAGAGCGCTCAGTGGCAGAAATAATACCTTGAGTTACCGTTTGCCCTACACCAAATGGGTTACCAATCGCTAAGACAACATCACCCACTTCATTACCACTTAACTTAAATGGCAACACAGGTAATTTATCTAAATCGATTTTAATGACTGCTAAATCTGTATCTGGATCCGTTCCAACAATCGTTGCTTCCGCACGACGTCCGTCACGTAATGCAACTACAATTTGATCAGCTTGAGCAATCACATGATTATTGGTAAGAATATAACCATCAGCACGTACAATAACCCCAGAGCCTAAACTATTTTCATTTTGCTGTTGTTGTTCAGGAACCTGATTTCCAAAAAATTCGCGGAATACTGGATCGCTTAACAATGGATGATTTTGTTTAACTTTTTGGGTCGTAAAAATATTAACAACTGCCGGCGCTGCAACTTTTACCGCAGCACTATAAGACACCACCCCGCCCGTTCGTGAAGTATCAACCAATGGCTCAACTTTCTCGGCAGGCATTTGTACCCCATCAACTGCAACAGTTGGTTTCGGTTGATGGTATTTTTGCCATGCAATAAAACTGGCAATTACAATAATAAGTAACACCCAAGGTAACCATGTAAAGGTGCGGCGCACGTTTATATCCTCTACGAAAAGAAGTTTTTAATTAAATTAATATATTGAACAAAAAGAGTTTTCAGTTAAGCATTTTAAATTAAATATGTCGATATACACAAAAAACTCAAAAAAGATTTGTCTAGCTTTAGTTACACAACAAAATATGTTTCTATAGCTTTAGCAATTATTTACTACTCAATTCAGGAAATATCATGGCGAATTTGCATGAAATTATTCAGTGGTGCGACCAAACCTTAAAAGCAGCAGAATTTAAAGATTACGCACCAAATGGCCTGCAAATTGAAGGTTCAACTGAAGTAAAACGTATCGTTTGTGCGGTTACTGCTTCCGAAGGCGCGATTGATGCAGCAATTGCTCAAAATGCGGATCTATTACTTGTACATCATGGTTATTTTTGGAAAGGCGAACCGTACCCAATTACAGGAATGCGCGGTAACCGCATTAAAAAACTTATTCAAAATAATATTTCATTAGTCGCTTACCATCTGCCGTTAGATGCCCACCCAACTTTGGGCAACAATGTAGCCATTGCAGAGAAATTAAATTTACAGAATTTAGAACCACTTGATTTAACCGAGAAACATCCGATTGGTAATATTGGGTATTTAGAGCAAGCACTTTCTGTGGACGAATTTAAAGCAAAACTACAAAACAGTTTTGATTTTAAGGTGATTCATTTACCAGCAGGAAAACAAAGCATTCAAAAAGTAGGTTTCTGTACAGGCGGCGCTCAAGATTTTATTGCTAAAGCAGCTTTGCAAAATTGTGATGCTTATATTTCAGGCGAAGTCAGTGAACGAACTTTCTATGAAGCAAAAGAATTAGGTGTTCACTATTTTGCTTGTGGTCATCATGCAACTGAACGTTATGGAGTTCAGCGATTGGCACAAGCAATTTCACAGCAGTTCGCTATTGAAAGTGAATATTTTGAATTGAATAATCCGATTTAATTAAGTCTTTTTTTCAATCTGTGTTATGCGTATTAATTAGATCTTTATTGTGTATAGTTCTTTAAAACGATGCCCTATTGTGAACAGAATCATTTACAATAGAGCCACTTAATATTGTATAACCCAGCAAATGCAAGGAATAGGAACATGACAACCATTACTTTACCTGCACTTCCATATGGCTATGATGATTTAGCGCCACATATCAGTAAAGAAACTTTAGAATACCATCACGATAAACACCACAATACCTATGTTGTTAACTTAAACAACTTAATCAAAGGAACTGACCTTGAAGGTAAAACTTTAGAAGAAATCATCAAAGCAACTGCTGGTGATGCATCTAAAGCTGGTATTTTCAACAACGCTGCTCAAGTTTGGAACCATACATTCTACTGGAATTCTATGAAGCCAAATGGTGGTGGTAAACCTACTGGCGCAATCGCTGCTAAAATTGAAGAAGCTTTTGGTAGCTACGAAAAATTTGCAGAAGAATTTGCTGCTGCTGCAACAACTCAATTCGGTTCAGGTTGGGCTTGGTTAGTTGCTGACGAAGTAAACGGTAAATTATCTATTACTAAAACTTCTAATGCAGACACTCCACTTGCACATGGTCAAATTGCTGTATTAACAATTGACGTTTGGGAACATGCTTACTACATCGATTTCCGTAACTTACGTCCTAAATACATCGCAACTTTCTTAGAAAGCCTAGTGAACTGGGACTATGCAAATGCAAAACTTGCAGGCCAACCAGCAGGCGTAGAGAAATAATTTTATTTCTTTATAAAAACCACCCTATTTTGGGTGGTTTTTTTATTTTTAATACAACAAAAGCATATTAATCAAGCAAACGATTCATTTTCTTTAATATTCTTATTGACGCTTTTAGATTTCATCCATAAAATGCGCATCAGATTCTCCAATAGCTCAGTCGGTAGAGCGACGGACTGTTAATCCGCAGGTCCCTGGTTCGAGCCCAGGTTGGAGAGCCATCTACTAATCTCCCATAGCTCAGTCGGTAGAGCGACGGACTGTTAATCCGCAGGTCCCTGGTTCGAGCCCAGGTGGGAGAGCCAAGATTCTAAAAGCCCGCATCTATTGCGGGCTTTTTCTTATCTAATCATTTAATAATTTTCTATTATTTTTAATAAAATCAATGTTTCGAATATTTTTAAACCAAACGATTAGATATTCTGACTAATTCCGTCATTAAGACTTGACCCAGCCCTCTTTCCTCCCTAAAATCCTTTTCCAGATTCTCCAATAGCTCAGTCGGTAGAGCGACGGACTGTTAATCCGCAGGTCCCTGGTTCGAGCCCAGGTTGGAGAGCCAAGATTCTTAAAAACCCACTCATCATGAGTGGGTTTTTATTTGTATGATGCCTTCACATGTTCGAATCGAGTCACTTATTTTTTATTGTTTTAGGTTGCTTAAGCACCTGCATTTTTCTTGTTGTTTGTTTACGCCCTTATTTATTTCCAAAACAAAAATTCTTTGCTCGTCCTGTTATTACCAACTTTGAAACTCAGATGTTTATTCGTTTAAAACAAAGTTTTCCAAGCCATCATGTTTTAGCACAAGTGGCTTTTAGTGCTTTGATTACCAGCAATGACTATAAAATTCGTAGTCAGTTCAACCGTAAAGTAACCGACTTTGTTGTGCTTAATGACAAGATGGAAGTTATTGCCATTATTGAGCTAGATGACCCTACCCATCTTGAAAAAGCAGAAGAAGACCGTATTCGTGATCAAATGCTCACAGAAGCAGGTTATATAGTAAGACGCTATACAAGCATCCCAAGTGTACGTCAGCTACAAAAGGATATTCATTAAAGGCACTGCTGTTATTTCTTTTCAGAACTTACTGCTTCTTTTTCAGCTATTCTTTTTTCCATCTCTAAACGTTGCTGTTCATATTGCTTTTTAGTATTAGCATCACTTTTTGCAGCCAAGAAAAGTATTCCAATAATTAAAAAAGGAATAAGTAAACCTAATCCCATTAATAACCAAGGAACAGATTTTTTTTCAACAGGTTGCTGGCTCATAACTACTTCAAACTCAAACGGTATCAATTTTAATATGCGCAACAATATAACAAAAAGGGCCCTCTTTAGGACCCTTTTAATTTGAATATTTTAAATACAAAAATTATTGTGCTATTCCTGTACATTCAACATTCTTACTAGCATCTATTACCGATGGATCAAGCACGATATTTGTTTTAGCTGGCATCTTAGATTGAACAAATTGATAAATTTCAGCATTTCTACATACAATTGCTTGAGTATGAGCAGCCCCTAGAACAGGCACAAATGTTACATCCGTTCCCTTGTCTTTAAGTCCTTGTTGCAATCCTTCAGTAACAGGATATGGTACAGCCATATCAGCAGTACCTTGAACAATCATGACCGGTGAATTAATTTTTTTAGTTGCAGGTTGGTTATCCGCCAAGAATTTTTTCACAGTTGGGTTTTCTTGGAAGTTACCAGCTAAACCAGGATAATCTAAAACTGTTTTGCCAGTATTAGTCGCAAGAAAATCTCGAATGTCATCTGCAAATTTATTATGCAAATCAGTTAAACATACGCCATTTTCACCAGTAGTCCCTTCTGCGAACTCAGCTACACTCTGAGAACGTTGTTGGAAAATTTCACGATAATTAAATTTAGGCTCATAAGCAGTAATACCTACTGTGGTATATGCAGCATACGCGAGTAGCTCAGCATACACTTCAACAGCCGTACCAACAGGTGCTTGACCAGCCTGCTCTTTATCAAGAATGTCTTTAATTGCTTGCGGAGCAACTTTAGAAATAATATAACCAAGGCTAGAAGCTGGTGCCGTTGCAACCGCTCCTTTATAATTAGTATCGTTATTAGCAAATTCAGCTGTTCCTAATGAAGCATGGCCTCCTTGAGACTGCCCAATTGACATCCATGAACTATTTAACTGACTACCGTAATGATCCTTTGCAGCTTTAACTGCTGCAATTGCAGATTTAGCCTCACTGCCTAAATTAAGGTATGGATGCATGCCTCGCGTACCCAAACCTTCATAATCTGGAGCAATCACAACATAGCCAGCTGCCAATAATGTATCTGCTAGAATTTTAAAGCGTGGATTAATCGTATTATTGCTTGGGGCACAACTATCTCCTACACCTACAGTGCCGTGCTCCCATACCACTACGCGATAACCATCTTTCGGCTGAGTCACTTTAGGGAACATTACCAAAGCAGTTGCTTCAGCTGTTTTTCCTTGTACATTGACCATGTTATAAGTCATAACTTTTATAGATGAAGCACCGCTTAAGCTATCTTTAGAATAGGCTTTTTCAGACAGATAGGTTTTATCAGGGTTTACGCCAACATAGTCATCATCATTGTCATTACATGCTGCAAGAAATAATGTTGAAACCGATAATGTTATAGCTAAAGCAATTTTTGACCGTTTCATAGAATATCCTTTTTTATGTATTATTTATTCCGCATATTTTTTTATGCACGAATATTAAGACATAAAAAAAGTGCTCTGCATAGAACACTTTTCAACCTTGCGGTCATTTTTACTATATGAAATTTAAAAATATTCCTAGAAAAATGATTAATCCAACCCAGCGATTGTGACGGAATGCCCAAAAACATACTTGAGGGTTGCGGTCTTTGGTTTTAATTGTTTGATATATAAAATCGAATGCAACAACAATTAAAGCAATGATCGCCCATGGAAATAAGATATTTTCTAAATACAGTGTAGTGCCAATCAAAACAAGACTAGTTGCTTGTAAAAGCGCAATAATCTGAATGTCATATCGACCAAAAAGAATAGCGGTAGATTTCACACCAATTTTTAAATCATATTCACGATCTGTAATTGCATATTGAGTGTCAAAAGCCACTGTCCATGCTAAATTACCAAAATAAATTAGCCAACACGTTATATCTAAAGGCTTACCCATTGCAGTAAATGACATTGGAATACCCCAAGAAAATGCCATACCTAACACGACTTGCGGTAAATGGGTATAACGCTTCATAAACGGATATATAAATGCTAAAGCCAAGCCCCCTAATGCACAGTAGAACGTCGCGATAGGTAAAAAGAAAAGTGTACAAGCACTGGCAAATACTAATGCTAAAAATACGTACACCGCTTCTCTTGGACGGATTACCCCTGTTGCCAAAGGGCGTGTTTTTGTACGCTCTACATGTCCATCCACTTTTCGATCAGCGAAGTCATTAATTGCACAGCCAGCGGCACGCATAAAAATTGTACCTAATACCATCGCCAAAAGAATATGTAGAGGTGGCATTCCCTCTGCTGCAATCCAAAGTGCCCACATGGTTGGCCAAAAGACGAGTTCTGTTCCAACGGGCTTATCAAATCGGCAGAGATAATAATAAGCCTCTAAACGCTGACGCCATGTGATGCTTGTTGCAGTCGTCATAGTAATTCCTTGTCGTGCTGCTGATTTAAAAAAGCTTCAAAAGCTGGTAAGAATGTTTCTTGAACAATAAATTTACATCCATGCCAAGTATAGCAACTTTGTCTTGTCCAACCTTCTGGCAAACGAATGACACGGCGGTCACAAAGTGGTGTTGTTCTTTGAAATAGAAAAAAGCCAATTGGCTTAGAACCAATGTGCTGAAATATACGGGCTTTTTTTTGTAAACTTTGAATTGGAAAAATACTTTTTGCTTTAACCCATGGTTCTGCTTCACAGCCATATAAATAGGTTTCCCTTACCCACGAAGTGTGAGCATGAGACATCTTCATCCACTGACTATCTGCAAAAGTTAAACGCTGAAAATGTTCTTGAAAAGGCTTTACACTAAACTGGCCACCGCCAAGTTCAGTCAATTGTTGGGTCAGTGAACCAGACGCATACAACCATGTTTTCAATTCAGGATTTAAAGTCTTTTCCTGTTTAAGTACTGGTTGTCGTTTACGCATAATCTACTCACATGAAAACTCGCACCTAGTTTACCCCAATTTTTTGATAAAAAACGTAGAGAATTCAATCAACATTCCAAGCAATAAAAAAGCCTGCATAAGCAGGCTTTTTTACAAAAATATGTATTACAAGCTGTAGTACATATCGAATTCAACTGGGTGAGTAGTCGTATTAAGACGACGTACATCTTCAGTTTTAAGTTCGATGTATGCATCAAGCATTTCTTTAGTGAACACGCCACCTTTTAACAAGAATTCGTGATCTGCTTGAAGTGCTTCAAGAGCCATATCTAAGCTATGAGCAACTGTTGGGATTTTTGCTTCTTCTTCTGGAGGAAGATCGTACAAGTTCTTATCAGCAGCTTCGCCCGGATGGATCTTGTTTTGGATACCGTCGATACCAGCCATTAACAATGCAGCGAAACCTAAGTACGGGTTCATCATTGGGTCTGGGAAACGAGCTTCGATACGCTTACCTTTAGGGCTAGAAACGTATGGAATACGGATAGACGCAGAACGGTTACGTGCTGAGTAAGCAAGCATGATTGGCGCTTCGAAGTGAGGAACCAAACGCTTGTATGAGTTTGTAGATGGGTTTGTGATTGCATTCAATGCACGAGCGTGCTTGATTACACCACCGATGAAGTACAATGCCATTTCTGAAAGGCCTGCATATTCATCACCAGCAAACAAGTTCTTGCCATCTTTAGAGATAGACATGTGAACATGCATACCAGAACCGTTATCACCTACCATTGGTTTAGGCATAAAGGTTGCAGTTTTTGCATATTGGTGAGCAACGTTCCAAACAGCATATTTGAACTGTTGAACTTCGTCAGCTTTACGTACAAGTGTATTGAAGCTCACACCAATTTCTAACTGACAAGAAGCAACTTCGTGGTGATGTACTTCTACACGACCTGGGCCCATGATGTCTTCGATTTTTGCACACATTTCTGCACGCATATCTTGTGAAGAATCAACTGGAGGAACTGGGAAGTAACCGCCTTTAACACGTGGACGGTGACCAGAGTTACCAGACTCGTAATCTTTACCAGTAGACCAAGCAGCTTCTTCAGCGATTAATGTATGACGAGCGCCAGACATATCGATGTCCCACTTCACTTCGTCAAATACAAAGAATTCTGGTTCTGGACCAAAGAATGCAGTATCACCGATACCTGTAGATTTTAAGTATTCTTCTGCACGGCGAGCAATCGAACGTGGGTCACGCTCATAACCTTGACCAGTTGAAGGTTCAATAACGTCACAAGTCACAACTACAGTTGGTTCAGCAAAGAACGGGTCGATGAAACCAGTTTCTGCATCTGGACGTAAGATCATGTCAGATGCTTCAATGCCTTTCCAACCAGCGATTGAAGAACCATCAAACATTTTACCGTCTTCAAAAGTATCTTCATCAATAGAATCAGCTGGGTAAGTTACGTGCTGTTCTTTACCCTTAGTATCAGTAAAGCGAAAATCGACCCATTTTGCGCCACTTTCTTGTATGAGTTGAAGGACCTTGTTCGCCATGCTCATTTTGCTCCAATGAAATTTTGTTGCACTTGTTAAGTGCGTGTTAATTGCTGGTATTTATATAGCAATTCTCATACCAACTTTATAAGACTTACCTAAAACATTGAATTGCTTATAACTATCCATGATTTAGGCCCCTTGTCTTGAACCCATTATACTGTTTGCATAGTTAAATGCACCATATTCAGACATTTTCAAATTATGACATACAAGAATAGCTCGCAATCGCCCTAATTTAGTGCAAAATTGTTGCGCCAATATGAATCATCGCATCAATATCTAACAGTCATTCATGATCATAATACTTTCTCATATAGAAAGCTGACTTTCTTATTACAATGAATAAAAATAATAAAAGATGACTTATAAAATTTTAACCTTTAGTTGTCTCTTCTATATCTATCCATGCCTTTACCAAAAGGTTCTAATGCAAATATCTCTTCAAAAAATAGTTCTCAAAAATTTAAAAACGTTAGCGATCGAATCATCCCTTACCTCAATAAATAATGAAGTTTTATAAAATTAGTTTTCTTTCGCTTATCAAGTTCTCTACCGTGAAACAGGTTTTGATCAGCTTTGGTGCAGTAAGAAACTAAAGGGATTTTTTACCATTTGTTATATACCTTTTTTATACATGACCAACTTGCTTTTCAATTTAAAAAAATCTAAAAAATAAAACATAACTTTTTTTTATAACTAAACAAACTAAAAGTTTGGCTTATTAAACTACAAATATGTTCAAAGGATTTGAAATGAAGCATGAACTCGAACAATGTGACACAGCTTTTTTCGGCCATCCAAAACCCTTAAAAACTTTATTTTTTACAGAGCTATGGGAACGCTTTTCTTACTATGGAATTCGCCCCTTACTCGTTCTTTATATGGTCGCGATGGTCAATGATGGGGGTTTAGGTCTTGATCGTCCTACTGCCGCCGCAATTGTTGGGTTATTTGCAGGCTCTATGTATTTAATGACCGTTTTAGGTGGTTGGATTGCTGACAACTGGTTAGGCCAAGCACGATCCGTCTGGTATGGCTCCCTCATTATTGCATTAGGTCATTTATCAATTGCGCTTACCCCCATCTTCGATCAATTCTTTTTTTATTTCGGCTTAGTCCTTATTGTTCTTGGATCAGGTTTATTTAAAACCTGTATTTCAGTGATTGTCGGAACATTATATAAAGCTCAGGATAGTAGACGAGATGCCGGCTTCTCCATTTTTTATATGGGAATCAATATGGGGTCGTTTTTTGCCCCGCTTATTACAGGTATATTGGCTCGTGATCATGGCTGGCATCTAGGTTTTGGGATTGGCGGCCTTGGAATGTTGATTGCATTACTCATCTTCCGTGCATTAGCCATTCCTCAACTACAATCATTCAACCAATTGCGTCAGCAAACTGACAATTGGAATAAACCTGTCGTAGAAAATAGAAATGCGCCAAAAATTGCTTTCTCATTTTTACTATCTGTTGCAGTCGTTATTGCTCTTACTTTCTTTGGCGTTATTCATATCAATCCAGTCGCGGTAGCAACTTATTTAACAGTCGGAATCGGCGTTGGAATTATCGCTTATTTTATCTATTTATTATTTTTCCTTGGTTTAGAAAAACATGAAAAATTTAAAATTATTATCTGCTTTGTCTTATTAGCAACATCAGCTCTTTTTTGGTCTGCCTTTGAGCAAAAACCAACATCTTTTAACCTATTTGCGCAAGACTACACAGACCGTATTGTTTTCGGATTTGAGATTCCAGCAGTATGGTTTCAATCAATTAATGCTCTGTTTATTATTATTTTTGCCCCAATTGCAGCATGGCTTTGGGCTAAACTTGGTAAGTCAAATAAAGACCCAAGTTATATCAGTAAATTTATTATTGCACTTTTACTGGCAGCAGGTGGTTTCTTGTTGATGTCATTTGCAAGCCGTTTTGCTATTGCTGGCGGCCTAGTTTCACCATTTTGGTTAGTCGGAACTTTATTTCTACTTACTATCGGAGAACTTTGTTTAAGCCCGATTGGTTTATCAACTATGACTAAACTTGCACCTGATGTTATACGTGGTCAAATTATGGGTCTATGGTTTACAGGTTCAGCTTTAGGTAATCTTATCGCTGGTCTTATTGGCGGGCATGTATCAGCGGATGGTATTAATCATTTACCTACCTTATTTATGCGATGTGTTTTAGCGTTAGTGATTGGCGCAATCGTGTTATTTTTATTAAAGAAACCTATCAATAGATTAATGAACAAAAGTACCAGTAAAGTTCAACCTGAGTTGGAAACTATATGAGCGTTTTAACTGTTCCAGAGAAACTTGAGAAACTTCGTGAACTCATGCGCAATCAGCATGTTGATGCTTTGATTGTGATGAGTGCCGATCCGCATATGTCAGAATATTTACCAGACTACTGGAAAGCAAGGCAGTGGTTAAGTGGTTTTAGTGGTTCGGTTGGTACGCTCGTCGTGACCCAAAACTTTGCTGGCCTTTGGGCAGATGGTCGCTATTGGGTACAAGCAGAGCAACAACTTGTTGGAACTGGCTTTGATCTTCAAAAATTAACAAGTGATGAATCTTCAACACATCTCGCTTGGATTGAAAAAAATCTACAACCAGAATCAGTCATTGTGGTAAATGGACATACCTTATCGGTTCAGCAATTTAAGGCACTCGAACATACTGCACGAGTTAATAATTATAAACTCGAAACTCAACAAGATTTAATTGGAGAGATTTGGTTAAACCGCCCAGAACTTCCATCAAAGAAAATTCATTTCATGCCTGAAGGGTTAAATGCCCTATCTCGTAAAGAGAAAATTCAGGCTATTCGTGAGACATTAGCTAGCAAGAATATTGCGGGTCATTTCATTTCATCTTTAGACGATATTGCATGGATCTTAAATGCACGTGGGCAAGATGTAGAATATAACCCTGTGTTTCTTTCACATTTATATGTCAGTGCAAAACAAACTGTTCTTTTTATTGATGCTGAAAAAGTTGATGTAAGCATTCAGCAAGCTTTGGCAACCGATGGTATTGAAATTCGTAACTACGAAGATACAGCTAAGTTTTTATCGAATATTTCAGATGCCTCGGTACTTTTAGATCCAGCCAAAGTCTCAATTTTTCATGAACAAGCCATCGCAAAAGATATTCGGGTTATATATGACATCAACCCGAGTACGCTTTTTAAATCGCGTAAACATGAAAGTGAAATTGCTCATATCCGTCATGCAATGGTTAAAGATGGAGTCGCGCTTTGCCACTTTTTCCATTGGTTAGAGAAAGCACTTCATCACGGTGAAAGTATTTCAGAACTCACTATTGATGAAAAGATTACAGCTTTCCGTACTCAGCAAGATGGATTTATAGGGCCAAGTTTTTCAACGATTGCTGGCTTTAATGCTAATGGTGCTCTACCCCACTACCGTGCAACTGAAGAGCACTATTCATTTATCGAAGGTGATGGTCTATTACTCATTGACTCAGGTGGGCAATATGTTGATGGAACAACCGATATTACTCGTGTTATTCCTGTAGGCACGCCAACAGGGCAACAAAAACGTGACTATACTCTGGTTTTAAAATGTCACATTGCTTTGGCAAAAACGATTTATCCAGAAGGTTTAGCTGCTCCTCTACTCGATTCAATTTGTCGCAATACTTTATGGCAACATGGTCTAGATTACCGACATGGAACAGGTCATGGCGTAGGCTTTGCGCTTAATGTTCATGAAGGTCCGCAAGTTCTTTCTTATTACGCGCCTATACATGCCTACAGTAAGTTGCGTGAAGGAATGATTATTTCTAACGAGCCGGGCTTATACCATGAGGGACAATACGGTATTCGCATTGAAAATCTGGTTGCTAACAAACTTCACTCAGGGTTTGAAAAAACTTACGGTGAATTCTTGGAGTTTGAAACACTGACCCTTTGCCCCATTCATTTAGATTGTATCGTTGTTGATATGCTTAATAATGAAGAAAAAGACTGGTTAAATCGTTACCATCAAACTGTTCAGGAAAGACTAGCTGAACACTTGTCTGGCGATGTTTTAGATTGGTTGATTTACAACACTAGAGCGATTTAATCTTCTTTTTTAACTCAGGCAGAATAATTTTCTATTTCTAATGAAAAGCTTATTTTGCCTGAGTTGTAGTTATCTCTATTTTCTAACAAATTAAGATGTATCAAAGCTGGTTGAGTTAAATAAAGTTCTAATAAGAAAGTGCTCTTTTTTTCTAAAAAATAAAGTGAAGCGAAATTTTTCATCAAAAACCCTTCAACTATTAGCCATCAAGCAATTTTTAATTTTTATTAGTGATTACGAAACATAATGGTAACTATAAAGAGGTAGTTTGAAGAAAACTTTGTAAGCACTATGCTATTTTTAACCGTATTCGATGTTTCTTTGAATTAAAGGGTTTCCCTATGCAGGTATCCAATTTCGCAGTCACCCGTGATGATCATTATACTGTTTCTACAGATCCCTCTAAACTCGACATAGAAGTGATTCATTCTTTTTTATACCATTCAAAATGGGCAAAAGGGATTGATTTAGAAACAATGCAAGTCGCCATACAAAACAGTTTATGCTTTGGGTTATATGATCCGAACAACCAACAAATTGGTCTTGCTCGTATCATTACAGACTACGCAACCTTTGCTTATGTAAAAGATGTTTTTGTGATCGATGAATTTCAAAAATTAGGCTTAGGGCTATGGTTAATGGAATGTTGCTTAGAACACTTGGGGTCTCTCAAACTTCGCAGAATTATGTTACTTACCAGTACAGCCTCAGGTTTCTATAAACAAATAGGCTTTACTCCACTGAATCAAGAAAATTTTGTGTGGCAGATTTTGCCTAATAACATAGAGACAATTTCAAATTAAATTATCGATTTCCCCGACTCTTTTTAGTTTATGAAATACATCAACTTATAATTATTAATATGCTTTTGCTAGCAATAAAGCATGAAGTTATTACAAGACAAGGAAATTCTGGTACATTAGCCGCTTAGAAAGCGGCTTTTTATTTGATCAAATAAAGGTACTTTTTAAAAAGTGAGCAATATTGTGAGTAAATCTCTAGTCACTTATTAAATATATATTAACTATCATGAGGTTAAGTTCATCATGCTTCTAATGATCGACAATTACGACTCTTTTACCTACAACATCGTCCAGTATTTTGGCGAGTTGGATCAGGAAGTAAAAGTTGTTCGCAATGATCAAGTCACATTAGAGGATATTGAACGATGGCAACCTAAATACCTCGTAATTGGTCCTGGTCCTTGTTCTCCAAGTGAAGCTGGTATTTCAATTCCTGCAATTAACCACTTTGCTGGGAAAATTCCTTTGCTTGGCGTGTGTTTAGGGCATCAAAGTATCGGGCAAGCTTTTGGCGGAAAAATTGTAAGAGCCAAAACGGTGATGCACGGACGTTTATCTGATATGTACCACAGCAATAAAGGTATTTTCAGTAATCTGCCTAGTCCATTCTCGGCAACTCGTTATCATTCATTGGTGATTGATCAGCAAACACTGCCTGATTGCCTTGAAGTAACGTGCTGGACCAATGAAGCAGATGGTTCAATGGAAGAAATCATGGGTGTTAAACATAAGACATTGCCTGTTGAAGGTGTGCAGTTCCATCCCGAGTCGATCTTGAGTCAGCATGGCCATCAAATATTTAAAAACTTTTTAGATATCTATGCATAAGTCAGCCGTAAATAGATTATTTTAAAAGTAATTTGATAAGTAACCTGAATAAAAAGCCAACTACGATCAGTTGGCTTTTTTAATGCTTGAATCAATTACAACTTTAACTGTTGCACAATTGATCCATCTTGTTTTGCCACCAAAGATTCGCAGAGTTGAATACGTTCTTTGGTCTGTTTCAATCCTCTTTCTACCCCGACCAATTCTTTAGTTCGTGGTGCAAAAAAGTCATTTAACTGGACTGCTTGTTGTTGGGTACATGCTGCCCCACTGAACATTGCAGGAAAACGCCCAGCCGAAGATTTACCTAAACGATCAAATACGGCGTCATGATTTACCTTAAACCAAGACCATAAGCCACCTTGTTCATCTCCATAATTATTGATGGAGTTAACCACAGTACGAACTTCACCGACTTTAACACGCGGGTTCAAAATCAACTGTCGTGCTTGTTGGCGTGTTGCTTCTTGATTTGCTGAACCTAGGGCTGTAAGAATCGCAAGACGTTGTGTCGGTTGAGTCACGCGTTGTAACTCTCCCGATAAACGATCAAAAACAGCTTGGCCTTTTTCTTGTACACGAATAGCTAAAATGGTTGGTAATAATTCAGGTGTTACTTGCGCAAAGTTAAGCTGCTTTTGAGCAAAGAGTGCATCTGACTGTTTTAACAGTTGTGTACGGACTTCGGGAACTTGAATATCTAAAGCAAGAAACTTAACTAACTCGCTACGCCATAAACTGTCTTCGGCTGATTCATCTTTTTTGTTTACATAACCCAACTGATTTAATTTTGGTAAATATAAATTGGCCAAGACTTTTCTAAAATGTTCACGTTCAGCTTCCGTTTTCAACACATGACGATGAATGGTACTTAACTGAGAAAACAGCGCTGTACTAATTTGTCGGCTATTTGAATTGGCAAATTTCTTGGCAGCATCTACGACAGCCAATAAATTAATATCGCCATGGTTAAATGCCGCTGAAATCGCGTAGGCGTAGGCCAACTGTTCACTGTTAGAAAGCTTCTCTGTAGCGGCAGTTAGACGAGTAAACTCTTTTTGAGGCAAACTGAATTGGTAATACCCTGCCGCATCTGCATTTGGAATATACCAACTGCCAAGGCTAGCACCTTTGAGTTCAATCTTAGCTTCTGCTTGGTCTACCAGCTCACACTGGACCTTACTGGCTGCATTTGGAACTTCATAACGTACACATAACGGTACGCCCCAGAGGCTTCTTGCATCACCTTTTGAGCCCACAGGTAAATAACGAGTTTGCTTCACATTTAAAAAGACTTTATTGCCTTCTTGCTGTAGTGAAGTATTGATTAAAGGTACACCCGGTTGATCAAGGAAACTTTTCATCGCTTTGGCAAAGCGCTCACCTTGCTCAGACTGCTCTGCTAAAGCGCTAATTAAATCATTGGCTGTCGCATTACCATATTGGTGCTTATTAATATAATTGCGTACTCCTTGTTTGAATTTTTCTTCGCCCAAATAGCTTTCAAACATATTTAAAACAGCCGCACCTTTTTGGTATGTAATGCCATCAAAAGCAGTTTGAATATCAGCATTGCTTAAAATAGGCTGACGAATACGACGTACACTCACTAAACTATCACTTTTCATCGCATCAGCAGTATCTGCAATACGTTCTAGGTCAGCATTAAATTCGGGATGTAGTTTTTGAGTGATTTTGCTTTGCATCCATGTCGCAAAAGATTCATTAAGCCACAGATCATCCCACCATGGCATCGTGACCACATCACCGAACCATTGATGCGCCAGCTCATGTGCATTGACGTTAAATGAATTCTGTACAAAAGAGACTGGTGAGTCCTTATCTAGCAACATTAAATAGTCTCTAAAAGTAATTAGCCCCGGGTTTTCCATAGCCCCAGCCGCAAAGTCTGGTGCTGCAAGTAAATCGAGCTTGTCAAATGGATAACCAAAGGCAAAATAATCTTCTAAAGTTTTTAAAATGGCTGGCGTTTCAGATAAAGCATGCTGCATTTTTTCAGCTTTAGCATCGGGCGCAATACCACGTAACTGGATCGGCTGCTTACGCCATGAAGTTGCCCCAATATCTGGCCCTTTTTGTAATTGCCACGGTCCGACAGCCAACGCAAGTAAATACGTTGGTAGTGGTTTAGTTTGTGCAAAACTAAGTGTTTTCCAACCCGACTTCTCTGCTTGCTCGGAAGTTTGTTGGGTATTGGCAAACCCTGAATATTTGCTTGGAATCGTCAAACGAATATTAAACGGAGTTTTAAAACGTGGCTCATCAAATGACGGGAATGACTGGCGTGCACTAATTGCTTCCATTTGAGTCATCACATAAGGTTTACCCTCAAACTCGATTTTATAAATACCGTCGAGCTGCTGGTCGTACGCCGCATTAAAATCTAGAACGAGTTGATACTGGCCTGCGGGCAAAGTCTTGGCAAATTTAATTTTACTTACCCCATCTATCTCAGAGGCTTGTTCATATTTTGCTTTGGTTTTAGCACCCTCTGCAGATATGATATTCACATCTTTCACCGTCAAAGATTTACCATGAATCCAGATGTGATCTGTGGCTTGAGCCAGCTTTAAATGAATAGTGGTTTTACCGGTATAGCCTTTTTGTGCGGGATCAATCTTAAAATCTAAATCATAAGATTCGGGTACGACCCACTCGGGTAATTTACCAATCGGGATTTGTTCACTGTTATTCGATGCAAAAATCTGTGTTGCCGATAAAGATAATAATGTTGTAAGTAGTAATCTTTTTTTAAATGAAGGCTTGACCAACATAAGGGGTTTTATCCTCTGTAGTTTTAAATAAAAAGATGCAGCAATTGCTGTACCACATCGCTGCATCCATACATCATTCTTAAAATTTATAGTTAAACTCCAACCAACCTTGACGGCCGAATGGCGAATATGATCCTACCGGATAATACGGCCAACCGCCTGTGTCATCTCGTTTCACTTTGTCAAACAAGTTATTAATAATGATTGAAGCAGAAGCTTTTGGAGAGATTTGATAAGTACCACTCCAGTTCACCAAATACGTTGGGCTTAAATAGGCAGTCTGGTCGCCGTTTGGAATTTTGCCATAACGATTAACTAACACTGTTGATGCCCAATCTCCAAAGCTCCAGCTGAGACTGGTATTAAATCGGTCACGCCAATCCGGAATAGTTAAATCTTTTAAGTAGTCATCTTTCTCGCCATCTTTTGATTGTTGATATTCATGTTCTAGTACACGGCTATAATTGATCGTCCAGAGAAAGTTACCAAAGCTCTCTGTTTTCCAGCGCCATCTGCTAGTGAAATCAATCCCGCGGGTATGGTCTGATGCAGCATTAATTGGAACAATATTAATATTCTTAATTACATTTGGGTCGACAACTGCATTTGCAGG
This sequence comes from Acinetobacter sp. V116_7, assembly GCF_056735735.1. Taxonomy (NCBI): domain Bacteria; kingdom Pseudomonadati; phylum Pseudomonadota; class Gammaproteobacteria; order Moraxellales; family Moraxellaceae; genus Acinetobacter; species Acinetobacter sp. V116_7. The sequence continues at coordinate 129,622 of NZ_JBWZIF010000014.1, forward strand.
GTTACGCTCCACACGTGCTAATGCATCAACACAGGCTGCAGAGTTAACATCTTGGTTGCCTAAACGACAATCTGCTTCCAAACGTAGAATTTTGTCCTCACTTAAGTTCGTCACAAGATTATCAATTTTGATATCCCAGTAATCGACGCTGATATCAAACTTATTGGTTGGCGACCAAACAAAACCTGCACCATAAGATTTACCCTCTTCAGGTTTTAGCTCTTTGTTTCCGGTTAAAGTGTAGTTCGCCCCAGGTGCGTAATCTTTAAAGCTACATTTATCTAAAGGTTGTCCCGTTTGGCTACAACGTAAATAATCGGTGGTACTTGCGAAATAACCTTTTTGCTTATTTAAAAACAGATAGTTCATATCTGGTGCACGGAAGCTGGTCGCGTAATTACCACGCACTAATAAAGTCGGATGTGGTCTAAACTCGAGACCCGAACCGAAAGTTAGCTTATCAATGCTGTTATCTGACAAAGCATAACGGTCATAGCGTCCGGACAGGGTTAAATTTAACGGTTTTGCTAAGGGTAAGAATAATTCAGCGCCGAGTGCTTGGCGGGTCCGTGTTCCTCCATATTCGCCACTAGAGCTTAAATTATAATATTCACCATTTTCGATCGCCTCATCTGGCTTAATCGAGAAGCCTTGACGCCCAATTTCAGCCACAGCCGCAAGTTTGGCAGTTCCTGCAGGTAGCTTAAATACGTCACCATTCGCACTTAGGGTCAAACTTTGTGCCCACGACTTATCTTTTTCTTTTGTGGTTCCCGAAATGCTTTCAAATTCACTTGCTGTGAGTGGTCGACTTAAACGATCTAAATGAGGTGAATAAATAGGAATACCATCTACATCTGTACCAAGTTGCTTACCTAAGAAGTACTCATCAACATTCGAGCGTAATAAGCCTTGGCGGCGTAGCTGACTGGTATAGATGGAACCATTATAGGCTGCTTCATAACTCCAGCTCGTCTCTCCAATATCGCCTCGAATTCCAAAATTTAAGTTAGAAGAAAGTTCTTTCCATTTTTTATTTATTCGTTCTACCCCGCCTAATTCTTCAGGTGCAAAACGGCGATTCCAAATTTCATAATTTCCCGAATCTTGATTTAGGAAATAACCACTCGTTGCAGCTAAAGAAGTCCATGTCGGACTACGGGTATTATTTTCAATTTGGTTTGCCCCAATCAAAAAATCTGCAAATAATTGAGTTTTATCATTTAACTCATAATCTAAACCGAGATAACCATTTTGACTGCGATTTTGAGTTTGAACAGTCCAATAAGTCGGTCGAGCCAAACCACTGGCACAATTGTCCGCCCCTGCTTGTCCAATATTATTGACTGATCCGTTAAATAAACCATTAAAGGCCTGACACCCACCAATTGAAAGATATTTACCAGTATCAGCATTTTTACGACCCACAATAGTGTCGGGTTTTTCTCCTAAACGAGTTCGGCTCTTCATAAAATCTCGATCGGCTGCCCATATCGGTTCACGGCCACTGAGTTCAACCCCATAAACAAGGCTGAGCTTGTCTAAAGTCTTACTGCCACTCAGTTGTAAACGTAAGTTTTCACCACCTTCTTTTGTTCCACCCGCCTTGATATTAAACTGTGTGCCGTCTGTTTTCTTTTTCAGAATGATATTCACCACACCAGCAATTGCATCTGAACCATAAATTGCAGAGGCACCACCGTTTAATATTTCAATACGGTCAATAATGGCAGTTGGAATATTGGCTAAATTTACGAAATTGACAGAGCCATCATAAGGTACAGGATAGTCTGCAACCCGATGTCCATTAATCAAAGTTAAAGTATGATTAGGTCCTAAGCCTCTTAAGCTAATAGCGTTAGCCGCAGGTGTAAAAGTATTTCCATAATCGGCACCTTGTACAAAACCCGTGTTCTGCGTCAAATTATTGAGTGCGTCAAATGCATTACTAAAACCTTGTTTTTCAATATCGGCTGCCGTGATTACCGTCACACTGGTCGGGCCATCTTTTTGTGCTTTTGAAATCCTTGAGCCTGTTACTGCAACACGAACTACTTTATCTGGTTTAGTTTGGTTTTGTGGTTGCTCTACAGTTTCTTGTGCATAGCTTTCTAATGGATGAAAAAGTGCAACAAATACAAAAATAAATGAGCGCTTATTTTTTAACGTCCCTAGATATTTCAAGTTATTTAAATACATATTTATTAGTAGACAAAATAAAGATTGCCCTAATATATCCACTTTAATTTGATTAATTTATACACATTTCTCCTAGGTATATTTGCGTTTAAGATATACCAAATGGTTAATTATTTATCATAAAAACTCACAATAAACTAAAACCTTTTTCCATAAATAAATTCTGTTTATTAATCAAACTAAAGTAAGAAACGAGCAAAATTTTTAAAACTATGATCGAACAACAAAAATCTTTGATTATTTTCTGCTAACATAGCTCCCCGTAGCTAGTGAATCATGGGACGCAACAAGCCGAACCTTCCACTCTTGATCAACTTCACCTAAAAATTTTAATCATTAATGCTGTAAATCATGACTATGAATATCCAACAGGCGCTCAACCACATTACCAAAAACATTCATTTGACTCAGCCTCAAATGGAAGACATCATGCGCAGCATCATGCAAGGTGAGGCAACTGAAGCACAAATTGGTGCTTTAATGATGGGCTTACGCATGAAGGGTGAAAGTATTGATGAAATGACTGCAGCTGCACGTGTCATGCGTGAATTTGCGATTAAAATTGATGTCAGTGATATCAAACATTTAGTTGATATTGTGGGTACTGGCGGCGATGGGCAAAACTTATTTAATGTCTCTACTGCTTCAAGCTTTGTGATTGCGGCAGCCGGTGCAACCATTGCCAAACATGGTAACCGTGGTGTTTCAAGTAAATCAGGCTCATCAGATCTACTTGAACAAGCAGGTATTCATCTTGATTTAGATATGCAACAAACTGAACGCTGTATCCGTGAAATGGGTATAGGTTTCTTGTTTGCACCAAACCATCATAAAGCAATGAAATACGCTGCTGGGCCACGTCGCGAACTTGGTGTCCGCAGTATTTTCAATTTACTCGGGCCGCTTACGAATCCAGCGGGCGTGAAACGCTTTGTCATTGGTGTATTTTCAGATGAACTTTGCCGCCCAATTGCAGAGGTTATGAAGCAACTCGGTGCTGAACACGTGATGGTTGTTCATTCAAAAGATGGTCTTGATGAAATCAGTCTTGCTGCTCCTACTGCTGTTGCCGAACTGAAAGACGGCGAAATTACTGAATGGACACTTAATCCTGAAGATGTCGGAATTGAGTCACAAACCTTAAGTGGTTTGGTGGTTGCTGATGCAACGGCAAGTCTAAAATTGATTAAAGATGCTTTAAGTAAAAATAAATCCGATATTGGTGAAAAAGCAGCAAACATGATTGCGCTTAATGCAGGCGCAGGTATTTATGTAGCTGGCATTACCAAGACTTATGCTCAGGCTGTTACCTTCGCGCAAGATATTATTTATGGCGGACAAGCTTTAGAAAAAATGAGTGTTTTGGCTGAATTTACCAAAACATTAAAACAATGTCAGGCAGATTAAGGACTTCTCATGATTAATATTCAAAATACCATTTTAGGTAAAATTGTTGACCGTAAACATGAGGAACTTGCTGCGCGTTTAAAACAACGTAATTTGCAAGATATTGAAGAATTAGCAAAAGCTGCGACTCCAGTGCGTGGCTTTGCAAATGCTTTAAAACATAAACGTCCAGGTGTGATTGCTGAAATTAAAAAAGCGTCTCCATCAAAAGGGATTATTCGCGCAGACTTTAATCCTGCCGAAATTGCAGAGCAGTATGAACAAGCTGGAGCAGCATGTTTATCGGTACTGACCGATGTTGATTTCTTTCAGGGTGCAGATGAGAATATTGCGATTGCTCGCAGTCATTGTACCCTGCCTGCTTTACGTAAAGACTTTCTGATCGATCCATATAATGTAGTTGAAGCACGTGCTTTGCATGCTGACTGTATTTTATTAATTGTTGCATGTTTGTCTGACCAGCAACTCGAAGAAATGTCTAAAACTGCGTTTGAACATCAACTCGATGTATTAGTTGAAGTTCATGACGAAGAAGAAATGGAACGCGCTTTAAAGCTTTCTGAGCAATGTTTATTAGGTGTGAATAACCGTAATTTAAAAACGTTTGATGTGGATTTAAATACGTCTATTCGTTTGAAAAAATTACTTCCGGCCTCACGTTTATTAATTACTGAAAGCGGTATTGCGACACCAGATGATGTGCGCATGATGCAAGAGCATGATATTCACAGTTTCTTGGTGGGCGAAAGTTTTATGAAACAACCACGTCCAGATCAAGCTTTTACTGCCCTTTTTGGACAACCTCAAACGGTTTAATGAAGATATATGAGTAATAAAGATTCATCGCTTTCTAAAGAGCAACAAAAGTTATTGAAGCAATTTAAAAAGCAAATCTCCAATCCTCATTCAAGCAAAATCGCAAGTCAGCCTGAGACCAAACAACCTCAGGCTGAGTCTGAAGAATTGGAAAATGCAAATCTGTTTCAAAGCGCTGTAGCAGGTGTTAAACCCATCAATAATAGTAATATTGCTGATGTAAGAGTTCCTCGTGCAAAAAAAGTTGATGCTCAAACATTAGCTAAACGTGCAGCTGCCGAAGGTGGCCGTGATACCGAACATGCTGAATTGTCAGACACTCAAGCTGCTTTAAATCCTGTCGCAAGCCAAGCAACGTTAAGCTATCGCATTGCGACTCTTCAACATAAGGTTTTTGAAGATTTAAAAGCAGGCAAGATGCGTTGGTTTGAAGCTGTAGATTTACACGGCTGTACCATTGAACAAGCACGTGACGCAGTTTTACAAATTATTCAGATGGCAAAAGATGAAAATCAAAATGTCATCAAAATTGTGCATGGCAAAGGCCCTGAAGCGGTCTTAAAAACCTATGTCAACGGATGGTTACGTCAACACCGCGATGTTTTAGCATTTGTAAGTGCGCCTGAAAATCAAGGTGGCACAGGTGCTGTTCTCGTTCTGCTTAAACGTGCAGAAAAAAATCCAAAGTTCGAACAAAAGAAATGATCCCGAAAGATCATTTCTTTACATCAAACACCTGCAATAATTGAGCAACTACTGCAACGGCAATCGTTGCAGGTTGTTTCGATGAAATCCCCTCTATCCCGATCGGGCAAACCAAACGTTGTAATGTTTCTGGGGTATAACCACGTATTTGCATACGCTTTTCAAAAATAGCCCTTTTACTTTTTGAGCCAATCATCCCAACATAAGCAAATGGTTTTTCCTTAGGTTTCAAGGCTGTAAAACACAGTTGCAAATCTAATTGATGATCATGAGTTAAAATTAAAACTGCACCTGAACGGTCAAAATGCTCAATCTCGACGTCTAATGTATCAGTCGTTAAACATTGCACCTGTTCCAGTAAGTCTGATGGGAAAATATCATCCCTCGGATCAACCCATTTCACTCTGACACCAATAGGCAATAAACAACGGACAATTGCTTCCCCCACATGCCCTGCTCCACAAATTAGCACTTGCATGGCATATGGTTGAATCTGCTGGCCAAATTGCCATTCTTCACTACTGCCAGAATAAAACTCGAAACTTGGTTGTTGTTCTATCTCCATAGTCTGCCAAGTGGACACATATTGATGTGAGACGGTACGCCATATATGCTTTCCACCTCGCCATGCTTGCAAACTCGCAGATAAATTCGATGTGATATCAGTGGGTGATATTTTTTCAAACAATAACCACATTACTCCGCCACAACACTGTCCCAGCCGCGCACTGAGGTTAAAGCGTTCAATACGCCTCACAGAAGTTCCCGTTTCTTTTAACATTGCTTTAGCAATATCAATAGCCTGAAATTCTAAATGCCCACCACCGATCGTATCGGACTGTTGCCATTGCTGTTGCAAATTAAACCGCAATAACATGGTTGCACCAACTTCTCGTGGTGTTGAACCATCAGCGCGGACTACTGTGACCAATACCATAGGCAGAGCATCGACTTGCCACGCCACAAAATCAGTCCACCATTGTAAATGTTGCATAATCTTCTACATTTTAGCTTGTGGGCGGTCAGCCAAAGCTTGTCCTCGTCCAATCGCAATTGCACGTAAAATTTCTTCGGCAGTTGCCGGAGCATTGAGTACGAGCGGTGCATTTTCTGGAATAGCTGCCTGTACCGCCTGACGAATTGCCGAGAAAACAGATAATGCCAACATAAATGGCGGTTCGCCTACTGCTTTGGAGCGGTAGATGGTGTCTGCCTGATTTTGATTATTAAACAATTTGACATTAAAAATATGAGGAATATCCACACTGGTCGGGATTTTATAAGTTGAAGGTGCATGGGTAAATAAACGGCCTGCGTGTGGGCCCTGCGGCTGCCAATATAACTCTTCTGTCGTGAGCCATCCCATCCCTTGAACAAAACCACCCTCAATTTGCCCTATATCAATTGCAGGGTTAATTGACCGTCCAACATCATGCAAAATATCGGCACGTAATACTTTCATTTCCCCAGTTAGCGTATCTACTGCGACCTCACTGACGGCTGCACCATAGGCATAATAGAAAAATGGGCGCCCTAAATGGTTGACCTGATCATAATGAATTTCTGGCGTTTTATAAAAACCACTGTCCCATAGTTGTACACGCGCCATATATGCCCGTTGAACCAAATCAGGAAAAGTCCATGAATGACCATTCGCTGTTGAAACCATACTATCTTCAAAGTGGATTTGGTCAGCATCACTATCACTTATTTCTGCTGCAAGTTTTGCCAGACGCTCACGAATTTTAATACAGGCATTTTGAACAGCTTTACCATTTAGATCTGCGCCACTCGATGCTGCCGTTGCTGAAGTATTTGGAATCCGAGAAGTATCTGTTGCAATTAAGCGAACGCTATCGATTGGTAAACCCAACTCATGTGCAGCAACCTGCCGTACTTTGGTATATAACCCCTGTCCCATTTCTGTACCGCCATGGGTAATAGAAACAGTGCCATCCATATACACATAGACCAGTGCACCCGCCTGATTGTAATGTACGGCATTAAACGAAATACCGAACATTAATGGGGTTAACGCAATACCACGTTTAATGATGTCATTGTTCTGATTAAAGGCATGAATGCTCTGTTTGCGTTTCGCATAATCACTACTTTGCAATAATTCGGCTACTAATTTTGGCGCAACATTATCACGGACTTCTGCCCCATAGTGCATACGGTCACGTCCAGCACCGGGCTGCTCGGCAAAGAAATTACGTTGACGAATTTCAACTGGGTCACAACCTAAATAACGAGCAATGTCATCAATAATATTTTCAATCACAAACATACCTTGTGGCCCACCAAAACCACGATATGCCGTGTTGGACACAGTGTTGGTTTTACAACGTAAGTTACGTAGCTCAACTGCATTTAAATAATAGGCGTTGCCAATATGGCAAATTGCTCGTTCATTTACTGGCCCAGAAAGATCAGCCGAAAAACCGCAGTTTGAAGCCAGTTGTACCTTTAAGCCTTGCAGAACACCACTGTCATCAAAGGCTACAGACCACTCATAAGCAAAACCATGACGTTTGCCTGTAGCACTCATGTCATCATCACGATCTAAACGTAATTTACACGGACGGCCTGTTTTTTGTGCTGCCAAAGATGCAATGCATGCCCACTGCGCCGACTGCGACTCTTTACCGCCAAATCCCCCCCCCATACGGCGGCTTTCCACACTCACCTGATGCATGTTCATGCCTAATGCATGACAAATCAGCAGCTGCATTTCGGTTGGATGTTGTGTTGAGCAATAGACTTTTAAGCTGTGATTTTCTTGAGGAATCGCATAGGAAATCTGACCTTCTAAATAAAAATGCTCTTGGCCACCTAGCTCAATGGTTCCAGAAAGTTGATGGGCTGCGTTTTGAAATGCCTGTTCAACTTCACCATGACTAAATTCAACAGGCGGTAACACCCACGATTCTTTTTCAATCGCATCTTGAATCGTTAAAATCGGAGTTTCGGTCACATACTCAATTTTTGCTAAGCGAACTGCCTGACGGGCTTGCTGATAACTCTCAGCAACAACTACAAACAAGGCTTGGCCATAAAACTCAACCTGCTCTTCGGCAAAAATTGGGTCATCTTTTACAATTGGTCCCCAATTATTTTCAACATCAATATCCTTTGCCGAAAAAACTGCATGGACACCATCAGCCAGACGTACTGCATCCAAATCAAATTTACTAATTTTACCTTTGGCACAATTTGAAAATCCGACCGCCAGATGCAGGGTATTCTCAAGCTCTGGTAAATCATCGATATAGGTCGCCTGCCCAGTCACATGTAAATGGGCGCTCTCGTGTGGAATCGAGTCGCCTGCTTTAGCGGATTTTTTAGAAACTCTTAAGTCAATGGTTTGGTTCATGTTAGATCTCCACCATAGCAATCAAGTCATTCACACGAGTAATCGTTTTAGACAGGACTTTTTCTACATAAAAACGCTGTAAACAGTTTTTCGCGACGTGTAACCGATATGCCGAGCTAGCACGTCCATCATCTAAAGGTTGATAGTCTTGCGATAATGCCTCTTGAGCCTGAACGATCAATTCTGCTGTAAGTTGCTGACCTTCCAATATGGCTTCTGCATATTTTGCACGTTTGGGAATAGCAGCCATGCCACCAAAAGCAATTCTGACATTGTGAGCGACATGATAAGTATCTAACTCACATGAAATGGCCGCACATACCGCAGAAATATCTTGCTCAAAACGTTTAGCAATTTTATAGCTAGCAAATTTAAAACGCGTCTGTCCTTCGCGAAGCGGAATAACAATCGCCTCAACAAACTCACCAAGCTGTAATGCTGTTTTTTGATAATCGAGATAAAAGTCTTCCAAGGCGATTTCACGAGTCTGCTCACCTACACGCAAAATCAATTGTGTACCTAGGGTAATTAATGCCGGCATTGAGTCGCCAATAGGCGAACCATTGGCAATATTTCCACCTAGAGTTCCTGCGTTTTTAATCGGCATAGAAGCAAAACGACGCTGTAATTCTTGAAATTCGGGATAAAACTCTGAAATTTTGATGAGTGCATCACTCAAACTGACATTTGCCCCAATCGTTAAAGCATAGTCTGTGACTACAATCCTTTTCAGTTCGTCCACCTGACCAATATAAAGCATATCGCCCAAATCACGGCCCTGCTTTGTTACCCACAAACCGACATCTGTACTACCTGCAACAATCCGTGCTTGCGGCAACTGTAAGCGTAATGCGGCAAAGTCCTGCAAAATCTTTGGTGCAAAGAATTGTTGACCATGATCATTTAAATGTAATGCAGGTAATGTTTTGATCTCTTTTAATACATCAATTATTTTTTGGCGTTCTAATACAACACGTGGATAGTCATAAGCTTTTTGTGCTGCATCTAAAATAGGGCGATAGCCTGTACAGCGACATAAATTTCCAGAAAGATAATCACTGATTTTATCTTTGCTTGGAGGTTGTTTTTCATTTTCATACATTGACCATAAGGACATGATAAAACCGGGCGTACAAAAACCACATTGTGAACCATGCATATCCACCATTGCCTGCTGTACTGGATGAAGTGCTCCATCTTGTGTAGGCAATAAATTATGCAGATCTTCTACTGTAAACAGGGCTTTACCATCTAATGTCGGTAAAAACTGAATACACGCATTCACACTGCGCAATTGCAGATTGTCATTGACCAACTCACCAATCACTACTGTACATGCACCACAATCGCCCTCAGCACAGCCCTCTTTTGTACCAGTCTGCCGAGTCTTACCCGTTTGAGTATATTCTCGTAAAAATTGTAAGACTGTCATGGTGGGTAATACATTTTCTACTTGTTGCTGACTACCACGAAAAAAAAAGGTGATTGGACGTTCTGACATGTTTTATCCTTATGCTCTATAGTACGGCATATTTGCAAATATGATGCCATCAGGCGATCATTTATAACTTACCTCTATTAGTTGCACATTTCATGCTCAAATAATTGACTATTAACGATAAAAAACATGAAATTTATTCACCATTTATCTAATGCGCGCCGAACAGGATAAATATAGTGCGACGAGTTATGAACATCAGGGCATGTTTCTGATACAATGCCGAGCTTGTCTAATAGAGTAAATTTATACGCCTTATGTCAATGCAGCAATCGTACGCAAACATTCTGACTGCCGTCGGTGAAGACCTTAATCGTCCCGGCCTTAAAGATACGCCTGTGCGTGCGGCTAAAGCTTTTTCATATTTAACTTCTGGCTATAGTAAAACTTTAGAAGAAGTCACCAATAATGCGGTTTTCCCATCAGATAACCATGAAATGGTATTGGTGAAGAATATTGAATTCTATTCGCTTTGCGAACATCATCTCCTCCCGTTCTATGGCCGTGTTCATGTTGCCTATTTACCAGAAGGCAAAGTTCTTGGCTTATCTAAATTTGCACGTATTACCGAGATGTTTGCTCGTCGTTTGCAAATTCAAGAAAATTTAACTCAACAAATCGCCGAAGCGGTAGCTGAAGTGACTGGCGCACGTGGTGTGGCTGTCGTGATCGATTCAGCACATATGTGTATGATGATGCGTGGTGTAGGTAAACAGGAATCTACAACTCGTACAGTTTCATTTGTCGGAGATTTTAAAACTGACAAAGAAGCACGCCGTGAATTTTTAAGTGCAGTACCAGAAAGCTACTAATCTGGTAACTACTGCAAAAAAAGCCCGACTCAGTTGGGCTTTTTTTTATATTTAGATAAAGCACTTACTCTATAAAACATAACAATCAAATTATGTGATTTTTGTTATAAAAGTACACATCTTTAATTTTAAATAATTTATGAGTTAATCATGCGATTTAACAAAATTTCTTGCTTACTTTTATCCCCTCTTTTTATTTTTAATACCTCAATTTATGCAGGGAATACACCAAAAGAGCAAGAAATTAAGAAACTGGTTGATCAAAATTTTAAACCGTTATTAGAAAAATATGATGTGCCTGGGATGGCTGTTGGCATCATCCAAAATAATAAAAAGTATGAAACGTATTATGGTCTACAATCCGTTCAAGATAAAAAAGCCGTAAATAGCAGTACCATTTTTGAGCTCGGTTCAGTTAGTAAATTATTTACTGCTACAGCTGGTGGATATGCCAAAACAAAAGGAACAATTTCTTTTAAAGACACACCCGGAAAATATTGGAAAGAATTAAAAAACACACCGATTGACCAAGTTAACTTACTTCAACTTGCTACTTATACAAGTGGCAACCTTGGCTTACAGTTTCCAGATGAAGTCAAAACAGATCAGCAAGTTTTAACTTTTTTCAAAGACTGGAAGCCTAAAAACTCAATCGGTGAATATCGACAATATTCAAATCCAAGCATTGGTTTATTTGGAAAAGTTGTTGCTTTGTCTATGAATAAACCTTTTGACCAAGTCTTAGAAAAAACCATTTTTCCAGATCTTGGCTTAAAACATAGCTATGTAAATCTGCCTAAAACTCAAATGCAAAACTATGCATTTGGCTATAACCAAGAAAATCAGCCGATTCGAGTTAACCCCGGCCCGCTAGATGCACCTGCGTACGGCGTTAAATCGACCTTACCGGATATGCTGAGTTTCGTTAATGCCAATCTAAATCCACAAAAATATCCGGCAGATATTCAACGCGCAATTAATGAAACACATAAAGGTTTCTACCAAGTAGGCACGATGTATCAAGCATTAGGTTGGGAAGAGTTCTCTTATCCAGCACCGTTACAGACTTTATTAGACAGTAATTCAGAACAAATCGTGATGAAGCCTAATAAAGTGACTGCTATTTCAAAAGAACCTTCAGTTAAGATGTTCCACAAAACTGGTTCAACCAACGGTTTTGGAACCTATGTTGTGTTTATTCCAAAAGAAAATATTGGTTTAGTTATGTTAACCAATAAACGTATTCCGAATGAAGAACGCATTAAAGCAGCGTATGCAGTATTGAATGCAATAAAGAAATAATCTTTTGCTAAAACAAAAAAGGGAGAAATGATTTCATTCATTTTTCCCTTTTTTTATTCGTAATGCTATTTAAAAGAACCAAACATATCCTAGACTTGATTTCATCCAGTCTCGATGATTTTGTTGTTCATAATCCAAATTTAATCGAACAGTATTATTACTATTAATCACATATTGCCACTGAGTATTTACTCTCAAATTCCATTGGTTTTGATCTTCCCAATAGGGTAATTCAATTTGCACTACAGAGTTGAAGTGTTCAAACCACTGATTCATGCAACCCAAAGTTGGCCCCATCCCCCCACGCCACCCTTTATCTAGATTTGAACCGCCTTGTAGATAGGTTTGTAGTTGCCCATAGCAAACATGTTTGCGCTCATAGTCAGCAAAGCTATATCCAACCTGAGCATTAAAATTCGCTACGCCATGCTGTTTTTCTTCACTAAAAGTACCATCATGAATCGCTTCCTGACGCCAACCTAAATTAAATCCCCAACTCAGCGGTGTTTTAAAAGGTTGAATCGGGTTATAAGAATTTACTTCTAGCAGATCAAGACGTTCTAGTTTTAAATGGTCATCTCGCCACTGTACATTACCATTTAAAAAGAGTAATTGAGTTCCCGCACGATATCCGCCTTGAGGATCTATCAAGTCATGATAGGCTTGGCGATGACCAAATTCGATAAACTTATCACCTTGCACTTCACCAGCTTTGACTGAAATATTACGTGCATTGTGACCTTCAGTTGGCTCTTTTGTTGGTCTTTTAGGTTCTTGACGCTGTTTGTCTAAATCAATCTGGCTTCTGAGTGCTAAAAGCTGGCGCAACTGTGGCTGAGCAACGCTTTCTTCTATTTTACGGCTCGTAAATTGAAGATATAAATCATCATAAGCCATCTCTAAAATTTTAGCCTGATCTTGCTCACTAAATGATTTTAAAATCTGAGAAGACTGCTGAGTGGGCATCATCGCAATTTGATGGGCCACTTTTGCTAATGAGGCACCATGCTGATGAGCTTGGGCCAATAATTGGGTTTCCAAAGCTGGTCGATATACAGGAGCTTTGGTAAGCCCTTGCTGCTGCATCGATTTAATGGTTTCCATCGGGATGGAAGCATGAGTGAATTTCTCTTGCAGGTGAGACTCCGTTTTTACTAAATCAACCAACCCTAACAATCGATAGGCACAGTTATCACTCACAAAGTAATAAGGAAAGCTCACATGTTGCATCTCCCAAATATGGCTTACTAAAAACCGTGTTTCTTCAGGTGTTAAATTTAGCTCATATTCCCATAAATCACGGCTTTCAAAATCGCCGTACTCTTTTACTTTACGGTAATAAGGCATCAGTGAATATTCACCCGGATATTGCCCTGTTAAGCCTTTCCATGCATATGACCAGTTGTCGTTTCCAGCCACAGTTGCTGCATAATTTACAGCGTAGGAAACTAAATTTAATTGTTGCTGATCTTTCGGGTCTAAACGCAATAAAGTATGCCCAAACATGGAGCTCGGATTGCCCATAAAATCTGTCGCGTAAATTAATGTCGCTTTATGAGGCTTAATCTGCCCAATCCAGTTTTCAAATTCTGAACACTTCACTTGAGGCAATTCACTTTCTTGAATGCCTACTTTTTGTATGAGCCATTGACTGCGTGCCGGAAATTTACAGCGAATCGACTGATTATCTTGAGCAGGCATAAATAATGCCGAGATGTCAGCTTTCAGTTCTTCTTTTAAATTATTTTTCCCACTTTCCGACATGAAATAGCCAGAATAAGTGACATCACTTTTATGGTCTTTATTAGCATACATGAGCCTTTGCCATGTAATGTCTTGATCTAAGTTTTTCTGTTCTGCAATTGACCAATATTTTTGAATAGATGGATTTATATCTGCTGAATATGCAGTATTCACTGCCAAAGAGGCAAAAACTAAAACAAATGACTTCATTAAGCTCATCAATTTTTATCATTAAATATAAGAAAAACCCTGCCATACGACAGGGTTTTCAATTTCAAACTTATACGTAAGCTTTTAAAACGTCGTCTTTAGCCATTACAGTTTGCAGTGATGCTAAAACTTGAAGGGTATTTTGGTTATTTGCAGAATAGATTTCACCAAAGTTTGCTTTTGAAACTTTAAAGAAACGGTCTTTGTCTTGAGGTTTGATTTGCATTAACTCAGCAAGTACGTTTAGGCTTTCACCTTGGCCTACAGCCATATCACGTGCTAAAGCTTCTGCATTTTCATTTGTGAATGTTACAACTTGCGCTGTTACTGTCCCGCCTTGACGGCAGCCTAAAGTACCGAAAGTGATCCCTAATAATTGGTTAGTAAAAATACCGTTTGTTGTTGCAGCAAGAATTTTAGGCGCTACTCCTTTTTTACCAGCCCATATTTGTGTACCTGCACCACAACCCACATCGTTGTCAGCCATTGCAACACTTGAACCAGCTGCTAATAACGCAGCTAAAGCTAATTTTTTTAACATAGATGTAAATCTCCAAAAATCATTATTGATTGTTTCTTATGTGTTGTATTGTTATGTGTAATTCTTATTACACGATATTAAAGATAACGAGAAGGCTGTGATTTAGCAATTAAAAAATAAACAATATGATAAAAAGTGCAAAAGAAAAATTATCTTAAATTCCAGTTACCTTGATTATCCCTGTTGCCTAGTATTTTAAGCACCAGTACTAAACTTAAAAGTAATAATAAATACCACGACCCTAGCTTGCCCCAACCGACCATATGCCAAGCATCGACCTGACTTGGATAAAGCCAGATTTTATAAAATGTACTTATATTTTCAGCAATCCAGATCAGAAACGCGAGTGTAAACAAAACAGGTAACATCGGGATTTTAAATTTATGTTCATTTAACTGGAAATAAAGTTTTGTTTTCCAAAAAATAAAAATACTAATCGCGAATAAAATATAGCGAATGTCTGGAACAAAAAATTTACTCATAAAATTTATATATGAGAAAAATGCCAGTAACAGCATAGCTCCAAAACTTGGAAGTTTTTCAAAAGACACTTGAAACAGTCGTATTGAACGTGCAAAAAAACTACCTACAGCCGAATACATAAAACCTGCAAATAAAGGCACAGTTAAAATTTTAAATACGGCGGGCTGTGGATATTGCCACGATGCAATGGCAGGATGCGTTAGAAATATTTCCATAACCATCGCCATAACGTGGAATAAAGCGATGACCTTGGCTTCTTCCCATGACTCCAGTTTTAAATAGAGTAAGCAGATCTGGATTAAAAGTGCATAGGTCAGTAAATAATCATAACGATAGAACCCCATGTATTCATGGCTTCCCATCGGTGCTGTTAAAGCAAAAGCAATTAAAAGCAAAATACCAAACAAGGCTGCCGAAACAGCCTTGCCGATAAATTGAAACGGTAAAGTTAGATATTGCACAAAAACTATCCTAGATATTTAGCACTATACTCATGCACTGTATCTACAAAGATTTTTGGTTGTGCAGGATCCACCCATTGAGTAATCCCATGGCCCAAGTTAGCAATGTAACCCGTCTTTTCGCCATTTGCGTAGGCATCGTCTATCATCAATTTCACTGCTTTCTCAATTGAAGCAGCCGAACCGTATAAAACAGCCGGATCAAGATTCCCTTGCAGAGCGACACGTCCAGCCACTGTAGTTCGAGCCGTATTTAATGGTGTCGTCCAATCTAAACCTAAAGCATCAGCACCTGTTGTGATCATTGGTTCTAACCATTGACCGCCGCCTTTTGTGAACACGATGATAGGAATACGTCGACCATCTTTCTCACGTTGTAAACCTGCAATGATTTTATTCATGTAGTTTAAAGAGAATTCGACATATTCACGGTGTGCTAATGCCCCGCCCCAGCTATCAAAGATCTGGATGGCCTGAGCACCAGCATCAATTTGAGCATTTAAATAGTCAATGACTGAGTCTGCTAAATGATCAAGCAAAGCATGTAAAACTTCTGGTTGAGCGTACATCATCTGCTTGGTAAAACGGAACTCTTTACTTGAACCACCTTCAACCATATAAGTTGCAAGCGTCCAAGGGCTACCAGAGAAACCAATCAGTGGAACTTGACCACCTAAAGCAGAACGAATTGTACTTACCGCATTCATCACATAATCAAGATCTGATTTTGCATTTAATTTTGGTAAATTTGCGACATCTTGTTCAGTACGTACGGTCTTTTGAAACTTAGGGCCTTCGCCAGTTTCAAAATAAAGTCCTAAACCAAGTGCATCTGGAATAGTTAAAATATCTGAAAATAAAATTGCTGCATCTAAATCATAGCGACGCAAAGGTTGTAAAGTCACTTCACAAGCAAAATCTGTATTTTTACATAAAGATAGGAAATCACCTGCTTGTGAACGTGTTTCGCGATATTCAGGCAAATAACGCCCTGCTTGACGCATCATCCACACTGGTGTGGTATCTACAGGTTCGCGTAACAAAGCACGGAGGAAACGATCATTTTTCAAAGTCGTCATTACCAATCTCTATCTTCTTTATGTGGCAGCATCATATCAAAAACAGAGACATTTTTATAATTTCAATTTCACACAAAAAACTCGTCAATCTACTAAAAAATGCATATTTACACAAAAGTCTACTGCAAGCCTTGGGGTTTTCTGCAATACTTGCAACATGTTACATTGGGGTCATTGGATATTCTTTTAATCACTAAATTACCAATCTTGGGCTCATAGAAGTGAGTTATTGGTAATTTTATGCACTTTGAGATTAGATCAATCCCCTATTGCTTATATGAAAATTCTTAAGGTTGAATTACATGTTTGTTCGCTCATTACTCGCTATGAGTTTAAGTTGTATTATTGCTAATGTTGCTTTTGCTGCTTCAACAACTGAGCAACCCCTGAACCCTAAAAAGGTATCAGCTCCTGTAGAAGATCCGATTGATCCTTTAGCAGTAGATGCAGCTTCAACTGTAAAAGCTCAAGCTTCGACACAAATTACCGCTCAAGAACAAAACGACTTAAACCGAGCGTCAACAACATTACAAAATTTACAGAAAACTGAAGATCCAAATGCTGAATCAGGCATCGCGGCGTCTACTCCAGCTGTTGCTAAAAGCACTGCTGCGTCTACGGCTCCTGCGACAACCGCTGCATCATGGACTTTAGATAGCTTAAATTCGGCAGAATGGTCTGAAAATATTGGTAAAGGCCAACTTCCAGTTTATGCGCGTGCACATGTAATGCTCAATAATGCACATGCTTCGCCAGGTGCAATTGACGGCATGAGCGGTAAAAATACATTAAAAGCAATTTCTTCATTCCAACAAATGAATGGTCTATCACCTACTGGTGACCTGACCAAAGAAACTTGGGATGCATTGGTTGCTAAACAAACCAAGCCAGCATTTATTGAATACACAATTTCTGATGCTGACCTAAAAGGCCCATATGCTGAGTCGATTCCTTCTGACTACGCATTACAAGCTAAAATGAAAGGTTTGTACTACACACGTGTAACCGAAATGTTGGGTGAGAAGTTTCATATTGATGAAGCTTTCTTAAAGAAAATTAACCCAACTGCGACATTCAAAAAAGCGGGTGAAAAAATCATTGTTCCAAACGTACGCAATGATTTACCAGAAGATATTCATTTGATTATTGCCCATAAAGGTGCAAAACAATTGTATCTCTTCAATAGCCGGAACCAAATGATTGCCTCATTTCCTGCAACAATTGGCAGTACTGATACGCCTTCTCCGGCCGGTACTTACAAGGTAGTTGGTGTGGCTCGTAACCCTTGGTATAGCTATTCACCTTCGAACTTCGTACAAGGTAAAAACTTAAAACCACTTTCTTTACCACCTGGCCCGAATGCTCCAGTAGGTAATATCTGGATTGGTTTAAGTAAAAAATCTTTCGGTATTCACGGAACACCAAACCCATCTTTAATTTCTAAAACAGCATCACACGGTTGTATCCGCTTAACAAACTGGGATGCAAACGATTTAGGAAATAAAGTACGTTCTGGCGTAACTGTTAAATTCCTTGAGTAATCCATATATTCTTTAAAAGACCTGCCTTCATGGCAGGTTTTTTTTATTCTTAAAAAATTGATCAATAAAAAACTTTACAACCATATCAATTATGCAACGACATGTTGCAGTTAGCCTATTTTTCTAGTCTCAATAGAACATTAATATATTTCTCAAGAGATAAATAAAAAATTTGGGAGATTAAATCATGAATACTTATCTACATCGTGGTGAAGATCGAGGACATGTAAAAGCGGGTTGGTTAGAGTCTTATCACAGCTTTTCATTTGGTAGCTGGTACGATCCTAAATATATGGGTGTTAGTGCATTACGTGTGATTAATGATGACAGAATTGATGCACATAATGGTTTTGGTACACACTCGCATGACAACATGGAAATCTTAACCTGTGTGCTAGATGGTGCAATTTCACACCGTGATACGATGGGAAATGAAGGCCAAATTAAGGCTGGTGAATGGCAACTCATGAGCGCTGGTACAGGTGTGGCTCATAGTGAAATCAATAACACTGATACGCCTGTACATTTATTACAGATCTGGATTATTCCAGACGTAAAAGAAGCTGAGCCAAATTACCAGCAAATTAGCCTTGACCCACGTAATGATCCAAACAAATGGCATTTAATTGCAGGGCCTGATGCAAATGCACCGATGCATATTCGCCAAAATACAGAGATAAAGTCAGCTGTATTGGAAAAAGGACATGAGCTAAACGTTGAGCCAGTTAAAAAAGTGAACTATGTTCACGTGATTTCAGGCGTGATCCGTATTGGCGATCAAGAAGTCAAAGCTGGCGATGCTTTCGTGTTTGAAGGTAAAGCGACGATTCAGGCAACTGAAGATAGCCAATTTATCTGGTTCGATTTACCTTAAATCATTAAAAGCCCTTTGCATAAAAGGGCTTTTTTAATCTCCACCGCCGCCGCTATCACAGCTACCTGAATCTGAAGATGACGAACAATCATTTGAATAACTAGAGCTATGATGACTAGGAGTATTATCGTGAAAATGATGTGTTGAAGAAGATGAATGATCGTGTTCGCCAGATGACGAATTGTTTTTTAGATTTTTGAGTAGAGCAATTAAGCAGATCAGTCCAATACTAGAAAAAATTGCAATAAATATAATTATAAATAACTTCAAATAACGACCTCCTACTAAAGCAACAGAGATATGTGTTGTGTTCCTATTTCATTATTTAAATGAGTCATGTTGAAGAAACAAGTTGTTTTTTGATAAGTTAAAATATTAGCTATAAAAAACTTTGGCAAAAGACGCTATATATTGCTCGGCCTTAGCATCATAATTTTGAAAACCTGCATCAAAAACCCATCTTTCAATTTCAGATTTTTTGACTAAATTTTGCAAATAAAGCTGATGATGTTTGTCTAATTCTTCTTTTAAACTTCTTAGCATAAGTTCATTTAAACCAGCGGGAGGATTCAGACCTGTATCTAAAAGACTCGGCGCAAATGCCACGCTATTGAGTTCCAGTTGATGCGCTGTCTTTACAACAGTTTTTATCGCAATCTCGATTCGCTCTATCGTGAAATCTTCAGGCGCTCCCATTCCTATCAATAACACTTTAGAAGCTTGTATGGTTGATGGTGTTTGATTTATTAAAAGAACATCATTCAATTTCGCGCTGAACCAATTATTTTTTCGTATCAGATCTAGTCTTCCATTTAGAGCTTCATCTAAATGTGCCAAACCGCCCGAAAAAGAACAGTTATTCATTTCATGTTCAAAAACACAAGCACAAGAAAGTTCAACCTCGGCCGAAGCACAGTCCCAAGTCACGAGTTCGATGTCTAGATTTTGATAGTGACCAATTTTAGTTTGCTTTAAATCTGTGCTCATATTTTTTCTCTTTTAGTTTTACCATGCATATTTAAGTTCAAGACCTAAATAGTTTGCGTCTTTACCACCTGCTTTCTTAATGGTATCTCCGACTTCAAAGTGCACTCCTTCGGCAGTAACAGACAAATTAGAATTTATTTTCTGATCTGCTCTCAGTTGAATATATGCCCCTGTCCAGCTTGAACCTTGGCCTGCTGTGTTTGCCATGCTGTTATTACCTTGGAAATAAACTGCATCATTGGTGGTTTCACGCCACTGAAAACCTAAAGCACTTAACAGAGTAAGTTTATCGGAAGGCTTAAATGTCAGAGATGGTTTTATGTGAATAATATTGCTGTAGCCACTGTAACCCGCCAAAGTAAAGTATGAGCCGTTTGCAAAGAGCTGGTTAAAAGTATTGAGTTCATTATCGTTGGCGTTTTTATCACCTGTAGCAATATCAAACTGGACGCCTAAACGCGGCGACCAAGCTTGGTCAGCAAATGTGTACCCTGTAATGCTACTGAGTCCCCATGCTTGAATAGTTTGTCCACCAATCTTTCCATGTTGAAACATGCCTTCAACATCCCAATCGATATTATTCTTTTTACCCATATGGCGAACGTCATATAAGTCTCGAATTTCATTTCCTTTAACGCTTGTAAAAGATGCATTATCTCGTGCATAACGCGAGTAATAACCAGATAACTCACCTCCCCACACATTTTGTTTATCTACGCGAAAGCCACTAAAACTTAAATTACGTTTCGAGTGGTCGTTAAAAGTTGAATCTTTTTCAATTTGAACAGGTCTGGTGAGATAGCCTAAAACTCTCCAATCGCCATATTCATAATTCGACCAAATGCCATCGAAGGCTTGCCTAACATTTGGCCCCTCACGATTTGAAATAAAGCGTTGTAAGTCAAAAGCCATCTCTTGACGGCCAACTCTAAACTTAAAAGTTCCGTTATTTAAAGGACTCACCCAAGCAATAAAAGCTTGCTCTACATCGAGTCTATTCTGATCGGTACTGCTAATATTCTTTTTATCAAACGCTCGTGCATCACTGAGCTGAGTAAATAATTGTAAATGATCGCCAATACGTGCATCTGCATGAACTTGTAATCTTTGAATTAAATAGCGATCGGCTTGATTATTTCCGCTGCCAAATCTCGCATTATTATTGACTTCAAAACGCTCGCGAATATTCGCACCCAATGACAAATAATTATTATCGCCAAAGGGTATATATTTGAAATCATCACCTATTTTCTTTGGTACACACGAGTTTTTTAAAACATCCCAATTTTCTTGCCAACGATTCGTTGAGATTTTTGGGCGAGCTGGACATGCATTTGTATTTGAAACCTCATTTTCTGCATGCGCAAATTCATAAAGAAATAAACTTCCCGTAAGCAAGACGCTCATTTTTATAATTTTGAGATAATTTTCGGAGGTCTTAATGCGATATTTTCTATCATTAGAAATAGGCTGAGCCATATAGTTATCCACGGTAATAAACAGGTCATTGCAGAGACTTAGTCTTTTGCACTCACACCGCCCTTAGGCGATATGAGCGTTGATTTCTAACAATCATTAAGACAATAAATTACTTTATAGCAGCATGAATTTCGGCAATATAACCGCCTGGGAACTGCACCATCGCTGCCTCACGACCATCTGATTTATAGGCATTCACCAGTACAGATACACCCGCTTTTGTGGCTTTATCTAAAGTCTCAGATAAATTTTTGACTTCATAACCCGTCATATCGTGTCCATATGGATATGGAAGATGTCCATCTGTGACTAACACTGTCATTTTGCCGAAATCAGATTCAACGCGAATACGTCTATACGTTTCATTTGGGCGTCCAATCTCTACACCAGCCGCTTTCGGATTGTCTGAAACCACTTTGCCGTGCGAGAAATTAACGAACTTTTTAACGAAAGAATCGGCACTTTGTTTTGAAACATAAATACGATTTTCTGGAACAGTTTCTAGTTTGTTATAGCTCGGTTTAGTCGTGTGCCAATAAAGCTGCATATTTACGCCACCCGGCCATTGGATGACTGCATCACGCCCGATTGGGTCAGGAAATACATCAACAATCACATCTGCCCCATTTGCTTTGGCAGACTGGACGGCTGTATCCATATCTTTGACTAAATAGCCTGTTCTTTCTAAACCAAACGGATATGGAATTGGAGTTTTAAAACCAAATACAGACAGTGTTCCTACTGGAGTCAATACAAGCTGGGAAATGGTTTGGCTTGGTGTTGGCGTCACCTGAAAAATGCCCTGTTTAGATTTGGTCCCGCCAAAAGTCGCGACTAAGCTGTCGGTAAATTTATCGAAGTCTTCGGGGTTAACATACACATGCGTTGTATCGTATTGAGGAGCTACACCGGGCGCTTCACTTTTTACACTGGTTGTTGTTTTGGCAAAAACTTGAGGAACAATGGCAACATTTGTGCCCACTAGCATGGTGCTTAAAAGCAAGGCTGATAATGATTTACGCATAAAAGACTCCGTAAGAATTAAGTGCTACAACTTATTGTGACTTTGTTTGTTGATTAGAAAGAATGGTGACCATCACTAGAGCAGCAATGAGACCGAGATGTTCAAAGAAACTATTAAACGTGCTAAAAAAAGCTGGACCTGTGTGATTCCAAAAATCGTTGGCAACCAGCATTGCTATTGCGGTTAGACAGCCTAAAGCCCCCGCTCCTAACCAGACAAAACGATTAAAAATCACCAAGAGCGAACCCACAATTTCAATAAAAATCGCTGTAGCTGCCCAGAGCCAAGCAGGTTGTAAACCAAAACTTGCCTGCTCCTCAATAGCCGCATGAAATCCAATTAATTTATTCATTCCACCGACTAAATATGCGGAAACTAATGCAAGTCGAAGAAGTGGGAGCAATCCATGAATTGATAAGATCTTTTTTACCCACACAGGATTATTATTAATTAAGTCACTCATCTATTTACCTCATTGGTATTTCGATTTTTTAACAACCCTATAAAGTTATAAAATATTAATATTTGCAAGAACCATGATTTTAATTTAGATATTTAAAATGATTATTTATATGATTCACCAAAAAATTAATTAGCAGACTATATAAAATCAAAAATAAGCGTAAACTACTAGACACTTATTTAAATACAAACTGTATCCTTAAAAGATACAATGATTGATAAGTAAAAATTCATAATATAGTTTAGCTACACGCCAATTTAGCCTTTCAAAATTTAATGGATAAACTAGACTGTATTCATACTTTTATTAGTGTTGTAGAAAGTGGAAATTTTAGTAATGCCTCCAGAAACTTAGGTATTACTCGAGATCAAGTTTCTAAAAGAATTTTTTATTTAGAAAGTTTATTCAGTACATCATTGTTTATTCGTAACACTAGAAAGATGGACCTCACCCGCTCAGGGGAAAAGTTTTATCAACGGTGTAAAGTTATTGTTAAAGAGCTAGATTTAGCTGCTATTGACTTCATCTATGATCAAAAATATCCTGAAGGTATATTAAAGATCAACGTTCCAGATGCTTTTATTCAGACATGCTTTTCAGAAATTATTTCCAATTTTCTAAACCAATATCCTCATATAGAAATTGATCTATTATTTTCAGAGAAATCAATAGACATTAATGAAAATAAATTCGATATTGTTTTAAAAATTGAAGAAGATATTAAAGAGGAAAATATTTTTATTCTAAATAGCTATAAAAGAAACTTCTATGCAACAACGACATTTTTAAATAAACATGAAAAACCTGAAAGTATAGAAGAACTAAGAAAACATAATATATCGTTATATTCAAGATCAGATTTAAAAGATAAGATTATTAACTCAAGCCCTCAACTCATTTGCAATAATATAGAAATTCTTTTAGATTTTTGCCAAAAGAACCAGAGTATTTTGTTTATTCCTGATTTCTTAGCAAAAAAATATGAAGATGATGGCGTAATTATTAATTGCTCAGAAGACATCTTTTCATCAACGGTTCATTTTTATGCAACCACCCCCTATGGCTCAAAAATTCCAAAAAAGGTTGAACTTTTCTTAGAGTCGTTGAGGCAACATTTTTCAAACTTAGAGCATTTTCAGTCTTATAAGGCTATCTCTCAGTAGATCGCTTTTTTCTTATAAGTATATAAAAAAAGCGCTAGTCACGATTAATACTATTTAAATATTTTTGTTATATACTAAACAAAATATGTTGAGTATATAACATGAATATATCATTACTCATATCTTCACTCCCTACTCAGAACTCAACCGCTCGTATGAGAGTCTGGCGTTCACTCAAAGCAAGCGGAGCCGCAACTATTCGTGATGGAGTGTATCTATTACCCATAACGCATTCTGAAAAGTTTGAAGCTATCGCGCAGGATGTAATCTCCGAGCAAGGTTCAGCTTATATCTTTCAAGCAGAAGCGCCATTAAACCTTGAAATTGTTCCACTTTTTAATCGTAATGAAGAATATGAAGCTATACGTAAACAGCTTGTTGATTTAAATCAGAATCAAAATGAAAGTGAAAAAAAAGAATTACTTAAACAAGTCCGCAAATTAAGAAAGAGCTTTGATGCTCTTGTAGAAATTGATTATTACCCTAGCGAAATCCAAGGGCAGACGCTTAATGAACTGGTTTCACTCGAACATTCTATTGCTCGACTTGGTGAAACCAATGAACCCGTTTTTACTCAAGCAAAGATAAAGAGACTTCTAAAGAAAGATTATCAAAATCGAGTCTGGGCTACCCGCAAGCATCCATGGATAGACAGATTAGCGTCAGCTTGGCTCATCAAAAATTTTATTGATGAATCCCCTCAGCTTATATGGCTAGAGTCTCCTTCTGAGTGCCCCGCACATGCGCTTGGTTATGATTTTGATGGGGCCGCTTTCACGCATATTGATAACTTCGTTACGTTTGAAGTCCTCTTACATAGTTTTGAACTTGAAACACCTGCATTAAAAAAGATTGCGGAAATTGTGCACTATCTTGATGTAGGCGGTTTTGAACCACCAGAAGCAATAGGCATAGAAAAAGTAATTCAAGGTTTACGTAGTCAGATCAGCAACGACGACCAATTATTCGAATTAGCCAATTATATCTTTGATGGCTTATATGCCGACTTAAAAAGAGAATGCTCATGATACAAGAAAAAGAAAATTCACTGCACTCGCCCGTTGAACCTGTCAGCTTCTGGCGCGCATTTCTGTTTTGGCTCAAATTAGGATTTATCAGCTTTGGCGGGCCAGCAGGACAAATCGCAGTTATGCATCAAGAGCTTGTTGAGCAAAAGCGCTGGATTTCAGAAAAACGTTTTTTACATGCGCTTAACTATTGCATGCTGTTGCCCGGCCCAGAAGCACAGCAGTTAGCGACCTATATTGGCTGGCTTATGCACCGTACCGTTGGAGGTATAGTTGCGGGTGTTTTATTTGTACTCCCCTCGCTGTTTATTTTGATCGGACTATCATGGATCTACATTAAATTCGGTGATGTTCCCGTCATTGCTGGCCTGTTTTATGGAATTAAACCCGCAGTAGTCGCTATTGTTTTTCATGCGACTTATCGAATTGGTAGTAAATCACTCAAAAATAAATTTTTGTGGTTAATTGCTGCTCTCGCTTTCCTTGCTATCTTTGTTTTAAATCTACCCTTTCCACTTATCGTTTTGGCAGCAGGACTTACGGGTTATTTTACAAGTAAGAAGTATCCTGAGCTATTTTCTAGCAATGCTGGACATAAAAATAGCCAAAAAGATTATGGTATTGCTTTAATTGATGACGACACTCCAACGCCAGATCATGCAAAGTTCAGATGGTCGCATCTGACTAAAATTCTGATTATTGCAGCGCTGCTGTGGTTTATTCCCGTGCTGGGGCTTGGTCTTTATTTCGGTTGGGATCATGCATATACCCAAATGGCATGGTTCTTTACAAAAGCAGCTTTACTTACTTTTGGCGGTGCGTATGCGGTACTGCCCTATGTCTATCAAGGTGCTGTGAACTATTATGGATGGTTAAGTCCAACCCAAATGATTGATGGTTTAGCACTGGGTGAAAGTACACCAGGCCCATTAATTATGGTGGTTGCTTTTGTCGGTTTTCTTGGTGGCTTTAACCATGCCTTATTAGGTTCAGAACACTTATTTTTAGCAGGCGCAATCGGCGCGACTATTGTTACTTGGTTTACCTTTCTATTTTCATTTGTTTTTATTTTGGCAGGTGCGCCTGTTATCGAATCAACGCATAACGAGCTTAAGTTTACAGCTCCATTAACTGCAATTACTGCTGCCGTAGTTGGCGTGATTTTAAATTTGGCACTGTTCTTTAGCTACCATGTTTTATGGCCTCATGGATTTGGTCAAGCTTTCAATTATGAAGCTGCTTTAATTGCAATTGCTGCATTCATTGCTCTATTCCACTTTGAAGTAAAAGTAATGTATGTCATTTTAGCGGCAGCTATTTGCGGTCTATTTTTATACATTGGAATATAAAAACTTTGTGATGTAAAAAAGGGGAAGCATAAGGCTTACTCTTTTTTATGTTGTTGCTTAAACACATGGTGAAAGTATTGGAATGCCTTGTTTAATCTGAGCAGTTTCATATTAAAAACCACTCCAACACCATATCTCTTTCATCCAAACTGTTTGAACTTAAAGTCTGTAGCATCAAACCATCTATCAGGTTTAGAACCATATTGGCATCGGGTTTGAGTGCTCTGCTTTCCAGACTAAAGACCAGATCAAAAAGTTCTCTAAGCAACCATTTTCGATATTCAACTGCCATGCCGTAGGCTCTTGGATAAAGCTGTTTTATTTCAAAAATGGCTTTAAATAAAAGATGGTAAAAGCTATTCACATCGACATGTAAGCAGACAATTTCTTTGATTTTATCGACAGTCTTTGGGTAACGGTGTGAATAGACAATTGCCAGCACTTCTTCTTTCAGTCGGCTTTTTTGAAGGGTTAAGCATGTTTCAACAAGGCGTTCTTTTGAGTGAAAGTAGTTATAAAAGGTGGCTTTGGGAACTTTAGATTTTTTGACAATTAGGTCTACGCCTGTATTGTGAAATCCATAGGTATTAAATAGATCTACTGCTGTATGTAGCACTTTTAATTTTTTTGAAGATGTTTCTAAATTTGGCATATTTTTACCGTTATAAATTCTTGTTGTTTCTAAATGAGATACTTTTTGGGAGAAAAAAAGGCATAGCAAAGCCGTAAGACTGTGCTTGGCACATCTCAAGTTTTATTGTTGAAATAAGTTTTTAGCCGTAATGACTTAAAGCCTGAAAACCCTAAAGGTAATCAAGCTGATAAATATGATTTAAGTCGTGTCGTTATAGCTTTTGGCAAAGGCTGCCAAGAAATTAAGAATGTGCAAAGCCAACTCCTTTTTATTGGGAGTTCTGCCAGACATTTAAAGAATTATGGTGGCAGAACGAAAGGGGGTTAGCAGACTGGCCGAAAAAACCCAGCACACCCGAAGGTGTCCCCCTCCCGTTCCACCGTAGAGGGGGCACGAGGGTTCGTCACTAAAAGAATTAACTTTTAATGCTTTTCGGAACGGTCTGCTAAAACCGACTGGCAATGTGGCCAGCAGGCAAAGGATAGTGCTCTGCCCTTTAGCAGTCAAGCACACAAAATGACATTTGTTTTAAATTAGATCATTAAAAAGTAAGGATAAATAATGAGTAAGGGATTGTTAAATGGGGGTTTATAAAGGGGGGAATTTTGAGATATAGCGGTTTAGGAAACTAGAAATGCGCTAGTGCGGCTTCCGCCACCTGCGCTTTATTATTAAAGTTATTGTTTAATTGAGTATTTGCAAAATATGCCCTAAAGCTATGAGGTTTTTCTATTTTTAAAAGAACGCTATCCTGCAACGTTAAATGTACTGCGTGGATAGATTAATTTATTTTATCAATTTTAAAAATTTTACCACTTAGAGTACTTTGAAAAAACATTTCAAAACCCGGTCGTATATCTTCACCTTCAACTGTAATGTATTTTAAATTAGAAAAACATTGAGTATTAGCGAAGTAACTATCTACTGTTGCCTGAATGACGTATTTAATTCCAAACTGGTCTTTAACACTGATATTTTGTTTAAGCATGACGATATCCTAATAAAATTATGGCAGAAATAATGGACCCGCCTAAATATCCAATAGCAAACTGAGTTTTAACTAACTCTATAATCTAATTTAAATAGTTGATTTATAGACGCATAAAAGGTACGCCCATCTAAATTTAAATCAACTTCAATTCCAGAGGAAAGAAGAACTCTTTTACCAACTTCAACAGTTTTAAAACCTTGACGTGTATTTTGTATTCTATTTAGAGGAATTAAAGACACTAAAATTTCTGTACCATTTTTAGATTTTGCAATTAAATCATTTATTTTTAACAATTTATATCCTAAATTAAAATTTACTTATAATCTTAAAATAATTTTAAAATTAATTTAAAGTGAAAAGCACTCATTAGTGCTTTTTACTTATGACTGCTTATAATTATTTATAGAGCAACAATATTTACAGCATTTGGGCCTTTTTGGCCTTGTGCAACACTGAATTCAACACGTTGACCTTCAGCAAGAGTTCTGAAACCTGAGTTAGCGATTTCGCTAAAATGAGCAAAAACGTCTGGTCCTGATTCTGGTTGGATAAAACCGAAACCTTTAGCTTCGTTAAACCACTTAACAGTACCTTTCATGATATTTGAATTAGACATAATACATCCTAGTTTTTTTAAAAATTTAAACCATTTTATTGGTTATGAGTAACATCGAAATAATAAAGAATGGAGCTGAAAATCTGAAAAAAACGAAGGATTATGACTAATACTGCGGTACTTAGAGAAGATTTACCAAACATGACTTTTTCTAGTTATGTTCATTGTATACGAAAAATAAAATTAATCAAGTTTTCTAATATATATATTTATTTTATTTATAAAATAAGGTGAAGTTCTGGATTCTAGGTGTTTATAAGCAAGTTGTGCTCATTACAGGTAGGCAAAGGACAGTGCTACCCTTTTGCAGTCAAGCAAATGACATTGGCTTTAAATTAGATCATTAAAAGTAAGGATAAATAATGAATAAGTGATTATTTAGGAGGGGTTTATAAAAGGTGAGAACCTCTTTTAAGAGTTTCCCACTCATTCCCAGTGCCTTATCTATCAAGCAATTTTAAAGTTCATTATCTTAGGCTTCCTTACCAAAAGCTTTAGCCAAAATATTCATCCCCTTAGGAAGAATAAAAAACTCTATCATAGTGAAAGTATACTGGTCACCATTAGGGCGAACCCGAATAACCTTTTCATATTTGGTTTCACAATACCCACGTACCTGACTATAGTATGTTGAAGTACGTGCATTATTAAGATGACGATCCCAACCATGTTTTCGCAACCAGCTAGCTAATACTTGTCTTTTAATATTTAAGATCTTGCATGCTTGCTGAAATTTCACTCCTGTAGGTGTTTGAGTAATGGTGTCGATCGTTCGCTCTAAAAACTGGTTCTGAGTTTCAAGATGAATTACTTGCTCTGTATAGTCCAAAAGAGCACGGCGTAAAGCCTGAGGATTTGAAATATCTACGACCACTCTATCCCCCCTAGAGTAAATCGGATCATTTAAATTGGGCTGACCTAAAGTATTACGGTTAATACTTAATAGTTCACCAGTGTGATGGTAGATAACTCGAATTGGTTGCATTTATTTAGCTCCATACAGTTGTGTTTGATGGAGCAATAAAATCAAATTAGGTATTACCTCAGGTAAGATAGGTAACGTAAAAAAATACCCTACCATAAGTAGGTAGGGTATATATAAATCAACAACTTAAAATAAAATTATTTTTTATAATTTCTATCTCTATGCGTTGACCAGTTGACTAAAGGGTTAGTTATTTCTCTTAATTTTGTAGCTGATGGCCTAGATAATTCATAATCTGTATTTAGACAAATCCAATTATTAGCTTTATTACTATGGCTATCATTTTTCGGATTATCTATATAGATCGCTTTCCATAACTTTATTGAAAGTACTAAATCTGGCGCGTATCTGTCTGTAGCTGATTCATCGAAAATTAAAGATAAAAGTTCGCTTTCATCTGATTTTTCTAAGGTTTTCTCGCTTTCTAGTTGTTTAATGTGTTCTTGTAATTTAGCAACCTCTTTTTCCGCTTCATTTTTATCTATTAATGATGAAAGAGAAATCGCCCTTTCGTTCGCTATATCTTTTTTTAATTGTTCAATCTCTAGTTTTTGTTTAGCCACGAGTCCACTTAAATTTGCGATCTCTACATTAATTTTTTCATCATTTAGTTCTACTTGCTGAAGTATTAATTGCCCTTTCTCAATAAAATTATCTGGCTTAATATTATTATTAAACCCTTCAATAATAATATTTTCTGAAGCTAAAAATGATTTTAAATGATCACGCTTAATATGCTCTATAACAGAGCCTTCAGTTTCTAACAGCCCCTCTTTTATACATGTTTTTATATAGTCTAAGGCCCCTCCCCAATTTGGATATTCAATTTTTGCTTCAAACTCATCATTGAATGCCAGGACTAAGTACAAACCAATTCCCGATATGATACATGCTGCTTCATACTGAGAAAGTAAAGGCTTTTTAAAAAGTATTTTATTATAGTCAAATGAATCCTGCTTATCTGATGATATTACTCTTTGTAATGGCGGTTCACTTGGCTTAATAGGATCGAAACTAAAGTTTTTATCAATAGCTTGTAAGACAGCTAAAAGCTCAGACTTTTTAAAAGCTAAAGTCTCAGAATGGTAACTCATCGTCTAACTCCTTTTGTCTTCTTGTGCTTATCTCTAAATCAATTGCGCCCCGAATAGTATTAGTCTTCTTAACTTCTGTAATATATTGATCTTGTGCAAACCAATGAATATCAACTGATCCGTATTGTTGAGTAATGGTTACCTTTTCCCATCCACTAAAATCATATCTTTTGTATATATTAGGTTTGTTTGGTGCTTTACCAATTGCAAGATTCAAAACTTGTATAGCTTTATTAATATCATGATCTAATCCAATATGCTTATGAATAGCATCAATAGCATCCCCAATACTGATATATTCAGAATCGATACTATTTAGAAAGTCCAGTAAGTTGGTATGAGGCTGAGTTGTAATAGATGCAGTCTCTATTTGCTCTATTCTATTTTTCCACTCATTAAATGAGCTTTTATTGATTAAGAGTATCCCACGTCCTTGAAGATCTATAACTGGATCATCAAAGGTTTTACCATCACTTCTTGTATACGCTATTTCACCATTCTCACAAGCTCCAAGAATAGCAAGTTGCTTGACTTCTCGGCATGTTCTATCAGCCTTACACCATTCATTTAGAATATCAGATAGCCTTAACCATTCAGCATATTCTGAATAGCCAGAACAATTATTATGTTCGTTATACATCATGCCTCCCACAGCACAAAATTCCCATTTAGAAAGAGCTAAGCCAATCAGATTGGGTATCTGACTTTCGGGAGCTAACCTAGACTTAGCTCTCTGAAGTTAAATTAAAATAGTTTATATATAAAGATATTAAGCTAAGTAATACGTCTAACTGTGTCGCAAAGAATTTTTAAATCTAAAGAAATAAAATGTTGATGATTTCAAGCCAAAGACGAATAATTTTCAAAATTGAATTTAGCAAATCTAACAGTGTTTTAAAGTTTGGCTTTACTGAGTCTGAAGCAATTTTTCTGGGCTGTTTAATTTTATTCAACATCTAAATACATCCTTTAGAATTTAACAGGGATGTACTTAATTATTCACATAGTAATTTTAGAAAATAGGAAAAAACTTTTTTTACTTTTTCCCTTTAATTTTCTCATAACTAACAATTATGCTTTCTGGATTATTAATAATCATATCGTCTGCTTGCCTTTTAATTGGCTGTCCAGCTTCTCGTTCTTGCTTTATCCAACTTTTTAAGTTATCTGATGTTATATCTTCATAGGAATAACAAACTAATTCAATCGCTCTTCTTTGGACCTTTAGAATTTTTAGATAGCAATAATATCTTAGAACAGCTTCATATCTCCTAGGATCTGGAGGAGCTCCGCTCTCTTCTTTAGAAATATATTTTGTTGGATTTATTATTTGGTCCTTACCTCTAGCCTTCACAATACCTACAGCCCACTCCCTTTCCCGATCAGTTAGCAACTCATTATTTTTTATTTTTTCTGCAATTTCGATCATAAACTTGCCTTGATTTATGCAAGCACGTATTTCATCATCCGGTGTAGTATCTCCAAGAAAACCTTTGAACATCCAGTCTTTAGCCATTTTCAACTATCCTATCAATCTCATCGGTTCACTGTATTATCTCTATTCACTATTCAAAATACACTCTTTTATTCTAGGTACTTTTAACACCTTTCTTGCAATATGCCTTTAGTGATTTTATAAGTTTATACAAACCAATAAAAAAAGCCCTAAACCATTATAGTTTAGGGCTTTTTAAGTCATGTAAAGCTATTCGAGTTTATATGACTTTAAATCTTGGTAGGTATATCCAATACCAAACTTAATTACAAATTATTGATAAATAATTATTTAATAAATCAAATCATATTGGTGATACAAGTCATGATACAAAAATACTCCTACTGTCTTTGCTGTAACTTTATATCAATACCTATCTTTTCACTTTAATTTAAGAAACAGCTAAATTTTAGAGGTTACAAAGGTTACGGAGGTTACAGTCTTATATGGTAAGGCTTTCAGGGTGTAACCTTTAAAAAAAATGAAAAGGTTACAGGTTTTTGAGGTTACATAGATAGCTTTCAAATAAAAAATTAAATTTCTTAAAAGAGCTATACAAAATTGATAAAGCTCTTTCAGCCGTAATACATATCTTTGCTTTTGTTGGGAACAAGATACTAATAACTAAAGGCAATAAAAATAAATCTTATCTAAACAATATTACTTTTTGAATTAATTAACTATTTTCTTACTGGAATTACAATCTTAATTACTTATCACGCATAGCTACACCTTGAACTATTTTAGAAACAATACTCGAAATAATTGAATCTTCAGTATTCCTTTTATGAATAATAATGATTTCTCGATAAAGATCTGGTTGTTTTAAATCAATTATATTGATATTTTTTTCTTTCAATTTATTCATTCCAATATCTGGAATTAAAGCTACGCCTAAGTTTTTTTCTACCATTCTAATAATTGCTTCAATTTCATCTACTTCAATAATGTCATTTGTTTTGATTTGATTTCTATTTAAATAGTTTGCTACCACCTTCCCCCCAAATGAGGAATAGTCATAACGTATAAACGGATTATTTTTTAAAATTTCAACAGGGTGTTTTTCGTGAATATCAATTGGGGTAATAAGAAGAATAGGCTCTTTTTTTAAAGTATAATGACAATAATCATCGGAAACTTCAAAATTAGGCTTAATGATAATTGCTAGATCTATCTCATTTTTTCCAAGCTGATGGAACAAATTAAATGAGACACCGGGTATAAGTTTAATTTTTGCTTTAGGAAAGTATTTGAATAGTTCTTCAAGTATTTCTGGCAAAATATTGGATTGAATTGAAGCAATTGCCCCTATTCTAATCTCACCAGTGAAATCTGCCATACATTCAGGTTGTTTCATCTTCTCGACAAGATCAAAAACTTGTTCAGCTAACGCAAGTACACGTAAACCCTCACTATTAAATTGAACAGTTTTTCCGTTTCTTTCAAAAAGCTTAATCCCCAAATAAGATTCTAAAGATTTGATTTGTGCACTGACAGCTGCTTGTGTAAGCCCTACATTATGGCCTGTAGCACTAAATGAACCATATTTTTTGATTGCTATAAGGGTTTTGAGCTCATGAAACATACTATCTGCATTCCATTAAATGATAAAACCAATCCTTGCAGAAATTATACACTTCTTAAATTTATATAGATAAGTATCTCTTAGTGCGATACTTATCTTTGGTTTTAATTTTCAGTTACAGTATTAAAAGACTCTAACCTCTTAGTTTTCCACTTTGCTACAACTAGTGGCGCAATAGCATTTCCAAGAACATTTAATGTTGTAGTACCACTTTCAATAATTCTAAAAATACCAGCAATTAAGGCAACACCTTCTAATGGTAAACCAGCTGTTGCTAAGGTCGCAGATAAAATCAAAATTGCAAAACCAGGAACTCCTGCTGCCCCTTTAGATGTTAAGACCATAGTCACAACCAATAATGCTTGTTGAGAGATAGTCAAATCTATTCCATATAATTGAGCGACGAAAATTGTAGCCACACCTAGGAAAATTGATGCTCCATCTAAATTAAATGCATATCCCATAGGTACTACAAAACTTACAATACGGCGTGGAACACCATAGTTTTCGAGTTTCTGCATTAATTGCGGCATGACTGCAGCAGATGCACCAGTTGAGAAAGCTAAAATAAGCTCGTCTTTAAAATATTTAATAAGGTGAAATAAGTTTTCTCTTATATACAAACACACAGCACCTAGAACAAAAATAGCAAATAAAGCTAAAGCTAGATAAACGACTCCAATTAATTTCAGTAACGGCAATAAAGAACTGAAGCCAAAAGTCGCAACTGTCGCGCCGATCATCCCAAACACACCAATCGGTGCATAAGCCATGACTAAACTTACAAGCTTGAACAATGCATCAGATATTCCTTGTAAAACTCTTATTACAGGTTGGCTTTTTTCTTCAGGAATTTTGTTTAATGCTAAACCAAAAAGAATCGCAAAAAATAGAATTGATAGTAGTTTGCCTTCATATAGTGCTACCACAATGTTTTCCGGCACGATATTTTTTATAATCTGTAGAGCGCCTTTGTTCGTATCTGTATGTAGTACTACAGTTGAGTGTGCCATCCCAGATATATCTGTTCCAACCCCAGGTTGAAAAAAGTTGGCCAATAATAAACCCCAAACAATCGCAAGGCTTGTTATTGTAAAGAAATAAAGGAGAGAACCCGCACCCATTTTTCCAAAAGACTTATTATCACCTCCTCCTGCGATGCCTAAGATCATGCAACACAATACAATAGGTACAACGACCATTTTCATCATATTAATAAAAATATCGCCTAACGGTTTTAATATCTCAGTGCTTACCCAAACTTGATGAGTTGGATTTACATTAAAATACCACCCGACTAAAATACCAAAAAGAAGACCAATTAATATTTGCCATACCAAAGAAATACTTTTCATAAATCATCCTTGTTTCTACATGTCCTCAAAAAAGGGATACAAATAATATTCGTATCCCTCATTACTTTATTTTGCAAAAAGCTGAGTCATATCTTTAAATGCTTTAAATTCAAGCGCATTACCACACGGATCAAATAAAAACATAGTTCCTTGTTCGCCAACTTTACCTTTGAAACGTACATAGGGTTCAATCACAAACTTTGTACCTAACGACTTTAATCTTTCAGCTAAAGTTTCCCAATCTTCCCAACTTAGAATGATTCCGAAATGCGGAGCAGGTACATCATGACCATCCACAGAATTAGAAACAACTTTTTCTTGATAATCCATTTTAGGATGTTCATGAATAACTAATTGATGTCCGAAGAAATTAAAATCAACCCAGTGATCACTAGATCTTCCTTCTTCTAAACCAAAGACTTCACCATAAAAATTTCTTGCAGCGGGCAAATCATAAACTGGGATAGCTAAATGGAATGGTGCTAAACTCATAAGAACCTCTATTAAATTGACTTTTGTCTTAAATAAAAATTTAAAATAGAAAGGTTTTCCGAGTTAAAAATCTAAAACTTTAGATTCTGTCTTTACTCGTATAATCCTTTATACCTGAATAGGAATTTAAGATAATAAGAATCTTTTTGATCTTATTTACTCACATCCTTTAAACAAATTAATGCTATATAAAAAAAAGCGTATTTAGAAACAAAAATATTTTCTCAAATTAACAAATTATTCCTATATGCAACCTAAGTTACTGTAATAAAATAAATTAAATAAAAGATAATGATTATCAAAATCATACATGCATATAATATTTTTTTATCTATTTAATAAAAAAATATTGTTTATTATATTTTTATTTAAAAACTATAATTTAAAATTTAATGAACCACTATGACCTTATATACTTGGCTCTTATTCCTACCTACTATTTCTGCACTATCAGCAATACCAGGCCCCAATATGGTATTCGTTTTGAATACAAGACTAAGCCAAAATTTAAAAGAAACTATAATATCGGTTGCAGGGTGTTTATTTGGAGTATTAGTCTCAATTACAGCATGTTGTATTACACTCTTATTTTTAAGCAATTTACAAACTATCTTTATTAAATTAATTAATTTATTTGGAATTATCTACTTATTTTTAATTGGAATAAAACACTTAAAGTATAAAACAGAAAAATTAGAAAATGATAATGTATCAAAATATAAAAAACGTGGAAATTTCTTTATAAACGGTTTTTTTATAGCTATCAGCAACCCTAAAACATTACTTTTTATTATTTCATTTTTTCCTCAATTTATTAATTCCAACTCACCTCTGCTTCCCCAATATTCAATACTGATTTTTACTTTTGTTGTTTGCGAATTTTCTTGGATGCTAATCTACATTTGGGGTGGTGAAAAGATTAAAGTGTTAATAAAAAAACCAAAATTCTTTTATTTATTTAACAAAATAATTGGTGCCTTTTTTATTTTATTTTCAATATCTTTAATATCTCTAACTTTAACATGATTAAAATATTTACTGTATTGGTACATAAAATACGCCAATACAGTAAAATTACAGCTAGACTAAGGTCCTTTATTTACTTTAAGTCCTTGGCCTATAACATAAAACTGTCCACCAGCAATATAATGTAAAGTTTTCAGTTCTATCGGTACGTCATCAAATTGCCAGTGACCATCTTTAAAGACACGATCATCAGCCCAAGCACTAACCACCTCTCCAATGAAAAGATCATGAGCTTCTTGATTGTGTGGCTCTGGAATTAGTTTACAGAGTAGCCAAGCTACACAACCTTCGACTAAAGGAGTTTGAAAACCATCTTTGTAAAATAGCTTTACACCAAATTCATTCAATTTATTTGGGTAGTCTTTTAGACTTTCACTTCCAACATCTACAACCATTTGAGCCTGCTGTGCAACAGGAACTTGTAATGCAAACCATCCACTTTGTTCAACTAAAGAACGTGTAAATGCCATTTTATCTAAAACCACTGTGACTTTCGCTGGAGAAAACTCCAATGCACAAGCCCATGAAGCAGCCATCACATTTTCAGTAGATTGATGTTTTGCAGAGACCAACACAGTTGGTCCATGGTTCAATAAGCGATATGCTTTTTCTAAAGGTACAGATTGAATTGCCATATTATGCTCAATATTTAAATATCAACTGTTTTCCACTCAAAGTCATCTTTAAGTGGAGGTAAATAGGATAAACGGCTCATATTTTGTTGCCACAGATTATTAGGAATACGATATCGATCTGCTTTATGAGGATCTATTGCTAAAACAATTTCGCTCTCGCGCCCATTCGCAATTAATGTTGCAAGATCAGGATTCATCATTACTGCTTTACCAACTGCAATAAATTCAGCCCATTTAGTTTCATATGCATCTAATATCTGATCTGCACTAAATAAACTTCCGACACCAATTAATGGAAGCTTACCTGCAATTCTCTCATGTAGAAGTTGCATACGAGTTAAGCTTACATCTGCCCCCCTACGTGCTTTTTTATAAAAATCCCAAAGAGATACGTGTAAATATTGAATTGGCTTTTCTACTAAGGCGTCAATTAGAGCAAATGTATCTGCCATTGTTAAACCTTGCTCTCCTGGTTCTTCTGGCGAAAACCGATACCCAATTATGAAATCATTAAATCCATGTTTCATTTTGACAGCATGTACAGCATCTACAATCGACAATGAAAAACGCATACGTTTTTCAATACTGCCACCCCATTCGTCTGTGCGACGGTTTGATTGTGCTGAGTTAAATTGTTGAATTAAATACCCATTTGCACCATGAATCTCAACACCATCGAAACCCGCTTGAATAGCTAAATCAGCAGCATTTGCAAATGCTTCGATTAAATTATTGATTTCAGAATGTGTGAGTTCACGTGATCCAGATTGTAGATCTTCTGATGGAGCAACCATTTCTGCACCATTCAACAATTCATTAATGCTGAGCTTACCTCCATGATGGATTTGTAAAATTGCTTTTGCACCTTGAGATTTAATCAAATTAGCAACTGCTTTTAAACTAGGTAAATCTTTATCGCTAATGGCCTCAGGCTGACCTACAAATGCTTTACCCTCAGGTGAAACTAAGGTCGCTGCACTAATGAATAAGCCAAAGTTTTCTGCACGTCCTTGAATAAAAGCACGCTCTTCTTGGCTCAGACTTCCGTCATCATTAGAAGCAAAATGTGTCATTGGAGCAACGACTAATCTATTTTTAATCGTTACCCCATTATTTAAAGTATAGGGTTGGAATAAGGGAGAGTATTTCGGATTCATCATATTCATCTTCAATTTAAAAAATCTTTGAACTTAATCTTTGCTTTAAAAGCATTAAACAGAAACGTAAAACTTTACGAGGAGACTTGATTGAGCGCATCTATAATTGGAATGTCACCATCAGCCATCGTAATTACCTGACCAATCGTATTTGGAGCACTTAAAATACCTGCAAGTGTTTCAACGACATTATCAATACTGTTACTAAGAGGCTCAGAGACATTAATCTTGATTCGGCCACTACCTAATTTTTCTTGCAATGCACCTGGTTGAAGGATAGTAAAATCCAAATTACTTTGATGAACTAACCAATGATCTGCGAAAAATTTTGCAATATTATAATCAGTGATATTCTGTAAGAATGACTCACCCCAGCGTTCTGGTTGTAGTGCAAAAACTGAGCTCAACATTATAAATCGACGAATCCCCACAGCTTGCGCAGCCTGCATGACTTTCACTGCACCAAAAGCATCAACTTGAAGAAGATTTTTTCCTCGAGAACCTGCAGTGAAATAAATAACATCTATATTTATAGACTCGAAACCTTGAATGATCTTTTGCAAATCAGCCAGCAAATCTAATTCAAAAAAGTGGATATTAGGATTCGTAAAACTCAAAGAGTCCTTGCGGGCTCCTGCAAAAACTGAATGCCCCATTTTTGCCAATGTATTGACCAAATGAGAACCCACTCTGCCATTTGCACCAACAACAAGAATATTCATAAATACACCTTCGTAATAATTACGATTTAATGAAGTGATTAATATCCAACCCTGAGTAAAAAGCATCGCTTCTCCACCTCACATCTTGTAAGAATAGGAAAAGCGAAAGATAGATAGTGATTACCAATTTTGACGCGTTGGAGAAATGATTAAATCATTCACAGTGACATTTTCAGGTTGATTAAGTGCATAGACTACAGCGCGTGCTACATCATCTGGATCTATAGCAATTTTGTTCAGCTCTTGTGCTGCCTTACGGCCTTCAGGATCAGTGACTTTGTCTGCCCAGCCTGTATTAATAACACCAGGACTAACTGTATTAACTCGGATACCATGGTTAACACCCAAATCTTTACGCATTGACTCAGTCATCGCTTGTACAAAAAACTTTGTTGCACAATAGATCCCCGCTGCTGGATCTACTTGATGCCCAGCAACTGAATCCATATTCAAGATTTGTCCAGACTTTTGCTCAAGCATAATTGGTAATACGCCTGCTATTGCATTCAAATAGCCTTTGATATTGGTATCAATCATTTTGTTCCAATCATCAATTGCTAAATCGCTCCAATATGAAAAAAGCATAAGTCCAGCATTGTTAATTAGAATATCAACAGAGCCGTAAGTATCTTTAGCAAATTGAGCAAGCTTTTTAGCGTCATCAAGGTTGGTAACATCTGCTACAAAGCCTGTGATTTGATCACCATGCTTTGTTACTTCATTAACTAGTTCATTAAGACGTTCTTGATTTCTTGCAACCGCTATAACTTTAGCTCCTTCAGCCGCCAACATTTTGGCAGAAGCTTTGCCAATACCTGAAGAGGCTCCAGTAATAATGATTACTTTACTTTCTAAATAATTCATGCCCCACTCCAAATATTAATTGGTTGAATGGGTATGATAAATTTTACTAACAACAGTCCACTTACCGTCTACTTTCAATAAGTTAAAGAAGTCTGTAAAGCAAAATCCTGAAATATCATTAGTATCAATACGTGCACTTGCAGCAGTTCCAACGATATCAATATTTACGATCACACCTTGCGCATTTGGTGATGGGCTAAAATCACGATCAATAACATCGAATAACCCTTGGATGGGACCACCAATAAGCTTATTGTCAGCATCTACACCAAAGATAGTTGCGTGCTCACTGAAAGCAGGTTTCATAATGCTGCTATCAGCTTGTTTTCCACCTTCATTATATTTATTTAATACTTCAACAATTGCATTGTATTCAGTTACATAAGTTGGTTTAGACATCTTGGATTTCCTACTTCAGTATGATAGTTCAGTCGTACACAACAGCTTTCGGCTTTAGAAAAAAATGTGTGTTCAGCTGTTATGAAAATACTAGTGCAACCATAGAAATAAATATAATTATAGAATTATATAAACTGTATTAATCAAATTAATATCTAATACTATTGCTAGGTAATTTACTGCTCAATCTGAAACTGGCAATGGGACAGAAGTACTGATGATATTTTTGTATTTCAGTTCATTCCAAAACTCGTAGGGAACTTGCTGTGTATAAGAACTAACATTCTGCATGACTTCATTATCACTTTTAGCCCCGAAAACTAATGAAGTAATTGTTGGATGGCTTGCAGTAAATTGCAAAGCTGCAGTAGCAAGAGATACATTATATTTTAGACAAATCTCTTGAATTTTCTGTATCTTAGAGAAGATTTCAATAGGTACTTTTTTATAATTATAGCTAGCTTGTGAAGTATTACCTAAGGCCAGTACACCTGAGTTAAAGATTCCCGCAGCTAAAATTTTTATATTAAATTCGGATAGTTTTTTTAAATCTTCATATGAGTTTTTATGATCTAATAAGGTATATTGACCAGCAATCAATGCACAGTCAATTTTAAACTCTTTGGCTACTTTTAAAACAATTTCAGTTTCGTTCACTCCTAGTCCAACTGCTGAAACATCCCTATTTCTACGCAATTCATCTAAAGCTCTAAAGCCACTTTCACAAAATTGATTCCAAAATAGTTCAGCTTTATCTCCATGCCATTTTTCCCCGAGGTCATGTACCAACAATAAATCGATATGATCTAATCCAGTTCGTTTTAAGCTGTCTTCGAAAGATGACATTATTCCATCATAGGTATAGTCATAATAATAACCAGGATTATTTAAGTACCAGGATGGATTTTTAGAATAAAGGCCTTGTGAGTTTAAAACCCGCCCAACTTTGGTACTGACAAGGACATTATTTCTGATCTCTAACTCACGTAGAATAGTACTTAATGTATATTCAGCACGTCCAAATCCATACATCGGAGCGCTATCAAAGTATCGAACACCCTCATAATATGCGGCATTTATAATTTCTTTTGCTTGATCAAAGCTGATCCTACTGTCATAACCAATCTGAACTGTACCTAATGCAAGTTTACTCATCGGTAATGAGCATTCACCTATAAATTTTAATGGTGTTTTTATCATAGTACTAGCGCTTTTAGATAAGGGCTTTGCATATTAGGAAATGCTTTGTTATAAATATAATTATCAAACTATATACTTACTATAAATATGGTTAATATCAATAATCTCGATTTAAATTTACTTAAAGCACTAGATGCATTGCTAGATGAAAAGAATGTTACACGTGCAGCTGATAAGTTAGCTTTAACACAACCTGCTGTTAGTAGCATGCTTAACCGGCTAAGAGATCGTTTTGATGATCCATTATTTGTTCGGGCATCATATGGTATGGTTCCAACAGATAGAGCTCTTGCTTTAGCTGAACCTTTAAAAAAAATATTAAGTGAAATTGAGCAATTAATACAATCGCCTATCTTTAATCCAGCGGAACTAGAAACAACTTTTAGAATTGCTGCGACTGATAACGGTATGCATTGTGTAGGTGTACCTTTTACATTAGCTTTAAATAAGATTGCACCAAAAGTCAAAATAGCTCTGA
This sequence comes from Acinetobacter sp. V116_7, assembly GCF_056735735.1. Taxonomy (NCBI): domain Bacteria; kingdom Pseudomonadati; phylum Pseudomonadota; class Gammaproteobacteria; order Moraxellales; family Moraxellaceae; genus Acinetobacter; species Acinetobacter sp. V116_7. Next base: position 171,890 of record NZ_JBWZIF010000014.1, read on the forward strand.
TGTCTATTCATGGTCGGAATGTCGAAGCTATGCTGATGAATGGAGAACTTGACCTTATTATAGTGGGTGAACCAACAGTTCCCTTGAACCTTCGTTCACGGATAATCCATAAAGAAAACTATGTTTGTATGATGCGAGAAAATCATCCATTAGCTAATCAAGAGCTTGATATAGATACATTTTGTTCAGCCAATCAAGTATTAGTTTCATATGATGGAGGTAAATTTACTGGCGCTACAGATGTTGCACTGGAGAAAATTGGAAAAAAAAGAAATGTAGTAATGTCTATTACAAGCTTTCTTTTATTACCAGAAATTCTTAAAAATAGTGATTGGATTGCTGTTGCTCCTCATCATTTATTGGACAAAGATTCGGGCATTATTTCAAAGCAACCACCTATCGAAGTTGGTGGTTATAATAAATTAATGGCATGGCATGAGCGAACTCATCATGACCCTATTCAACAGTGGTTCAGAAATTTTATTATAGAAACATGCTCTCCTGCATAAATCATCCTGGTTGTTATTTTAAAAAATTGGCCAATGTGAGCATAATAGGTTTGGAAAACTTAGTGATAAGTATAGATATGGGCTAGGAAGATAGTTGTCCAAAAAATATTAACAGCATCTTTTTTAGAGATTACCGAGGTTACGGCCGTACGGGGCAAGGTTTTCACGGTGTAACCTTTTAAAAAAGTAAAAAGGTTACAGATTTCTGAGGTTACAAATCAATTTCATAAAAAACTTAAATCTATATCGAGAAACACTTCATAAAGCCACATCCACCCATGATAAAAATTCATTCATCCTTGAGAATAAATCCGTTGAAGAGAGCTGTACATTTCCCCTATCGTGAAAATGATTTAGTCAGGGAGAACTACAAATGAATCAGTGGAATTATTCAAATGCCAGAGCACAACTTACCATGATTATGGAGCAAGCTATCGCTGGGCATCCTGTAGAAATTACTCGCAGAGGCCGAGAATCCGCAGTTGTTATTAGCAAAGCGTCTTATGAAGCTTACAAACAAGCTGTCTATGATGTTGCTTACTATAAAATCTCAACATCAAAAGAAAATTCAGAAGCTTAAACCCTCTCCAAAAATACTCTTTATTCATGCAGCAAGGTTCCATGAAGCTCAATATTTCTTTAATTCAACTTGGTTCCTTGTTTGCATTTATCTCTGCATTTCTATTTAGCAGTAAAGCCATTTTTATTAAACAGGCATATAGCCTTACTTCGTCATTAGATGCCATTACTCTAATGGCTATCCGTATGGGAATTGCTTTACCCTTCTTTTTAGTAATCTGTTGGTTTTGTCGCCATCAAAATCGAAATATCAAGCTAACAGATATTCTATATTTACTTTCTGTTGGCTTATTAGGCTATTACATTTCTAGTTGGCTCGATTTCTATGGCCTCATGTTTATTACGGCGTCACTAGAGCGAATAATTTTATTCTTATATCCGACTATGACCGTTTTAGCATCGAGTTTTATCCTCAAGCAAAAACTAAGTTCAAAAACAATATTTGCACTGATCTTAAGTTATGGCGGAACAGTTCTAGTTATGCTCCAAGAGCAAAAAATGCTTCCCGACCAACATAACTTCTGGTTTGGAGCAAGCTTAGTATTTGCCAGTGCTGTTGCTTTTGCTTGCTACCTCTTGCTTACACCACCATTAATTAAAAAATTTGGTTCGTGGAACTTAACGGGACTATCTTTATCAGCAGCTTGTATAGGTACTCTTATACATTTTCTGGTTGTAACTAGTCATCCTATACAACTACTTACAGCTTTACCTATACAAGTTATTTGGTACGGAATCTGTTTAGGTTTATTCGTTACTGTTCTACCTACGCTCCTATTGATATTGAGTATAGAATACGTAGGAGCAACACAGTCTGCTATTATTTCATCCATTAGCCCCATTGTTACTATTCTGTTTTCAGTCTTCCTTTTAGGCGAGCATTTAAATACAATCCAATGGCTAGGTTGTTTTCTTAATATCTTTGGTGTGATGCTTATTACACTTAAAAGAAAATAAAACTAATAATTAAATTATAAAAAATATATTTTAATTATTTTCATTATCTATTTTTAATGATGATAAAAAGTCATTAACTCATGATTATTTATCGTGCTCGACTAACTATTAAAGTGCCCATTTAAAAATTATGATTAATTTTTTAATCGGGTCTATCGTATGAGCCGCCAAATCTCAACCTTAATCGGTGTTTCTGCTTTGTTACTTTGGTCCACTTTAGTTGGCTTACTCAGGCTTTCTACAGAAAGTTTTGGTCCTATCTATACAGTGACTTACGTATACACCATCAGTGCTATTATTTTGTTCTTAACATATGGCCTACCCGATTTAAAAAAGGTTTCAAAGAAGTTTCTTATTCTATCTAGCTTGCTTTTCGTTGTTTTTGAATTATGTTTTGCCTTTTCAATTACTCTAGCAAATTCATCAGAAAAATCGATTGAGATGAATATTATTTTTAATATGTGGCCAACTCTAATTATTATTATGTTGGCAGTATTAAAAGAAGAAAAAGTAAATTTAATGACAATATTAGGAGTAGTTATAAGCTTTTCGGGCATAGTTATAATTAACTATCATCCTAATCTAAACGTTATTGATAATTTTACAAAAAATCCGATTAGTTATTTTTTGATTTTCCTAGCATCTATTCTTTGGGCTATTTATTGTATCTACACTAAAAAGCAAAGTAATGGAACTAATGCTGTTTCGCTTTATTTTATCTTAACAGCTATAGCCTTATGGATACTTACTATCTCTACTCAAGGCTTTCACCTACCACAAGTTCAAGGAATTAACGGTTATCTATTTGTCTTTATCAATGCCGTTTTTTTCTCTATGGGTTATCTAGCGTGGAATATTGGTATTATCAAAGGTAATATGCCTATATTGATTATGCTTTCTTATTTTTCACCCATTTTCTCATCGGCATTTTCCGCTTTTGTATTGAATTCCGATTTAACAATCAATTTTTGGTATGGTGCATTAACTGTTACCTTCGGCTCATTGATCTGCTGGTTCTCAATTCGAAAAAATCATATCCCACAAAATCAGGCAAAATTAGCTTCTTAGATTTATTAGTCACAGCCAAAAATACTTTGGCTGTGACTTTTTATTTTTTTTAAACTTTATCAATCAACCGTGTAACGCCATTTACGATCATATCGACTGCAATTGTTCCAATTAATAGTGCAGCTAACCGCCCCACAATATCGAAATAACGATCAATATATTTGGCATGTTTATAGCGTAAGTGATCATGAGAAAACTTCATTGCTATCAAAACACTACAAGTCAGAAATAGCACCAGAGCAATAACTATAGCCGCCTCTACAATAGACATACTCATTCCTGTAACTACAGCTGCACTAATTGTTCCTGGGCCAATCATAAATGGCATAGCTACAGTACCCGCTAAATGCTCTGGCGCTCCTCGCATTTCACCAATGGTATCGGCACCCTGAAATACATATCGATATCCAATCACTAGAAAAATCAGGCCACCAAAAATTAGAAATGATTCAAACCTTACATTTAAATACCGATTAAAAATTGCTTCTCCACCCCACGCAAATAAGAGAAAAACTGCATATGCAATGAGACCTCCTTGAATCAAAGCCTTATTAAATACTTTAGTATCTGTAAGACGAATTAGTCCGATCATATAGATACTCATGAGGAATGGATTAAGTAGTGAGAAAAACAAAATAAATGTACTAATAAAGGGTGATGACATTTTTATGATCCCTAAATGACTTCAGGAAGCTTTTAAACTTCCTGAAAATTGATAAATGAAAAACCGGTGCAAACTCTTAGAAGCTATAAATCAACATGAGATTGAGGAGTTTGTTCCATTTACCATCATCGCCTGATGCAAGCGAGCTGCCCGTTCCACCAACAAATGGATCATTTTTACTCATCACATATTCGGTATATAAAGAAACATTTTTATACTCCCAAGCCACGCCTACAATATTGCGCTGTGAGTCATCAAATCCATTTTGTTTCTTGTTAAAACCACTAAAAACAACATACGGCGTAACATTGAGCGAATCTTTAACATTCTTAAAGACATAGCTCGTATCAACCGTATAGAAATAACCCTTATTTGCAATGTCATATTCGCCGTCAAAAGAACCAAAAGTTGAGCTAGCTGGACTCAATGCATCTTTATTACTGATCGATTGTCGCCCCCCAGTTAGCACGACATTCAGATTTTTATAGTTAATTCGGTTAAATAGAGCCCATGTATTTCTCGTACCATCAGCAGAAGTTTTTTTATTCTCAATGTCTGAATACCAATAACTTCCACCTACTGATACCTTTAGATCATCTGTACTTAAAAACTTAAGATCCTGATCTACACGTGCCATCCACATGTTTTTTTCATTTAGGTTAGTTTTGAGTGGATCAGATGAGGTGACAACATTAGCCGTATAACGGGCTGAATCCTTGCTGGTCCCGTGATAGTTACCACCATCAGTTGCGAAATAAGCCAAATCCACTTTAGTCGCAGACGGTAATTCAAAGTGATAGTTTGCACCCAAATTAGAAGCATCCTGCAAACCCATAGTGTTGTTAATACCAGCATAAAAGCTGCTATCCCAAAAACGACCTGGTCCAAAAGGAATGGGTTGCACACCTACAGTAATATGATCTGTTGAGTTTAAATGGTAGCCGACATAGCCATAAACTAGAGCAGAGAAATCACAGAATTTATCGTATTGATAACAACGATATTCGACTTTTCCAAACCAGTCGGGTGACTCATAACCGAGTCTTAAAATAGCTGCATCAAATTTTACTTTCTGGTCTGATACAGACTCACCGTAATCCTTATCTTGATAATTTCCACGTAAAGCACCTGAAATTGTTAAAGCACCCGTATCACTTTTAGGATCTCCAAAAGTTACTCCGGCAAAAGCAGGTAATGCCATTCCAACTGAAATTAACCCAAATCCAAGTTTTAAATAGACCTTGCTCATTTACAAATCCTTGTTTAAATGAATATTTGCAGAAAACCTTTCCTATCCTCTGCTTATTTTTTTCAGACAACACTTCCCTGCTCAGGAGAAGCTCCTGAAATTTAAAATTTTCGTTAATTCGCCTTAGCCCTCATTCAGGGCTAAGTACTCATAAGAATAAAGCGACCCACATCATTCTTTTCCTGAACAATATGGATCGCTTTTGTTATGCAATTCCGTGCAATTCTTTCCAGTTACCCGGATGTACTACATAACCAAATACCGCATGCCCGCCATAAATGAGTTCGGTTCCTTCAGGAATCCACAACATTTGTCCTGGACGAACTTCATATTTGTGACCGTTAGCAGTAAGTTCAAAACAGCCTTCAATTACAAAAATGACTTCGTCATAAAGTAATTTCCAACTTACTTCCGCGCCTTCCCAGCGTGCAAAACCGATACCCATGTTTGGGGAAACATCAGCTCCTAATGCTCTTGCCACATAAGCTGTACCGTCTGGTGTTTCGCCACGTAAATTAAAATCAAGTTGAGCGCTATCAACTAACTTTACTTCTTTCATTTATTTCTCCCGCTTACAATTCACTACGACTGCGCCATTTTTCAAATCTAATACGCGTTCTGACACCTAAACCTAAGAACGGTTCTGGTGGATTTAAGCTAGGCATACCAGTGACATACTGAATATCTTTTAAAGCTTGAGAATCTGAACCAACAACGAGATCAGCCAATAACGTTCCTGAAATTGTGCCCCATGCTGCTCCTACACCATTGTCACAAGCACTCGCATAAACGCCGTCTTCTAACTCACCAAAGAAGTTAGTGAAGTTACGAGAAATAGCATAAACACCCCCCCATGTATGGGTAAACGGAACATTCGCCAAATCTGGATAACGATCTAAAAATGCTTTGCGATGATCTTCTTGTATCCAGCGACGATTATCATCGTTTATGTTTGCACCGTATTTAGGTACATGCTTATAAGTATTACGGATTAGGATACGGCGATCAGCGGTCATTCTTAACGTTGTTCCCGCATGATCGGCTGGAGTAAGTCCCCAATCTAACTCACCACGATAAACTTTCATTTCTTGATCAGTTAATGGACGTGTCCAGCTCGCAAAAGTCATGACTGGTAATAAACGGTTCTTCAAGTAACCAAATTCACGCGTAAAAATACTCGTCGCAAGTAGGACTTTAGGTGTTGTGATTGACCCTTCATCGCCTTGTAAAAGCCATTGGTTATTACTTTTTTGCAAACTACGAATTGGAGATTGCTCTAATAACTCAACGCTGTTTGGTAAATGGTCACCCATACCACGTACTAAAGCTGCTGGTTGCATCAAATATGAACCAGGAGTAAAAATTGCACGGCTATAGAAATCTGTACCCAGTACTTTTTTCAGCTCAGCTTTTTCGACCCAACGGTATGGTTCACCCAAATCTTTCATCAAGTGCTCAAAATGATTGAGATGTGCCTCACCACGTTCGCCCACAGCTCCTTGATATTTACCAGCAGCAGACCATTGGCAATCAATGTTATGGCGTTCTACCAAGCCTTGTAATTGGGCAATTGCCGATCGGTTCAGACTCAATAACTTTTGTTTATGCGAAGGGTCTGGATGTGATAAAGCAAATTTATGCGGTAAATCAATTACAAACCCTGAGTTACGCCCTGAAGCACCTTCGGCTACACGCTGTGCATCCACTAAAATAATACGGGCGTTCGGTTTGAGTTCAGCTAATCTTCGAGCTGCTGCTAAACCTGCAAAGCCTGCTCCGATAATGGCATAGTCAGCTTTTTGTGGACCGATTAACTTTTTAGCAGGACCTGCTGGAGGTAATGCCGCATACCAACCACAGGTACTATCATCATTTGGTAAAGCAATCATTTTGTTATTCCCTTAACTTAAACTGTGGATGGACACGAATTTAGTTTTTCAAGCCACTCGCTACGATGGTGCTGTAATTGGCGACCAAGTAAGGCAAAGCCTGTTAATTTGCCTTGTTCATTGTAAAAACCAGCAGCTAACTCGCCGTCATGTTGTTCCACTTTCCACTCACCTGTTCCAGTTGCTGGCAAGACAGAAAGCGGTAAAATTGGTGTTTTTACTAAAACGGGTGTTGATTTCAAATCCGCAGCAGTTGACTGACCTAAAAGGTTATTAACCAAAGCTGGTAATGCTTGCGTGATTGGATTGATATAAGGTGCCCACTGGCCATTCACTTCTGCACAATCACCTAAAGCAAAAATCGCAGGATCACTACTACAGTGATCAAGTCCAGTACAAATACCACGTGCTGTTTCTAGACCGGCTGCTTGAGCAAGTGCAATATTTGGTCTCAGACCCACGGCACTTAATACCAAGTCAGTTTCAAATGATTGACCATCTTGGAGTGTTAACTGGTAACGACCATTTGCAGATTGAATAGAACGGATACTATTTTGTAATTTCCACTCTACGCCTAACTGGCCTAGAGCATTTTGTAGAGCATGACCTAAAGGTTCTGGAATAAGACGTGACATTGCCCATTTGCCAAGACCAACAACTGTAACATTGATACCATGTGCAGCTAAATCATTGGCAAATTCACAGCCGATCAGACCATCACCAAGAATTGTGACATGCTCTTTATTAGATAATTGCTGACGGAAACGGCGATAATCCGCTAGATCATTTACGCTTAGTGTGGCCGTCGAATCACCATCAATTGGAATGACAACTGGTGTTGCCCCAGTAGCGAGTACGAGTCTACCGTAAGGATAATCACCAATAGTGGTTTGAAGCTTCTTATTGGCACGGTCAATATGAGTTACTTTTGTATGTGGATAAACGCGGATATTTAAACGTTGTTCCCAACTTAGAGCAGACTCACGAACTAAACTATCTCCGTCTTTACCTAATGCTAAAGCATTAGATAAAGCTGGTTTGCTATATAAAGCGCCATCATCAGCAGTAAATACGGTAATAGACAAGTCTGGAGATTGTGCACGTAAAGTCGAAGCAACTTGATAACCAGCATGGCCGCTACCAATAATCACAACTGGTTCAATAACTGCAGCAGCCGCTACTTGAGGGATTTCTTCCTCTTCAATGTCTGTAATATCAAGCATTTCGAAGTCAGCTTTACCCACCTGACACTCTGGACACATCCAGTCATCTGGAATATCTTCCCATTTTGTTCCTGGAGCTATCCCGTCATCCGGCCAGCCTTTAGCTTCATCATAGATCCAGCCACAGACAATACATAACCACTTTCTCATCTTGTCTATTTCCCTTATTTCTTACAAATTACACGCTATGTTTCAAACGGATACCGATATTGCGAGTTTGAACATAACTGTAGATGGCTTCCTGCCCTTTTTCGCGACCAAAACCAGATAAGCCCACACCACCAAATGGTGTTTCGATACCACCAGCAAACCATTCGTTAATAAATACTTGACCAGCAATAAGACGGTTTGCGACTCGAAGTGTTTGATTCAGATTTTCACCAAATACACCTGCAACAAGTCCAAAGTCCGTACCATTTGCGATTGCAACTGCTTGGTCTTCGTCATCGAATGGCATGATCACCATTACAGGACCAAAAACTTCTTCTTGAGCAATCGACATGTCATCTTTTGCTTCAATAATAGTTGGCAGGACAAAGTAACCTTCTAGATCTGCAGCTTTCCCACCCGTTAAAACATTGGCACCTTCTTCACGTGCCTTCTCAATCATGGTAAGAATCTGTTGCTGCTGATCTTTAGATACAACTGGAGTAAGTTCAGCATTACTTTCGCCAATACCTACTGTTAAGCTCTCTGCAAGATTAACAACAGCTGCTTTAACTTCTTCATAGCGACTGCGGTGCACCAATAAGCGAGACATCGCTGAGCAAACTTGACCAGAGTTATAGAAAATTCCGACTTTAACGCTACGTAGTAATTGTTCAAGATCAACATCAGCAAAAGCAATTGCCGCTGACTTACCGCCTAATTCCATGACTGAAGGTGTTGCACGTTCAGCCGCATCTTTCAAAATGCGTTGACCTGTCGGCACTGAACCAGTGAAAACAATCTGGTTCGTATCTTGATGTTTAACCAGATGAGTACCAACTTCTGAACCTTTACCACAAAGTAAGTTCACTGCACCTTGTGGGAAACCAGCTTTCTCAATAGCTTTGATGAGTAAAACCATTCCTAAAGGTGAAACCTCAGGTGACTTAATTACAACCGCATTACCAGCAGCTAAAGCAGGCGCTAATGAGCGTGCACAGATCGAGACGGGAAAGTTCCAAGGTACGATTTGAACCGATACACCCATTGGAATATATGAGGTGAAATCCACATAATCTTTACCTAAAGGTACCGAGATACCTTCAACTTTATCTGCCATACCCGCGTAGTATTCAAAATAGCGAGCTGCTTCATCGAACTCTTCGCGTGCTGTATCAACATTTTTGCCATTTTCACGGCATAGGATTAATGCACCCTCTTCAGCAATTTCACGAATTGCTTCTGCGGCTTTTAACATCCACGCTGTACGTTTTGCAGGACGCACATCAGTCAAAGCACCGCTATTCACACAACGACGTGCTGCTGCCATCGCGGCATCTGCATCTTCAACGCTTGCACGCGCAACTGTTGCAAAAGCTTTATCGGTTGCTGGGTTGATAACTTCCAATTGGCGAGAAGCATCTCGCCATTGGCCATCAACATAGTTGAGGTAATGTTGCATATTATGTCTCCAATGCCGTTTTAGCTTGGGTTGCTAACCATTTTTGGAAGAAGTGAGTTGGTAAATCCATCTCTGGTGAGAAAACCCCTCCACCAAAACCAGGTGAGTGACGACCCTTTTGCATGGTTTCAACGGCAAATACATCTTCAGCAAATACAACTTTCCATGATTCTAAAGTCGCTTCACGACATGCATCATATTTAGCGTCTAGTGATTCATCACCAACGTAATACAAGCGTAGTTTTTCAATTGTTTGTTCTGGAGCGATTGGATCAATCATCATTGCAAATGCATGATCCGCTTGAATACCTAACAATACGTTCGGGAACACTGCTACATATTCAGCATGGCGAAGTTGATCTTCTGGCCAGCTTGGGAATTTTGGTAAATGCGTACCCGCCGTAGCTGACAAGTTATATTTATAACTGCCCTGACCAGCAAAGCGATCTTCGAACATAATGTTGTAGTGATCTTCAAGTTTTGAATATGTATTTAGCGCTGGATGTACCCAAGGTAAGTGATAAGCTTCGCAATAGTTTTCAACTGTAAGTTTCCAGTTACTATTTACAGGTAACTCAAAAGTTGAACCTACTTTGCTATTACGAATAAGCTCTAGACCGTTTTCACCCAAGAAAGGCTTCCAACGTTCAACTAATGGTGCAATATGCTCTTCAAATGTTGGCGCATCACCAGAGATATTGACGAAAACCATATCCATCCAGATCTCTGAACGAAGTGCTTTTAAGCCATGTTTTTCACATTTAAAACGTTCATCTTTATGTTGGTTAATTCCACCAATATGTGGAGTACCCTTTAAGTTACCGTTTAAGTCATAACTCCAAGAGTGATATTGGCAACGAATCACACCTTCAATAGTGCCTTCTTGTTGCACCAAAATCATACCGCGATGGCTACAAACGTTATGGAAAACTTGGATTTCCCCTTCACGGTTGCGCATCATGACCAAAGGCATGCCCATGAAGTTAACAGGCTTTACATAGCTCTTTTTAGGTAAATCAGAAGCAAAGCCAACACACACCCAGGTTTTACTTAAAATATTGTCGCGTTCAAAATTAAAATATTCGCTACTGGTATATGCTAAATTTGGCATACCATTTGATTCAGTAATTGGGTTTAAAACATTATCGACTTGCTGAACCGTAATTAATTGCTGGCTAACTCGACTATTCATCTGAGGATCTCCATATATTTAAAACTAACGCAGAACTCCCTGCGTTGAGATGATTTGCACTCTCTGCGATTTCTTTACAGATTGTGTAAAACCTAATGGCGACAGACAAACGACTTTTTAGAGGGGTATTGATGAGTTTTTATCATGCATCCTAAAACTTGCTTTCCCTTCGATAATTTTTAAATGTATTAGGTACAAGGAATGACCTATGACTAAAACTCACCCATAGATGAGAATAAATCGGTTGAGCAATCTTTATGCTCATCACTACTCTTTTGCTATTCGCATACAACGGTTAACAGGTAGTTAACTGCTACGCATCCAAGGAGGATTTATGCGCAATACATCAGGAGCCCATACTGGACTCAACCCAACAGTGATGATTGTCTCGAAGTTATTACTTTTTATTTTTATTGCGTTTTGTATTTTTAAAGAAAAACAGGCTGGTGAATACTTTCAAATTATCTCAGATGTTTTATTACAAAATGCAAAATGGTATCTCCTATTTTTAGCTACTTTTTTATTAGGTTTTTTGATTTATTTATGCATGAGTCGATATGGGCATATTAGACTCGGAAAAGACGATGAAAAGCCCGAATATAGTAATATTGCATGGATTTGCATGCTTTTTTCATGTGGTATGGGAATTGGATTGATGTTCTGGTCTGTTGCAGAACCAATCACTCACTATGCAAGTAATCCGTTTACGCAAGGTCTTTCAGATGAATCAGCACGAATGGCAATGCAACTCACCTTTTTTCATTGGGGACTTCACCCATGGGGCCTATTTTGCTTATCAGCTGTTGCTCTAGGATATTTTTCTTATCGTAAAGGTTTACCTTTGGCATGCCGATCCGTATTACATCCTTTAATTGGTGACAAAATTTATGGTTCTATCGGTAATTTCGTTGATATTGTCACGATCGTTTTAACAGCATTTGGTGTTTCTCAAGCCATTAGTATGGGAATTCTTGAGCTTAATGTTGGTTTAAATCATACATTTGGTGTCAATATTGACGTTAAAATTCAGTTAGTTCTTGTTCTTGTTCTAGGCGTTTTAGCAACCCTATCTTTATTATCCGCGATTGGTAAAGGCTTTAAAATCATTGCTGAAGGAAACATGGTTTTATCCTATGTTCTTGTGATTGCAGTCATCGTGATTGGTTCAACTCGTTATATTTTTAATACTTTTTTTGAAGGTCTTGGAGATTACTTACAAAACATTGTAGGCATGAGTTTATGGAGTGATGCTCAAAAAGATTCAGGTTGGCAAAGTTGGTGGACTGCTTACTATTGGCCGTGGTGGATGACTTGGGCACCTTTTGTAGGTTTATTTATTGCTCGCATTTCACGCGGACGCACGATTCGTGAAGTTATTTTAGGCTCACTTGCCGCACCGACTTTACTCACCTTTATTTGGATTGCAGCTTTTGGTGGCGCTGCCCTTAAAATTGAAAAAGCGAACCATCAACCGCCAACTCATCAAGTTGTTGTAAGTAATACTGCGATTGTTCAAGTAGATAAAGTCAAACCTCATGAAGTTACAATCGCTGAAGCGACTAAAGAAGACCCTGCCCGTGCTGTGTTTGTTTTCTTTGATCATATTTCAGAAAATCATACCGTTACGATTTTCTTAAGCGCACTTTTATGTTTATTGTTATCTATCCATATCATCACCATTGCGAACTCAGGTGCTTTGGTCCTATGTTTTCTAGATACTAATGGTTCCACTAATCCATCAGTAGGAATTCGTCTGGTTTGGGCAATAATTATTCCGCTTATTAGCGGGGGCTTACTTTTAGCTGGCGGCCTATCTGCTATTAAGACAGCCTGTGTGATTGCAGGTTTTCCAATCTCCATATTGCTTGCGATTATGTGTATTTCTTTAATGAAAAGCCTTCGTCAAGATCCACAAGCATGGGTCATGATGCCTGAACATGTTCGTCCTGATTTCTGTAAAACTAAATCTGAAAAGCCTGTTGATGAGACAAAGGCTCAACTCATTACAGATAACTAAACTTAATTCAAAAAAAGGGCTCTAAATTGAGCCCTTTTTTATTATTTTAACAGTACTAATTTAATCCCTTTTGACCTACTTGCCCTGGCAATTGCTCTAATAACCAGCTACGGAAATGCTTTACACTCGATGGAATAACTCCCCGATCTGAAGGTTCCAACATACTAAAATTTGCTTCGGTACGTAATACAGTTTCGACTGGGCGAACAAGAGAACCATTTTCCAAATAATCATCAATTAAAGACCCCCATGCTAATGCCACTCCCTGACCATTAATTGCAGCTTGGAGCAACATTGGATAGTTATTAATATTGACTCTGTTTTTAGGTTTCACTATAGGATAATCGACCGCTTCAAACCATTCGGCCCAAGTAATCCAATCCTTTTGAGAATCATCTAAATAAAGCAATGCTTTACCAAATATTTCCTCTGGAAGAGTACCCTCCTTAAATTGAGAAAGATAATTTGGACTACAAACAGGAAATACTTCTTCTGGGAATAATGTGGTGACTTTCATTCCCAATGGAGGAGTTCGGCAATAAAAAAGTGCCAAATCAAAGTCCATTTTCTGTAAATCCAAGATATTTTCTGTCGTTAATATTCTTAGATCGACACCTTCATTATTTTGCTGAAAAGTAGCCACTTTAGGTAATAACCAAAGAGCAGCCATTGCATTAGTCGTAGCAACAGTTATTTGATGTTCACCTTGCCATTTCTTAATTTCAGCCGTTGCTTGTGCAACATTTAATAAAGCACTATAAATCGTTTGGTAATATTGCAAGCCCATGGGCGTTAAAGAAATATTGCGATTTGCTCGAATAAATAATTCTTTACCTAGATACTCTTCCAATTGTCGAATTTGGCGACTTATCGCTCCTTGAGTAACATTTAATTCATTTGCTGCTTGTGTAAAACTAAGGTGGCGTGCGGCTGCCTCAAACACAATCAAGCTATTCATTGGGGGTAAGGGCTTAATCTTCATGGACACTCCTAATTTGTCCCATTTCCGTAGAAACTCTTTTCCAATTTGAGTTCTTTTACCAAGCTATTTACTACGAAAATCAGTTTTTGAACATGGCAATATTAAATAAACCATGACTTTTCCTAATGTATAGGACCTACCTATATAGTGTTGACGTTCCTCCCTGTAAAGCCCATAAAATCTCATAAATATATTTTAATAAAAAGTGAGTAAAAGTATTCAATCCATGAGTTTTTCTCATTTGAATTTTATTAATGAAGTGAAACCTATTACAAGTTACTCCTGAAGAATTAAAATTTTAATCAATAAGGAAGATAAATTTTTTGTTGGACGTAGTTTGACAAACTCATAGTTGCAAAACTCACTCAAAGCCTTTGTATGTATAGTCTTTCGATAAATTAAAGAGAAACTCCGTCCAACAAAAATTAGTTTTGCTTTCCATAGCTTTATGAGATGGATAATTAATAAAAGCTAAAACCCTTATGGCACATAACTTACGGTGTATTTTTAATAAAATGCCGTAAAGCAAAATTTACTTGGACGTACTTGGACAGATTTAGATAAGCATACTTCTTAGAAAGATCCCGTATCTATTGATATATATAGCTTTCAGAGAATTTCCAGTTATTACTCATGACTAAGCCGTCCAAGTAATTACTTAGATGTACTTAGATAGAATTGAATAAAAAATCATGTTTTTGCTTTACGTAGCTTTACGAGATGAATAATTGAAAAATACTAAAACCCTTATGACATATGGGATACAGCATTTTTTATATAAATCGCCGTAAAGCAAAATTTACTTAGACGGAATTGAATATAAATCATGTTTTGTTGTACGTAGCTGTACGAAATCAAAACTATAAAAGAGCCGAAACCATTGCACTGCCTAGCATAGAGACTATTTCTTAAAAAATTGCTGTACAGCTAAATGGTCTATTACGGCTGAAATAATTAAATCTTAAAATTGATTATCTTAATTATACGATTTTACCTTGACGTACCTTGACGAAACTCAACTTTCCAACTTCCACTAAAATGACATTTAATTATTGATATATAAGTGATTTAAGAAAAATTTCATCTATTTTTAGAGGCTAGTCTGTCAAGGTAAATTACGAACGCTTCGTATAAGTAAAAAGGAAAAGTTTCCATGATGTCCCTTGATGAAATTTCAATTATCAAAAAGAGATGAGATTTATTATTCATGGGCTTTTGAAAGCAATTGATTAATCATTTTATAAGTTGGTCATCAAGGCAAGAAAGAGGACAAGAAGTACAAAAAATAGTTGTGAAAAATAAACTTTAAGTTATTTAGACAGTTAGATATATTAAGTAATATTTATTACTTAAGTGATAATAATGGAAATTACAAAAGCACTAATTGCTTCAAAACACACTTTTTCTAAATGTGTAATCTGTAAATATATTTTTAGAGAAAATGATGAAAATCCTCAAAGTGACGAACATTTAATTCCAGAGTTTTTGGGAGGAAAATTTAAGGTCGGGATACTATGCAAGGTTTGCAATAATGCAATGGGAAGCGGTTTTGAAGATAGACTTGCCCAATCATTTCTTGGTAAAGCACATGCCAATAAGTATCAAATCAAAGGTAAAAGTGGAAAAGTTCCTAACTCTCCATTAGTAGGTACTTATAAATATGGCAATAAAAAAATATTCTTTACACCTGATTATAAAATTAAAACCCATTATTCTTTGGAATGTATTCAGAGTGATGAGAAAGGGATAGTATTTTCTGGCTGTATAGATGCCAGTGATTTAGAAAGCTCTAAAAAGCAAGTTATGGCCAGTGTAATTAGAGCCTTTAAGAAACAAGATAGAAAAGTGGATGAAGAACATATTTACAGTCAAATCAATCAAATAATAGATAACTCAAAAATAAATATAGAACATAACCCTACTATTAATGGAAAAATAGAAGTAAATTTTCATGATATTGAACTGTTATCATTAAAAATAGCTTATGAAGTTCTGTGTATTCATTTTGGTGAAGCAATCACAAATGATCAGTATTTTGATTCATGGCGAAGATCGCTACAAGAACAAAAGATAGAATCATCAATTCAGTACAAATACGAAAACTTTTTTACATGGTTCAAATCTATTACTGAAATTTTCCCAACCCCCAATTTTTTTAATTTCAAGGAGTTTGAAGAAGATAATAATAAGGATAATAAATTAATTATTCTTGAAAATGAAGTTGTTTTTGTAAGATGTATGGGAATATGGATTACATTTAGAACTAATCAAAAATTGCCTGTGTGCCTATATGAACACTCTACGTTGGATAATAAGCTAAGATTTTATGATAGTGATTCTTTTATGATTAAACTAGTCAACAAGCATGTTTTTACTAATCAATAACCAAACGATAAATAATGTTAATTTTTAAATAATTCAGAAGCTTGATGGATATGTTGAGATGAGGTGTTATTATAAAATATATGTGGACATACAAAATCGAACAAGAACAACTCAATGCAAATAGTTTTAGTATTTGACGATTTAAATCCCGAGGTTTGATATGACAAAAAATGATTTTTCTAAACTATGGGAACAGAACATCAAAAAAGATTATGCAATAATATCTATATATAACATACACTTAAAATATATTAATAATGATGATTTAGCATACTTTTTTGCTGAAATGCATAATAGTGAGAAAGTAAATATCTACAAAGAATTAGTAAATTTTGAGTCTTATGAAAATAAAATAGATACATATATATTATTCGATTTTATTAATAAATCTTCCAAATACATTAAAAATTACTATATTGCTGATTTAGTCTCAACCATTGAAAAATTAGTATTAAAAAATAATATTGAATATTCTCAACTTATAGGTATATATGAAACAACAATTGGACAAAATTTAGAACAGGCAATTTTAGCTTTAGATTATATTCTAAAAATTAATATAGATATTTCTATCAATCTAATCACTCCTACTCTATATGCACTTTCTAGAAACAGTGGAGAAATTTGCTTAGATAGAATCATGAGTTTATTGACATCTGAAAAAAATCACATAGTGGCAAATACATTATTAGCCTTAGGAAATATTAAAAATATTCCTATCAATGAGGAAGTCTCAAAATTAATTCTCGAAAAAAGTATTAATAATTCTAATGAAAATGTTCTTTCTGGTCTTACATATACATTACTTAAATTTTACATTAGAGAAAAAGATCTCAAACCCCAAATTTTAAAAAAACTTAATGAAATAGTAACTCTAGATCCATCAAATCAAATTGTTTTACATTCAATAGCCGTAGAGTTGCAAAGCAATGGAAAAGAATTTGATATTGAAATGATTCAATTTTTATTAGATAAATTAGAAAACGTCGAATTAGATTCAATCAATACATTACGAAAAGTAGATCACATTTTATACAACATTTCTTCCCAACATTTTGCAATGGTAATAAAATTTCTAGAAAGAATTTTCATACAATCTGAGCATAAAATTTCCATTAAAAATTTTAATTTTTTCTTATCTTACTACTTGTTAAGTGAAGAAAATAAAGAAGATTTATCATTTTTAATTACCAGATGGTTTCTAAGTAAAGATGGTTTTCTATGCAGATCAGCAGGAAATCTTATTTTAGAAAAAGAAATAGTTATTTATTTTGACTTAAACCAATTACAAGAAAATCATGATAATGATCTTTACTATTTAGCGAGAAAAGCATGTGGCTGGTATTTTACAAATCCTATAACAGCTATTAGTTTAATTTTCTCTACATTGAAAACTTGTACAGATCAAGAAATAATAAAAAAGATTTTTAATTTAATTTTCAACCCTCTTCTTATAAGCTACCCAGGAAAAGTTCATGATTACATAATAGAACAAAGAAAAAAAGTAGCTAAAAAAATTAAAAAACATATTGATGAATGTTTAAAAAATTTAGATGAATATCATAAAAACCTTAATGAAGCTTATAAAATTAAGGAATTGAGGCCATCTCAATTAGAGAGCTATACTTATAGAAAATATCAACAAGACTTAATGCAAAAAAGATTTGAAGAACCAAATGAAAACTCTCTAATATCAAGTTTCTCAACAAGCACACTATTATATGGCAATAGTTCAGCTTTTCTTGTGCATACGTCGCAAGGAAGTTTTCGTCAAACAGTCCAAATGCAAAAATTTAGTCATAGTATAGAATTTCCTTCAATGGAAATATTGGATCCTCTTACTCTTTATAACTTTTTAATACATTGCAGAGGTGAGGCATTAAAATGAAATTAATTATTAAAGAATACTTAGCCTCTTTAAAAGAAAGAAATGAACTAGATGCACTTTTACCAGACTTACTTTCACAGATGGGATTACAAATTTTATCTGCACCAAGTATAGGAAATCGACAATATGGAGTTGATATTTCCGCATTTGGTTCAATAGAAGATGGTCCACAAAAAATATACTTATTTTCTATCAAATCTGGTCATCTCGGAAGACAAGATTGGGATAGCGGTAATTCTCAAGATTTACGCCCGTCATTAAATGAAATTAGAGATGTGTATATTCCAACCCATATCCCAGTTGAGTTTAAAAATTTTCCAATCGAGATATGCTTCACATTTGGTGGCGATCTAAAACAAGAATTGGAACTAAACATTGCGCAATATGAACAATTAAACTCAACAGATACAATTAGCTTCACTAGATGGGGCGGTGATCGTATTGCAGGTTATTTAGAAAAATATCTTTTTAATGAACAATTATTTTTAAATGAAGAGGTAAAATCTTTACTTAGAAAATCTCTAGCATTAGTCGATCAACCGGAGGTTTCTTTCGCAAATTTTAAAAGTTTATTATCTTTTATATTTACTGGACTAGAATTGAAAGATGTACAAGAACATCTCACTTCTCTTAGACAATGTTATCTAGCTTTAGGTATCCTTAATTCATGGTGCAAAGGCGAAAACAATCTTGAATCAGCTTTCTTATCATCAGAAAGGTTAATTCTATTAAGTTGGACTATATTTAAATTACATGCGACATCAAAAAACCAAAATTCAAAAAAAATTAAAAATATTTTTAATTCAATATTAATGCTTTATTTCTCTATTAATCAAAACTATCTTGATAAAATATTGAAGCATTGCGATAAATTACATGCATTATCTGCTGCGGTACATCCTAACTCTGACGTAGACGTAAATTTAAAACTATTTGATATTTTAGGTAAAACAGCATTATTTGGTTTATGGTCAAACTGGTTTTATAGTCGTTTATACACTTACAAACACGAAGAGGTTTTTCAAGAAAAAGCTTTAGAGCAATATCAAGAATTA
The DNA here is from genome assembly GCF_056735735.1 of Acinetobacter sp. V116_7. NCBI lineage: Bacteria > Pseudomonadati > Pseudomonadota > Gammaproteobacteria > Moraxellales > Moraxellaceae > Acinetobacter > Acinetobacter sp. V116_7. Next base: position 191,156 of record NZ_JBWZIF010000014.1, read on the forward strand.
TCAAAATCGATCAAGCAATTAATTTTAAATAATCCTATTTTATTTCAACCATACAAAGATGAGCAAGCTATAGAAATTTCCCTAGCTATTTTATTCCTTTTAGAAAATGAACAGAATGATAAAGATATAAATAGCTGGTTAACAGATATGACTCATATTATCTATGAATCATTTAGATCAAATAGAAGATATCCTTCTACTCTTAATGAATATCTTAGCCTTATTCAACATCCAAGTAGTAGCTCTGAGACATATAGAAAGTCTGTAACGAAAGGTTCAATTCTTTATCCATTATTAGCTTTTTTTTCTTATTACTTTCAAAACACAGAATCATTAAACATCTTAAAAAGTATAGTAAAAGAGTATATTTCTGAATGTACAATGCAGATATGGAATCCAGACGAATACTCAGAAGAACATTTCTATAAAAATACTGATATTCATGGTACTGCTTTAACTGGTATTTCCTTTGAAGAATTAGATACCGCATTCAAACAAATCAAAAGTGAATGTAAAGAAAATCAGAAAATAAATGACTTATCAGCTATAAAGTATGAGTTTTCTCCTTTAATTCTCACGGCATGTAGGCACTATAGACTTCCTGTTCCTTTCCATTATTTTTTGAGTATGCTTTCAATTCCACTTGATAATTAACTCATTTATTCTTTAATTCTGAATTTTTATATTTTTTATTTGCCAATCAGTCACTCCCATTTCAACAAGGATTTCCTCATCACCGTTCAGGAACTCCTTATTGGTGTGATGGAAGTACCCTTCTTCATCTTTGCCTAATGTAATTATTGATTGGCCATATGGTGGAGTCTCTTTCTTAAGAGACTTCCACTCATTCACGGCGTACCCTTCTTGCTGCTCAAGCATCCTCAAAAATTCTTTCTTACTCATTGCCATTTTATTGCCCACTTATTAATGAATTAGATAAAGCTATGTAACCTCAGAAATCTGTAACCTTTTCTCTTTTTTAAAAGGTTACACCCTGAAAGCCTTGCCCCATAAGGTTGTAACCTCAGTAACCTTTGTAACCTCAGTTTTTTCACCATTCCTAGAGTCCATCCAGATCATCGGTGAGTACCTTTTCATTAAATACATACATAGGAATTGCTTTAGGCATACCATCAATGCCTCGAGTGAGCTTTGTAGACTTGCCATTATTAAGATGATCCAGCCATCCACGTTGTATAAGTAACTTGCCGACACGTTTAGGATTCAGCCCTTTGCAAAGCTCTTTTTTGAACTGTTCCGGATAAACCAGATATTTCTTTTCGCCGTTCTCAATCTTCCAGTAACCCACTCGATTGATAACTTTATCTAGATGCTCCGCATCTGGTGTCATACATTCAAAACGGCTATTGCCATGTGCTTCAAAGAAAGCTTTAATTTGAGCCAGAATTTCCAAATCTTCATAATTCCCAACCCGATCAAAGCTCCCTAACCATTGTTCAAAAACAGCTTGTATGGCGCTGAATGCGGTACCATTTTTCCAACCGGTTATTCCAGCTTGTGTTGCAAGTTCACCAGCTGTCGCAATCAAAGCAAATGTATTAGCTACACGGATAATATGTCCTTCTGAATGACCAGCAATCACTGGTTCTCGATATTGTTCCCATAACTGTCGTGCTTGTTTAATAACTTCATTTTTATCGTTGCAAAGATATTCAAGCCACGCTATGCCAGCTTCGCCGTAATACATATTCGAATGCTCTACTAACATTCTAGATTGCATTGCTCCATCAGAAGCAAAATCAATACTGTCAAACACACCATATTCTGACTGATCTACATCAATATCGATTAAGCGGATCTCTTGTCCTAGTTTAACCTTTTGACCATGCTTGGCCATAATATCTTTGAGCCCTTCTTCCCCACTGGACAGAAAGATAAGCTTCCAATTAAAAGCAGGTTTAGCTGTGATTTGCTTGTTTAAACGAGCTTTACCCAATCCATTGGCCAGCATATACACAATGTTGCCTAACTCTTTAGGATTGGCAATTTCACCAATCTCATCTAAAGCCAAAAAACTATCATTGTGCATATAGGCTGTATGCTCCAAAGCATTACCGGTAGCTCGCCAAGTACGATAAAAACGGCTTGGTTTACCCCATACACTACAGCCTAAAAATAATGCAGTTGATTTACCTTTAGATGACTTCCCAACGAAGTGAACGCCTGCTCCATTCTGTTGTTCAAGTGGATCTAAAAGCTGGCCAGCAAATGCCGTACTAATGGCACACACTAACTTGCTATGGTTCTGTGCAAGCTTGGATACCTCTTCTCTCCATTGAATTAATGTGCCGTTACGTTGGTAGCGATTATCTAAACCGTGAATAGCCTGATAGACAATTAAATCGTTATCTTTACTTTGACCAACTTCACAATGAGGCAATACATACACCTCATCATGCCAGCCTACGCGATCGACACATAAGGCCCTCTGCTCAACTGGATAACTCATCAAATAACTTTGTAATAAGCTTCTCGCTTTAGCATCCGGTGCAATGGTCATTCCCTGATAAGAAAGCGCTTTACGTAGTTCTACTCCATCAGACTGGAAAAACTCCATAGACACGGCTTGTAAGTGTTTAATACCATCTGGATCGTACCATTCAAGCAACCGTCCCCATGAGGTACTAGAATTATCTCGGGTCAGAGCAACAACTTTAATAGGACTAGAGATATAACGCTTATAGTCATCTCCCTTATTATTGGTTTCTAAAAAGTACAATCCAGACTCTAAAAGATGAAAGCGCCCATCACCCCATTTGAATGGCTTGGCCATATGGCCTTTAGGTAAAGGTTCACTATGAGGAATTCTGGCAATGGCTTCTTTAAAGAATGCAGAAACTTCCTCCGGATCTTCATCTTTAGTCAGTTCGATTAGAAACTCATTCTCGTCAATTTTCTGGTACTGGTTAATTAAGCGAACACAAGTATTCTGCTCGAGCTTCTGGAAGGCATCATTTTTGAAATATTCAGGTCGTACAGGAAGGTAAAGCTTTTTAAATCCAGCTTGTGCTAATTGATTAATGACAAACTGAATCTGCTCAAAATCGAAAGCTTTAAGCGTTTTTGCTAAGCGTGAAGCACATAAATTATTGAGTACAACCAGAACTACAGATAGCCCACTAGAAGCGACCTTAAAGAAAGACTCGAGGCTATAAGTAATAATCACAGGCTTGTCATGCTGTAGTTCACCATAACAAGCAAACCCACTTGCTAATCCATCAGGAAAGATAAAAATAGTTTTTCCACTTTCCATAACGGCGCATTGAACCACACTTAATTCACCATTATAGATCGGTAGAATTAAGGGATTAGAGTATTCAACGTTATCTATCTCAACTCTATTTTGATCAATATAAATGGCCTGATTAGGTCCACCAAAACGCTGGATAATTTTATGCTGAAGATATTCAGTTTGATCAGGTGTATATATCTGACAATGAGTCAAAACTTCACTTGGCTTCATGTTTGAGGTGTCACGTTTAGTCATGCTTGTGACTCCTCATATTCTTTTTGAAACTGATCTTCTTGTGTTTTAGAAAACTCCAGATTTTCATCAATCATGCTATCTGTAATACTCAAAAGACGTTTTAAATCCTTAAATACACTTTCTGGCACGCTATAGACTTGTTGTAAGTACTCTGCTGTTTTTTCATATTTACTACGAATGGAATCAAGCATTACGGCGAGGTCAGCAACCTGTTCATAGGCCAACGCATAACCATCAGACACATCACTGGCGTCATAAGTTTTTATAGCAATTTCTATATGAGAATTTTTTAAAGACGAGTTGTTATTAGGCATTATGAATGCACTCCTTGTGTTGTACAGGAGCTTCACCATTCACGGCCAAGTGAGGGTGGCGAAGCTGAAAAGGGTTGGCCGACAGGCAACACAAGAAACCTGCACACCCGAAGGTGTCCCTCTCCAGCCCCGCCATAAAATGCAGGTGCATAGAGATTTTACGCACAAAAAAAGTCCAATAAGCGGACTGTGCGCTTGTGTTACTTTTATAACCGGCCAAGGTTAGCTCATCTGCTTTCTGATGAACGTCCTTAGCATAACTAGGCACATGACAGCTTGCAAGAAGTATTGTTAAAAATATGGGTAACAGATTCTTATGCTTTTTCATAAGGCGGCTCTCCCATAATGCTGATGAGTAATACCTGAAGGCTGCCAGCGTGTAGGACTAAGACGTCCTGCACAGAAGCGTGCTGCAATAATAATTCTCGAGTCTCTTTAACTTCTTGAAGCTCGCCATTTATGGCGAGGGTTTCAATAAACTTCATGGCTTGGTCATTCACAACCAAATCTGCCCTATCATCTTCTTCAGTAAGCGGTGCATAAGAAGCTAAAACAAAACTCTTCATCTTAAGCCCCCTTACCAAAATATTTAGCTAGAACATTCATACCTTTAGGAAGGATGAAGAACTCTATTTTAGTAAAGGTATATGGATCACCATTAGGTCGAATCCGAGCCACTTCTTCATACTTGGTTTCGCAATAACCACGCTCCTGACTATAGTAAGTTGAAGCACGTACTCCGTTAAGCTTGCGATCCCATCCATGTTTGCGTAACCAGTTGGCCAATACTTCTCTTTTAATATTTAAGATTTTGCATGCTTGCTGAAACTTCACGCCTGCAGGTGTTTGAGTAATGGTGTCGATGGTTTTTTCTAAAGACTGATTCTGAGTTTCAAGATGAATTACTTGCTCTGTATAGTCCAAAAGAGCTCGGCGTAAAGCATGAGGGTTAGAAATATCTACCACCACCTCATCCTTAACTTTATATTCAAGTTCTTGCCAGCGATCGACTAAACTCGCCGTGAACTCAGGGCAAAGCTGAGCAACAACAATAATGCTATCTCGTTTGCCTTGCTCACCTTCAAAAACATATACACCAACTTTTGAATTAAACCCTAAGTTATTGATTCTTTCGAAATTCGTCATTGGAGTATTTCGAATAACACCTTTTTGCATAAGTCTCTCAATTGAGACTTTTACATTTCTATGCTCAGATTGAACCAGCTCAGAAATTTCCAAACTAGTCATTTTAAGAATTGATGGATTAACTAATTGATTCATGAGTTAAGCCTCCAATTCTGCATTGGTTTGGCTTTTGATTTGCTTGTTATGCCATTCAATTAGTTGTGCATAATCAAAATAGACTGGTGCCTGGCGAGTCGTACCGGCTTTATAAGCTTTAGGGAAAGTTGGATCATTTATAGTGAGTTCGCGCAAAGCATTACGTTTAATACTCAATAACTCACATGCTTGGTTATACGTAACTCGAATTGGTTGCATTTATTTAGCTCCACATAGGTCTATATTGTGGAGCTAGTATGTTTATGATTTTTATATTGAAAAATATTTGTTCTAGCATAATACCCATTATGCTAGAACAATGGGTATTGTGCTTCCATTTTGGGTGACTTTTAAGATTTGCTATATTTTTTTGATAGCCATAGTTCTATTGTTTTTGGATTTAGATTAAATTTGTTAGAAAAATCTCTCGCACATTTAGAATAGCTGTGGAAGGTACCTTGCTCCCATTCTCTAAAAATTTCACTTTTATAAGAATCATATTTTTTTGCTCTGCTTTTTCCGCCTAATGATTGTATTTTTCCAAAAACATTAGAGTCATTTACTATGTGGGAATAAATTCTTCCTATCATGCTATAAATTCTATCAAACGACTCTATTGCAAAGTTTATATCTTCATCCGTTGGTAATATTTCTTTATCAAAAATATAGAAACATGCTTGATAAGTCATATAAGCATCGGCTAAAGAAATATAAGCAGAATCTTCCATTTTTATTTTAGATGCATCTTTAATTTTTTTTATAATTTCATTCTCATTTTTTTCAAAAACGCTTACCACTTGAGGGGTCATTTTATTTTTACAGATATTAATCATACATTCATGTAATAATTGCATATCTTGAATACCTATCGAATCAAAAAGATTAAAAAGATCATTCAATAATCCACTATCAGAATTGTATATTTCTTTTAAGTAGCGAATCATTTCATGTTCTAAATCATCATGTTTTATGGTCACGTATACCTTCCCATAGCATCCCAATAAAAATAGCTAAGCCAATCGAATTAGGTATTCAACTTTCGGGAGCAAACCTAGACCTAGCAAACTAAATATAGAGTATATTCAACTATATAAATACATATGAGTTGAAGTTAAGCGACAAATTAAGGCGCACAAATAAGTCTGTCAATTTCATCTGCCCACCACTGCATCATCCCTATTCGTTCCTCAAAATGAGCTCCTTTGTCATACACACCTTTAACACCTTTCTTTAAATGCGCCAGTGTGGCTTCTACTACCTGCTCTTTATCACTAAATCTATTGTTTAGCTGAGTACTAGCAATGTGTCTAAAGCCATGGGGATTTTGTCTATCTTTATATCCCAATCGATTCAATGCTGTATTAAAGGTATTGTCTGAAACAGGTTCGCTTAAGCTTCCTCTACCAGGGAAAAGAAAATTAGATTCAGTTTTATAAGTTAATAATTCTTTTAAAAGGACTATGGCCTGACGTGGTAAAGGTACAGCTTGAGGAATATCTTTTTTCATGATTACAGCCGGCTTAATCCACACAGCTTTATCAAGATCAAATTGATCCCAAGTGGCATATCTTAATTCGATAGGACGTGGAAACAATAAAGCAAATAATTCCAAACCAATTGATTTATCCCGTTTAGGATAACTTCTGATAGCTCTAATCAAAGCAGGAAACTCATCAATATCGACAAACTTCATATTCCCACCCTGATTTTTATCAAGATGCTTTGTTATGCCTTCTAACGGATTAAATTTTATTTTCTCTTGGAACTTTGCCCAATCATATGCATTACGACAATAAGACGTCAGCTTTTCCGTTTGAGTATAAATACCTAAATCACGCTGTAGACTTTGGAAGAAATCAAACCATTCTTTAGGTGAAATACTAGTAAAGTCTCTATTTCCAAATTTAGGAATAATGTGCCTTTCGATAGACTTCTTCGCCTTATCAAAAGTATCAAATCCCCAATTTGGCTCTTTAGTATTTAACCAGTCATACATTAGATTTTTTAATAGCAGCGCTTTTTGCTCAGTAGCCTGTTTTTTTATATCTGCCTTAGTTTGTATCATCTCGCCATTAGAGAGCTTATTTAATATTTCATTTGCCTTCTTTCTAGCTAATGCTCCACTAATAGCTGGATAAGCTCCTAACCCCATCCATGACCATTTGCCATCAGGCTTTTTATATCTTAATTGCCAAGATTTATTTCCTTTCTTTTGTACGAGGAAATACAGACCATTACTATCCAGTTCTCTATAGTCTTTATCTTCTGGCTCAAGGCTGGCCAAAGTCGTATCAGATAAAGGTCTTTTCTTAATTGCGGTTCTTTTCATACAAATTATGGCAAACAAGCTTGTATCATGAGTTCAGTAATTGAATCATGATACACACGATGATACAAGAATCTGTCTGCTATATGAGTTTATGTTAGTTTATATAAAGCAATAAAAAAGCCCTAAATCATTATAATTTAGGGCTTTTTTAAATCATATAAAGCTATGCAAGTTCATATGATTTTAATATCTTGGTAGGTATATCCAGACTCGAACTGGAGACCTCTACGATGTCAACGTAGCGCTCTAACCAACTGAGCTATACACCTAGAATGGAAAGCATCATATTCATTTTTCAAAAGCAAAACAAGTGATTTTCAATTGAAAGAAATACAAATGAGCAGACTTTAAGCAACCTTTTTTCATTTCCAAAAAAAGAAAAACGGTACATGGTTTAACCACATACCGTTTTGTTTAGCTGAATATCAAGCTCAACTTAACAAGGACATTTCTTTAAAGTACCGCCTGCCGATGGATAACGCGCATCGACACAATGACGATAGAAAGTCTTTGCATCCATAGGGGTTAAATCAGGATGATGAGCTTTCATGTGCTCAACATAAGTCTGATAGTCTGGAACCCCGACCATCAGCCGAAAGCTTTGCTGTAAACGCTGCCATAAGGTTGCAATACGCGACCAGTTCTTTGGAGAAAGCAACAGCTCTTTTTGTGAGAGCACCGTCATTTTGATGATTTTCGCAATAATGACAGTTCCATTTTTTGCAAATTTAAAATTCATCATTACTCTCCTCGTGGGGTGGCCACTTCCGGATCAGCATATACAGCTGGCGCTTCATTTACTGTTGGTTTAGGGCTTGCTAAAGCACGGCGCACAATACCAATCGAAGCAATAATCATGACAATCGAAACAATCATAAAGAAGCCACAAAGCGCAGCATTAATCTGATTAGACATCACAATGTTTTGCATTTCAGCAATACTTTTAGCTGGTTTTAATATTTCACCACGAGCAATCGCGTCAGAGAACTTATGCGCTTGTGCCAAGAAACCAATCTTAGGATTTTCGTGGAAAATCTTTTGCCAGCCCGCAGTCATACAGGTGATGAATAAGAAAATTGTTGGGATGATCGTCACCCATACATATTTTTCTTTTTTCATTTTAAACAAAATGACTGTACCCAAAATGAGTGCCATTGAAGCCAACATTTGGTTACCAACACCAAATAAAGGCCATAAGGAGTTAACACCACCGAGTGGATCAATCACACCTTGATAGACGAAGAAGCCCCATCCACCGACTGCAACCGCAGTACCGACCAAGTTACCAAAGAATGAACCTGATGCTTTAACTGCTGGAATAACAATACCAACCGTGTCTTGCACCATGAAACGACAAGCACGAGTACCCGCATCTACAGCAGTTAAAATGAATAATGCTTCAAATAAAATCGCAAAGTGATACCAGAACGCCATCATTGAACGGCTATTGAAAATTTCCGAAATGATATGTGCCATACCAATCGCAAAGGTAGGCGCACCACCCGTACGCGATAAAATCGAAGACTCTCCGACTTCCTGAGCCAACACCGTTAACATTTCAGGAGTAACGACAAAACCTAAATTACGCACAGCTTCTGCCGCAGTTTCTACAGTTGTACCCAGTACAGCCGCAGGTGCATTAATTGCAAAGTACACGCCCGGATCTAAGACAGTTGCACAGATCATCGCCATAATACCGACGAATGATTCCATGAGCATACCGCCATAACCAATCACACGAATATCTGCTTCGTTATCGACGAGTTTTGGTGTTGTACCACTTGATACAAGCGCATGGAAACCAGAAATCGCACCACAGGCAATGGTAATAAATAGGAATGGGAATAAGCTACCCGAGAAAACAGGGCCAGTACCGTCAATAAAATGAGTCACTGCAGGCATTTTCAGTTCAGGTAATGCAATGATAATGCCGACTGCTAAACCGAGAATGACACCAATTTTAAGGAATGTTGATAGATAATCACGTGGTGCTAACAATAACCAGACAGGTAAGACTGATGCGACAAAACCATAAATGATTAAGCACCATGTCAGCTGTGTTCCTGTTAAGGTGAAAAATTCACCCCAGTAAGGATCTGCTGCAACATGTCCACCGTAAACAATTGCAAGCATCATTAAGACGAAGCCAATAATCGAAACTTCAGCAATACGTCCCGGGCGAATAAAACGCATGTAAACGCCCATAAATAATGCAATTGGAATCGTCGCTGCAATGGTAAAAACACCCCATGGACTATGGGCAAGTGCTTTAACCACAACTAAAGCCAATACTGCAAGGATAATAATCATTACCCCAAGCGCACCAAGCATTACAACGATACCAGCAAAAGAACCCAGTTCCTGTTTTGCCATTTCACCAAGCGAACGACCGTCTCGACGCGTTGAAATAAATAAAACTAAAAAGTCTTGGACTGCACCTGCGACAACCACACCGACCAGTAGCCAGATTGTCCCTGGTAAAAAACCCATTTGTGCAGCCAAAATTGGTCCGACTAATGGCCCCGCTCCTGCAATTGCAGCGAAGTGGTGACCAAAAAGTACATATTTATTGGTGGGAACATAATCCAGACCATCGGCTAAACGGTGGGCTGGGGTTAAACGTCTTGGGTTTAATTCAAATACTTTAGTTGCAATAAATAGACTATAAAATCGATATGCGATGCTATATACACATGCTGCAGCAAGTACAAGCCAAACCGCATTAACATGTTCACCACGACTGAGTGCCAGCATCCCAAAAGAAATTGCACCTATAATTGCCACTAGGCTCCAGACCAGCTTGGAGGGAAGCGTAGATTTCGCTTGCATTGTGTCCATTCTTAACCTCTCAATAAATAACTACAGCATTTTTATATTGTTATGTACTGTTCTATCAAATCCTTGTGACTGTACTCCTCCTTTAATTTTTTTCCTCTTATACTTTCGCATAAAAAAAGGGATGATTTACATCATCCCTTCGATAATAGTGTATTTTTTAACTATTATGCACGCTCTAAATAATCGCCAGTACGAGTATCTACACGAACGCTTTCTTCTTGCTGAACAAATAACGGAACACGAACAACCGCACCTGTTTCAAGCTTAGCTGGTTTACCGCCACCGCCAGATGTATCACCGCGTACGCCTGGATCAGTTTCAACAATTTTTAATACAACGAAGTTCGGTGGGTTTACTGTTAAAGGTACGCCGTTGAACAACATAATCGTACATTTTTCATTTGAATCGTCTTTTAACCATTTTGCAGCATCGCCCATTGCAGTTTTGTCTGCAGCGATTTGCTCAAAAGATACAGGATCCATGAAATTCCACATTTCACCATCGTTGTATAGGTATTCCATTTCAACTTCAACAATATCAGCAGCTTCTAAAGAGTCACCTGATTTGAAAGTTTTTTCTAATACTTTACCAGTTTTAAGGTTACGTAATTTTACACGGTTGAACGCTTGACCTTTACCTGGTTTTACATATTCGTTTTCCATGATTGAACATGGGTTACCATCAAGCATAACCTTAAGGCCTGCTTTAAAATCATTTGTAGAATAATAGGCCATGAAAGGCACACTCCAAACTTAACAAGTCAACTATGCGATATAATGCGTTGTTGCATTATCTTAATCGTGTCAAATGATAAACTATTTATACCAAGAGCAAAACTGGCAATCACAACTGAGTGACCTTATTACTGATCCTTCAGAGTTGCTAAGCCTACTCGAGTTATCCTCTGATCAGCTATTATCAGGTGCGATTCTGGCTTCTGAACAGTTTAAATTGCGTGTTCCTCGCGCGTTCGTCGGAAAAATGAACGCTAAAAACCCTTTTGACCCGCTTTTGCTACAGGTTTTACCTCATCATTTAGAACTTGAAGAACATCCTGAATTTGTAACAGACCCTTTGGGTGAAGAAGCAGCAAATCAATTACCCGGTGTATTACATAAATATAAATCACGTTTTTTACTGACTTTGACGGGTGCTTGTGCCGTACATTGCCGTTATTGTTTCCGTCGTCATTTTCCCTATCAAGAAAATTTACCGAAAAATGATGATTGGTTAAATATTAAAAATTACATTGAAGCGAATCCGCACATTAATGAAATCATTTTAAGTGGTGGAGACCCTCTTACGCTTTCTAACCGTAAATTCGCACTTTGGCTAGAACGTTTATCATCTCTCAAACAAATTAAGATTCTGAGAATTCATTCACGAGTTCCAATTGTGATTCCAAATCGGATCGACGAAGAGCTGATTTCTTTATTAAAAAACAGTAGGCTGCGTATAGTTCTGGTGGTACACTCAAACCACGCTTCTGAACTCGATGACTTTACCTGTTCAAAATTGTTGCAGTTATCTGCCGAGCACATTACTGTACTTAATCAGGCAGTATTGCTTAAAGGTGTTAATGATTCTGCACAGACATTAATTGATTTAAGTTATCGTTTATTTGAAGCCCGCGTTATGCCTTATTACTTACATGTTTTAGATAAAGTAAAAGGTGCACAACATTTTGATTTAATACCATCTGAGATAGATGATATATATCGTGATGTGTTAGCGAACCTACCGGGGTATTTGGTTCCTAAACTCGTCAGGGAAATTGCGGGCGAAAAGAATAAAACACCGCTTTTTGGGGCAACAACATTTTGAGTTATATAATAAGTGATGATGAATAATGCACTATCGGACATTTTTCACAATCAAACCGAACTCACTCGTGAACGGTTAAGCTTTTGTGAAGCCAATATTAAAGATCTTAATGAATGGGTCACTACCCTTTCTATTATGCAACTCGGCGATACGTCAAAAGCATTATTCACCGCCATTTTAGAGCTCAATGAATTAAAATGTAGTGAAACCTTACGTTTTGATCTTATACAAACGCTTCATCCCACCATTAATAACGTTCTTGCGAGTCTAGAAAAAAACTTTTTTAACCAAGGTGTGATTAGTACAGACCGTAACGAACATATTATTGAGTTAGCGATGTTGCTGCGTTGCTATTTCGCCAGTATTTATTTAAATATTGCACAAAATAGTCATGGGCAATTACAGCATCAAAAGTTTTCTCTATTTGCCTATAAGCAAAAAAAGAATTTGCAAACGGCACGTACCTTATCAACTTTTCATGCACTACAACAATTAACGAGTCTCTTATATCAGCAGCATATGCTCTATAGTGAGCCTCTTAAAGGACAGTGGCTGGTTGCACATCAGCTCTACGAAACCGCTGTTCAACACAAATATCATCTCATCAATATTAATCATATTCAGGGTATCCACCACCCTCTAGCAAATATTACCCAAGCTTATGCTCAGCTAATTTTGCTCGATATTTTAAATACGAACCAGATTCGCCAATCAGAAATTCAGGCCTTATTTCAATGTAGTTTTGACTGGGCAAGAATGATTCAAATTTTGCCGAAAGATACAGCATTAACCAAATATGTGGTTGACCCAAGTAAAGACCATCCGCCAGTCTATAACACAAAACGCAGCTCTAATTTTAGTCCAAGCATTTTTATAGGCACACAAGCTTTACTTGAGCATGTCACTGCAACCATGCATAAAAATGCGCAATATATTTCTAAAAATGAAAAGTTTTATTTAAGCCCAGCTTTAAAGTTTCATGTTCAAACGATTTTGGGTACAACAGCTCAACGTCGTCACGAACGTTATGAGTACAATGCCGAACTACAAATTTGTTTCGGTTTAAGTACAGCTCACTTCTATCTAGCGAAAGCAAAAAACTTTGAAGAAACACTACAGCTTAACAATAATTACAACTTACAAAGTGAGTCTAAAGTTTTATCCAATTTAGAGAAAAAAGAACAACAAACGACATCTTATCAACGCTTAAGTCGTGAAAGCAAAACCATTTATCAAACCACTGTTCTCGATATTAGTGTCAATGGATATCGTATTAAATGGTCTGGGGAAGCACCGAAAAATCTAAGAACCGGTGAATATATTTTAGTTAAAGAAACTTTGCATGGACAATGGCGCGGTGGCGTAATCCGCTGGATTAAACAGTCGACAGAAAAATCCCTAGAGTTAGGTCTAGAGATTTTGTCACAGGCGATGTTCCCTTGTGCAGTGCATATTCAAGCTGAGCGTCATACACGCAATTATCATCCTGCACTATTACTACAAACACAAAATCTAGAAGAAATACAAAATACGTTGATTTTACCGGGGTCACAAATTTTTAGAGAGCAACAAACAATTCATTTACGATTGGGGACAGAAGAAATCAAAGTGTATCTACTCAAAGCACAACTCATTACTCAAAGTTTTATTCAATTTCATTTCGAACTTCTGAATGAGCAGCAACAAAATCTGCTTGATCAGTTCATGATGAAAAAGAATAGCAACTCTAGCAGTCAAGATTTATGGGAAGCACTAAAGTGAGAAACTCTTTATTATCTAAAAAGTTAAAACGTACTGAAACACGTTTACTCATTATTGATGACAACCAGCTACGTTATAACCAGATTTTAAATTTATTATTGGGGAATGATTATCAAGTTCAGGCATTATTGCTTGATGACCTAAAAAGTTTTGAAAAACAGTTAAATACGCCTTGGGATGCTATTATTTTTGGTCGTGCTTATGACCTAAAGATTGAACAAACCCTCTCCCTTATTCAAGCATCTGAGCAGCCACATTTACCTGTTTTGTTATTGCAACCTGAAGACTATCAACCTCAGCAATATCAGGCTTATATTCATAAAGGTATTTATGATGTAGTTCCATTAGAACCATTAGATTATTTTTATATCACGCTTATTCGAACCTTGTCGTATAGCCATTTATTGCAAACTGAGCAACGCCTGACCAGTGAACTAGAGACTATTCATTCTCATACACAAACATTGGTTAATAACAGTCATAAAGCAGTTGCCCTCTTTCAAGAAGGCATGCACGTTAAGGCAAATACAGAATACCTCAACCTTTTTGGCTTTAAGCAAGAAGAAGAGATTATCGGCCTACCCATCTTAGATGTTTTACAACCCAATGATTTAAATATTTTTAAACAAAGATTTAAGAAGATTTCATTAGGTCAATTTGATCAGGCTCGTTTTGAAATCCAGAGTCAACATGCAGCAATTTCAGGTAATAATGCTTTAAAACTTGAATTTATTCCGAGTCAGGAAGAAGACGCGGTACAGTTAACCATTGACTATCAACTGGATTTACAAACACCTGCCAATATAGCTTTTGCTGAAAAAAGTTACGGATCCACTGCGCCTTGGCCACAAATTAATCGACAACTATCAACACACCCTGCTCAAGCGAATGCATTGGTTTTATTCAGACTAAATCAGTGCCCAGAACGAGTGTTTCAACTAGACTGGCAAACACCCGGACAATATTTTAATCAGCTGCAAAGTTTCCTGAAAGAACAGGCTCAAATGCCGATTTTCAATCTTGAACTTGGAGCCTATCTTGGCGTTTTGCAAGCCGAAAACAGTACAGTCCTTAACTCCCAATTGGCTAGTCTGCAAAGTTTGCAAAAAGAGCATTTATTAACGGTTAATGAACTTAATTACTCAGTACAATTCAAACTGAGTTATGCGCAAATTACAGAACCATTAAATGAAGCTAGCTTTGCAAAGCTTCTTGATCAAACAAATCAGCAAGCCTTACCTAAAGCCAAGCCAGAAATTGAGCTAACGCCAACAATCGATATTATCCCTTCTGAACCGATCAGCTCGTCTCTGTCACTTGATTTAAGCCTTCAAGATGTTGATGCTCCAATGCCTTCACCGTTATTGCAGCAGTTAAAGCAACAGCTGGCACGGGGTGAAATTCATTTAAAATATCAGCAGATTTATGATAAGCATGATCAAGAAACCCATAACTACGAAGTGACGAGTGGTTTTATTGCAGATGAACAGTGGCATGATTTAAATGATTTAGCCGCATTGCGAGATGATAGTGAACTTTCGATTCAATTAGACCGTTGGATTTTGGTCGAGGCTTGCAAGCAGCTACATAATTTCATTACGCAGTACCCGAAAGCCAAGCTGATTATTAACTTAAATATTGATATCTTACTCAAAGATAAATCAGCCCCTGAACTCATTTCGAAATTACTCACCATTATTGGTAGTAAGCAAGAAAGCCCGTTGATTTTACAATTTTCAGAGCAAGCGATTCAGCCACACCTTGCAATTGCACAGCAACTTATAGCCCGCCTACGTCAACATGGCGCAGAAATTTCAATTCGGGATTTCACATCTTCTATGTATAGTGAATCGATATTGCAACAACTTGATGTTCAATATTTAAAATTGCAATCGAAGAAGACAGAGCTATTAAACTCAGATGCTGGTTTAGCGCAATTACAAGAAAAGATTCTAAATTATTTGACTGTAAAACCTGTTGGGATTTTACTTGCCGATCTTAATGATATGAACTTATTTGCTAATGCTTGGAATGTGGAAGCACGTTTCTTACAAGGTCGTTATTTCCAAAAAAGACTTGATCGATTAACAGACGTACAAGACCAATAATGGTCTTGTCGTTCATAAACAAAAAACGGGCATAAAGCCCGTTTTTTGTTTCGTTTTTCAGTATTAACGCTTGATAGAGCGAGACATACCAGAGAAACGTTGTTTGAATTTGTCGATACGACCACCAGTGTCTACATTCTTTTGCTTACCAGTGTAGAAAGGGTGGCAAGCTGAACATACGTCAAGGTAGATAGTTTCTTTACCTAAAGCAGAACGAGTTTCGATTACGTTACCGCAAGAACAAGTTGCAACTAATTTTTCATATTTTGGGTGAATATCGGCGCGCATCGTCGATTACTCCTAATTGTAGAAAGGCTTAAGCTGTCATCGCAATTGATCACTCTCAATATAAATCGAGGAAAGCTCAAAATGAGCAGATCAACACCACAACAGACCATTCTTTTGGCCCACCGAAACCTCTAGGGTTAGAGCTAAGCACAACAAGTGGACAAGATTATACGCCAAATAATTTTTATTTGCGAATTAATCTTTAGATTTAGCCCAGTAATTTGCAATTACTCCGCAAACCATTAATTGGATTTGGTGAAAGATCATAATAGGCAACACAATCATACCTAAAGGCTGACCAATAAATAAGATTTGCGCCATCGGCACACCACTTGCCAACGTCTTTTTTGAACTACAAAAGAAAACCGTGACTTGATCTGCTCGGTTAAATCCAAAAGCGCGAGGTAGATACAGTGCTAATAACATAATGACTGTTAAAAGAACTGAACAAGCAACCACCAAAATAAGCAAGGTTTTCCAGTTTACCTGATGCCAAAGACCTGCAACGACTGCCCCACTGAATGCGCCATACACTACCATCAAAATCGAGCCTTGATCGAATGCTTTAACAATACTTGGAACTTTTGCCATATAAGGAAAAATATAAGGACGTAATATTTGCCCTAAAATAAATGGCACTAACAGCAACAATGTAATTTGTATAATTGAAGCAGTCGGATCGAACCCATGTTGGCTTTGGCCTATAATAAAAAAGCTCACCAACACTGGTGTAATAAACATACCAATCAAATTGGAAAAAGATGCGCTACAAACCGCTCCAGCCACATTCCCTTTTGCAACTGATGTAAATGCAATAGAAGATTGAACTGTAGAGGGTAAAAAGCACATAAACAGAAAACCCCAGTACAGCTGCTGGCCGAGTAGAGGTAACAGAATCGGTTTAGCTAACAAACCCAGCACAGGGAAAATAAAAAAAGTAAATGCGAAGACTAGTAAATGCATTTTCCAATGCAAAACGCCTTCAATTACAGCCTCGCGAGACAGCTTTGCACCATGCAAAAAGAATAAAATTGCAATCGCGACAGTAGTCAGTGTATTGAAATATTGCGCTGCTTGACCACTGACTGGAAAAAATGTTGCTAGCAGTACCATTCCAACTAACAAAATTGTAAATCGATCAAGTGCCAATAACTTCAACATAGCCACATCCTATGATTATTTTAGATAATAAAAAACCCAGTTGATAAATTGACCATCTGGTCAAGCGTTCATCATACTGGGCTAAAAAAATAAAGCTAGACTTTTAAGACCTAAATCTTAAAGCGTCATAGTCAATTTTTAGTTATTTGTCGCATTAGCATCTTGTTGAATCAACTCGATTTTATAACCATCTGGATCTTCAACAAACGCGATAACGGTAACACCGCCTTTCATTGGGCCCGCTTCACGCACAACTTTGCCACCACGTGCTTTAATTTCTTCACATGCTTTATAGGCATCGTCAACACCAATCGCAATATGTCCATAGGCATTGCCTAACTCATAACTTGATGTATCCCAGTTATGTGTAAGCTCAAGCACAGTATTGGTTTCTTCATCACCGTAACCAACAAATGCCAGTGTAAAGCGCCCTTCTTCATAATCACGCTTACGAAGTAACTTCATTCCTAATACTTCGGTATAGAACTTTAAAGATTGTTCTAAATTGCCTACTCGCAACATTGTATGAAGCATTCGCATGTTTATTCACCTGCCTTTTCTGATTCATGAGTTTGATGATCTTTTAAAAGCTTTCCAACCCAAACCACTAAAATCAAGATTGGAATACCAATAAGAGTGGTCATCAAAAAGAACTTTGGATAGCCAATATTACTCACTATGGTACCTGAATATCCACCCAAAAGTTTTGGTGTGAGCGTCATGAGTGAACTAAAGATCGCATATTGAACAGCTGTAAATGACACACTCGTTAAACTTGAAAGGAATGCAATAAATGCTGCTCCAGCCAAGCCAGAAGCTAAGTTGTCGACAATAATGGCAAAATAGAGCCATAAAGAACTATATGGTTTAATTACCTTACCGCTGACTTCAACTGTTTGGCCAGAAAGAGGATCGATGTAAGGGAGCGGCTCAATATTCACATCTAATTCACTTGTCGCTTTTAGATTCTCACTCACTGCATATGGATGAGATGCAGAAAGTATTTTCTGTTCGCCCTCTACTACAGCGACCTTAAGCTCTTTACTGGTCGATGCCACTAATTTTTTCGCATCGATGGTCGTACTAAAAACACCTTTTTGATCAGTCATTTTTGCATCAAAATTTTGCCCATCAAGACTAATTATGATTTTTTGTGCAGGAGTTAAAGCTTGCCCAAAGTATTGGCCTCGAACAACAACACTTCCCTCTCCATCTTTTAATGAAACCTGATCATTTCCCATAACAGGTAAAATTTGTAGAGGTGATTTTGCCAATTCAGTTGTCAGTAACGGCTGAGTACGCACTACAGGCGGCACAGTATTTTGTTCAGCATAAGCAGCTTTTACTTCAATTTGTTTTGTTCCACTAAAAGCAGAGCTTGGAACTTCTAATTTCCATAAACCCACTTCATCTGGTTTAACTTGATAGCTTTGACCACCAACTTTTACATCAACCATATCTAATGGCTGACCAGATTTTACGAGCCCAATAAAAATGAGATTAGTAGAACTTGCTAACACCGCACCCACAAACATCAGCTTCATAATGTTTATGCGCTGTGCTAAAAGTCCCCCTAAGAATCCACCAACTAAACTGAATAACACACCATAGATTTTGACTGCTTCGGCAATTTCTTCTTTGCTAAAGTTCAGATCCTGATAAAACACATTGGAAATGACACCAGCAATAATGTCTGAAATACGGAAAAAACCAATGAGAAGTAATAAGACTAATGCAAGTTTGACACCATAACGTTTAAAGAAATCTAAAATAGGTGCAATCCACGTTTCTTTCGCCATTTGCTGATTAACTACACCAAATTTAACCAGTAAATAACCCACAAAAATGGCGCAAGCTGTAGCCGTTAAAAATCTTAAAGCTTCTAAACCAAATAATGCTGCGTTGTCTTTTATATTTCCAGCTTGTGAGATTGCATCTGTAATCTGCCCAGAATAAATATAGGTGACTACAAATGAAATAACAGCAATAAAAAATACAAAAACTAAGCGGTAATAATCACTACTCTTATAGTTTTTATAGACTCGATTTACCTGAGGTTCACGAACGAGCAAAGTCGTTACAATACCGACTAACATAACCGCTGCCATGGTTAAGTAAGTCATTTTCCAAGCTTCGTAAATGTAATTACCTTTAGCAGTCCCTAAGTGTGCAGCTAAAAATAATGCCCCCGCTCCAGCCACAATCATTCCGATTCGATAACCAGCATTATAGGTAGATGCCAACACGGTTTGCATTTCTGTTTCTGCTAGTTCAATACGATAGGCATCAATTACGATATCTTGTGTTGCTGCTGAAAAACCAAGTAATACTGCACCCACTGCCATTTGAACCAGATAACTCTGACCTAAAGCCGGGTCAGAGAAAGCCATAATACAAATAGCAAGAACGATCAAACACTGTGCAATTAACAACCAAGCTCGTCTTCGTCCTAACATTTTAGTTAAGATCGGTACAGGTAATTCATCAATAAGAGGAGCCCAAACGAACTTAAAAGAGTAACCTAGAGCCGCCCAACTAAAAAAAGTGACTGCACTTTTATCAATGCCCGCCTCTCCAAGCCATAAAGAGAGACTAGAGAAAATTAATAAAATTGGAATTCCGGCAGAAAAACCCAGAAACAGCATAATTAATGCACGGCGATCTAAAAACGCTTTAAAAGCCGAGACCCAACCCGAAGCTTGTGTGGTCATTCGTTTTTTATTTTCCATAAATTATAAATGTGCCTATTCAAACCCTTCTTACAATTGCTTTCAAGATTCTTTATGCAAACATTTTTGTTTTGGCGATAAAAACCGCAAGTTTGCTTGATATTTTATGCTAAACCTGTATACCTTTAGGCTTCAACCTTCGTTTTCTTTTGCTGGATATCAACAGTGACACAAAAACTTGATCAAGTGACTATTTCAACTTTATCACTCGCTAAAACAACCACCACAAACGTCACAGTAAATGCATTTCCTTCAGCTTTTGAGCAACCTGATATAAAAATGACCTTAGATAAAACCGTTTTAAAACCTGAACAACTTACACATATTCCAGATTTTGAAAAAATTCCAGCTTCAACTAAACGCATCAAACCTCTTAATAATTTTTTAGGTCAAGATCGTGCCAAAGCATCTGTAGAGGCAGGAATTTCTTTACCCTACTCAGGCTATAACATTTTTGCAGTAGGAACTGCTGGTTTAGGCAAACGTACCATGATTAAACGTTTGTTACAGCAGCATGCCAAAACAATGCCAACGCCTGATGACTGGGTGTATGTCTATAATTTCAAACAAGCACGTCAACCTATTGCCCTACGCTTTCCAGCAGGTCAAGGAACTAAGTTTCAACAAGCACACGACCAAACTTGGCAAATTATTTTAAAGCAACTTGAACGCCGTTTTAGTGCAGAGACTTATCACAATCGTATTGAACGTATCCGTCAGGAAACAGGTGATGTACAACAACAAGCGCTTGTTGAACTAACCAAAGAAGGCGAAGAACTCGACTTAAAACTCATTTCTCGTAATGAGAAACACGGTTTTGTTCCTGTACAAGTCAAAGATGATCAGGTTCAAGAACTTACCCAAACAGATATTGATGCATTAAATAGTAAGCAACGCGCTGAAATTGCGGCCAATATTCGCTATATGGATAAAAAGCTGGATCGCCTTGGTCTACATTTAGGTGATTTAGAAGATGATGCACGTGACAAAGTGTCTGTGTTAAATCGGGATATTGCAACGCAAGTTGTTATGCCAAGAATGGAGCTTATTTTAAATAAATATGGTCAAGTGAAAGGACTTGAAGATTATTTAAAACAATATGCGCAAGATATTATTGATAATGTTGAACTGATCTTAGAACAAGATGAAGATGATTTTACTCCATCAATGTTCAATCGTGTTCCAGCACGTTATCAAGCCAATGTGATTGTTGCAAATAAACCAAATAGCGGCGCTCCTGTTATTTTTGAAGACTTTCCAACGCACTATAATTTACTCGGCCACGTTGAACAGCTCACTCATAACGGCACAATTACTACGGATTTCACTCTCATTCGTCCAGGTGCTCTACATCAAGCAAATGGTGGTTTTTTAATGCTTGAGGCCGAGCAATTACTCGAACAGCCTTATGCATGGCAAGGTTTAAAGCGTGCCTTAAAATCAGGCCAACTCAAGTTATCTTCTCTTGAACATATGCTGACGTTAACAGGCTCTATCTCGATAGAACCTGCCGCGGTTCCACTTGATATTAAAGTGGTTCTTATGGCAGAACCTGAAATTTATTATGAAATTTTAGAAGTAGAACCAGAGCTTGGTAGTGTATTTAAAATTCGTGCAGATTTTACTGATACATTACAACGTAATGACGAAAATGAACAAGCCTACATGCAGCTCATTGCTGACTACGTACAAGCGGATAAATTGCTTCCGTTTGATCGTAGTGCTTTAGCAGCGTTACTTACTGACTCTAGTCGTCAAGCTGAAGACCAAAGTTCACTGTCGTTACATGCTTCAACCTTAGGCGATCTTATTCGCGAAGCACATCATCATGCATTTAAAGCGAATGAGAAACTGGTAACTGACCAGCACATTAATCTTGCATTGCAACATCGCCAATATCGCTTAGGCTATTTAAGAGAACTTTACTGGCAAGATCTTTCACGTGGTACACAATTAATCGAAACATCGGGATACCGTTTAGGTCAGATCAATGCCCTCTCCGTCATTCATTATGCGGATGTTGAATTTGGTTTACCTTCACGTTTAACGGCATCTGTTTATCAAGGTGGCGGTGATATTCTTGATATTGAACGTAGTGTAGAACTTGGTGGCTCACTTCATGCGAAAGGTGTGCTGCTGATGTCTAGCTTCTTGAAAGCTCACTTTGGTCGTGAACAGATTTTACACTTCTCCGCTGCGCTTGCATTCGAACAGAGCTATGGTCAAGTTGATGGCGATAGTGCAACTGTTGCTGAGCTTTCAGCGTTGATTTCTGCAATTAGCCAAATACCAATTGATCAATCATGGGCAATTACCGGCTCGATGAACCAATTAGGACAAGTTCAACCTATTGGCGGCGTAAATGCAAAAATTGAAGGGTTTTATGATGCATGTAAGCTACAAGGTCTGACAGGTAAGCAAGGTGTCATTATTCCTCGCCAAAACATGCAGCATTTGATGTTACGTCAAGATGTTATTGATGCAGTTCGCAGCGGTCAATTCCATATCCATGCAATTGATACGATTGATCAAGCACTTGAAATTTTGATGGCTCGTCCGGTCGGTACGCTCGATAAGAAGGGTAAATACAGCAAAAATTCAATTTATGCGGCAGTAATGGAACAACTTGAATATTGGCAAGCCATTGAAGATGGTGCTGAAATTGAAGAAGAGCCAAAAAAGAAAAAGAAAAATAAGAAAAAAATTAAGAAGCATGAAGAACTTACAGCTGACGATCTGCCACAAGAAAATGCAGAAGAAGTCGCTACATTAAAACAGAAGTAATAAAAAAGGGCCTGTAAAATACAGGCCCTTTTTACGTTTAGACTGGCAAAATTAACGAACGATCTGAATCGCTCGTCCTCCTGCTAACTGGCTAAAATATTGTTTAAGTGCTTCAACACAACGTTGAATTTTCATTGGTTGTTGATCATGCTTGGCAACTTCTGCATACAATGTAAACGTTGGTAATTTCCAATCAGGCATGAGTTCAATCAAAGAACCATTTTTTAGTTCTTTCTGAGCATCCAAATATAAAATTCGTGCAATACCATGCCCTTGCTGGCATAACGCTTTTGCAACTTGTAAATTATTGCTCTGCAAACGGCTTTGCATTTCAATATTGAGCGTTTCACCTGTTTTTACATGTTGAAAATTGAAATGGCGTGAGTCATTCATGACATTAATCGACAACAATTCATGATCTCTTAAATCATTAGGATGCACAATTGGACTAGACTGATTGAGATAACTAGGAGAAGCAATCAAAATCTGATCTACAAAAGCCAACGGAATGATCGAGCTGCTCTCTTCCACAGGAGTAGAGCTCATGCGAACCGCAATATCAATTCGCTCTTCAATTAAATCGATATAACGATGCCCAACTTCGAAATGCACAGATAAACCGCGATGAGCCGACATCCAGTGAGATAATGCAGGAATGAGGTGTTGAACCGCCAAATCAGGAGTTGTCGCAATACGCAAATCCCCGATTAAGTCATCCCTCAATTCATTAATTCGGATTTTTCCCCTTTCAGCAGCCGCCAACATCTCTTGACAGCTTGAAAAAAAAGCCTGTCCGGCTTCTGTCAAACTAAGTTTACGAGTGGAGCGATGTAATAGAGTTACATCCATTTCATGCTCAAGCGAGCGTATCTGTTGACTCACCGCACTTGTTGTAATTCCTAATTCACGTGCCGCACCACTAAATGAACTTTTTTCAACCACACAAGCGAAAACACCCATCGCACGAAGCTGATCTAACATAGGTTTCCTCGAATCTAATTTTAAATTTATAAAAAATGCTTATTGTTGTAATGAAAGCAACCAATTACATTATACGAGGAAACCTAAGTTTTTTGCATTAGCTATTTTGGTAAAAGATTTATAGGATTAATCGGTTTTCCATCCAAACGAATCTGGAACTCGAGCATGACTTGAGATGCACCAGTAGATCCCATTTCGGCAATTTTTTGTCCAGCAGTTATATTATCACCGCTTTTCACAAACATCTTGCTATTGTGGGCATACGCACTGATATATCCGTCAATATGCTTAATTAAAACCAGATTTCCGTATTCTTTTAAGCCATCAGCTGCATAGACAACTTGACCATCGGCTGCAGCATAAATAGGGTCACCCTGATTTCCACCATAACGGATTCCCTTGACATTATTTGCCAAATTAAACCCTTGAATCACTGGTCCATTCGTCGGTTTTATCCAACGTAAGCTCGAATTTGGTGCAACTGATGCCACTGTCGTATTCGTTGACGGTACAGTAGACGGCTGTGTTACTGGAGCAACAGGCTGTGTAGTTGGCAAAGCAATCGTTTGACGCTTGATTTGCTCAGGCTGTGCCATGACTTGTGTAGATACCGTTCTTGGTGAAGAACCTTTCTTCAAACGTAATGATTGATTGACATAAATACGATATGGCGCAGGAATATCATTCATTTCGGCAATACTGATGTAGTCCAGACCATAACGCATTGCGATACCACTTAAAGTATCACCTGAACGAACTGTGTAATAGTTAGGAGCCATTGCATAGCGAGAACTATTATTAATTTGTGGTTTAGAAGCACAACCTGCCATAGCTACGGTAAAACCTACAACCGCAGACAACAACATAATTTTCATTATTTTGTCTTTTTGGATATGCACTCTGTTTTGTTGCCCAATTAAATGCATTGATCTCCCTCACTAAATGCTACAAATCATTTCGGCTAAGAGTACCAAAAAAGTAAGAGGAAACACGTTCCTCTTTTTCTTTATTCACAAAGTTATAACATTCGAGCTTAATTATTGACTCAAACTGACCTGAAGGTCTTCTAAAACGGCGTAATTTGTAGCATCCATTTGAATAGGTGTAACACTGACATAACCGTTTGCTACCGCAAAGAAATCTGATTGAATCTGGCTTGAAACACGCTCCGGATCTGTAACCGCCTCACCTGCTAATCCAATCCAGTAAACTTGGCGTCCTCTTGGGTCGACATGGCTGGTAATAGGTTTAGATTGCGCACGACGTCCCTGATACGTAATTTGTGCTCCTTTTAACTTTGGCACATCAGGAATATTGATATTAAAGATGTGTCGTGGAGGCAAAGCTGGTAAACCGCTTGCAATAAAATCATGTACCCACTGTGCAGCCTGAGCATAATCTTCTTTAACATTATAAGCGCGTACATCAGGACCAGCTAAAGAAACAGCAATTGCAGGTTGCTTCATTAAACGCCCTTCAAATGCAGCACCAACTGTTCCAGAATATAAAACATCATCACCTAAATTCGCGCCACTGTTGATTCCACTTACGACCAAGTCAAATTCGAAATCAAACAAACCATTCATAGACAAATAAACGCAATCTGCTGGCGTACCATTCACTGCCCATACATCTTCGGCAATTTGAATTGGGCGCAATGGTCGATCCAATGTTAATGCACTTGAAAAACCACTTCTTTCACTTTCTGGTGCAACCACAACCACACGTCCAAGCGGTTTTAATGCTTCAGCTAAAGCCTGTATACCTGGCGCAAAAACACCGTCATCATTCGCTATTAAAATATTCACTAAAATCTTTCTCTACAAATAAACCTAAAGGTTTTCACAATTGAATTATTTGTTGAATTATATATATTTATGCCTCCATAGCATTATAAAATTGTGAAAAAATGAAAACTTTTGCTCCTTTTTTTCAGGTATTGGGGATCAGTATCACATTGTGTACGCAAGCGGTTTTTGCAGATGAGGATATCTCAACACAAGAAGCTGATAGCTTAATTAAAGATGATATTGCGGCAACGCAAGTCTTACAGGAAATTTGTCCAGCTTTCGTAGGGACAAATAAAAAACTTGAGTCAAATACTCAAAAAATTATCACAACGTATCTTCAAGGGTATTCGAATAAATCAATTACCCTCTCTGCTCTACAAAATGATGCAGAGTTTAAAACCTTGTTGAATGAAGCACGTCAAGCTTCAAAACAAATGGACCATCATGAACAACACGAACTCTGTGAAGAGATTGTCAACTATAAAGAATAGGTTTTTACTCGTTTAGGGTAGAAGTTTATTTACTGAGGTTTTCTGCTTGGTATTAAGCAGAAAACCAACATAACAATACATTTTTTCCATTTTTTTAACCTGTAAATTGGTTAAGCTATCGACATATTTAAAAATTTTATTTTGGGTTATCGATGTTTATGAAGAAAAGCTTAGTTCAATCGCTCTCTTTGGTTTTACTTATGAGCATGGCAACAGTTGGTTTTGCTGCTGATAAGAAGAAAACAGCTGAAAAGAAAACCGAAAATGAAAATGTTGTTGAAGTAACTCCACAGCAAACTATAACTCCTGAAGAATTAGCTGCAATTCAAGTACTTTCTGAAATTTGCCCAAGCCTTATTGGGAAAAAAGATGCTGATTTTGCTCAAGGTTATGAACGTTTAGTAAAAGACTATTTACCAAATGAAGCCGATCCAGTTGCAGCTTTAGAGAAACGTGCTAAAGACAAAAGTTTCAAGAAAGTCCTAAAAGAAGCGCGTAATGATGCAAAAGCTGCTGGTAACGAGCAAAACACATTAGTTTGTCAAGACGTGAAAGCTTATCAATCGCAAAACTAAATTAGTAAAAAACTCTTGAGTTACAATACTGTTTGAAAAAGCCGACTTCCCCCATAGAAGTCGGCTTTGCTTTATCCTAAAATGCTAGGTTCTTCTGCTTCATACAAGATATTGGAATTACCTAGAATGACTCGAAAAAGCGCTATTGCTGCACTCCTCCTCTTACCAAGTTTTTCTTATGCAGCAACTGTCTTATCAGCTCCGCCAGAATTAAATAATAAGTCTTATGTATTAATGGATTATGAGACAGGACAAATTCTCGCTTCTAAAAATGAAAACGAAAAGCTTGCACCTGCTTCAATGACAAAAATGATGACAAGCTACATCATTGAACAAAAATTATTAAAAGGTGAACTGACTGAAAATGAGCAGGTTCGTATGAACGAGTCTGCATGGTGTAAAGGAAGCAGCTCTGAATCATGTATGTATGTTCCTTTAAATGGTACAGCGACTGTTCTAGAAATGCTTCGCGGTATTATTATCCAGTCAGGTAATGATGCATCAAAAGCAATGGCTGAACATATTGCCGGAAATGAAGGCACGTTTGCTCACATGATGAATCAGGAAGCAAAACGTATCGGTATGACAAATACCCAGTTCATTAACTCAACTGGTTTACCGGCAGAAGGTCATTATTCAACAGCTAAAGATATGGCTGTTTTAGCGCAACATATTATTAAAGACAGCTCAAGATATTACCCAATCTACTCTGAAAAAGAATTTACGTTTAACGGTATTAAACAAGGTAACCGTAATGCCTTGCTTTACACAGACCCAAGCGTAGATGGTTTAAAAACAGGTCATACAGATGAAGCGGGTTACTGCTTAACAACTTCAAGCAAACGTGGTCCGATGCGCCTCATTTCCGTTATTTTCGGAACGGATAGCGTTAATGAACGTGCCAACCAAACACGTACGTTATTGTCTTGGGGCTTTGCAAACTTTGAAACTGCAAATATTCAACCAGCCAATCAAGTTCTTGCAAAAGCAAAAGTATGGTTTGGTAAAGAAGATGAAGTTCAAATTGGTCTGGCTGAAAACTTTAGTGTGACTATGCCTAAAGGCAAAGCTAACGGTATTAAAACTCAGTTAGTTGTTCAACCTAACTTAAATGCACCGCTTCAAAAAGGCCAAGTTGTGGGCAAACTTGTTGCTAGCCTTGACGGCAAAGTAATTGCTGAAAAGCCATTAGTAGCATTAAAACCAGTTGAAGAAGCAGGATTCTTTGCACGCTTAATCGACCATGTTAAACAATTCTTCAGCAACTTATTCTAATTTTTGAATAGTTGAATTAAGCACTCATGCTATTTAGCCTGAGTGCTTTTTTATTTTATAATTCGTCTAAATTTTATTTTGATACTACTCATGGCAAAGAACATACGTCCTTATCTTGAACACCGTCCTCAAGTTGATACAACATGTTATGTTGATGACATGGCCGTTGTAGTCGGTGAAGTCAGCTTAGCCGAAAATGTTTCTGTCTGGCCTTTTGCCGTCATTCGTGGTGACGTAAATAGTATTCAAATTGGTAAAAATAGTAATGTACAAGACCATTGTATGTTGCACGTTAGCCATAAAAATGATGCAAAACCTAATGGCTCACCTCTTATTATTGGTGAAGATGTAACAGTTGGACATCATGTGACTTTGCATGGCTGTACCATTGGCAACCGAGTTTTAATCGGAATCAATACTGTTATTTTAGATGACGTGATTATTGAAGATGATGTAATGATTGGTGCAGGAAGTTTAGTTCCACCACGTAAAGTCTTAAAAAGTGGTTATCTATATGTAGGAAGCCCTGTACAACAAGTGCGACCACTAACCGAAAAAGAATTAGCGTTTCTTCCTTATTCAGCAAGGCATTATGTAAAAGTACAAAATAATCATAAAGCGGCTCAAACAGAGCAAGATTAATTAGCTCTATGAAATATCAGCAATAAAATTCTGATTTTTTAAACGATATGGTTTTGTAGTATTGCTCATATCGTTTAGCAGATCACCATAGCCAAAAACCCCTAAATTTCGTATCATACGTCTTTTAAATCATGGTGCTTTTTTATGACAGCATGGACTCCTCATGTCACTGTTGCTACAGTCGTAGAAAAAGACGGACGCTATCTTTTTGTTGAAGAACATAGCGAGGGTTTTGTACACACAGTATTTAACCAACCTGCTGGTCATGTGGAATGCGGTGAGTCATTAACTCAAGCAGCCATTCGAGAAACACTTGAAGAAACAGGTCATCATGTTGAAGTTGATGCCTTGCTTGGTATTTATACATATACCCCGCCCATGTTTCCGGACCGTACCTATTACCGCTTCTGTTTTCTAGCACATGTGACTCAAGTTGAAAATAATCCTCAACTCGATACTGGTATTGTAGCTGCTGTGTGGATGACACCAGATGAGCTCAAAGAATCTGCTCGTGCCCGTAGTCCACTCGTACTCAAAGCAGTTGAAGATGCCATGAAAGGTCACCATTATCCTTTATCGCTTATTTATGAGCACCCTTTCTCTCCCTCATTAACTTCTCATTTGGATGCCTAGTCCTATGCAACAACGTGTCATCGTCGGTATGTCTGGTGGTGTAGACTCTTCTGTTTCTGCAGCACTTTTACTTCAACAAGGATATCAAGTTGAAGGTCTTTTCATGAAGAACTGGGAGGAAGACGACGGCACGGAATACTGTACGGCAATGGAAGATTTAGCCGATGCTCAAGCAGTAGCAGACAAAATAGGTATTAAACTCCACACAGCAAACTTTGCTATGGAATATTGGGACCGCGTATTTGAACTTTTCTTAGCTGAATATGCAGCTGGACGCACCCCAAACCCCGACATTTTATGTAATAAAGAAATTAAATTCCGTGCATTTTTAGATCATGCAATGACTTTAGGTGCAGACTTTATCGCGACTGGTCATTATGCTCGCCGTGGTGAAACTGCATACAACTCGAAAGGCGAAGCATACGCACCATTATTACGTGGTTTAGACAATAACAAAGACCAAACTTATTTCTTGCATGCTGTTCATGGTAAAGAAATTAACAAGACCCTATTTCCGGTAGGTGAGATTGAAAAACCAGAAGTCCGCAGAATTGCTGAAGAACTTGATCTTGCTACAGCTAAGAAAAAAGACTCTACAGGTATCTGTTTTATTGGCGAACGTCGATTTAATGACTTCCTTAAACAATATTTGCCCGCTCAACCTGGAAAAATTGTACTTGATACAGGTAAAGAAGTTGGTGAACATCACGGTCTGATGTACTATACGCTCGGTCAACGTGGCGGAATTGGTCTAGGTGGTTTGAAAGGTGCAGCTGAAGGCGCATGGTTCGTACTACATAAAGATATTGCCAATAATCGTCTCGTTATTGGTCAGGGACATGAACACCCTCTCATGCAAAGCACGCAGCTTTGGAGTGAGTCAATTGACTGGGTGGCTGGTGAACAGAATATTCCTGTTGAAGGTTTACGCTGTACAGCTAAAACACGCTATCGCCAACCTGATCAGACATGTACAGTTTTTATTGATGAAAATAGTGAACACGGTGTACGAGTTGAGTTTGATGAACCTCAGCGTGCTGTTACACCGGGTCAAAGCGTTGTATTTTATTCAGATGAAGTTTGCTTAGGCGGGGGTGTCATTCACCATACAAATGCCCCTACACCAAATTTTATTTAAGGGAATGAATGACATGGTGGAGTTACCATTTCAACAATCACAAGCCTTGAATGTTCGCCAAAACCGTGCCCTTGCCTTGGCTGGGGTATTTCAGGCTACCCAGCTCACGCACATGACAGCTTTAACGGGTCAGCAGAGTATTGGTGAAAGTGGTAACTTCTATTTTGAGCTGTTAATCAAAGCGAGTTTAAATATTCGCCCTACAGTCAACAATGGTGTTCAAACATTAGATTTTTTTAATCAGTTGGCAGATATTTCTTTGGGGCTTAAAACCCTCGAAAATTGTATTACTCAACCTTTTACGAATATGCCCAAATCTCGTCTTCCAAAAATGGGCACTGCCAAGCTTCCAATGTCATATGCGATGTCCCTTTTGCAATTAGAAAAGAAGGTCTATAGCAATCCTGAATACGTCACAATCATTGAAAAAGCTCAGCAAAAGATTTTAAAACAGCTTTCTTTTTTTGATAATAACTACTTACACCCAAGCATTTTAGCCAATTTGGCCCAAACTTATGTTGATACTGCTGGGCAGATTAACCCTCGCATTCTCGTTCGTGGTAATGCAGAAGCATTTAAAGATACCAACCATACTAACCGCATCCGTGCTTGTCTGTTTACTGGCTTGCAAATGGCCCATTTATGGCGACAACTCGGTGGTAGTTCGTGGAACATGATTTTTAGCAAACGTAAATTGCTACAGGATATTCAGGCACTTGCTCGTTTACAGTACCAAGTCATCTAAGGCTGTAAAGAGATTATTTTTTGTTTTATGTTTATTCCAACATTAAGGAATCGTTATGAACGCTTTAACCGCACTATCACCATTAGATGGACGTTATGCCAGCAAATGTGATGCGCTACGCCCTTTTCTTTCTGAGTTTGGTTTAATTCATGCTCGTGTCACTGTAGAAGTGCGTTGGTTACAAGCGCTTTCTAACCGTCCAGAAATAGTTGAAGTTGCTCCTTTTTCAAATGAAACAAATGCAGCTTTAGATGCAATTGTTAGCAACTTTTCTGAAGAAGATGCTAACCGCATTAAAGAAATTGAGCGTACAACTAACCATGATGTAAAAGCTGTTGAATATTTCTTAAAAGAGAAAATCGCAGGTATCGCTGAATTGCAAAATGCAGGTGAATTCATTCACTTTGCATGTACTTCAGAAGACATCAATAACTTGTCTCATGCACTTATGCTTAAAAACGGCCGCGAAGTTTTAGTATCAAGCATGAAGCAAATTTTAAATGCGATCTCTACTTTAGCAACAGCTCACGCTGAACAACCAATGTTGTCTCGTACACACGGTCAAACTGCAAGCCCAACAACTTTGGGTAAAGAAATGGCGAACGTTGCATACCGTTTAGCTCGCCAAATTAAACAATTTGAAAATGTTGAGCTACTCGGCAAAATCAATGGTGCTGTAGGTAACTACAATGCTCACCTTTCTGCTTACCCAGATGTTGACTGGGCTGCACATGCTCAAGCATTTGTTGAATCTTTAGGTTTAGCATTCAACCCGTACACGACACAAATCGAACCACATGACTACATGGCAGAGTTGTTTGATGCGTTACGTCGCTTTAATACGATTTTAATCGACTTTAACCGTGACGTATGGGGTTACATTTCTTTAGGTTACTTCAAACAAAGATTGAAAGATGGTGAAGTTGGTTCTTCAACTATGCCACACAAAGTTAACCCAATTGACTTTGAAAACTCTGAAGGTAACTTAGGTATTGCGAATGCTGTATTAGCGCACTTAGGCGAAAAATTACCAATTTCTCGCTGGCAGCGTGACTTAACTGACTCTACTGTACTTCGTAATATGGGTGTTGGTTTTGCGCAAAGTTTAATTGCTTTTGATGCGTGTTTAAAAGGTGTTGGTAAACTTGAGCTAAATGCAAACCGTTTACTTGAAGATCTTGATCAAGCTCAAGAGGTTTTAGCAGAGCCAATTCAAACTGTTATGCGTCGTTATAACGTTGAAAAGCCATATGAAAAGTTAAAAGCATTAACTCGTGGTCAAGCAATGACTCGCGACATGATGATTAACTTCGTAAATGGTGATGAACTTTCTCAAGTACCAAGTGAAGAGCGTGCACGTTTAGCTGAGCTTACTCCTGCAACTTACACAGGTAATGCAGCTGAACAAGCTAAACAAATTAACGATTTAATTAGCAAAATCTAATTAAAAAGTTCATAAAAAGCGGAGCTTCGGCTTCGCTTTTTTATTACACTAATATAAAGCACAATAAAGTACTATTTCTAAAATGATCGAAAAACAATTCAAACTTAAACACTATATTGCTCTTGGCCTTATTTTTATTGCCATCATATTGTCTGGCATTCAGCCCCTTGAATTTGAAGCTTATTTACTTCATCAGGTGGGTACAATTTTTATGTTAGTCCTCTTATTTATTATTTTTAAAAAGATTGGTCTCGATTATTTAAGTTTTACTTTCTATTTAGGTTTTTTGCTCATCCATATTATCGGTGCACACTACCTGTACTCATATGTTCCGTACAATGACTGGATTCAACACATATTCAATTTTAATCTTGATCAATACATGGGATGGTCCCGTAACATGTATGATCGTTTAGTTCATCTTACCTATGGTGTTTTACTCTACCCTCTTATTTATCGAGTCTTTCAAGTGTGGTTACCGACAGCTCGACCTTTTACTCTGTTTTTACTTGTGGTTCAGTTCGTCATGGCATCTAGTGTCTTTTATGAACTCATTGAATGGGTAATTGCGATTGGCTTATCGCCAGAGCAAGCCGAAAATTATAATGGCCAACAAGGCGACATGTGGGATGCCCATAAAGATATGTTATTAGCAACGATCGGTGCAATTCTCTATGGATTTGTAGCTCTTATAAAAGCACCTAAAATAAATAATTCATAAATAAAAAAGCGCTCAATGAGCGCTTTTTTTAAGAGTTCTTTAGACGACTGAATAAGTTTGATCTAACAGATTTGATAAAGCTGAAGAAGTCGTATTTGGTAGAAGCTGTTCTAGATTCGTTGTGACATCACTCGCTGTATTATTTACTTCGCTCTGCTCATTCACTACAGGTTTAGAATCTGTTGCAGATAAAATTTTTGCGATTGGGTCAGAAGCATCCGTTGAAGAACTTTTCAATAAATCATCTAATGACACAGATTTTTGCTGCTGACTAGTCGTTTCATTGGTTGTAGTTTGCGCTAACTTTAATGTATTTAACCCGACACTATCGGCCACAGAAGGGACAACTTCATTTACATCACTACTTACAACTTCACTCGTACTCGCCACTTTTGGTGCGACGACATAAAAGGTAAATGGTGAACTCACTTCACTCGTCAGCCCAGCTACATCTGTTTGCACGAAAGTAATCGTATGTTTACCAACGGCTAAATCTTTATCAAGCATAAATGACCAATATTTATTTGCATCTACTTGACCAACTTTAAGAATGGAAATTGCGACTCCATTATCATAAATAGTTAAGGTTGCGTTAGCTTCAACTTGAACAGTAAATTTTGGTTTAGCATCATCGGTTTCAGAACCTGCTGTAATTGCTCCTTTTAGAGGCCCTACATCATCATCTAAACCTCTTAACACAGGCTTAGCAGGTGGAATCGTATCTTTATCACTCCCAACAATTTCCAGCGCAGTAGATTTATTTCCAGAACTATCGGTTGCTATTACTGAACCTTTTAAGCTATCGGTTAAAGCAGGAGAAATCGCGATTGTAAATTTTCCATTCGCATCTGCTGTTCCAGTACCAATAACCTTATCTGCTGAGTTTTTGATTTCTATTTTTGCATTGGGTTCAGCTGTACCAGTAACTGAAGTTCCGTCTGCATTCACTTGAGCTGTAGGTTTATCTGGCGCTATGGTGTCATAGCCAGAAGTGACTTCTAAAGGCTTAGATTTATTTCCTGCTGCATCTTCAACAATGACTGTCGCCTTTTGTGATTCTTTTAAAGCAGAAGAAAGCGTAATTTGAAATTCACCTTGCGCATTTGCCGTACCAGTTCCAATGACTTTACCATCAGCATCTTTTATCTGAACTTTTGCATTAGCCTCTGTTTTTCCTTCAACCACTGTTCCTTCTTTATTTACTTCAATTAAAGGAGCTGCTGGCGGAATAGTATCTTTACCTGCAAAAATGGGTGTTGCTTCAGATTTATTTCCGGCAGCATCCTGAGCAATGACTTTACCACCAGCTTCACTCGTCAAAGGTGGAGTTAGCTTTAAAGAAAAGATTCCTTCTGAGTTTGCTTTTACAGTTCCTAATAATGTTCCGCTAGCATCATAGACATTTACAGTAGCATTCGCTTCAGTTTTACCATCTAAGATCGAACCATCTTCATTTAATTGAGCCTGAGGAGCATCTGGCGCAATTGTGTCTTTAGTACCAGTTACAAGACCTGGTTTAGAGATATTACCCGCAGCATCCTCAGCTAAAATATTTAATTTATTTCCATTTGCTAAAGGCTTATCGAGTTTAATTGTAAAATTACCACTTGCATCTGCAACACCCGTTGCAACCGTATTACCAGCAGCATCTTTAATATAAATTTTTGCATTTGCTTCTGCTTTACCAGTAACCGTAACGGTATCATCGGCAACAGTAGCAGTCGGTGCAGCAGGTGCCAAGATATCTACAGGTCCTGAAGAATCATCTTTGTCATCTTTATCAAAAGCCCACAAATATAAACCTTCAGCAGCTAAAACTGCTAAACCTGCTTTTAAAACATTGCCCATTGAAAAAGTTGGAGAATCATCAACCGCCATTGTTGAAGCTGGTTGACTAGTGCTTGTATAGGCTAAATCTGTGACATGGTTTAAACCTGTATAGTCGATCACCTTACCTTGTGCGTCGAATTGGGCTTCAACAAATTTTCCGTGTTCAGTCGGAAAAACAAGTGAATGGTCTGTTGTATTTGTTGCTTCATTAAAGAAATTTTCTAAAACAAGGGTTTCACCATTTTTTAAATGGATGATAAGACTTCCACCTTGCTTTTCCATTGATGCTATATCTTTTTGACTTACACCAATTTGAATGATTGCTGGTTGGTTTAAAACCACTTTATTGAGCTGACCATCTTGTAGAACGTCCAAACCCTCTTTGGATGCCACAATTATTCTTGTCATTATTTCCTATCCTGAATTTCAGTTATATTTTTAAATGTCTAACTTTTTAAATGATTCATCTAAAAGCTATTTTATTGCTGTTTAAAATATCAAAACCATGTGTTTATCACAATTCAAAAAGCATGTTTATCAATAATTATTTTTGACTTTTAATTAAAATATCCATTTCTCATAAAACTCATATCAACCTTAAATTTCAACCTGTTCGAATATGTACTAAATCTCTCATATATTAAGGCCATCATTTACATTCGTAAGTAAAAGAAGCTAAAAGTGCCTATTACAATCAAAAGAAATAAAGCAGCGAATTTAGTTATTTTCGCATCTGACAAGGTCATTTTTAGCATACTCCAGCCCTGAAAACGTTTTGCAAAAATGCTATTTAGAATAAGAGTTGAAACATGCAATAAAACCAAAGCTAAAAACAAGTTTGCAAAAAATTCGTGTAGGTCTTTCAAAGAAAAATTAACATGCTCAGTCGCATACCCTAGTCCCACCACAATTGGAATCACGAGAAATATAAGTACAATTGAAGTTTGAAAAAGTGCAATACTGATTGAATGAATTGAATTTTTAGAAAAAATACTCTTAAAGTTTGAATGACTTAAGGATTTTTTGACCGCATTTATCGCTATGTTACTTCGCTTTTTAATACCGAACGGTGTTGTACTTGAAATACGTGGACTCAAAAAATGCCAGATCACTCGCACAGTAATACTAATAAGAAGTACGTAACCAAACATCATATGGACTTGGTGCAGATCTTCATTATCTCCTGTGAAATAAGCACCAATAAAGCCAAGCATAATAATGATATGTAAAATACGTATGAGAAGATCAATGTGTGGCCATGTTTTTGACATCACAAAAACTCAGAAGTGAAAAGTTAACTATAACTTTTACAATTGAAACTTAAACAAATATTAATCAAATTTCTTTCATCACTCACATAAAAAAAGAGCACCCTTACAGGCACTCTCTATTTCAAAATTTAGTTTAATTAAAATTAGTGTCACGCATTTGCACTAAGGTTGAATTGGCTTTGGCCAACGTGTCTGCAACTTTATTCATTACAGCTGGAATCAAGCTATCCGCCATTTGCGCCGCTTGCAAACCTAACTTTTCACCCAAGGTCGCTTTCTTACGTGTATTAATCACATAAACATCATGCTGTGGTAATAACGCTAATAGATACTCATCAGATGTTTGTAATTTATCAACAAGGTTTAGCTCTAGCGCATCTTCACCATACCAATGCTCACCTGTAGCGACTTTATCAACATTAAGTTGTGGACGGTACTTTTCTACAAAGTGCTTAAATAACACATGAGTTTGTTGAAGCTCTTCTTCGAACTTCGCTTTACCTTCAGGGGTATTTTCACCAAACATCGTGACAGTACGCTTATATTGCCCTGCTGTGTAAAGCTCGAAATCCACATTGTGTTGTTTTAAAAGACGGTTAAAGTTTGGAACTTGAGCAACCACACCAATTGAACCAACAATAGCAAACGGTGCTGCAATAATTTCATTTGCAATACATGCCATCATATAGCCGCCACTTGCTGCTACTTTGTCTACGCAAATCGTCAGATGAAAACCTGCATCGCGTAAGCGTACCAATTGAGCTGCTGCTAGACCATAACCATGTACCATGCCTCCTGGGCTTTCAAGGCGAACCACAACACGGTCACGGCCGGCTTTAGCAGTTGCTAAAATGAGGGTAATTTCTTCTCGTAAGTTTTCAACTGCTGAGGCTTGGATATCACCCTTAAAATCTAAAACAAAGATTTTTTGATTATTTTTACGGCGAATTTTAGCTTCTTTAGCAAGTTGTTGAGCCAATTGTAAAAGTTCTAAACGGCTTGCAGTTGTTTGTGCAATTTTTTTTCTCTGTTCATTTACACGTGCATTTAAATGACTCACACGTATTTCTGCAGGGAGTTTAGGCAAATGGAATAACATAAAATTCTAAGCTCATAAGTTATCTTTTATAGCCTTAAGATGTGGTCGTTTTGATTAAAATTCAATAGCGTTTTTGCAAAATAGAGTCATTTTCATTTATAAAATAAAAAAAGAGCACGTGGCTCTTTTTTTTATATGGATGACTAATTAACCGAATCGTCCAGTAATATAAGCTTCCGTCAACTGATGGTCAGGTTGAGTAAAGACCTTTTCAGTTGAGTTAACTTCAATCAAATCCCCTAAATGGAAATAAGCAGTACGATCAGACACGCGTGCCGCCTGTTGCATTGAGTGAGTCACAATAACAATTGTATATTGCGTTGATAATTCAGAAATTAATTCTTCGATTTTTGCTGTCGCGATTGGGTCAAGTGCAGAACATGGTTCATCCATCAAAATCACTTCAGGACTTACTGCAATCGTACGAGCAATACATAAACGTTGTTGCTGACCACCTGATAAACCAGTACCCGGTTGATTCAAACGGTCTTTCACTTCGTCCCATAGACCCGCTTTACGCAAGCTATTTTCAACAATTTCTTCAAGATCATATTTATCGCGTGCTAGACCATGAAGTTTAGGGCCGTAAGCCACGTTATCAAAAATAGTTTTAGGGAACGGGTTTGGCTTTTGGAATACCATACCAACCTGAGCACGTAATAATACGACATCAAGGTTTGGGTCATAAATATTGTGGTTATCGAGTGTAATTTTACCTGTCACACGGCAACCATCAATGGTGTCATTCATACGATTTATCGTACGAAGAAAGGTAGATTTACCACAACCTGAAGGTCCAATAAAAGCAATAACTTCGTTCTTGTAAATATCGAGGTCAATACCTTTAATCGCTTCAAAATCACCATAATAAACATGGGCATCTTGTGCACTAATTTTGATTTCGGTTGAGTTCTGCTTTTTTGAAGTTTGTGGTTCAAAATGCGAAACATACGAAGTGCCATGATTCTGCGATTTATCTGTAAATTGAGATTGTTCAGTGTTCACTAACTTATCCTTTTCTAAGGAATTCGTAATATCAATAGTATTCATTATTTATCCTCTATTACCAACGCACTTCGAACTTTTTACGTAACCAAATTGCAAGACTGTTTAGACCAATCATTAATGCAAGTAGTACGATAATCGCAGCGGCAGTACGGCCTTCGAAGAAGTTACGCAACTCATTACCTTGCCATAAGTAAACTTGGACAGGTAATGCAGTTGATTGATCAAATGGTGTTGCTGGAATACTTGCAACGAATGCACTCATTCCAATTAAAAGTAAAGGTGCTGTTTCACCAAGCGCATGAGCAACACCAATAATTGAGCCGGTCATAATGCCTGGTAAAGCTAATGGTAAAACGTGGTGGAAAA
Source organism: Acinetobacter sp. V116_7 (assembly GCF_056735735.1). Classification (NCBI taxonomy): domain Bacteria; kingdom Pseudomonadati; phylum Pseudomonadota; class Gammaproteobacteria; order Moraxellales; family Moraxellaceae; genus Acinetobacter; species Acinetobacter sp. V116_7. The sequence continues at coordinate 230,090 of NZ_JBWZIF010000014.1, forward strand.
TGGTCTGAAACTTAGAAGCTCCCAAACCAAGTGCGGCTTGTCGAATAGAAGGTGGCACTGCTTTTAATGAAGCACGTGTCGTAATAATGACTGTTGGTAATGTCATCAAACTTAAAACTAAACCACCAACTAACGGAGCCGATAAAGGTAAATGCATCCAGCCAATAAAAATTGCTGCACCGAGTAAACCAAACACAATTGAAGGAACAGCTGCAAGGTTATTGATGTTAACTTCAATAATGTCTGTAACAATATTCTTTGGAGCAAATTCTTCAAGATAAATTGCGCTGGCAACACCAATTGGAATCGCAATAATGATCACAATCAGCATCATGAATAATGAACCCATAAATGCGCCAGCAAGACCACTAATTGCTGGTGAACTACGAGAGTCCGGATTCTTAAACAAGTTCAAATTGAACGTATTTTCAAGAACACCTTTTGCTTTTAGTTCATCCGCAAGTTTACGTACTTCTGGTTCAAGTTGTTGCTGATCATCTGGCAATGAACGGTCAATATTACCTTTTAACCAGACATCAACATTGGCATCGCCCAAGAAATTAATATTTTCTTTTTTACCAATGAGTGATGGGTCTGCAAAAACCATGTCACGTAAACGATAAGCCTCTGAACTTGCATAAAGACTACTTAAGTAATCACGTTCACTAGCAAGTGCAGGATCTTTGGCGATCATTCCATTTACAATAATGCCATCCCAATCCACCATACCCATTTTAGTTTGCCAATCGACATAACGCTCTTGGTAATGAGCAGGTGTTTCACCTTGAGTACGTACAGGTACTGGACCTGCATCAATTACTTTCGGATCGAAGTAAATTGGAACATTCATGCTCGTTTGCCAAAAAGCAGGTAAACCTTTTGCCAAAATACTGCTGAACAATAGCGCTACGAATGCAAGACCAATAACAACTGCCGATAAACCAGCAAAACGGAAAGCTTTTTCTTTACGGTGACGTTTAGCCAATGACTTTTCAATCACTTTTTTACGGCGATCACGTGCTTGAGCAGCAGCTTGTGGATCAAATACGTTCTGATCCATAGGAGACGATGTATTTGATGTACTCATTCGTATTGCTCACGGTATTTACGCACAATGTACAGTGCAACAATGTTTAAACATAAGGTAATCACAAAGAGTGTCAGACCTAACGCGAATGCAACCAAAGCTTGTGGGCTGGCAAAGTCAGTATCACCAGTTAACTGTTTTACGATCGTAACGGTCACTGTCGAAACAGCTTCAAACGGATTTGCATGTAAAAGTGGACTGTTCCCTGCTGCCAAAACCACAATCATGGTTTCCCCTACGGCACGAGAGACAGCTAATAAAAAGGCGCCCGTAATACCCGGTAACGCAGCAGGTAAAACGACTTGACGAATTGTTTCTGACTTCGTTGCTCCAAGTCCTAAAGAACCGTCACGTAGTGCACGAGGTACTTGGGTAATAATGTCGTCTGATAAAGATGAAACAAACGGAATAATCATAATCCCCATCACGAAACCAGCAGTTAAAGCACTGGTCGCGTTAATTTCAAGACCAACGTAAGCACCAGCGGTCTTGAAAAATGGTCCAATAATCATCATGGCAAACACACCATAAACAATTGTTGGAATACCCGCTAAAACTTCAATTGTTGGTTTTGCCCACGAGCGTAACCACGGGGAAGCATATTCAGCTAAATAAATGGCAATCATTAATCCAATGGGTACGGCAACTAATAAAGCAATGCCGCTGACCATGAGTGTGCCCCAGAGTAATGGCAATAAACCATAACTACCTTCAGCATTGCCTGAAGTACTAAAGCCTGGGTTCCACTCTGTCCCGAAGAAGAAATCAAGCGGGCTTACAAAACGGAAGAAGTGCATTGCTTCGCCAAACATCGACATCACAATACCGATGGTTGTTAAAATCGCAACACCTGAACATAAAATCAAAGCAACATTAATCGCACGTTCAACTTGATTACGTGCACGATATTGTTGATTAATCTTTTTCTTTGCCCACACTAAACCTAATAAAGCTGCACAAACTACAACAGCAAATTTGGCAAAAGAGCCAATGGTTTGAAATTTTGCAAACTGTTGTGCAGCAGCTAATTCATAGGCTGCTGGCTTATCACTTACCCCAAAACCTGAAGCAATCGCTTGAACACGATCAATCAAGACACTTCTGCCAGCTTCATCAAGTGATGCACTTACAGATGCAGGAATATTATTAAAGATAATGTGATTTAAAATACTTGGTTCAACCAAGCTCCAAATGATCAAAATTAAAAAAGCAGGGATACCGCACCAAAGACCAACCAGTGCACCATAATAACCAGGACGAGAATGTAATGTCGCCGAGTTGCTTCCCTTACCTGCTAGGCTACGGCTCTTTCTCAGCCCAAGTTGATATGCGATTGCCACAAGGGCTAACAACACACCGATAAGTAGCAGATTCATGTACTCTCCACTGTTTTCTCAATTGTCATAATTTGGAAAAACAAGTTAGACAAAAAGGCTGATGAACTCTCAAGATCACCAGCCCCTATTCAAACTAACTTATTTAACAGTTTTACCTGCTTTAAAGTCAGCCAATACTTTTGCACGTTCAGCATCAGACATTGCGATTAAGCCATCACGTTCAGCTTTAGAGCCTTTACCTGTTGCTTTTTTGCTTACGAAATATTCTACATATTGCGGTAAGCCTTTAACTGATTTTAAATGTTCGCCTTTCACGTAGAAGAATAATGGACGAGACACAGGATATGTACCGTTCAATACAGTTTTCTCAGATGGAAGAACGTTATTTACAGTTGCTACACGTAACTTGTCACGGTTCATATCATAGAAACTTAAACCAAACACGCCTACTGCACTTGGAGAAGTCTTTAAGCGAGCTAGAGTTTCTGTATAGTCACCAGCAATTTCAATTACACGGCCATCTTTACGGAAAGTAGAACATGCTTTCTTCTGAGCATCTTTATCTAAGTTCTTGAAGTATTCATACGCTTCACAACCAGCATCAACCATTTTCTCTTGGAAAACTTCACGAGTACCGTGGTTAGATGCAGGAATTACAAGAGTAATTGGTTCATTTGGAAGTGATTTATCAATCTGGTTCCAGTTTGTATATGGGTTTGGAACCAATTTACCATTTGAAGGTAATTGTGCAGCTAAAGCAGCAAACACATGGTAAGGTTTTAATTTATAAGCTGCTTTGTGTGAGTTAGACGCAAATACGATACCGTCGTAACCAATTTTGATTTCTTGAATTTGTTTTACACCAGCTTTGTTACAAGCTTCAATTTCAGTGCTTTTAATTTTACGAGAAGCGTTAGCAACGTCGATTGTGTTATCGCCAACACCTTGACAGAATTGTTTCAAACCAGCAGAAGAACCGCCAGAACCAACTACCGGAGTTTTAAATTGAGGAAATGTATTACCAAACTCTTCAGCTACAACGCTGGCAAATGGTAGTACAGTTGAAGAACCAGCAATTTGAATCGTATCACGAGCTGCATTTGCAGTCGTTGTTACAGCTGCCCCAGTTACTGCTAACGCAATTGCGATTTGACGTGGATTTAAGCGCATTCTGTTCTCTCTCATTAATGCAATAGGTTGTACGTCACTTTTTGTTGAGTGCTTGTACGCTCTTCGATAGCTGCATTGTGAATAGAAAATATGACAATTAAGTTACAGTATGATGACGCTTTAATGATTTCGATATTGTTAATTGTCACATTATTATTTTTTATCTTTTATCAAATATTTAATTCAATCTGAGTGGATATTTTACTCTGTATATTAGTCTTTATTATGACACTGATTAAAAATATAGATTTTAAGTATTCATAAAATATAAAACCAAAAGATATTATAATTATTTTAAAAATCGATAATTTAACTGTATTTTTACTTTTACTACTAAAAATAATTTTATTACTAAAATTCTGATCAAAAATTACGATAGATAATAATTTCTTTGTAACATGAAAATAATATGACAAAAGATAAAGGGTTACCTACCGTATGTAAGGTAACCGCAATATCGTTGTAAATTTAGTGGATTAATTCGATTGCACTTCTGGCATTGCGACCATTTTTCTGCGGTATTTGAAGAAATACATCAGCGCTAAAACAGCAAGCCAGATTGGACCCAAAATAACGGCCAATCTCATATCAGGCGTCATTGCCATAATAATAAGAATAAAGCATACAAAGCTAATGGTTAAGTAATTACTCCATGGACTCATAATACTTTGGAACTTAGTTTGACGCTTTTGCAATTTCATTGCTTTGGTAAATTTCAAATGCGTGACTGAAATCATAAGCCAGTTAATAACAAGTGCAGCCACAACAAGCATCATAAAGAGCTGAAAGGCTTGTCCAGGAATTAGGTAATTTACGACCACACATATTGCTGTGATTGATGCAGAAACAACCGCTGCTGGAACTGGAATACCACGGCTGTTTACTTTTTTCAAAATTGCAGGAGCATTGCCCTGCTCTGCTAAACCATGCAACATACGGCTATTACAATAGATACAGCTGTTATAAACCGAAATAGCAGCAATTAAAACTACAAAGTTAAGAACATTCGCAACGCCATTACTGTTTAATGACTGGAAAATCATAACAAATGGGCTACCGCCTTCTGCCACCATATTCCAAGGGTAAAGGCACAGTAAGATCCCAATAGCACCGATGTAAAAAATTAAAATACGATAAACAATTTGGTTCACTGCTTTTGGAATAGTGGTTTCAGGTTTTTTCGTTTCAGCAGCAGCAATACCAATAAGTTCTAGACCACCAAATGCAAACATAATAACGGCTAAAGCCATGACAAAACCGTGAATCCCATGCGGGAAGAAACCACCGTGTTGCCATAAATTTGCAATACTTGCTTGCGGACCAGCCGAACCTGTAAATAAGAGATAAGTACCAAAACCAATCATGCTTAAAATTGCAACAATCTTAATGCAGGAAAATAAGAATTCGGATTCCCCAAAAAAGCGGACATTCACCAAGTTAATGCCGTTAATTAAAATAAAGAAAAATAAAGCAGTCAGCCATGTCGGAATTTCAGGCCACCAAAACTGAATGAAGGTTCCAATTGCACTGAGTTCAGCCATACTTACCAGCACATACAACACCCAGTAATTCCAGCCAGACATAAAACCAGCCATTTTGCCCCAATACTTGTTCGCAAAATAACTAAAAGAACCACTTACTGGTTCCTCAACAACCATTTCACCTAAATGACGCATAATTAAGAAAGCGATAATTCCAGCAATTGCATATCCTAATAAAATTGAAGGACCTGCCAGTTTAATCGTTTGAGAAAGACCTAAGAATAACCCTGTTCCGATCGCGCCTCCTAGTGCGATGAGTTGAATATGCCGATTGGATAAGCCTTGTTTTAACTCGTGCTTATTGTTTGCATCCATAACATTATCTCCAATGTTGGTGTCACTTCCTGTACACCTTTATTCAGCACCATATCCGAAGGCCAGAAACCGACCTTCGGAAATACGTTTGCTTTAATATGAGTCCATTTAATTTTGAGAAGACTTGTCCTATCTTCTATTTAAAACGAGCTTGCATCCTTACATTTAATAGGCTGGGAACGCTCCTTTAAAATTTCATAACCACGATCGCCGTAATCAAAACGCGCGATGACTGAAGCAAATTTTTTCAAACTTACTGGCGCATCCATTGCCGGTAGTTTTAATTCAATAAAAGTTAACTGATCATTTAAATGAACATTCTCTAAAACACTTCTAAGCTGTCCAGCAGTTTCAACCACATAGGTGGTATGGCCTTTTTTACCGTTAAATACCGCAGGAATTTCGGTATATTTCCAGTTTTGCACGTCGTTATAGGCTGCGTTTTCACCCATAATTAAGCGCTCAATGGTGTAGCCGCCATTGTTCAGCAAGAAAATAATAGGTTTTAAACCGTGACGAATAATCGTAGAAAGCTCTTGTACCGTAAGCTGGAAAGAACCATCGCCAATAAACAAAATTTGACGGCGTTCTGGAGCAGCCAACAAACTACCAAGCAATGCCGGCAAGGTATAACCAATTGAACCCCAAAGTGGCTGAGCAATATATTTAGCTGTAGCAGGAAGTTTTAAACCAGACAAAGCTGAGTTTGAAGTTCCTACTTCACCAATAATCACATCATCTTCTTTTAAGAAACCTGCAATATAGTTCCAAAGCACATCTTGGCTTAGCTTTTGTTGGGCTGGAGCTTCTATTACTTTCTGTGGCTGTTTTTCAAGAAAAGGCATTGACGATTTACGTGGCGCAACTTTTTTATTTAGCTCAACAAGTAACTGTCCAATTTCAATACCTGGAAAATCCTGACCAAAGATATTTAAGCCATAAGATTTAATTTCGATGTAATTCTTGGTCTCAATTTGATGAGTAAATACAGCTGAACCAACATCTGTAAAACGTGCACCAATACCAATTAGGCAGTCAGATTGCTCAATAATATTTTTTACATGTGGTTGGCTTGCCCCACCTACATACGTTCCGATATAACGAGGTGAGCCTTCATCCATAATATTTTTTGCAGTATTCATACCCGCAAATGGAATTGAGCATTTTTGAGATAAATCATTTAAAAGTGAAGTTACACCAAAAACTGAAGCTTCATTATCAATAAGAAGTGCTGGGCTTTTTGCATTGTTCAAAATGTCGCAAAGTTTGCTTACCACACTTTGCAATAAGTCTGGTTCAACAGATGGATAACTTAAATCAAGTGGGCGGTCAGTAACTTCAATTTTAACGTGAGTAATATCTCCCGCTAACTGGATGTGCACAGGGCGACGTTCAAGGAAACACTGACGTAATACACGATCAATTTCAAAAGCTGCATTGGCAGGAGTTAAACGTGTTTGAGCAACCGTAAACTCTTTCATACAGTTCATAATATTGTCGTAGTTACCATCGACAAGCGTATGGTGAATTAAAGTGCCCTTTTGAACTGCATGTAAAGGCGGAATACCTGAGATATGAATAAGAGGTACATTTTCTGCATATGCACCTGCAATGCCATTAATCGCGCTTAAATCACCTACACCATAAGTAGTTGCTAAGGCAGAAAAACCGTTAATTCGTGCATAACCATCAGCTGCATAGGCAGCATTTAATTCATTACAATTTCCGATAAATTCGAGTTCTGGATCTGCTTCAACTTGTTCGAGATATGAGAGGTTAAAATCACCAGGTACACCAAAGAGATGTTGGATACCCATTTGTTTTAAACGAAGATTTAAAAAGTCACCGATTTCTATGAACATTGCTCTATATCCTTTGAGACCAATTTTTATTCCATAGAAAAATAATATTTCATCTACCTTTTAGATTTCGTGCATAATGAAAACGCATTTTAATAAAAATACATGATTTGTGTATCATAAAAGGATTTTATGCAATGGATAAGTTCGACTGGCAAATCATTCAGGCACTACAAAAGAATGGACGGCTCACCAATCAGGAAGTTGGAGATTTAATCGGTTTATCTGCTTCTCAATGTTCTAGAAGAAGACAGCTACTTGAGCAAAAAGGCATAATTTTAGGTTACACGGCCCGCATCCAGCAACAAGCGCTAGGGCTGGAAGTTACAGCGATGATCCACATTAATTTAAGAACACACGAGGCAAAATCCCAGCAGGCTTTTCAAGAGTTAATTGAAGCGGAAGATAACATTCAAGATGCATTTTCAATTAGTGGCGATGCGGATTTTATTTTAAAAGTCGTTGCTGAAAACTTAGAACAGCTTTCTCAATTTGTAACCGAAAGATTGCTTTCTTATAATTTTATTGGCCACATAAAGTCTTACATTGTTCTGAAAAAAATTAAAGAACAGAATCATTTTTTAATCAAACCTAAAGGTCACGGTTATCATCACACGACTTAAGCAGGTTAGTATTTAATAAGATAATTTAAAATAAAAAGGCGGATCTATGATCCGCCTTAAAATCAATATTTAGACTTTACTGATATGAACTGTTTGCCCAATCGTATTTTCAAGCAAACCTTCTAAGCCAAACTCAGCACCTAAGCCTGACATTTTCCAGCCACCAAAAGGGGCATGAGGCAGCACTTCTGCATGGGTATTAATCCAAACAGTACCGCACTGAAGCTGTGTAGCATAAGTTTGAGCAGCTTTAATATCAGAAGACCAGATTGAACCACCTAAACCAAACTCGCTGTCATTGGCACGAGCAATTGCATCATTGATATCAGTATATTTTAAAACAGGCAACACTGGACCAAATTGTTCTTCTTGGACCACTCTGCAAGAGTCAGACACTTCAGTCAAAATAGTTGGCGCAATAAAGTAGCCCTGCTCTGGTAAGTGCTGGTGACCAGAAAGCGCTTTTGCACCCTGCTCTATAGCTTCAGTAATAAGCGCTTTCACTTTGTTATATTGCATTTGATTTTGCACGGGACCAAACGTTGTAGAAGACTCCATTCCACCACCCACAACTTGAGCATTGGCAATATCAGCTAACTTTTGAGATAGAGCTTCATATTGGCTTTCATGTACATATAAACGTTTTAAGGCCGCGCACGTTTGACCAGCGTTCAAGAATGCCATATTAAAAATCTTAGCTGCAATTTCATCGATATTTGCATCAGGCAGTACAATACCCGCGTCATTACCGCCGAGCTCTAATGTTAAATGTTTTAACTGTTGAGCTGCACCAGCCATAATGTGCTGACCTGTTCGAGTTGAACCCGTAAATACGACTTTTTGCACATCTGGATGTGAAGAGAGTGCTTCACCAATCTCACCAGCACCTACCACAATTGAAATGACACCCGCTGGAACTTCTTGTTGAATGATTTCACATAGACGCAAAGTTGATAGCGGTGTGTATTCAGAAGGTTTACTAATCACAACGTTACCCGCACGTAAAGCAGGCATGATATGCCAAACCGCAATCATGAGAGGCCAGTTCCACGGAGTAATTGAAGCCACCACGCCTAATGGCTGACGATGACGCTCAATACGCTTGGTTTCACTGTCTTCAATCACTTCAACAGGTAAATCCATAGCAGCAGCATAGCGAGTCCAACCAATTGCACCCTGCACTTCCATTTGCGCAAGTGCCAGTGGTTTACCTTGCTCAAGCACAACCAGCTCTGCAAGCATTTCAGCGTGCTTTTCAATACCATCCGCAATTTTGTTTAAGATCGATTTACGTTCATCATGTGAAACTTGTTGCCAAGCTTTAGATGCTTGTTTAGCTGCACTCACTGCTTGATTTACTTGCTCAACCGATGCTTTTGCACAACGCGCAGCTGTTAAACCTGTAGCAGGGTTAATAACTTCTAGTTCACCTTGTTCACCTGAACAAGATTGACCGTTAATAATCAGTTTAAATTCATTAAGCACATTAACTTGTTGCATTTCTTCTTCCTTGTCTTAATTGTAATTACAGCCACTTACTTTTTTCAGTTAAAACGGGATTATTTAAAGTAAGTACGATATTGATATATCAATGTGACCAAAAATATTGGGGACATACCAATACAATAAGAAATTTGCATAAGATAGATCATGCATAATTATTTTTGTTTTTGAAAAATATGCATGGTTTGTGCATATTTCTATTTACTCATACACATTTTGAATAAAAGAATCTGTAATAAAAAAGCCCAGCAAGAAGCCAGGCTTTTTTTGTTATCAACTCAATTAGTCGATTGGTGGTACATAGTTACCAGAAGCAATCGCATCTTTAATACGGTCAGCTTCAGCCAATACTTGACCTAAAAGGTTTTTAACATTTTCGAATGTCACAACAGGGCTTAATGTTGTCATCTTCAATGACTGTACATTACCAACTTTTGTTACACCGATATTTGCTTCACCACGTGCAAACAATTCGTCCGCTACGTTTTGGTTCAAGCTGTCGATAAACTCAACTGGGTAGCCTTGTGGCACAACACGGAACAATACTGAAGCAAATTGTGGTTCAACTAAAAGCTCTAGACCATCAGTTGCCTTGATGTAATCTGCAACTTCACGAGTAAGTTTTACACCATGGTCAATCATTGAACCGTAAAGATCTTCACCAAGCGACTCAATTGTCATCCACAATTTCAATGCATCAAAACGACGAGTCGTTTGTAATGACTTAGAAACAAGGTTTGGTACACCATGTTCTTCGTCATAAGCAGAGTTCAAGTATTCAGCTTCGTAGTGCATGAAACGGTAGTTCGCTTCGTCTTTTAACAAGAACGCGCCACAGCTAATGCTTTGAAAGTAATGCTTATGGAAGTCGAGGGTAATCGAGTCAGACAACTCAATACCATCAAGCATTGCACGGTAGTCATTTGACAGAATTAATGCACCGCCCCATGCCGCATCAATGTGCATCCATGAACCATATTTCGTCGTGATTTCACGAATTTTCTTCAATGGATCAATTGCACCAGCATCAGTTGTACCTGCTGTCGCAACAACACAAGCAACCACTTTGCCTTCTGATTGCAAATGCGCCATCGTTTTTTCGAGAGCATCTACATCCATCTGTGCATTTTCATTCACAGGAACAGTCACAACTGACTGGAAGCCCATGCCCATCATTGCCATGTTCTTTTGCACAGAGAAATGTGCATTTTCAGAACAAATAACTTTGACGTTTTTCATTGCTTCAGCTGGAATACCATCACGCTGTACAGACCACGGATTACCGTTTTCGTCTTTCCAGTTTTTCGAAATGCACCAGTCACGAGCAAGTAACACACCCATTAAGTTAGATTGAGTACCGCCAGAAGTGAAAACACCTGCCTGACCAGAACCATAACCAACTTTTTGACGCAACCAATCAATGAGCTGAACTTCCATTAATGAACCGGCTGGGCTTTGATCCCATGAGTCCATAGACTGGTTAGTTGCATTGATTAACACTTCCGCAATCTGGCTCATCACCATGGTTGGGCAGTGTAAATGTGCTAATGAATGTGGATGATGTACTTTTAAGCTTTTATTTAAGAAAAGCTCAATCATACGTTGAAGTGATTCTTGTACACCCATACCTTCTTTTGAAGGTTGGAAAGAAATTGCTGAACGCAATTCTTTAATGCTACCGCCTGTGTACATCTTTTCATTTTGCAACCATGCTGAAACGGCTTTTACCGCTTCGCCCATTGCTGACTCATAGTCAGCAATGGATTGTGCATCATTGCAGAGTAACGCTTTACGATGTTCTGCAAAATCCACCATACTTATGCGCCTCGTACTGCAACCAATGCTTCTGCAATTGCTTTCTTAAAGCGAGCAACTACTTCAACACACTCTTCTTGAGTGATGATAAGCGGGCAAAGTAAACGAATTACTGTACCGTTACGACCACCTTTTTCAAGCAATAATTTATTGTTGAAACAAGCAGTTTGAATCGCAGCAGCTAATTGTGAATCAGCAGGATGTGAACCAATACGATCAGCTGGTTTACGCTCGTCAACGATCTCAACACCGATCATTAAACCGCGACCACGTACGTTACCGATACATGGGAATTCTTGAGCTAATTTTTTAAATTCAGCTTGTAGATAATCACCACGTTCTTGCGCATTTTGAGCAAGATTTTGTTCAGTAATCGTTTTTAATACGACAAGGCCTGTACCCATAGCAAGTTGGTTACCACGGAAAGTACCAGTGTGACCAGCAGGCTGCCAAGCATCAAATTTACGTTTAATACCTAATACTGCAAGTGGTAAACCACCACCTACTGCTTTAGACATTACAACAACATCAGGTTCAATACCTGCATGTTCAAATGCAAACATTTTGCCTGAACGTGCAAAGCCAGCTTGAACTTCGTCTAAAATTAAAACGATGTTGTGCTTTTCAGTCACTTCACGGATTTTTTGCAACCATTTTACTGGAGCTGTAACTACGCCGCCCTCACCTTGAATCGCTTCAAGAATAACAGCAGCCGGTTTTGTTACACCGCTTTCAACATCTTCGATAAAGTTTTCAAAGAAGTAAGTTAAAGCGTCAACACCAGCTTCACCACCTAAACCAAGTGGGCAGCGGTATTCATGCGGATATGGCATGAATTGCACGCCTGGCATTAAACCGTTAACTGCATTTTTTGCACTTAAGTTACCAGTCATAGCAAGTGCACCATGGGTCATACCATGATAACCGCCAGAGAAACTGATCACTGAACTACGGCCAGTGTAAGTCTTAGCAAGTTTAATTGCTGCTTCAGTTGCGTCTGCACCAGCAGGACCACAGAACTGCAAGCAGTATTCTTCTTTACCACCAGGTAAATATGCTAACAATGCTTCAGTGAATGCATCTTTTAAAGGTGTGGTTAAGTCTAAAGTATGCAATGGCAAACCACTTGCCAATGTATCTTGAATACTTTGAATCACCGCAGGATGATTATGACCTAAAGCCAATGTACCTGCCCCAGCTAAACAATCAAGGTACTCTGTACCTTCAACATCAGTAACCCAGCATCCTTGTGCTTTCGCTATCGCTAACGGTAATTTACGTGGATAGCTACGAACATTTGATTCCATTTGACTTTGGCGAGTCAAATAATATTCGTTAGTAGCATTAGTGGCAGGGTTAACGGAAGTAACGCTCATATCGGATTACCATCTCTGATAGGGGTAGAAAGAAATAAGTCTGGTGACTTTTGGTCCTTTGACTCGGTGCTTTATAGAACTAGTAAAGACACTTATTTTATATCTTGTAACTAGGAGCGCGATGATACCTAATTTTACAAGAAAAAAAACGTCTTTTATGTACTTTACTCATCTAATCTTATTGAAAAAATGTATCATCCCAATAGTTAAGATGAATTATCATCATACTATGTGACAACCTAAAGAAAATATTCTTTTTTTATATTACTTTGATTTTTTAAGTTACATTGACACACTTTATTTTTAAGTATTTATTTTTAAAAGATTTTACATTTACCAAAATTTAAAAAAACTGATCTAAATATTACAAATACGCCACAAAATCTGCAAAAGTTATGCATAACTTATGTTTAACATTTCTTAATGAAAAAAATTAAATTTATATTAATTTTTAAAGGAAAAAATTATGCGTACTTTAGCTGCCTCAACCCTTCTTTTAGGTTCTCTCCTTAGCCCTTTAGTTTTTGCTCAGGATGATAATGCTTTGAACTATAATATTGTGAATGTACAAGCTGAAGCTTCTCGTCAAGTTTCTAATGATGAAATGCATGCAACTTTATATATTGAAAAAAGTAACAAACAACCAGCCGAACTTTCAAATCAGATTAATCAATTGATGAATCAGGCACTTGCCGTTTCTCGTAAATATCCGCAAGTAAAAGTGGAAACTGGTGCTCAAAGCACTTACCCAATTTACGATAACGATAGTAATAAGCTAAAAGAATGGCGTGGCCGCGCTGAAATTCGTCTTGAAAGTAAAGACTTTAAAGCAGCAAGCCAGTTAGTCAATGAATTGCAACAAAGCTTCCAAACTCAATCGATTAATTTTACGGTTTCAGATGAGCAACGTAAAAAAGTTGAAAATGATTTGATGGTCGAAGCTTCTAAAAACTTTCAACAGCGTGCTCAAATGTTGACTCAAGCATGGAATAAAAGCCAATACACGCTTGTTAACTTAAACTTAAATACCAATAACTATTTTCCTCAGCCTGTAATGAGAGCGAGTATGGCTAAGTTTGCTATGGCCGAAGCTGCACCAGCTCAAGACATGGCAGCTGGTGAGTCTAAAATTACTGTCAATGCAAACGGTTCAATTCAATTTAAATAATTGCTTGAGCTAAAAAAGCCGCATGAAATATGCGGCTTTTTTATGTATGAATCAAAAAACTTAACTCAAATTTTGCAAAGAATCCCAAGCAGCTTTCGCCAAAATATCTTTATAAACTTTAGGATTTGAAGGAACACGTTGTGATAACCACGCACGGCAGTAGTTTTCTGTAGACCCAATGACTAATGAAAGTAATAGCTCATGAGGTATAGCTTTTAAAAATCCGGCCTCAGCATACTTTGAAATTTCACTAAAGATCTTTTGATTTCTTAATTTATTTTTCTGAACAAGACGTTCTTGGTCTTCCCCCTGCATCACACTAAAACGAGCAGATATTAAAAATTTAGCAAACTCAGGTTGTCCACTAACCCAATCAACATAGCTGTGAATAAAAGCATATAACACTTCTTGAAGAGATTTTGTACCCTCCAAATATTCATCTCTTAATGCCGCTTGGTCATCTAAAGCTGCAAAAAATAAAGTCGCAACAATCCCCTCTTTATTTTTAAAGTGGTGATAAATGGCCCCTACACTGCTGTCAGATTTCGAACGAACCATTTCAATGCTAGTGGTTTCAATTCCATTTTCTAAGAAACAAGACAAGGCATCTAATAAAATCTGTCTTTTTAAAGCAGCCTTTCTGCTTGGATATAACCGTTCTAATAACTCTTGTGCAGATTGCATTGTTTGTTCCCTAACCAGTTATCGGAGATATTCTGAATGACTTGACTCACTTTTGTAAACAGAATTATATTCTGTTAAAGAATATAATTCTGTTTTTATTAATATGGAGCTTTAAATCATGGCAACCACACTAGAACTTTGGAACAAAGTGTCTACTTTTCCGAAAGGAAAATGGACTTTCTCACGCATGCTATGTTTAAAAGCACCTTATTTCGGCAGTATTTCGCCGCTATTTATTGAGTTAAAACCGAATTATTGTGAAATAGCCATTAAGAAAAAACGTTCTGTTCTCAATCATATTGGAACAGTTCATGCGATTGCGATGTGTAATATGGCCGAGCTTGCAGGTGGGACAATGACAGAAGTCACTGTACCTTCTACTCATCGCTGGATTCCCAAAGGTATGACTGTCGAATATTTAAAAAAGGCAGAAACAGACTTAATTGCAGTTGCAACGCCTGTAGAAAAAAATTATGACTGGGATAAAGCTGGCGAATATTTAGTAAATGTAGAAGTCTATGATTCTCAGAAAGAAAAAGTCTTTCAAGCTACGATTACCATGTGGATTTCTAAAAAGAAGTAATAAAAAAGCCCTGAACTGATCAGGGCTTTTTTTGATTATTTTTTAAAGGGTAAAGCATATTTAAAGATACGACCCACAACCTGTCCAAACTGTTTAGCCAAACTTGCATTATTGTAATTTAAACCATACTTTTTACATACAGCTTCAACTTTTGGAGCCATTTGGCGATAACGGCGCGCAGGAACATCAGGATATAAATGATGCTCGATCTGATGACTTAAATGTCCGCTTAAGATATGTAATGCTTCTGAACCTTTTAAGTTTGAAGAACCACGAATCTGGCGCATATACCAGTGACCACGGCTTTCTTCCTGTAAAACAGACTTTGGAAATACTTCTGCATCTTTAGTAAAGTGACCACAGAAAATAATCGTAAACGTCCAGATATTACGAAGACCATTCGCAACCAAGTTTCCTGTCAATACAGGTAATGCCGCTGGCCCTGCAATTAATGGGAAAAAAACGTAATCTTTGAAAAGCTGGGTACCAATCTTTTTATTTACTGGTTTTAATTCTTCCAAGAATTTAGCCATGCTCTTACGCTTGTAAAGAACGCGACCAATTTCAAGGTTTTGAATCGCTACGCCCCATTGGAACAATAAGCAAAATGGAATGCTATAAACGGGTTGAAGCAAGAAACCAGGCTTCCAACGCTGCTCTGGGAATAAGCGAAGTAAACCATAACCAATATCATCATCGATACCTTTAATATTGGTATATGTGTGATGTTTATAGTTATGCGTTTGACGCCAGTTATCAGAAGTACCGACAGTATCCCATTCGTAGGTTTGACCATTAAATTTAGGATCATTCATCCAGTCGTATTGGCCATGCATAACATTATGACCAAGTTCCATGTTTTCCATAATTTTAGAAAAGCCTAATAGACCTGTTCCTAAAATCCATGCTGGTGGGAACCAACCTGCAAACAAACATGCTCGGCCTAGAAAACTACTGTAACGAACTGCTGCATAGACACGGCGGATATATTTAGCGTCTTTCTCACCCAAATCATCCAATACTTCTTGTTTGATCTGATCAAGCTCTTTTGCAAATGCGTCAAGTTCTGCTGGAGTCAAATCGCGATTTTTAGGATTTTTAAAATATTCGACTTTCACTGGCATATTCATAAAAGTTCTCTCTTAAAGATCAATAACTAGATCAGATTGTGCTGAGTTCACACAAATTTTGAGTAATTGGCTTGGTTCGGTATTTTCACTACCGTTGAGTAAGTTACGTGTAGAACCTTGAGCTTTACTACAAACGCACTTATTACAAATTCCCATACGGCAGCCGTGTGTTGGCTTAAGGCCTTCATGTTCAAGACTCACCAAAATTGATTCGCCTTTTGGAATTGCAATAATCTTATTAGACTGGGTTAATGTGACATTTACATAACCAACTTCAGCCGTACTATCACGCGTTAAGCTAAAAGCTTCTGTTAATACAGTCGGTGCTTTTTCAAAAAGCTGTTCCACTGTTGAAACGAAGCCAGAAGGTCCACATGCATATATGGTGCTATTTTCCAAATCGTCTACTAATGCTAAATGCTCTGCATTTAAACGTTCATCATTTGGTGTTTCTTGTGTATAGAAAACCTGATAACTAAAATTTGGGAATTGCTCTGCAACTTTTTCAAAGTATTCAACAAAAGCTGCATCAGAGCGTTGCTTTACCCAATATAAAAGCTGTACTTGAACTTTATCTAACTGCTGGCTTTGTTTAATTGCAGTGATTAAACTCAACATTGGGGTAATACCACTACCCGCAGCTAGCATAATTAATTTCGGTGTCTTGATGTTTTGTTGCATGTCACCATAAGGCTGACCAAGCTCAAAAACATCACCAATTTGGCTTTCAGTCATAAACCAGTTACTGACAATACCATCAGCCACTTTTTTAATCGTTAAACGTAAATGTTGTTCATCAATTTGCGTCAAGCTATAAGTACGCTCATAACGACGACCAGCAATTTCAACAATGACAGGATGATGCTGACCAGCAACACCTACTTTCACTAAACGATTACATTTTAATGTAAGACTCACCATGTCATGAGCGACAAATTCTTTTTTTACAATTTGAACAAGCCCATGTTTTACCGACCATAAAGGATTAACTTTTTGTAGCCAGAAGTTAGCCATTTCTTTATCAAAGATGGCTTGTGTCAATGAATTGAATAGAGAATTTCTCTTTTCGATTACTTGCATAGATGGACGCTCTGTCGCTCTTTTTTAATTATTATACACATGTATATATATTTGTATATACACCCGTACTTTTAATTACAATTTCACAAGTTCAGCTTCTAAGGCTATAATCCTGAGAGTTTACAAATATATTGAACAGCATGACCCAATCTTCACTTTCTCAGAACCTGAATGACACACCTCAACAACAAGATGTCATTGAAATTAAAACAGCTACGCGTTCTGTGGGAAGAAAAGCGACAATTACTAAAGAAGAACTTTTTCAGGCTGCTCTAAATCTGATTGGCCCACAAAAGAGTATTGCTTCATTAAGTTTACGTGAAGTAGCACGAGAAGCTGGCATTGCGCCAAATAGTTTCTATCGACACTTTAAAGATATTGATGAGTTAGCAATTTCTTTAATCGACCGTGCAGGTATCGTCTTACGTAAAATTATCCGGCAGGCTCGCCTACGTGCTTCCTTACAAGAAAGTATTATTCGCAGTTCTGTCGATATTTTTCTTCAGCAGCTCGATGCCGATGAAGGTAATTTAAGCTTATTGCTACGCGAAGGCTTTACAGGTTCTACTTCTTATAAAGCAGCGGTTGATCGTCAATTAAACTTCTTCCAGCAAGAACTACAAGAAGATTTAATTCGTCTAGAGCATTTAAATAATAACCACTTATACCACCCTGATCTTGTTGCAAAAGCAATTACGCAACTTGTGTTTCACATGGGCGCTAAAGTGATTGATCTTCCAATTCATCAACGTGCGGAAGTTGCTGAGCAAACGATGATTATGATTCGAATGATTTTAGAAGGTGCTCGGCATTTGGATGAAGCAGAAATTCGTTAAAATTATCTAATGAATGGCTTGTTAATAAACAGGCCATTTTTACATCTAACTCCTCTATTTTCCAATAAAAATATAATTCACCGATTGAAGCGAATAGCTTGCGAGAGTATAAATAATTATTCCATTTGCTCTTTCTTCTATATTCCCAACGATCTCAGGGATCAACATGCAAAATTTGAATAATCGTCAAAGTCTGATTGCAAGCTACATTCTTATGGGCATCTTTTTGCTTTCGGTTATCCCATTACATCTATTAGCAAGTTTTTTTGCAGGCTTTCTTATTTATGAAATTATTATTAGCTTAAGCTCGGTTGTAGAACGTTATATTGATGGTCAAAGAGCCCGCATTTTTATTAGTATTTTATTAAGTATTATTACGATTTCACTAATCGCCTTTTTCTTTACAAGTTTAATTAGCTTTGTGGTTCACGATTTAAAAGGTGTAGGCATCCATAATATCAACAGCAAAGTCGATCAAACCCTGTTGCATTTACAAGCTGAAATTAGCAAATATCTTCCGGGTTATATTCCCGATAGCGTGACAGAATTAAAAGATGAAATTTTCGCGTTTATGAAAGATAACGTGACCATATTAAAAAATACCAGCTCCGATATTTTGCATAATTTCGTGACAATGGTTATGGGCCTCATTATCGGTATTTTGGTGGCTATACATGGTTTTCATCGCCGTACACCGCAACCTGTTTTTAAATCTCTTCTGATCCAACGTATTCAGAAACTATCAATTTCATTTAAAAATGTTGTTTTTGCACAGATAAAAATTTCAGCAATTAATACGCTGCTCTTTATTTTATTTGCATTTGTTTTATTACCGCTTTGGGGAGTCCACCTTCCTTTTGCCAAAACGCTTACTATTTTGACCTTCATGTTTGGATTGATTCCAATTTTAGGTAATCTTATTTCCAATACATTGACGTTCATTGCCGCGCTTACTGTTTCACTCGGGCTCGCAGGTGCAGCATTACTTTATCTCGTTCTTGTTCATAAACTTGAATATTTTATTAATGCTAAAATTATTGGGCATAAAATCAATGCAAATGCATGGGAGATTTTATTAGCAATGCTGGTATTTGAGTCAATTTTTGGCTTAGGCGGTTTAATCGCAGCTCCAATTTTCTATGCATATTTAAAATTAGAACTAAAAGATGCTGGTCTCATTTAATTCAAAATCGATGTACAAAAAAAGCGCCCTCTAGGCGCTTTTTTTAGTTTGAGTTAATTATGGCTTAACCACAACTAATACTTGAATTGCTTCTGGTGTAACAGTTAAACCATCAAGCAAGCTTAAGCCTTCTTTTTGCAGCTTTTGTAAACGTTCAATTTCATCTTGACGAATACTTGGATTGAACTGTTTGAGATAAGTTAAACGGTCAATTTCATATTGCCATTTATTACCATAGTGTTCTTTTGCTTGCTGCTGAAGCTGTGGCAAATCAACTTTCGCGATATCCAATGCTTGTTTATAACGTTGCTCAATAATATCACGGCGAGCTTTAACCACCTGACGACAGCTATTGCCATCTAAGTGATGTAAATATGGTTTCAAAATTGCTGGATCAATTTTTTCAGACAAATCTTGACCAGTTTCGCTTAATAGCACACGAATTAACTGCTTAGGCAAGCTCGATGGTAAGTTCAACGCCTTAGGCGCAACTACATCGACTTTAAACCACACTTCAATTAATACTGAACCCTGCTTTAACGCATTAGATTTGAGTACAGCAACATTGGTACTACCAAATGATTGCGTACGGATCATCTCCATTACACTTTCAATGAATGGGTGCTCTAAAGTTAAATATTGAGCATCTTCACGAAGCTGAGCCTGATCGCGATAGAAAGTTGCTGTCATGCCTTCTTCGTCTAACGCCAAACCTTGCACTTGCATTTGGTCTGTTGGACGAATAATTACAGTACCGTTACTTTGCTCATCAAAGTCAATATTGGTTGATGACATGAAACGCTTCACAAACATTGGTAGCGTTGTATTGTCATCATAATCTTCAAGTGCCTGAACAATCTCTTGCGCCACGATAGGACGACATGAGTTATATTCAAGTAAACGATCTCGGCCCGCTTGAAGTTCAGCTTCTAAAGCTTGACGTTGAACATTCACTTCTTCAAGCAAATCTTCAAATGTTTGACCTTGGTCTGCAAGCAAACAGTCTTTTAATTCAACAATAAAATTCTCTTGCAACGTTTGCGCTGTTGGAGAAATATTACTGAAAATATTAAGTGCTTCATTGTACCAACGGAACATACGCTCTTGAGCTGTTCCAACAAGATATGGCACATGAATCTGAATACGGTTTTCTTGACCAATACGGTCTAGACGTCCGATACGTTGCTCTAAAACATCTGGATTAGCTGGCAGATCAAATAAAATTAGATCACTGGCAAATTGGAAATTACGGCCTTCCGAACCAATTTCCGAACACAGGAGAATTTGTGCACCATAGCTTTCTTCAGCAAAATAGGCAGCCGCTTGGTCACGTTCAAGTAAGCTCATGCCTTCATGGAACATTGCAGTACGAATGCCTGCATGCAAACGCAATACATTTTCTAGAGCTTCAACAACTGGTCCACTACGCGCAATTAAAAGCACTTTTTTATGCTTGAGATCTTTGCGCAGAATTTCCATTACCCATAGCACACGTGGGTCATTTTGCATCCATGAACCATCAAGTTGTGCTTCTTCTGGCCACATTTGCTCACGCAGTTTCCCATCTTTTGACCAATCTTCTGGTGCTGGTAATGGTGCTGGCTGACAATCACGCCCTGGGAAGCCTTGAATTGCTTCACGCGTATTACGGAATAAAATACGACCTGTACCGTGACGGTCTAATAATTCGTGAATTGCTCTAAAGCGTTGGTCAGGTTGGTCTTCAATACTGTGACCTAATAAGCCTTCTAAAGCAGATAAATGCTCTGGAGCTAAAGGCTGATCAGACATGAGTACTTCAGCAATTTTTGCAGTCTGCTGGTATTGAGTTTCTTCATCTAAGAAGCGCTCTAAACTACTAAAACGCTGCGGATCAAGTAAACGTAAACGTGCGAAATGACTTTCCACACCAAGCTGTTCAGGTGTTGCTGTAAGCAATAACACCCCAGCGGTATTTTCAGCAAGCTCTTCAATTAAATCGTAGCGATCATTACCGCCTTCTTCTTCGCTCCACATCAAATGATGTGCTTCATCGACCACGAGCAAATCGAAGCCAGCTTCTATGGCTTGCTCACGTAAATCATCATGGTCAACCATTAAGTCAACGCTGGCAATAATGCATTGCTCAGTCAAGAACGGGTTAAGTTCTGGATCATGTTCTTTAATAGATGCTGTACGTGTTAAATCAAACAGAGAGAATTGCAAGTTAAAACGACGGCGCATTTCAATCATCCACTGATACTGTAAAGAATCAGGGACTAAAATAAGAATTCGTTCTGAGCGACCGGTTTTAAGCTGTTGGTGGATAATTAACCCAGCTTCAATTGTTTTACCCAAGCCCACTTCATCGGCAAGTAAAACACGAGGTGCAAAACGTTTACCAACTTCGTGTGCGATATAAAGCTGATGTGGAATTAAACCAACACGCGCACCCACCATCCCACGTAGAGGGCTATTCTGCATTTGTGCTTGCATAAGCATCGCTTCAATACGCAGGTCATACCACTCTTTATAGTCGACCTGACTTGCAAGCAAACGATCTAAAGGCTTCGACAACTGAATTTGCGCACCAATACGTGTTTCATTCAGCGCTTTACGATCTTGTTCGCCATTTTCTAAGGTACGAACAACGTTGTAACGCAAAACACCATGTCGGTCTTCAACAGACTCAACAATCCACTTCTTGCCTTCTTGATCTTGAACTTCATCATTGGTGTTAAAGATGATACGAGATAGTGGAGCATTATTACGTGCATAGACACGTGTCTCATCACTTTTGGGGAATAAAATGCTGACAGATCTTTCATCTACATCAATAAGCACACCTAAACCGAGTTCAGTTTCTGTGTCTGATAGCCAACGTTGACCAATAGCATACTGCTGCAATTTTTCCACCTTTCTCTCAAGTTCGCACTACATATTGTACGATGCAAATTAGCTTATTTTTGCATCTTTTTATGTAGTCTTTAAAGCAAAATTTTGAAGCAAAAACCAATTAAATGACTTTGCTACAAAAAATCACGCATTAAAATTTTTACATTAAAACGGTACGGGACAGTCAAAAGTTAATGTTTCTGCTGTGACAGGATGATTAAAACTTAACTGTTTGGCATGCAAACATAAACGCGGAACAAGTTGTTGCTCCGGTGTTGCATACAGTGTGTCACCTACAATTGGATGCCCAAGATATTGCATGTGTACACGGAGTTGATGGGATCGACCTGTAATTGGTGTTAATTTCACACGAGTTACAGGCTGTCCCTGTATCTGAAAATGTTCTACTGCCTGCCAATGTGTTAAAGCAGGTTTGTTGTGAGAAGCGTCGACAATATGTAAAGGTGGTCGGCTTGGATCATAGATGACAGGAATATCTACAGTCCCCTCACCCTCTAAATGACCTGCGACAAGCGCTTCATATATTTTTGAAGTCTGACGATCTTGAAATTGACGTGCAATCGCACTTTGACCGCGCTTTGATAAACCAAATACTAAAATACCTGAAGTATCTCGATCTAGACGATGAATGAGCAAAGTTTTAGGTTCAATCGCAACCAACCTTGTCAAAACGCTATCATGTAAATCACCCTTACCAGGAACACTCAAGATGTCCGAAGGTTTATGAATCACCATAAAATCATCATCACGATAGATCAGATGTTCACTTAGAAAATCACTCAAAGTTGTATTCCCAAGGCAAGATGAAAAACAAGCGGGCAATAATAAAAAGCTTACGTCCGAATTACAATGCCGTTCGGGTAAATTAACAGCATAATTTGCAAATATTATGGATCACTTGGAGTCTATAGTTAGTCAAGGCTTCAATAACTGCATAATATGCTGCAATGTCAGTGCTTGCATTACCTCTTCAGCGCTCAAGCTCGCACCATTTGCACGCCAAAGTTCGACCAGATAATCCACAGCAGACTGATCTAATCCGTAGTTTCGTAAATCTATTTCAGGATGAATCTCCATGGGGTGTCGCCCCACCTGTTCAGCAATTGCCAATAAGATTCCTTTATCCGACAAAATATATTCAGACGGCGCACTTAAAGACCATAGACGCATTAAGGTCTGTGTATTTAAGTGTTTTATATGGTCAAAACTGATCTTTTCAACCCATTGAATGTGCTGCTCTAAATTAGCTGCCAAGATCGCATCATTTACAATAGCTACATAATCGGTAATAGATAAAACAAGCTGCATGACTTGTTTAAACAGAGGTGACAAATCACCTGCCATCACAACTTGAGCTTTGCTATTTGATGACAGTCGTTGCCCCAACTGCAACATGGTTTGTTGAAGCTGAGATGCATCAATAAAAATAACTGGAATTTCGAGTGCCTGTGCTCTTTTACTTAGTAATTCTAAATGATCAGCTAATGGCTGGTGTGCCCAGTCAGGTGATTTTTCAAGTTCATTTAGCCCAACCATGAGCAAAATACTTTGTGTAGACTCAATTGACCAATTTGAAGTACTTGCTGCTAATTGGATTTTTCGAGGTAAAGGATAAAACATTGTTCTCTACAAATAAAAAATAGCTCAAATTAAAAAGCCCGTTTAACACGGGCTTTTTTGCTTACTTCATTTCAGCGAAAGTTTCTTTGGCAGCTTGAATCGTATATTCAATATCTTCATCAGAGTGAGCAGATGAAATAAAGCCTGCTTCAAATGCTGAAGGTGCCAAGTTTACTCCACGCTTTAACATGCCATGGAAGAACTTTTTGAAAGCTTCAATATCACATGCCAACATAGAGTCAAAGCTTGTAATGTCTTCTTGGTCGGTAAAGTAAAGACCGAACATTGCACCAGCTTGCTGAGTTTTAAATGGAATACCTGCTTCATTAGCTGCGGCTTGTAAGCCTGCAAGTAACTTTTCAAGTTGAGCAGATAAATTACTGTAAAAGTCTGGTTGGCGAAGATGTTTAAACATCTCGATACCCGCGCGCATAGCAAGTGGATTTCCAGACAATGTACCTGCTTGGTATACGCCGCCTAAAGGTGCGATACATTCCATGATTTCACGCTTACCGCCAAACGCACCTACAGGTAAACCAGCACCAATAATTTTGCCTAAAGTTGTTAAATCAGGTTTAACGTTATAAACCGATTGAGCACCACCTAAAGCAACGCGGAAACCTGTCATCACTTCATCAATAATAAATACAGATTTATATTCATCACACACATCACGAATGGCTTGTAAGAAACCGTCGATTGGTTTCACCATATTCATGTTACCCGCAACAGGTTCAATAATGACGCCAGCAATTTCATGACCAAATTTAGCAAAGCATTCTTTTAATGCAGCAATATCGTTGTAAGGTAACGTTAAAGTGTGTTTAGCAAAATCAACAGGAACACCCTTTGAAGTCGGTTCACCCTCACCCAAAGTAAGTAAGCCCGAACCTGCTTTTACTAAAAGTGAGTCAGAGTGACCGTGGTAACAACCTTCAAACTTCACGATCTTGTCACGGCCAGTGTAACCACGCGCTAAACGAATAGCCGTCATGGTCGCTTCTGTACCAGAGTTAGTCATACGTACCAATTCAATTGATGGCATGATTTCACAGATAATATCTGCCAACGTAGTTTCGTGTACGGTTGGTGCACCAAAACTTAAACCATCTTCTGCGGCTATTTGTACTGCTTTAATAATTTCTGGATGAGCATGGCCCAAAATCATTGGTCCCCAAGAACCAACATAGTCAACATAACGCTTACCATCTACGTCCCATAAATAAGCACCTTTTGCTTTCTCGATGAAAACAGGTGTTCCTCCAACGCCATTAAAGGCACGTACCGGAGAGTTCACACCACCTGGAATGTGTTTGCTGGCTTGTTTAAATAACTGTTCTTGCTTTGGAGATAAACTCATGGAAATGCTCGTCTTAAATATCTAAAAAATAATTTTGAAAGCTTAAGAAAATAATTGTGCCCAGGCCTGTACACGGGCAGGAATTTCAGCAGTTGATCGGCCTAATATATCACTAATGACTGCACAGAGGTCAGCCCCAGCCTCAATCACAGGTTTTGAGTTTTCAACAGTTAAACCACCAATCGCGCAAATTGGTAAATCATATTGGGCTGCTGCTTGCTTAATCACTTCGATACCCACATTACCTGCTTCAGGTTTTGTAGAAGTCGCATAGACTGCACCAAATGCAATATAAGTCGCGCCATCTGCAATTGCTTTTTGGGCGAGTTCTAATGAGTTTAGACAAGTACGACCAATAATGACGCCTTCTGGTAATTGCGATTTTGCATCAGTAATTTCACCGTCACTTTGCCCTAAATGCACACCTAATCCAAACTGAGCGGCCAGTTTTAGGTCATCATTAATCACAAAAGGAACTTGATATTTTTCACATAAAAGTTTGATCTGTTCAACTTCTTCGGGTTGGTCTGCTTTTTCTACTTTCTTACGGCGGTACTGTAAAATTGCGACCTGATGAGTTGCGAGTGCGGCGTCTAATTTTTCTAATAATAATTGGATTGGGTCATCATTGGTAATGAGATATAAACCGCGCATACTCTACTCTCGCTTTAAAAAACTTCGCTAGTATAACGGATTTATAGGATATCATAAGTACCGATTGATATAGGCTTACCAGTACCAATCGGTATATTTAGAATAGAAAGTAAAATTAACTTGGTATTTTATCGTGCTTGCGATCAACCAAACTCAAACGGCCACGTGCAACATCAGATAGCATTCGCCAATCAGAAATAAAGCTATAGAAAGGTTGTTTAAAACTGGCAGGCTTATTTTTTTCAAACACAAAATGTCCAACCCAAGCATTTGCGTAACCCGCTACCAAACCATAGAGCACATATTTGGCTTGTTTCTTACGAATTGCTTTTGAAAAAAAGTATATACCAATACTGCTACCCACCACATGTAAGCATCTGCTCATGATGTTACGGTGTTCAGTTAAATAAAAACGATAAAATTCCTGATAGTTTTTAATCGGCAATTCAAACTCTGGCTGAGCTTCATGGTTGAAGTTTACTGGTGCATTCACGATCATCTTCCTGATTTTTATTTGATCAAAACGTCACCTGATTGTACACCTAAATAAAAGCCTAGCGTCATATGTTTGATTGTAACTTTCTCTATCAAAAGCATTACTTTTAGCGCTAAGCTATTATACTTATTCAAGATAGTTTAAATACCTGATTCAGGGAGATATATTATGGTCGAAGTCGAACTAAAGTTTCAGTTACCTGAATCGAAGAAAAAAACTGTCCAGCAATACTTAAAAAAACATAAAGCGAAATATATTCACTTACAGGCAAAGTATTACGATACCCCTGATCGATTACTCGCAAAAAATGGCATGGCTCTACGTTTACGTAAAGAAGATAATCAATGGGTACAAACATTTAAAGCCGCAGGTCAAAGCCACCTGCACCGTGTTGAAGAAGAAATTCATTTAGGTGCGTGTGACCAAGAACCGGACTTAAACCTTGCGTTATATCAAGATAATAAAGTCGTAACTGATTTAATCAATGCGGTTTTAGGAACGCAAGCTGAAAAACTAAGTTTGCAGTTTGAGACCGATGTACAGCGCACCTATCATGTGTTTGAAGCAGATAATACAGCTATTGAAGTTTGTTTAGATGACGGCGTCGTAAAAACTGCAGATACACAAAGTATAATTTGTGAAGTCGAATTTGAACTTAAGCAAGGCGCAGTAAAAACGCTAATTCAATTTGCACAGCAATGGATTAATCGTTATGCCCTTTGGCTTGATGTCAGAAGTAAAGCCGAGCGTGGGAATTTATTAGCACTGGGGCAAGCAGCCTCACCCGCTGTACATGCCAAAGCGCTGACATTAAATAAAGATATTACTGCTGAACAGGCTCTAAAAAAGATTATCGAAAACTGTTTAGGACAATTCTTACCCAATATGGCTGTAATTGCCGATGGAGTTGCCGAACCTGAGCATATTCATCAGGCACGTGTAAGTTTACGTCGTTTACGCAGTGCACTAAAACACTTCTCTGGCTGGTCTAGCGAGCTAAACCCTGTTTGGGAAGAACAAATTGCCGAGCTTTTCCGTAAGCTTGGAGACACTCGTGATAAAGATGCTATCCGTACCGAGGTGTTACCTGTCATTCAACAACATGGCTCACCAGAACTTTTACTACCTGTTTCAGTTCAGCCCTCAAAAGAACTCTCAACAATCTTTACCTCTGCGGACACGATTAAGCTATTACTCGATTTATTAGCATTTGCGTATTCAGAAGAAGATTCAAAGAACAAAACAGGTGGATTAAAAAAACATATTAAAAAGAGTTTAGATAAATTACATCATAAAGTGATTAGCAATGCTGAACACTTCTCTGAGCTTGAAGTTTCTGAACAGCACAAAATACGAAAGACAGCTAAGCAGTTACGTTATTGTGTTGAGTTTATTTCAAGTCTTTATCCTGACAAGAAAGTACAGCAATATTTAAAACATCTACAACCTGTACAAAACACCTTAGGTCAATATAACGACTTATTTATTGCGGAAGGTATTTTCAATAAAGTTGTCGAAAATGACTCATCTTTCTGGTTTGCCTTAGGCTGGGTAAAAGCCAAACAACCGCACCTACAAAAGCGCTCAGCAAAAGCTTTACAAACTTTTAGCCAAGCTGAAACTTTCTGGTAATTTATAAAAAGTCGCTGTAAACAGGCAGCGACTTTTTATCGGTATTTACCAAATACTTTCCACACACCGTTATCTGCTAACGGGTCATTATAGCTATCACTACGTTGCTTTCTTGGCTTATCACGGGCATCGACCAATTTAAAATGTGGTTCTACCCCTAACACAATACCATTGGTATAAAACCGTGAACGGGTATATTCACTTTGTCCATGTTGAAATACATACGTTCTTAAATCGATAAATTCACGGTGAGCAACTAAAGCCGCGGTATCGTCGCTCTGCAACCATTCTTGCATCGTAAAAATCTGATCAGTTTCGAACTGCCCGCACTTTTCGATAAGACTTGCAACACCACGGAAAGTTTTCGATTCTTTTGCGCGCGTTTTATTAATCCGAATTCGGTCTACATGAAAAAAGAATAGCGGTAAATTTAAATGACTTGGCAAATGAATGGCATCTGGTAATTCATCTTCCATAAATGGCTGGAAAAGTTCTTGTGCCCTTTCAATTAGACCTTGCCATTGGTGATAATAATTTTCGACTTCTTCTTGCAAGCCATAATAAATCGGCAGTCCTTCAACATGCTCTAAATATTGAGGTGGGAAAACATGCTGGCGTAATAAAGCAATATCTGTTTTTAAATTTTGAATAGCAATCGCATCTTGCATATTAGACTCTCCAACCAATACTTAGGCTATTTACAGACTAAGTCAAAGGTTTTGTTTCCGCAAGCGTTTGCCTATAATAAGCAGCTCTATTTTTGCGGGAATAAGTCATGTCTCAAAAGATTAATGCAACAGATATTACTGAAGAAGAAGCGTTAAATGCGGTTTTCTTTGAGCGTGCGGATGAATTCATTAAACAAGCCAATGATTTTTGTCGCCCGCCAAAAGGTGAAAAACCAGATCCAGCCGAACTGCGTGGTCAAGTAAGTGCAGCTATGTTGTTTGCTAGTGCCCGTTTTAACACGTGGGTAGCAGCAAATAATTTTAAAGATGGCGAAGAAATGCGCGCTGCTAAAGATCAAGTGATGTCTTATCTTGTGCAACAATTTCAAATGATGCTTGAAGATAACTTTGATGAGTACTGTGAACAGTTCGAAAATTATTTACGTTTCCGTAAAAATGAAGATTTTCATGCGCATAAACATGATCATTAATATGTTTTAAATACTCAAATAAAAAGCCACAATTTAGTGGCTTTTTATTTGCGATAAAACTTTATTTTTTTGCTGCCTGACCATATTGATCAGCCATCACCTCGACCAAATGTTCAGGTTTAATATACTTTTTAATTACTGCATTTACGTCTGCAACAGTCAGTTTAGTCAAGTTCTGATCATGTCGAACACGGTCTTGTAATGTTTTATCTGTTTCAAGCTGTAGATTTAACATTCCATGAATATTACGTTCATCTTCCAATGCCGTAACGCGTTTCTTCATGATATCTGCTTTAGCTGCTGCAAGCTCTTGCTCAGTCACACCATTTTTCAACAAGTCATTCAACACTTTATGTATTGATGCAGACACTTGTGCTGAGCGACCCGAAGTATAATTTGCACTAATGCTTAAGGCCCCTACATTCGTATCACGGTCAAGTTGCAGCCCACTTCCAAAACCATAGACTAGCGCATTTTTCTCACGAAGCTCTTGAGCCAAACGTGATGAAATTTGAGACTCACCTAAAATATAGTTAAGTAAAATTAATGCAGATGCATCTGGATGGTTTTTCCCAACTGGAATTGAAAGCACACTTTGGTAGCTACCAAATTCGCGCTGCTCAGACAAAACATGAACTTGTTGTGCTGGAAAATCAACATGATTAATCAGGATTTTTTGATAAGGCTGTTTACCATTCCAACGACCAAATTCCTGATTAAGTAATTTCTGCATTTTTTTCGCATCAAATTTACCCGTAATGGCAATTTGAGCATGGTTCATTGCAAAGAAACGCTCATACAACTCTTTCACTTGCTCTTGAGTTGCGTTTTTCAATTGCTGTTTTGCCAGTTCAGGTTCAAAATGATAACGTAAATCGCCCGGTTGATATTCTTCAAGCAAACGTGAAAGTGTTAAACCAGCTACGACATCTGGCTCTGTATAAGGACGATCAAGGCTTGATAAACTTTGTGATTTAATTAAATCAAATTGAGATTGCTCAAATTTCGGATTTTTCATCACATCAAGAACAAACTCGAAAAACTCATCAAATTTCTCTGATTTAGACTGAATGTTAATGGTCATGCCATTGCCGTCAGCACTTGCATAAGCCGCGCCTCCCGCATCAATCGATTTATCAGCAATATCTTGCAAACTGTATTTATCAGAACCACGAAGCAATAAGTATGAGGTTAAATCAACGACCGTACCTTTATTAAATAAAGATTTTTCTGTTCCGAAGTCCATCGTAATCGTTGCATAAGTACGATCATCACGTGTTTCAACTGGGAATAAAGCGTACTTCATTCCATTTTTCAGTTTTCCACGGATAATCTTTTTCTCATTGCTTTCAACATATTGCTTAGAAGTTTTTAAAAACTCCGCAACTTCTTGTTGATACACCTTTGGATCTTTTAAAGGCTCTACCTTTGCTTCTACCTGATCTAAAGTCTTAGGTGCTTCTTTTGCATTTTGTTGTTGAGCTTTTTTCTGGTCTTCAGGTGTTGGCAAAATATCACCGTCAATGCGATGCTCAGCCACAAGGAATTGTTTTAAAGTTTGATTCACTTGGTCTAACTTAACGTTTTCTACTGAATCTAAATCTTTAAAATATTGATCCCATTGACCGCCAGCGACAGTGTAATCACTCAAACGTGACCCAAGTGCTACCGCATCTTTAGTAATTAAATCACCTTGAGTTTTCATTAAACTCTTAACACGATTTAATTCAACTTCAGTAAAAGGCTTTCCTTTCTCGATACCCGCTAGCAAAGAGCTTTCAACTTTTTTAGGGTCATTACTTGGTGCATAAATGGCACCCAGAAACACCACATTAAAATCTTGGTCTAACCACGTACTCGCATCAACATTTGTGGTAATGCCTGTTTCAACCATATTCTGATATAAATGACCACTTGGCTGCATGGTATACAACAACGGCGCTAAAGCGAGCGTTGGCTGAATTTTGGTATTTTTACCATTCATATAGATATGGAATTTAGCGAGATCGCTCCCCTTTTTCACCACAAACTGACGATTTTTTATTTTTGTAGAGTCGAGCACAGGAATCTGTACAGGTTTAGGAACATCACGCGCCGCAATTGGGCTAAAGTATTGATCAATGGTTTTTAAGACATCTGTCTTATCGAACTTACCTGAAATTACCATGACTGCATTATTAGGCGCATACCAGCTACGATAGAACTGATTCAGTTCAGGCATTTTAATCGATTTAAGCTCAGGTAAATCGCCAATCGGTAAACGACCTAAATATTGGTTACCATAAGCTGACTTCCACATTTGATCCATCAGGACAGCAAAAGGCTGATCCATACGGACTTCACGTTCGCGTTTTACGATTTCAATTTCAGAAGGAACAAATTTTTCTTGTAGAACTAATTTATCCATACGTTCCGATTCAAGATACAGCACTTCATTGAGTGCAGTCTTTTCCGGACGAACGATATTGGTATATTTGGTCGAGTAATAATCTGTGCTGGCGTTCGTCATCAATGTATATTGATCTAGACGACGCTGGAATTCTTCCCCTTTAACATTTTTTGTCCCCTTAAAAGCCAAGTGTTCAAGCAAATGAGCTAAACCGCTTTTACCTTGCGGGTCGTTTAATGAACCAGTTAAATAAATGGTATTAATAAAGATTTTATTTTCTTTGTCGTTCGGTGCAAGTACAACCCGAAAACCATTATCTAATTTATATTCCTCAATATTTTGCTTGCTTTTTACTAGTGTGGTTTGTGCAAAAGACGCAGCACTTAAACCAAGAATACATAGGGAGAGAGTCAGTTGTTTAAACTGCATAAACATATAAATACCAATTAATTTGAATAATAAAAAATCAATAGTTGTGGGACTATAGTAGGAAATTTAAGCTGACATTAATAGTAAAGATTTGAAAAAAAAGCCGTTTATTTAAACGGCCTTATATTTTAAAGAAAAATTTCAGCTTGCATATAAAGTTTTCCATAGCCTGAAATTTCAATACGCTCCTCAGACAGGATATTGCAATATAAAACGCCTCCACGGCTAGAAGCCTGATAAGCCAATATATTATTTTTGCCCAGTTTTTCTGCCCATAACGGCGCTATTGCGGTATGAATTGAACCTGTAACAGGGTCCTCATTAATACCCGCGACAGGTGCAAAATAACGCGATATACAGTCATATTGCTGGTCTGCTTTTGAGGTAATTGCAACCTCCATTCCCGTCGTTGTAATCGCAGTCCGTTTACCTAGGGTTTTGAGCAAGCTCATGTCAGGCTGCTCGTCTAATACATCTTGCACTGATTCATATTCAACAATGTAAGCTTGAACATTTTGATAAACCGCTTTAAAGGGTTTGGTTAATGCTTGACGTAAAACAGCCGGATAATCTTCAATTTGATGAGCTTTACGAACTGGAAAATTCATTCTGATTTTGCCATCTTCATCTTGATGAACGATAAAAAGACCTAAGTTTCGTACATGAAAATTAATGGTCTTTTTATCAGTAAAATCTTTAAATATTACAAAAGCACTAGCAAGAGTGGCATGACCACAAAAATCGGCTTCAACCGTTGGCGTAAACCAACGAATTTCATAATTTTCAGCGTCTATGATTTTTACAAAAGCAGTTTCAGACAAATTATTTTCAAGTGCTATCTTCTGCATTAAATCTGCATCTAGCCACTCTTTTTCAACAATCACAGCCGCAGGATTGCCGCGAAATAACTCTTTAGTAAAAGCATCGACTTGATACATTTTCATGATAGTGCTCTCTTTTGTAATAGGTTCATTTTCGAAAATTATTTAAAAGAAAAACAGATACAGTTTTTTTAAAATTAACATCACAGGGCCAATTTAAGCATATAAAAAAACGGCTCATCCAAAGTAGATGAGCCGTTTAATACTAATTCTTAATGATGTTGAGTTAACTCAATTTCATCTTCACTATTTAATATGTCTTTATCGGTCTGACCCATAAATTGGCTCGTAACTACGCCCGCAGTCATTGAACCATTTACGTTTAACGCAGTACGTCCCATATCAATTAACGGTTCAATTGAAATAAGAAGAGCAACTAAAGTCACAGGTAAGCCCATAGCAGGAAGAACAATCAGTGCAGCAAAAGTCGCTCCACCACCTACGCCTGCTACACCAATTGAACTTAAAGTCACAATACCCACTAAAGAAGCAATCCACATTGGGTCTAGCGTGTTAATTCCCATGGTTGGCGCAACCATGACTGCCAACATTGCTGGATATAAACCCGCACAACCATTTTGACCAATGGTCGCACCAAAAGAAGCAGAAAAACTTGCAATAGATTCAGGAATACCTAAACGGCGAGTCTGCGTCTCAATGCTCAGTGGAATACTGGCAGCACTTGAACGGCTGGTAAATGCGAAAGTCAGAACAGGAGCAACTTTTTTGAAGAACTTAACTGGAGAAACGCCTGTCAGGGTCAAAATAATGGCATGCACGACAAACATGATGGCTAAACCTAAATAAGATGCCACCAAGAAACCGCCTAGATTTAAGATGTCTACCACATTCGAACTTGCCACAACTTTGGTCATGAGGGCAAAAACACCATACGGTGTAAGTGTCATCACTAAACGAACCAACTTCATTACCCAAGACTGTAAAGTCTGAATTGCAGTCAGAATACGCTGGCCTTTCTCTGCATCATCTTTCATTAGGTTAAGCGCAGCTATACCTAAAAAGACAGCAAAAATAACCACACTAATAATTGAAGTTGGGTTTGCACCAGTTAATTCAGCAAATGGATTACTTGGAATAAAAGAAAGAATAAATTGCGGTACACTTAAATCAGTAACTTTGCCTACATAATCTGTATTAATGGCAGTTAAGCGTGCAGTTTCAGCAGCACCTTGCACTAAACCTTTCGCCGTTAAGCCAAATAGGTTAGTAACAAATACGCCTACGAGTGCAGCAATCAGCGTTGTAAAGAGTAAAGTGCCGATCGTATAAAAACTGATTTTGCCTAAAGATGAGGCTTGATGTAATTTTGCAACTGCTCCCAAAATAGACACAAATACCAAAGGCATAACGACCATTTGTAAAAGTTTTACATAGCCGTTTCCAACGATATTAAACCAGCTAATAGATTCAGCAAGAATCGGATGGCCACCGCCATAAATCAAATGTAGTCCTAAACCAAACACTATACCTAGAACTAAGCCAGCCAGAACTTTTTTCGATAAGCTCCAGTCTGTTTTACGTGTTTGGGCGAGTAAAAATATTAACCCGACAAAAACCACAATATTGATGATTAAGGGTATATTCATTCCCAAACTCCAAATTATTGCTTGTGTCATCTTTCAAGGGGGCATATTTGACCATAGCCGGCCTATATAAACTACCCTTTTCAACAATTTTATAGCATCAAGATGATTACAAACTTGCGTGAGAATATAAAATGACTTTTAAATACATATATATCACTTTTAATTTATAAATTAAGTGAGATATTTATGTATAAAAATCAGCCTCTACTTAAGCAACCTTTAATTCAAATTGCTGCTCAATAAAATGAATAAATTGCTTTAAATTAGTTCCCCATGTTTCTGGTAACTGGGCAACTAAATATGTAGTGAAAAAAGCAGATTCTGTATTTAGTCCAAAACAATTAACTGAAACTTTATCTGCAACTTTTATGAGATATGATTTCGGTAATAAAGCAAAACCAACACCCAACTCTACACAACTCACGATTCCGTCAAGACTTCCCATTTCCATAATTTGCGAAGGCGGAATACTAAAGTCATTCAAGAAAAGTTCTATAGCATGTCGATATGAACAACCTTGCCGAAATGCAATAAATCTAGTTTTTGCAAGGGTTGCCTTATCTGGAAAACTCTGTTGTTGCTTAGGACAAACCAAAACCAGCTCTTCATGCCACACAGGAAAACTATATAACTCAGGAATTGAATGTTTAGATGCCACAAAAGCACAGTCCAATTCCCCCTGATGTACCGCATTTAATAAATAACGGGTTGGATGAGTTTGAAGCTCGATGGGCAAAGTAGGATATTGCTGCATAGATTGATTGAGTAATTGAGGTAGACGTATTGCTGCTGTCGTTTCCATACTGCCCAAACGAATGGTTTCGTTCGGGTCAATATCACCCTCTTGAAAGATTTTTTTCGCTTTGTCATGCAGTGCAATCATTTGAACAGCGTAACTATGTAGCTGTTGTCCGGCATTCGTTAAAGTCACAGGATTATTACGATTGAATAGAATAACCCCTAACTCTTCTTCAAGTTTTTTTATATGGCTCGTGATATTCGATTGAACCGTATACATTTTTTGTGCAGCCAATGAAAAACTTCCACACTCTGCAACCGCTAAAAAAAACTCTAAAGACTTAAGTAACATTTCACTATCTCAAAACAAGATAATTACTATCATATTAAATCATTTTTAATGATTGATAAACTCGTTTTTAATAATAAAAAATTGAGCGTCTTCTCATGTCTACGTTTTATCGAATGAGCTTAATTGTCTTTTTGGCAACTTGTTTGGGAATTGGTGTTTTTAGATTTTCCTATACTGCGCTTATGCCCATCATGATCGAGCAGTACCACTGGACCCATGATTTTGCCAGTTACTTAGGCAGCGCAAATTTATTGGGTTATCTCATAGGTGCCTTATTAGCGCTATTGAGTATTAAAGAAAATTACGTCCCATCCATGATCGTACTTTCGACTATAGCTGGCAGCCTCAGCCTACTATGCTGTTCATTCATGGATATGCCTTTGGTGTGGTTCATTTTCTGGCGCACAATTTCAGGTATTGCTGGCGGCTTACTTATGATTTTGGCACCTAGCTTTGCAATGAAATACATTCCCACCACGCAAAGATTAAAAGTTAATTTTTTAGGATTTAGCGGAATTGGTGTGGGGGTTTTATCTGCCACCATTATTATTCCCCTACTTAAAAATATGCCCGTGCATTATGTTTGGGATATTTTTGCAGGTATTTCTTTATTAGGAAGCTTAACTCTTTATCGCTTATTAAGTAGCAATACTGCCCAGATTATTAAACCGCAATCTACTACTTTACAAGCCTCACAAAAATCACATTTGGGTCTGATTATTATTATTGCCTATATGTGTAGTGCCTTTGCCTATATTCCACATTCTTTGTTTTGGATGGATTATTTATCGGGAACTCTGCACTTCCCATTACAGCAAAGAAATTTATTTTGGGTTCTCTATGGAGTGGGAAGCTGCATTGGTGCATTTGTCGCTTATTGCTTAAGCCGAATGTTGGGATATATACAAGCTATTAAATGGCTCTATGGCATTTACTGCCTAGCCGTTGTTTTACCTTTCCTTTCACAGGCCACTTCTTTACTAGCTTTGTCTTCGCTTCTGACAGGCTTACTGACTCCCGCAACCGTATTTATTAGTTCTTATAGTCTGCTACAGATTTATGAGCAACGTTATCAAAAGCTTTGGAGCCTTGCCACTATTGGGTTTGCTAGCACGCAGCTTTTAGGTGGAGTTGTCATTAGTACTTTACATCATTTGCATTGGTCTTATGCCCATCTCTTTCTTTTGGGTGGAATCGTTCTTCTTTTTGCGGTTTGCCTTTTATTTCCTGTACGCCCTTCTTTCACCTCAACTCTCGGAGAAACCAAATCGTGAAAACTCTGCTCTTTCCTTTATTTCTAGTTGCTTTCGTTCTTGTTATCCAAGCCCTAGACCAGAGTTATCAAAAGAAAACTGGTTTTATTAAAACTTCGAAGCATCCCGAATTTATGCAATAAAAAAAGCCCTCAATCGAGGGCTTTCTTATGCAAAATTTATTTAATCTTCCATGTGTTTGATAATCGCATCACCAAATTCAGAACAACGTAATAAGGTTGCACCTGGCATTAGGCGTTCAAAATCGTAAGTTACGGTTTTAGCTGCAATCGCTCCAGCAATTCCTTTAATGATCAGGTCTGCAGCTTCTGTCCAGCCCATATCACGTAGCATCATTTCCGCAGAAAGAATAATAGAACCCGGGTTTACTTTATCCTGACCTGCATATTTAGGCGCAGTACCATGAGTTGCTTCATAAACTGCAATTGCACCACCAATATTTGCACCAGGTGCAATACCAATACCTCCTACTTCTGCTGCCAAAGCATCAGAAATATAATCACCATTTAAATTTAAAGTAGCAATAACGGAATAATCTGCTGGACGCATAAGGATCTGTTGTAAAAATGCATCTGCAATGACATCTTTAATAATGATGTCTTTACCAGTTCTAGGATTTTTAATTTTAACCCATGGACCACCATCAATTAGTTCTCCACCGAAACGATCTAGAGCCAATTCATAGCCCCACTCTTTAAATGCCCCTTCGGTGTATTTCATGATATTGCCCTTGTGAACAAGGGTCACAGAAGGCTTGTCATTTTCAATTGCAAACTGAATGGCTTTACGGACTAAACGCTGTGAACCTTCTTTCGATACAGGTTTAATTCCAATCCCACATCCTTCAGGGAAACGGATTTTTGTGACACCCATTTCTTCTTGAAGAAACCTAATCACTTTTTTAGCTTCTTCAGAATCGGCTTTCCATTCAATACCTGCATAGATATCTTCCGAGTTCTCACGGAAAATCACCATATCCGTTAATTCTGGGTGCTGAACAGGTGAAGGAACGCCTTTAAACCAACGTACTGGACGTACGCAAACATATAGATCTAATTCTTGGCGTAAGGCAACGTTGAGTGAACGAATGCCTCCACCCACCGGAGTCGTTAACGGACCTTTGATAGATACAACGAACTCACGGAGTGCTTCAGAAGTTTCTTCTGGCATGTAGTTGCCATAAATTTTATTGGCTTTTTCGCCGCAATACACTTCCATCCATTCGATTGAGCGCTTGCCACGGTAAGCTTTTAAAATAGCAGCATCTACGACTGCTTTCATGGTTGGTGTAATATCCACACCAATACCATCACCTTCAATGAAAGGAATAATTGGATGATTTGGTACGTTCAGTGACAGGTCTGCATTTACTTTAATTTTGTCGCCGTCAGCAGGAACCACGATCTTCTGATAACCCATTGTGTAAATTCTCCCTTTTATAATACTTAATTAACTAAAAATAATTATCGATAAACAATACTTTCAACTTTTATTAACGCATAATAGCTTAATCGAATTTAATTCTTTTTGAGATTTATGTGGGAAATAAGCAAATTTCACACTTAAATATAGCTCAATGTTTTCTCTAGTTATTTGAAAGAAGAAGCCATTTTTTATGAAAATTGTCATTCTCAACAAGCCTTATGACGTTCTCTCCCAGTTTCGTAAAGACGAAGCGCATATGACCGTCTCGGACTTTGTTGATGACCCGACTTTGCGCTTGGCAGGCCGTCTTGATATGGACTCTGAGGGTTTAGTCTTTTTAACCGATCATGGTGGTCTGAATCAGTTCATTACCAATCCTGCAAATAAAAAATACAAAACGTATTTAGTTCAAGTTGATGGCGATGTAACTGAAGAAGCGCTTGAGCAGCTTCGTAAAGGTGTAGAACTTAATGATGGTATGACGCTTCCGGCTACTGCCATTAAAGTAAGTGAACCTGAGTGGTTATGGGAACGTAATCCACCTGTACGTTATCGTGCAAATATTCCAACATCTTGGGTCGAAATTTCAATTTGCGAAGGCCGTAACCGTCAAGTTCGTCGTATGACTTCTGCGGTAGGTTTTCCAACTTTACGTTTAATTCGTACTAAAATTGGTTCAATTGATTTAGTTCAACTCGGTTTAAGACCTGGTGATGTGAAAGAAATTGAGCCTTTGCTTTATCCTGACTTTAAAGATGTTCCTGCGGAAGAGCCTTATCGTTCACGTTCATATGTGAAAAAACCAGGTGGTACTGGCGGCAAACCGATGGTTCGTAAAAACAAAGATGGTTCTGCGAAAAAGTCTGGTACAAAACGTATTTGGCAAATGGATGAAAGTGAAAAGCCACGTCGTAAGACTAATGGTACAACTCGTCCAAATACAAAAGCACCACGTGGTCGTGGTCGTAATAGTCGTTAAGATCTAAATTTTCAAAGCTCACTTCGGTGGGCTTTTTTAATGTCATTTATTTTTATAAAAATAAAAAAGCCGGTGTTTATACACCGGCTTTTGAGCTATTCACTAACGAATTAGTAATTAAGCACCAACAGTTGCAAG
This sequence comes from Acinetobacter sp. V116_7, assembly GCF_056735735.1. Taxonomy (NCBI): domain Bacteria; kingdom Pseudomonadati; phylum Pseudomonadota; class Gammaproteobacteria; order Moraxellales; family Moraxellaceae; genus Acinetobacter; species Acinetobacter sp. V116_7. The sequence continues at coordinate 269,408 of NZ_JBWZIF010000014.1, forward strand.
AGCTGCATTAAATGTAGCACTTGGACGCATTACAGCATCTACTTTTGCTTTATCAATTGCATAGTAACCACCGATATCAGCTGGCTTACCTTGTACTTGAGCAAGTTCAGCAACAATCTTCGGTTCTTCTTCAGCTAATGTTTTTGCAAGTGAAGCAAATTTAGCTTTTAACTCAGCATCTTCGTTCTGTGCAGCAAGTGCTTCTGCCCAGTAAAGTGACAAGTAGAAATGGCTACCACGGTTGTCAATCTCACCTGTACGGCGTGATGGAGACTTACCATTATCAAGTAACTTGTCAGTCGCTTCATCAAGCGTCTTCGCAAGTAACTTAGCACGAGCATTATTTTCTTTAATGCCCATTTCTTCTAAAGAAGCTGCTAGAGCAAGGAACTCACCAAGCGAATCCCAACGCAAGTGGTTTTCTTCAACAAGCTGTTGTACGTGTTTTGGCGCTGAACCACCCGCACCAGTCTCGTACATACCACCACCCGCCATAAGCGGAACGATAGATAACATTTTCGCAGAAGTGCCAAGTTCCATAATTGGGAACAAGTCAGTTAAGTAGTCACGTAAGATGTTACCAGTCACAGAAATAGTATCTAGACCACGTACTACACGCTCAAGTGTGTAACGCATTGCACGAACTTGAGACATAATCTGGATATCAAGGCCAGTCGTGTCATGATCTTTTAAATACGTTTGTACTTTCTTGATCAATTCATTTTCGTGTGGACGGTACGGGTCAAGCCAGAAGATCGCAGGCATGCCTGAGTTACGTGCACGAGTTACTGCAAGTTTTACCCAGTCACGAATCGGAGCGTCTTTAACCTGACACATACGCCAGATATCGCCTTCTTCAACATTTTGAGTCAATAACACTTCACCAGTGTCAAGATCGGTAATGTTTGCAATACCAGCTTCAGAAATTTCAAAAGTCTTGTCGTGAGAACCGTATTCTTCAGCTTTTTGAGCCATCAAGCCAACGTTCGGTACAGTACCCATAGTCTTCGGATCGAAGTTACCATGCCACTTACAGAAGTTGATCATTTCTTGGTAAATACGAGCAAATGTTGATTCTGGCATAACAGCTTTAGCATCATATTGCTTACCATCAGCACCCCACATTTTACCACCGGCACGGATCATTGCTGGCATAGAAGCGTCAACGATGATGTCGTTTGGTGAATGGAAGTTTGTGATGCCTTTTGCCGAGTCAACCATTGCAAGTGCAGGACGGTGTTCTTGACAAGCATGTAAGTCTTCAATGATTTCTTCACGTAATGAAGTAGGAAGAGTTTCGATTTTCTCGTATAACCCAGCCATACCGTTATTAACGTTAATGCCTAATTCGTCAAATAACTTACCGTGTTTTTCGAAAGCTTCTTTGTAGTAAATTTTCACACAGTGACCGAAAACGATCGGGTGTGAAACTTTCATCATTGTCGCTTTTACGTGTAGAGAGAATAAAATTCCCGCTTCTTTACAATCATCAAGTTCTTTTTCATAGAAATCACAAAGTGCTTTCTTGCTCATGAACATTGAGTCAATGATTTCGCCTTCTTGAAGCGCAACTTTTGGCTTAAGAACAATGCTCTTACCACTGGTCGTGATAAGTTCCATTTTCACATTACGTGCGCGATCAAGTGTCATTGATTTTTCACCATGGTAGAAGTCACCTTCTTCCATATGTGAAACGTGAGTTTGTGACCACTGTTTCCACTCGCTCATTGAATGAGGGTGTTTTTTCGCATAGTTTTTAACTGCTGCTGGAGCACGGCGGTCAGAGTTACCTTCACGAAGGACAGGGTTTACTGCTGAACCAAGGCACTTACCATAACGAGCTTTGATTGATTTTTCTTCTTCGGTTGCAGGATTTTCCGGATAATCAGGAATTGCATAACCTTTTGATTGAAGCTCTTTGATACATGCAGTTAATTGCGCAACAGACGCACTAATGTTCGGGAGTTTGATAATGTTAGTATCTGGATCTTGTGTAAGACGACCAAGCTCTGCAAGGTTGTCGGATACCTTTTGCTCTTCACTTAGGTAATCAGCGAATTCTGCGAGCACACGTGCAGCTACAGAGATGTCACTTTTAATAATCTCGATGCCAGCTGGCTTAGTAAAGGTCTCAATGATCGGCAGTAGCGAATAGGTCGCCAATAGTGGCGCCTCGTCAGTCAGTGTGTAAATAATAGTTGACTTTTCACCAGCCATATATAGCCCCTTCCGTTTGATTGAGTGTTGAGGACCGAGCTTTTGGCCCAGTGCCTACGAACCGATATGCTTAAATAAAACCCTGAGAGTATCGGCTCTCATTGCCTTCCAGTCAACGAAATATCCAGTGATAACGACATTTCGCAGCGAAATAATACATAATTCAAATATATAGATAATTTTCTGATATCTAAGTCATTGTAATACGCACATTCAGATCACTTTTCAGGCATTAAACATCATTAAATTACATGAGATATCTTTCAGTGTTCTGACAATTATTATACTTTTCATTCAAAATAAACTCAAAGGTAAAACGGATTTCACCATTTGGATGTACTTAAAAATAAAAACCGATGTGCAAAACATCGGTTTTTTATAAACTATTTAGCTTTAATCTAAGCTTTTAACCATTTTTCAGTTTTAGCTTGATCTTCAACGATGAGTTCAACTTCGGTTAATTCAGATGTAGCGCAATCGACTTCAAAAGATATTAACTCATCACGACGGAAAGCAAAGACTCTATAAGTACCACCCTGCTTTGCATACTTCTCAATAAGCTTAGTGGATGCTTTTAAACCATCAATTGCAATAATCACATCATTGGCAGAAATACCTACTTTCGCTGCTGCACTATCACGGCGGGCACTTTGCACAAGCACACCTTCTGGCTTATCGACAAGTTTTAAACCTAATGGCAAAGATTTGTCAGTTTTAACTCTATAGCTTAAGCCAAACTCAGGAAACAATTGATCAAGCGGTAATTCATCAGTCGTGTTAATCAGATGATTAATTTGTTCAATCCAATTATCACCCGTCAGTTCTTTACATAAATCAAAAATGGTTCTTTCGTTTACTTGCATACCATTTTGAGTATTTTCATATAATCGACGCATTAAAGCATCAAGACTAGAACCACGTAGACGTAAGCCTAAATCTAGGCACAACGCAACTAAAGCACCCTTATTGTAGTAACTCGTACCCGCGTTATTCGAGTTTTCATCTTGACGATAAAATTTAATCCACGCATCAAAACTTGATTCGGCCACTGTTTGAACAAAACGGCCTGGATTTTGTAAATAGCGATCAATTTGTGCTTTAAGTAAATCAAGATAAGACTTCTGAGAAATTACGCCACTACGTAATAAAATCAGGTCATCATAATATGAAGTAAAGCCTTCAAATATCCAAAGTAAAGAGGTATAGCCTTCTTGATGCAAATTATAATTTGCAAAGTTTTCTGGACGAATAAACTTTACTAACCATGAATGAAAGTATTCGTGACTACATAAGCCTAAAAAGCGTTGATAGTCTTTAGAAGGTTCAGTTGGTTCATTCGATTTTGGCAAATCGTCACGCGGTGTAATCAAACTTGTACTATTACAATGTTCTAATCCACCATAACTATTCCCTGTTGCCATCGTCATAAAGGTATAGTTTTTAAAAGGCGCTGAACCGAACATATTTATTTCGGCTGCACAAATCTTTTTAATGTCGGCTTTTAAGCGATCAACATTGGCATTATGTGGGCCAGAAATTACAAACTCATGTTCAATGTCATGTGTTTCAAAACTAAAACGTGTTTGATCAGCCAATTCAAACGGGCTATCAATCAATTGATCATAATGATCAGCTTTTAAAGTAAAGCGACCTTTAACTAGACTTTTTGAAGCCAAACCTGTTGCTAACTGAAAATGCTTTAATTCATCTGGCAAGAACACTTCGACTTCACAAGCAGATTGTTCTTGGCCTTCTAAAGCTAAACATACACATGCTGGATTGATATATAAGCGGGTCTGATCGACATATGCACCACGTACAGACAAATCATATGCATATACATCATATTCAATCGTCATTAACTCATGATCGGTATTAAATAAACGCCAACGATTCTTGCTCGTTTTTTTAATATCCAACAGACGTCCAGCTTCATCATAAGCTTTAACGGCTTCAATATGTTTTGAAAACTCTCGAATTAGATAACTACCCGGAATCCACGTTGGCAGCCAAAGTTCCTGATTCGGATTGGCTAAAAAACGAATTGTCACGTGAACAAGGTGTTGTTTGTAATCATCGAACTCAATTTGATAATGCAACATAAATTCTTCAATTTAAAAATAAGAACGGCTTCGCATTAGATTATCACTTTTTTGTATCGTCTTGCGTACATGTATTTTTTGGCAACAATTTCCACTAGCCTTCCATTAAAAAAAGGCATAGCATGCTGTGCATCTGTGTCCCGTATTTGCCAGTAAAAGTTAAGGTCATCCGTGAAATTTTTTCTATCTCTTTTTACCCTATTCAGTCTTTTCTGCACCACCCTAACCAATGCTGCGCTACTCAATATTGCACCTGAAAGTGTTGAAGCCGCTGCATGGACTATTGTAGATACTCAATCGGGTCAAATCATTGCCGAGCATAATAGCCACATGCAACGCGCGCCAGCATCTTTAACTAAAATGATGGTTGCCTATATTGCTTTAAAAGAGATTAAAGCCGGAAAGCTGAAAAAAGAAGAAATCATTACTGCAACACCAGTGGTTGGTGTCGTGCAGTGGGATGAATCACAAATGTATCTTAAAGCTGGTGAACAAATTTCTGTTGATCAGTTATTGGCAGGTTTAATTGTTATGTCTGCAAATGATGCAGCCGTGACCTTAGCTGAAAAAATTTCTGGTGATGTTCCCCATTTTGTACAACGTATGAATCAGGAAGCTCAGGCTTTGGGTATGAAAGATACCCATTTTAGTAACCCTCCTGGAATTACGATGCCGGATCATTACACTACGGCACATGATTTAAGCTTATTAGGTCAAGCCGTAATTAAAGAAACGCCTGAATATTTGCATTATTCAAAAATGCCAAGCTTTAGCTACAATCAACGTTTTCACCATGCGACTAACCTTGCTTTGAAATATGATCCATCTGTTGATGGTCTAAAAACTGGTTACACTAAAGCAGCGGGTTATAATTTGGCATTAACAGCTTCACGTCCTTCATTTTCATCAGACTTAGCTCAAAGACGTTTATTGGTCATCGTTTTAGGTACACCGAGTGCGGTAAAACGTGCTGAGATTGCAGATAAATTAATGAATCTTGCTTATACCTATACACGTGATGAAGTCATTATTCCTGAGCAAAAATTAATTGCCGAGCTGCCTGTTGTAAAGTCGACTTTAAAAATGTTCAAGGTAGCGACAAAACAACCTACGATTGTAACGACTTCGTTATATGCTGACCCAGCACCAATTGACCTAAATAATTTTGATAATATCACTCAGCGCGTTCAAGTAATTGATAGCAACCTGCAACCAAAAGTTATTGCTCCGCTCGAAACGACTCAAACACGTGTAAACATTGAACTCAATGAAAAACAATTAACTGCACCGTTAATGAAAGTCATGAGCTTAGCAACAGTATCGATTTATCAAAATAATCAACTGATCCGTAGTCTTCAAATCGAAGATAATGTACATATTGAAGAAGCTAATATTTTCCAAAAAATTGCAATGTGGTTTTCTAGCCTCTTCTCTATTTTTTCATCAAGTGAACATAGTGCTGCAAAACTCTACCCTGTAGATTCGCACTAAAAACATCAATTTGTGCACAGACGCACAATAAATTTTATAAATAAAAGATGGCATAATTTAGCCATCTTTTTTTATAGAAAAATAATTAGGTGAAAAAAATGGCCCAAAATTTACATCATATTGTAATTGTTGGTGGTGGTGCTGGCGGCTTAGAACTGGCAACACAACTCGGTGAAACTTTTGGGAAAAATCGTAAAGCAAAGATTACATTGGTTGACCAGAACCTTACCCATATTTGGAAACCTTTGCTTCACGAAATCGCTGCTGGTTCTTTAAATCCACACGAAGAACAAACTAACTATTTCGCACACTCCGAAAAACATCATTATGAATTTGTGCTTGGAACATTAGTTGGGGTAAATAAAGATAAAAGATTAATTGAACTAATGCCCCCTCAAGTGTCTAAAGACCAACAGAATCATCCGCAAGAGCTCAGTTATGACACACTTATTTTAGCGCTTGGTTCAGTATCAAATGACTTTAATACCACGGGTGTGCGTGAAAACTGCCATTTCCTCGACAGCAGAAAACAAGCCGATGTTTTCCAGCAAGATTTATTACATCTTTATATTGAAGCTCAAAATCAACCTAATCAGCGAACTTTAAATATTGGAATCGTTGGTGCGGGAGCTACAGGTGTAGAGCTTGCAGCCGAGTTAATTGAAACAACCAAAAACTTTTATCGATATGGTTTAAAGAAGATTCACCCCAACCAAGTCAAAATTACCCTCATTGAAGCCTCTGAACGTATTTTACCTGCTCTGACAGATAAAACTGCTGAACATAGTGCCGAACAACTCAGAAAAATGGGCGTTGAAATTTTAACTCAACACCGCGTTGAAAAAATTGATAAGCATTGCATCTACTTTAGTAATGGCAACCAACTCAAAAGTGATATTACCGTTTGGGCAGCAGGCGTAAAAGCACCTAAGGTATTAGAAAGTTTTACAGACTTTAAACGCGATAACATTAATCGTTTAATGGTCTATGCAACGTTGCAAACCTATTCTGATCCAAATGTATTTGCGTTTGGTGATTGTGCTCATTGCCAGCTTGATGCACGAAACCCTCCTCTTGGACCACGTGCTCAAGTTGCCAGCCAACAAGCAAGCTTTTTAGTTGATGCTATGGCTGCCAGACTTAATGGCCGTTCACAGCCCATGTTCACGTTTAACGACAAAGGCTCCCTCGTGTCTTTAAGTCGTAATAAAGCCGTTGGAGAATTACTTGGCGATGTAAGTGTGCAAGGTTATATTGCGAAAACTATGTATGTCTCTTTATATCGTTTACATCAAGCAACGATTCATGGATATACTCAAGCTGGACTACTCACAATGAAAGATTTACTTACAAGACGTGTACGTCCAAAAATTAAGCTGTATTAAGTTGAATTTTTTAAGTTCGTCCCTATTTATATAAAAACGCATCAGAAAAAGTGCCAAAGATTAAGATTTTGTAGTCTACAAAATTTATTTTTCACTTTATGATGTACGCTTCAATTGATTGAATGGATCAAAAACATGACTGCTATTGCAAATAACCACGTGGTTTCATTCCACTACAAATTAACAAACGCTGAGGGTGAAACACTTGATCAATCTCAAGGCGAACCACTTGCCTATTTGCACGGTGCAGGCAATATCATTCCTGGTCTTGAAAATGCATTAGAAGGTAAAACTGTTGGTGACAAATTTACTGTTAATGTACCAGCAGCTGAAGGTTATGGCGAATACAACCCAGACCTAGTACAAGAAGTTCCAGCTCAAATGTTCCAAGGTGTTGAAAACATTCAACCTGGTATGCAATTCCAAGCTCAAACAGATGACGGCGTTCAGATCGTAACTGTTAAAGCTGTTGAAGGCGACAACGTGGTTGTTGATGCTAACTTCCCACTTGCTGGTCAAGATTTAACTTTTGAAGTTGAAATCGTAGAAATCCGTGAAGCTTCTGAAGAAGAATTAGATCACGGTCACGTACACGGTGCAGGTGGTCACCACCACTAATTCATCTTTAGATGAAGATAAAAGCAAAGCTTCGGCTTTGCTTTTTTTATGGATTTATTTTTATATAATATCTTGATAATAAACCTCAAACTCACTCAACTTTATAAGGGTATCTTTCATGTCAAACGTAAATCAGCTGATTTGGTTTCGTCAGGATTTGAGAGTTCGAGACCATGCTGCTTTATGGCATGCTTGCCAGCAAGGACCTTCAATTGGGTTAATTATTTTGTCGCCTGAACAATGGAAAATACATCACGATGCACCTATAAAAATTAATTTCTATTTACATCAGCTTCAACAACTTAAAAAAGAATTAGAACAGCTTAATATTCCACTTATTATTCAAGTGATTCCCTACTGGAAAGATATTGCAGATTATATTTGCCAACTCACACATCAACTTCATATCGAAAATGTTTACTCAAATATAGAAGTAGGTGTGAATGAGTTAAAAAGAGATAAAACTGTACAGCAGGCTTTAAATCAACAAGGTAAAGAACTTTTTTTATTTCATGACCGTACGATTTTTCCTTTACGTTCTATTCGCAATCAGTCACAGCAACCCTATCAAGTTTTCGGTGCATTCAAAAAAGCATGTTATTCGAAACTAGATATCAGCGGTTTGCCTCAGTGCTATCCAATTCCTGAAAAGCAAAAAGCTAATCCAGAGTCTGATTCAAATATAAAAAGTTTAAGTCTAGAAGATGTAGAAACTTTTTTTGACTCATCTATTTCTAAAGACCAACAAAACTTATGGCCGACTGGAGAAGATTTTGCTCTGGAGCAGCTCGACGTATTTATTGAAGATCATTTATCTGATTATAAATTAGAACGTGACTTTCCAAATGTAAAAGGAACTAGCCAACTCTCACCGTATTTAAATCTTGGAATTTTGTCTATTCGTCAATGTTTACAAACTCTTTTCCGAGCTGAACATGGCAACTTCCATCTTGCAAACGAAGGTCAGCAGACTTGGTTAGATGAACTGCTTTGGCGAGAGTTTTATCAGCATATTTTATTTGATTTTCCACATGTTTCTAAACACATTCCGTTTAAAAAAGATACTCAGAAAATTAAATGGAATCATAATCCAGAGCACCTAACCGCATGGCAAACTGGCCAAACAGGTATACCGATTATTGATGCGGGCATGCGTCAGCTACAAAAAACAGGATGGATGCATAATCGAGTCCGCATGATTACCGCTATGTTTTTATGTAAAAACCTACTCATCGATTGGCGAATAGGTGAACAATGGTTTATGGAACACTTAATTGATGGTGATTTAGCAGCGAATAATGGTGGTTGGCAATGGTGTGCATCAACCGGAACTGATGCTGTCCCCTATTTCCGAATTTTTAACCCTATTGCTCAGTCTAAGAAGTTTGATCCAAACGGAGACTATATTCGTCAATGGGTGGATGAATTAGCTCATCTAGACAATAAAGTGATTCATGAACCCTACTCAAGTAAAACTCCGCTTCAGTTGAATTATCCAAAGCCAATTGTTGATTTGAAAGAAACTCGCCTGAAAGCAATTGAAACATACAAGAGTATTTAGATAAGAATTACGTCTTATCTGTTTATTTTTGATTAAAAAATAATAACAATATTTGACTAAATGGTGACTTTGATCTACAAATAAACATAATAGATACTTAAAAAGGCCATAAACAACAATAACTTCGCAATGTCTCACGTTTAGTAATAAAAGTATAAAAAAATTAACATTACAAGAAGGTAGCCATAGCTCGCATGCAACAGCAACAGAAGAACCCTGGAAGAACACTCGTCTTATGGATTATCGCAGCTCATCTATTTATGGGGATGGTGGCATATGAGTGGCTGCCGGTAAGTTTTAGAGGAAGCTGGATTTTTATTCTTATTCTTTTAGTTTCTGGGGCTTTTTTAGAAGTTGGCGCATCTTTAATTGTTGGTTTACTCGCTTTCATAGGTGTTGCAGTATATTTTCTACTCGACCTAGGGGCACAAACACATATTGAACGTCAGCTCCTTTTACTTTTTATTATTCCTCTCATTCCTCTTTTTCTTAGTGCTGTACGCCATAATATTGAAATTAACGTCCAAAAATATCGTGATATACAAAGTTATGATCGAAATTATCGCCGTGATATTTTCCCGCTTAGCGCACTTAAGTATTTTCAACGTAGTTTCTTCAAACTTCTTGATCATCATCACATACAAGACTATGAAGTCTTTGAAATCAGGATTCTCAACCGAAGCTTAATTAAAGAAATGTTAGGCGATGATGTATGGAAAACCACTCAAAATGAAATGATTAAAATTTTGAGCCAGCATCACCCGCAAGAAATTGTTTTCCAGTTTGCTGATGATGATCTAGAAACGATATACAGTATTGTTATTCGTCAACAAAAAACAGAAGAAGAACCTGAATTTATTAAAAAGCTAAAAGAAATTATGACTTTGCGGCTTGAAGTCGAATATAAAGTTATTCAGATTCCACCTGAAGAGGAGATTACTTAATGTCTAATCTTCTTAATATTTGTGGAATTATTATTGCCTCTAGTCAGTATCCAGATGGCACTTTGCAGCAATTCTATCGTCAATATTATCATTGCGAGATTAAATCTGAACAAACAAGAACTGAAGTTCAAAGTATTAATGACCTTTCCATGTTTTTCCCCTCACAGGACACATGGTGGCCTATTTTTACAATTGACCAAATCAGTTCAGACAGTTTTCAAGGGCTTATTCATAAAGGAATTAAGCCAGGCATCATATTACCAGATGAAGTTTTTAGCTTTTCTCACTATTTCTTATTAAAAGAAGCAGTGAGCCAAGGTGCTATTCCGATTGTACTTTTTAAATCTGAACAACCTCAATATTTTGCCGCCAAAGCTACATTTTCAACTGCAATTGGCTTGCGACCTATGGCTGCTTTTGTTTCAACAGGTTGGGATGAAAACTTAATTTCCCAGACCGCTGGCAGCTATATTGTTAAGTTTAATCCAAAGGAACTTCCTCTACCCTCCAGAGAAATTAAACAAAAGCAGCACTTATTTTATTCAGCCAAAAATTTTAATGGTCATGTTTCAGGTTATGAAATCATTATTAACCCTCCTGCTGATCTTCCGACCACAAATATTCGATACCCTCAACTCGGTATTTCATGGAAATTTAATAATATTAAATACATAAGCACGCCTGATCATGTAAACACTAGTTTTTTTGGGTATATTTTTATTGGTTTAAGCACAGTTGTAGTTCCACTCGATCTTATTTTAACCACAACCTATCCTGACCTACTTGGTACTTTCGGCAGCTATATTTCTTGGATCTCCTTGGTCATCGGGGTGATTTTATTGTTATTGCTGATCTCATCTATTATTAGGAGGGTTAAATCAAATGGCTCCCATTGATATTCTCTTCCTATTTGGTTTTTTAGGCATCTGGATTCCTCAAGCATTTTGGGCATGGCTAAGTTATCAGGCTTGGAAATACTCAAAAACAGCAGAAAAAGAGTTACAGAACCTACCCGTACCCGATAGATGGCCCGTTTTGAGTGTTTTGATTCCTGCCTATAATGAAGGCGTAGTCATTGAAGATACTTTACATGCAATCGCGCAACAGGATTATCCAGCCGAAGCATATGAAGTTTTGCTGATTAATGATGGTTCTAAAGATAACACCCTAGAAATCGCCGAAAATCTAGCGCAGATTTATCCTTGCATAAAAATTGTCAACGTTCCTAAAGGAATGGGAGGCAAAGGTAAATCTAGAACACTAAATAATGGCCTCCCCCATGCCAAAGGTGAACTCATTGTTGTTTATGATGCAGACAGTACACCTGAACCCGACTGCGTAAGGTTATTAGCTCAAACACTACTTGCAGATAAAAAATTAGTAGCTGTAAATGGCAAAGTAAGAACCCGTAATTGGCAAGATAGTATTCTGACTCGATTTATTGCCATTGAGTTCATATTTTTCCAATGGATTTTTCAGGGCGGTCGTTGGCAACGTTTTGAACTATCAACATTAATGGGTACCAACTATGTCATTTGGCGTGATGCATTAGAAACCTTAGGTGGTTTTGATGAGAAATCATTGGTCGATGACACTGAAATGAGCTTCCGAATTTTTATCGGTCAAAAACGAATTAAATGGGTTCCCTACGCAATTGGTTGGCAACAAGATCCGCCATCTTTGAGTGTATTTGTAAAACAGCGCTCACGTTGGACTCAGGGTAATTTTTATGTGACTCGTAAATATTTACCCGTAGCGTTAAGAACCCCTTTTCCTATTGGAATTGAAATTCTAAATAACATTATGTGCTACATACTTTTCGTACCTGCTTTATTCTGGAGTCATATTACCTTGACGCTTGGGTTACTGGGTATCGCAGGCATTTCAGTTCCTGGTCCCTTCACATTACTGTGGGGCCTCTCGTTTTGCCTATATGTCGCACAAATGTGGTTTACCCTTTCACTCGAAAAAGTTAAACCAGAACTCTATTTTTACTCTGTTTTATCTTATGTAAGTTACTCACAAATATTTCTATTTATTGTTTTTAAAGCCGCATATGACATGCTTAAAAATAAAATACAGGGCAACTCCCTTCAATGGTACAAAACGGAACGTAGCAAGGAGAAAAAATAAATGAAAAAGACTTTTGATCTCTACAAAACAGCTCAAGTGCTCCTTGCCAGCACCAGTCTTATGCTCACCATGTCTGCTCATGCGTACATATGGAAACTCGACGATATTAGTACTTCAACTAAATATACGGTCGAGCCTCATTTTTTCTATATTGGAAAAGGTGCCCAGTGGCAAAACATTCAATTTTCAAGTGATTATTCCACTGAAAGTGATACAACTTTACTCGTAAAATATGATGATAAACTCATTTATAACACTACACTGAGTGGGGACGGTCAATTCAAATTTGATATCCCAACAAGTCAGAGTGGCTTTCATCGTTTAGATTTTATTATTCAACAGTATGCTAAACCGACTACGCTGAATCAAACTAAAGAAACATTCTGTACAGAAGATATTGATCACTTAACTTATTTAAGCAATTCCCAACTCGACTTTACGCCTATCCGTAATATATACCGTTTAAAAGACTTACCAGATGCTTTAGCTAATCCACAAGCGAGACGGCCTACTCCGTTTGTTGGTATTTTAAAATATAATCGTAAAGAGATTATAGAAGCTTCTATGCTCGCTAGATTAGCAAGTTCATGGACTTCAATCACACCAATTGAATGGGTTGATTCAGGACAAACTAATTTAAATGATGAAACAAATTTCATTATTGAAGTGATTCGCTCAGCTACACCACTCAAAGGGGGTGCTTTAGTACAAATTGCAAAACCAGCAGATGGAGTGGCTACTCTTTCAATTACTTATCACACACCACAAGAACTTACTGCTGCCATAAATGGACTAATCAACCCCTCGTATGTAGAGCAACTTGATACAGGAAGTGCAATTTTCCCTACTACAATCTCTACCCCAACTTGGGCACAATTTAAAAAAATCAATACACTTGCCGATTTAGGCATTGAAGACTTCAGATTAAATCACGCTGAAAAGAATTTATTCCTTGATTTCCCAGCAGTATGGCAACCAACTGATATCTTGCAAGGGCAAATTGCACTACGTATTCAAAGTGGTCTATTGCAAGGTTCAAATATTACGGCTTGGATTGATGGCGGACTTGCAGGCAGCATGAAAACAGCTGACCTTGCTTCCGATCCCGTCAACCGACAATTCAACATTTTTGCCAAAGCTATTTCTAATACGACCAATTTTAATTTAAAGCTAGAAAACTCAGTCATTGCTAATTCACAGTGTTTACCCACTGCACATGGTTCGCTCTGGATTGATACAGCTAAATCTACCCTAAAGTTACCCCATAAACTCAAAAATGGCGTAGCCGCAATTTCAATGACTTTAGCAACGACTCCGACAATTGCAATTGATGATCAATCTGGTGCATTAAATATCGCGATTGTATTAGGCCAAACTGCGAAAAAAATGCTTTTAACACAAGGACCAATGCCGCTTAACCTAGTCCGTTATTCGCCAAGTGCTCCACAAGCAATAAATGTTCGTGTGAATAAAGATATTTATCAACAACAGGTATTAATGCATCAAGATACTATTTATGCGCCTGCTGCTGTTAATGGTTTTATTGTGAGTTATAACAATAATCGCTTTGACGTGATTACCGACTCACAAGGTGGAGCACAAGCTTTCATGCACCTGTGGGAAAAAATACAACATAAAATTCCAAATAACGTGACAAAAATGCTCGTTTCAGAAAATGGAAATATTTATGTTTTACAAAAACTTATTGTCGGAAATCAAAAAGCACCTTTAGTTCAACAATCTTCTTTCTTCTTATTAGTTGTGATTATCTCTGCAATCATGATAATAATTATCTTCTTGTGGTACTGGTTAAGACGAAATAATGAAAAAACAGATACCAATTAAAATAGCTGCTTTTATTATTTTAATTATTTGTAGTGTTATCGCTTATGCGGGGTTGTTCAAACATCAAAGACAAGCCCCGCATATTGAAGGAATTTTCTGGCAGCCCGACAATAACACTACTCCACCAGAGGGAAACTGGCACTATTTAGGTGTTGATACATTTGTTCCCCAATGGTCTGTTGTTGAGTCTAAATCATGGTGGAAAGAATCAAATTTTCCTCAATGGGAAAAAGCAATTAATTTAGAAAAAATTAAACAAGAGCCTTGGGCTAAAAATCTAATATTGGGTTTAGCCGGCGAATATAATGAACCTAAAGCTCGGGCAAATGTCACTGAGTTAGGGGAAAAGTCTGCTGAAATTATAAAAGAGCAAAAAACTGCACCTAAAGGTTATTATTTTCCAGTGGAAGCAGATCCGACTTGGTTAAGAGTAAGTGCTTTAGGTCAGGTTTTAACTAAACTTCCAGTACCAGTTTGGGTGAGTATTTATAGTGGTGAAACCGAACCCGAACATTATGATTTATGGGTTAAAAGCTGGTTACCAGAACATAACGGCGTTTTCTTCCAAGACGGAGTTGGCGTAGGTGTACGTTCTCCGCAGCAAGCTAAACATATTTTAGATCAACTTGAACAAAAGCTTGGAAAAGATAAAGTAATTATAGTACTCGAAGCCTTTAGAGTTAAAAAGAATGGGCAATTTAGAGCTGCATATCCGTGGGAAATTATTTCTCAGCTAAAAGCATATGAAGGAAAAACTGTCTATATTTTTGATGGACCACATTACATGAGCCGCTGGTGCGTCAATATTGTGAGCTTGTGGTATCGCCTCACTTATGGTGGTGTTAATAAAGCCATAAGTGAGAAGAAATACTTAAATCATCATTATGCCAATTCATAAGATTTAGCAATTTGATCGAGAATACGTTGAGCTGCTTGCCCGTCACCAAATGGATTTTCTACGTGTGCCATTTTCTCATAGTGCTGTTGGTCGGTGAGTAGCTTTTCAGCTTCTTCAATAATTTTTTGTTGGTTTGTCCCTACCAAAACGCCGGCCCCTACTTCAACAACTTCAGGTCGTTCTGTGGTATCTCGTAAGATTAAAACTGGCTTATTAAATGATGGACTCTCTTCTTGTAACCCACCTGAGTCCGTCAGAATAAAAGTAGATCGGTCTATAACTGCCAATAAACTAGGATAGTCTAATGGTTTAACTAAATGGATTTGCGGATGGTCTTTAAACTTATCATGAACCACATCATGTACTGCTGGGTTTAAATGGACTGGCCAAATAAAATGTAAATCAGGATGGTCGTGGGCTAAGTGCTCAACGGCATTACAAATATTTTGAATTCCCCCGCCAAAGTTTTCACGACGATGCGCAGTAATAAGCACAACTTTATCATCTTGCTTTAATTGAATTCCATAAGGTTCAAGCTGGTTCTTCAAATCAGATTTTTCAGAAATTAATTTACGTCCTAAATACACCGCATCAACAACGGTATTGCCTGTAACTGTAATGAGTTCTAATGGAATTTGTTCATTGAGTAAATTTCTTTTTGATTGTTCTGTCGGAGCAAAATGCCATTTGGTAATACGTGACACTAACTGACGATTTCCCTCTTCTGGAAAAGGATGATCCAAATCATAAGAACGTAAACCAGCTTCCACATGTGCTACAGGAACTTTCATTGAAAACGCGACTAAGCCAGCTGCTAAAACAGTTGTTGTATCTCCCTGAATAACAATTGCATCTCTTTTTTGCCCATCAGTATATACATTCTCGATTTGGCTCAAACCGTGTATGAGTAGCTGATTTAAACTTTGTCCAGCATTCATAATTTTAAGACGATGGTCAATTTCAACCCCAAAGAAATCTATCGCATCTCTTACTAATTCATCGTGTTGTCCAGTAAAAATCACCTCAACTTGAAAACGAGGATCTTGCTTTGCCAATAAAATAACAGGGGCAAGTTTGATTAATTCAGGACGAGTTCCAAATACAATAGATATAAAAATTTTCTTCATTTTAGAAATCCTTATAAAAGACGAGTTCCACTCGGGTATTGTTGTAATGATCTTTTGTATTTACTGGCACATCTTTAAAGTAATTGCCATATAGTCGCTCAACACGTAGTTTTATCGGCTGATAATTAAAAGGCTGCCATGAAATACCGGGGCCATATTCAAATAAATTATTGTAATACTCATCTTTACTGTCAGCTAAGCCATGCAATTTCAAATAAGCCTGTACAGTTCCATTCTCGCCTTTATAGACATTCAAACCCGTACGTAAGCGTAAATCACCAATAACGTTATAATCTTCTCTAGAATACGTTGCTGCATTACCATATAAATCAGTGAAGTAATCATTAAAGCAAAGTGAATGATTACAATTATTTTGAGAATACCACTCTTGATAACCTGTCACCCCACCGACAACACTTTCACGAAATTTATCTCTATTTCGATCAATCAGATCGTAACTTCCCCCCACTTCTAAAT
This sequence comes from Acinetobacter sp. V116_7, assembly GCF_056735735.1. Lineage (NCBI taxonomy): Bacteria > Pseudomonadati > Pseudomonadota > Gammaproteobacteria > Moraxellales > Moraxellaceae > Acinetobacter > Acinetobacter sp. V116_7. The sequence continues at coordinate 286,206 of NZ_JBWZIF010000014.1, forward strand.
ACATTCGCACAGGTATAGATGTCCAAGGTTGGTAATTAGCGCCAACACCTAGAGTTACTGCATTTTCATCAATAATCTCAGGTCGTACCCCCCCCTGAGATTGAGTATCACGGTTTAAGTTTAAAAAGCCATACACCTGTGCTCGACCATTATCAAGATTCTTACCATAGCGAGCTTTAAGTGGAAAAATCACATCGTCATAACGTGACTCATATGAAGGTGCAAAATACACATCACGGAAATAAGTTTTGACTTCTCCTCCACTTAAATTCTTTACGGCCTGTGTCGCCTTATTGGCAATATCAGCATCTTTAGATTGCGTAAGCTCCTTAAAAACGACCAAAGCTTCTTTATTATTTTTTTGAGAGTTAAGCAGATAAGCTTCTTGGAGTTTTAAATTATCGTCTGCTGGGTCTAATGCCTCTGCTTTTCTTAAACTTTGCAAAGCTGCTTCTTGTTTACCTATTCTAATTTGCAAATAAGTTAAACTTTTCCATACTTTAATATCTTGAGGTGTCATTTCGCCGAGCTCTAATAATAACTTCTCGGCATTTTCAGGTTGAGTCTTCTCAATTTTATAAAATTGGTCCCATTTATCATAAATCGGATTACCTGGTTTATATTCTTGATTCACAATCTCTTGGGCAAATGTAGTCTCCATGCTTAAGAGGCCTAAAGCTGGACAGATCGAACCAATAACGATAAAGAAACGGGTTAGAGATTTTATTGTTTTGTTATTCATTGAGACCTCTAGAGTAAAGTGGATAGAATGTTTGCGTAGAAGTAAGATTAAAATTTAATCAATAAATATTATAATTAAACTCATAAATTACATTGTTGGGTAAGTAGGCTAGATTCTATAAGTTGTTCATTTTATCTCCTTTTATATTATGTTTTGAAAAGTAGTTATCTGATTGTTTTTCCTATAATGACACATTTTTTAATCGTATTATTGTAAATAATCTTATAGGATAAGATAAAAATTTATAACTAAAAAAGGTAAAGTCATGTCCTTTTCCCAGCATCCAGAACATCATTTTATTCACCGCTCAGGTTGGTTAAGGGCAGCCGTTTTAGGCGCTAATGACGGAATTATTTCTGTTACTAGTCTAATCATGGGAATGGCTGCAAGTGGAGCCACTGCTCATACGCTTCTTATTACCTGTATTGCTGGTTTAATTTCTGGTGCAACCTCTATGGCGGCCGGAGAGTACATTTCTGTAAAATCACAAGAAGATATTGAAAAAGCTGACTTAAAATTTGAGGCACAAGAACTCAAAAAGCATCCGCAACGTGAACTTGATGAGCTCACCCAAATTTATATAGCCAGAGGCTTAGCACCAGATTTAGCTCGACAAGTTGCGACTGAACTTACAAATCATGATGCCTTGGGTGCTCACGCACGTGATGAAATTGGTATTCATGAAAATACAGCAGCAAATCCTGTTCAAGCTGCATTAGCTTCAGCTGGCTCATTTTCATTTGGGGCATTGTTTCCTATGCTCGCTATTCTACTCAGTCCTGATATATGGATCGAAAAGACAGTTCTAATATTTGGCATTATTTCATTAGCTTTTTTAGGGGCACTATCAAGTCATTTCGCAGGTACTTCTAAGCTGAAAGGAAGTTTACGCATTACCTTGTGGGGAATTTTAGCGATGGCTTTTTCAAGCTGGATCGGATCTTTGTTTCATGTTACTCCACTTTAAAAAACCAGAACTTTTAAATATTTAAGAAATAAATATTTAAAAACTAAATGCCCAATATTATTTGCTCTTGGTTCTGATTTCACGTTATGGTGAAGAGAAAGAAATGAGGTGAATAAAATGACCCTGTTACAACAACTTGAAATTAAACATCCTATTTTTCTTGCCCCTATGGCGGGTGTGTCTACGCCTGAACTTGCCGCAGAAGTTTCTAATCAGGGTGGTCTTGGGTCATTAGGGCTCGGAGCAAATACGGCGCAAAGTGCTCGAGAACAGATTTTAAAAACTCAAACACTTACAGAAAAATCATTTCAGGTTAATTTTTTCTGCCATCAGCCCGAACAACTTAATCTTCAAACTTCTGCTCAATGGATTGAATATTTACGCCCACAGTTTGAAAAGTTCGGAGAACAGCCTCCTCAAAATTTAAACTGTATTTATCCAAGTTTTCTTGATAACGATGATTTTCTAAATGTCGTATTAGAAACTAAACCTAAAGCTGTAAGTTTTCATTTTGGCATTCCCCATCCCCATCAAATTCAGGCATTAAAAGATGCCGGAATTATCACTATGGTTTCTGCTACCAATTTAGTTGAAGCACAAGCTATTGAAGCGGCTGGTATAGATATTATTATTGCTCAAGGGATTGAAGCAGGCGGACACCGAGGAATCTTTAATAAGACTTTTGATGCAGCAATTAAAACAAGTGATTTAGTACATCTGATTGTCAAACATTGCAAACGACCTGTGGTAGCCGCTGGTGGTATTATGAATGGCTCACAAGCACGGCATATGTTGAGTTTAGGAGCTACAGCTGTTCAACTCGGAACTGCTTTTGTTCAATGTCCATCTTCAAATGCATCTGCCGAGTACCGTAAAGCTTTATTTAGTGAGCCTGTGACGCAAATTAGTGCCAGTCTTTCTGGACGTCCGGCCCGTGGATTGCTCAATCATTGGCACACACAAATTGATTTACCTAATCGCCCTCCTCAACCCGAATATCCCTATACCTATGATTTAGCCAAGCAACTCAATGCAATTGCAAGTAAGAATAAAGACTATGGCTTCGGTGCTTTTTGGGCGGGTAGTAATGTCTCTCAAATACGTGAATTAGCTGCTGCCGATTTAGTTAATCAGTTAGTGGTAGAAATGCTGGAAGATGAGTAAATTTAAAAAAGCCAGTAAATTTACTGGCTTTTTCTTTAATGAGTTTCTAATAAGTTAACCTGTTCAACTTGCACATCACTCATCAAATTGCCTTCAGCTAATAACTGATTAAAATAGTTTTCGACCACTAATGCTTGTTCAGCAGTACTTTCAACTTTATACATATTTTGGCGGAATTCGTTACTTGAGCGTAATCCTTTTGTGTACCAAGCAATATGTTTACGGGCAATACGACATCCAGAATATTCACCATAAAATTGATAAAGTTCTGATAAATGCCCAAGTAGCACATGCTTCACCTCTTCAATATTAGGTGCAGCTAAGTGCTCTCCAGTTTTTAAATAATGCGCAATTTCACGGAAAATCCATGGTCGACCTTGAGCAGCACGACCAATCATGATTGCGTCAGCACCTGTATAATCGAGTACATATTTTGCCTTTTCAGGACTATCAATATCACCGTTCGCAATAACTGGAATATTGATTAACTCTTTGACATGTTTGATCAAATCATAACGTGCTGTATTTAAATACATGTCTTCACGGGTGCGACCATGTAAGGCCAATGCAGCAATTCCCGCTTCCTCTGCTCTTTTTGCAACTCTTAAAATATTTTCTTGACCATTTAAAAAGCCCAAACGGGTTTTTAATGTCACAGGAACATCAACAGCAGTGACCACTGCATCAAGAATTCGTGCCACTAAATCTTCATCTTGTAATAATGCTGAACCAGCAAGTTTGTTACATACTTTTTTGGCTGGACATCCCATATTGATATCAACAATTTGTGCGCCATTTGCCACTTGATAACGTGCAGCTTCTGCTAATTGCTCAGGATCAGAACCTGCAATTTGAGCAGAAATTGGAGCGAGTTCGCCGTCAAAATTTGCACGGTAAAGGCTTTTTTTGCTCATCCGCAAAGTCTTATCGGCAGTCATCATTTCACTGACTGCATGGCCTGCGCCAAAATACTTGCAGAGCGTTCTAAATGGACGGTCAGTGACCCCGGCCATAGGAGCAACGATTAAATTATTTGACAGTTGATAGGGACCAATATACATATATATTCATACAATTGATGATCAACATAGTATACTTCATCCGCTTAATCGACTCATCTTTTTATGCAGGTACTTTCCTCGCCATGAACAAACCGTTGTCTTCCCGTTTTTTATTAAAATCATTCGGTATGGTTGCCGTGTGCATGAGTTTAGCTGCTTGTGGAGATAAAGCTTGGTGGTCAAATAATGATGAGCCTGAATTAGAAAGCCAACAGATTAAACGTCTAATCCCATCACGTGTACATGATCGTGAGTCATGGGCTAAAGATATTGACGACATTATGAAAGACTTGGATATTCCTAAAACCAAGAAAAATGTCTGTAGTATTGTGGCTGTAGTAGATCAAGAATCTAACTTTGTTGCCAACCCTCAAGTACCGGGATTAGGCCAAAAAGCAGTTGAAGAAGTTAGCACACGTTTAAATGAAAAGTTTGAAGATAAGCTTGGCAAAACCATTGGTGGAACAATTGCCGGTTATTTTGAAGAAGTGCTAAGAACTCAGCCTTCTCCCGATAACAACTATATGAGTCAAATGCGTAAGGTTAAAACCGAGAAAGACCTCGATTTACTTTACCGAGAAATTTTCGATTTTATGGCTAAGCATTACCATGTGAGTGCATTAACAGGTGCGGCCAAATTAGTTGGGCAAGATATTGGCGAGAAAATGAACCCTATTACGACCTTGGGTTCTATGCAAGTTCATATTAACTATGCGAAAGCCAATAAACGCTCAAGCATGAATACTGCTGCACTTCGTGATGACTTATATACTGAATATGGCGGTTTATATTATGGTATTCATCGTTTAATGGTTTATCCAGCAGACTACGATAAAGCCATTTATCGATTTGCAGACTATAACTCAGGTATGTATTCTAGCCGTAATGCTGCTTTTCAAAGCATGTTAAATGACCTAACAGATACAGAAATCAGTCTTGATGGTGATCTACTTCTTTATACAAAAGATGGTGATCCGCGTCCGACTCAAAGCCAGTCAGAAAAAGAACTGATTACTGTATTTGCAAAAAATAATGTATTGGTTACCCCACGACAAATTCGTGATGATCTTAAATTAGAAAAAGAGAAAAAGTTTGAAAGTACTCAAACCTATATTGCTCTGACGAAACTTTATAAAGCAAAGACAGGTAAAGAACCTATCTATGCAATCATGCCGCAAGTGGTCATTTCTGGGCCAAAATTAAGTCGTGACTATAATACCAACTGGTATGCAACCCGCGTAAACGGACGATATGAATCATGTATGCAACGAGCGAAACGCATAAGACTATAAAAAGTCTCGCCCTGTTCGATTTTGATGGAACCTTGTGTAGTAAAGATAGTTTTACAGGGTTCATCTTTTATGCTTTGTCTAAGCGCCATATTGTTAAACAAGGTTTGAAAATCCTGCCATGGATTCAAGCCTACTATCTTAACTTTTATCCAGCTCATGCTATGCGTGCCAAGTTATTTCGCAGCATGTTCAAAAATACCCCTGCAATTGAGCTGCAAAGATTAGGTGAAGAATATGCACAAGAGTTAGTCTCTTCGCTTTCACCTGAACTTTTCGCACAGTTACAACATCATCAGTTACGTGGTGATCGAGTGGTACTGGTTTCAGCTTCAATTGATGTCTACCTTGCTCCACTTTGCAAACTACTGAATATCGAATTAATTTGTACTGAAACTCAAATTAAAAACGGTATGATGACAGGTTATTACTCCACCCCAGATTGTAGTAGTGAACAAAAGAAATTAAGAATACATCAGCAATATACGCTCCAGCATTACCATCAAGTTTATGCATATGGTAATAGCTCAGAAGACATAGATATGCTCAGTCTCGCGACACACCCCTATATGGTGGGTGAAGACCGTGTTTTACCTAGTTTAACGCCAGAAAAAAAGCTCGCATAAAGCGAGCTTTTTTATTTAGACATAACTTAATAAATTGCCATATGATCACGATGAATCATTTCAAGTGAACGAGCTTCACCTAACACTTGATAAACCTTATCTGAGGCTAAGCCTTTAATAATTTCAGCAGATCGTGAACTGAAATTCACTCGACCTACTGCAATACGCTTACCTTGTTTATCTACACATTCAACCACATCGCCACGATCAAAATGTCCTTCAACAGTTTTAACTCCTACAGGGAGCAAACTGCGATGTTTTAATTTAATCGCTTCAACAGCACCATCATCAATTACAAGACGACCTGCTGTTTGTAAATGAGCAGCGAGCCATTGTTGATGAGCAGTCATACGGTCTTTATCTGTAGTAAACAACGTACCGAGCATTTCACCCGCCATCGCACGTGACAAGACATTGTCACTTTCACCACTCGCAATGAGCGTTGGACAGCCCGACTTAGCAGCTAAACGTGCGGCACGAACCTTAGTCACCATACCACCTCTGCCGAGCACACCACCACCGCCAGCCATTTCGAATAAAACATCGTCCATGGCACGAACAGTAGATAGTAATTTCGCATCAGGGTTGTGACGCGGATCTGAATCAAACATACCCTGCTGATCAGTTAAAATGATCAACAATTCTGCATGAACCTGACCTGCAACCATCGCAGCTAAAGTATCGTTATCACCAAAGCGAATCTCGTCGGTAGATACCGTGTCATTTTCATTAATAACCGGAATCACGCGCCAATCAATCAAGTTTTGCAAAGCATCACATGAGTTTAAATAACGACGACGGTCCGCTAGATCATCATGGGTGAGTAAAACCTGAGCAGTACGAATGCCATGTTCTTCAAGCACACTAGACCAAGTATGAATTAAACCCATCTGCCCAATCGCAGCACAGGCTTGTAGACTGGGTAGATCGGTGGGTCGACTTGCAAGCTTCATGCGAACCATACCTTCAGCCACAGCTCCAGAAGACACTAAAATAATTTCGTGTCCGGCATTGTGTAGATCTGCAATCTGTTTCGCCCAATGCGAAATAGCATTCAAATCTAAACCTTGCCCATTGGCTGTGAGTAAAGATGATCCGATTTTAACAACGATTCGTTTACACTCACTGAGCTGACGTTGCCCATCGACCACTTCTATCATGTTTTCCTCGGTTTTTTAGTCACGAACGTAGATGCTTTCTACATCATTGTCGTCTTCATCATCGTCAAAATCATCATCATCGCCCAACATGCCTTCAAGACGTTGTGCTCGACGCATAGCGCGATATGCTTCTTTTGCCGCAATGGTTTGTTCACGTGTTTCAACTTCTAGTTGTTCACGGAAAGCTCTTACTTCTGCTGCATATTCAGGATCTTCAACTTCGCGTTCACGTTGTTGTTCAATCTGATCCATGAGGTAATACACAACGTCTTTTGTACCTTCACTTAATAGACCTGATGTCTTAAAGACAGGTCCAGTCCACTCTAGTTCATCTAAAATATGCTGACACCACTCTTCACGACTTTCTTCAGCAATCTGATCCAGTTTATTTAGTACTAAAACAATTGGAAGCTTAGCCAAAGTAGGAGAAAACTTAGCTAACTCATTCATAATTGCTTTTGCATTATGCGCAGGATCCGAACCGTCAATTGGTTGCACATCAATAATGTGTAAAAGGATACGCGTACGTGCCAAATGTTTAAGGAAACGAATTCCCAAACCAGCACCTTCCGCTGCACCTTCAATCAAACCAGGAATATCGGCCATTACAAATGAACGATGACGGTCAGCATCTACAACACCCAAGTTTGGAACCATGGTTGTAAATGGATAATCTGCTACTTTTGGTTTTGCAGCACTTACAGCACGAATAAAGGTTGATTTACCAGCATTTGGCATACCCAATAAACCAACATCTGCCAATACTTTTAATTCAAGACGAATTTCACGAAATTCACCTTTGATGCCTGTCGTACATTTACGCGGAGCACGGTTAGTTGATGATTTAAAGTGGGTATTCCCCAAACCACCATCACCACCACCTGCAACCAGAATTCTTTGGCCATCTTCAACCAAATCGCCAATAATATCGCCTGAATCTGTATCAACAATTGTTGTACCAACGGGTACTTTTAAAACCACATCTTCACCACCACGTCCAGTACAGTTAGCGCCTGCACCATTCTTTCCGCGCTCAGCACGGAACTTACGTGTGTAACGGTAATCGACTAGCGTACTCGTATCATCATCAGCTTGAATATAGATACTTCCACCACGTCCGCCATCACCACCATCTGGGCCACCAAATGGTACAAATTTTTCACGGCGAAAACTGGCTACGCCATTGCCACCGTCGCCAGCCTCTACGGTAATGACTGCTTCATCAACAAAGCGCATCTGCCAATCCTCTAAAAACTCTAAAACCGCCTATTCTGCCATATTTTCATAAAATTCTCGAATAGAAAATGGGACAATTCCCATTTATAACGATCTGTTTTTATCTTTAAGTCATCAAAAGCAATTTAGATTTACAAATACGGGCTTTACCCAACATAAAATGCAGAATAACTATTTAATTTTTAAGGATGCACATTGCGTAATGGCAAGGTCATTTGCATATCAAGATTTGCTTTTGTTTTTGGAACCGAATTATACATGATGGCATTAAATGAAGAGATATTCCCCATTTCCATAGGGTCATTCACTTGTAGACTTGGGTTAAACCGATGTTTAACCGATAAATTTACTGGCTCATCAAATTCAAAATAAACAGGACCATCAAAAACAATTTTAACTGGAATGGTATAACTACGTTTTAAATTAAAAGGAACATCTAACTTGATGGGAATATCTAGTTTAAGTGGAAATTTTGGTAAAAATTTACTTTGGTAGACGAGGTCTGTCGTAGTTTCAAGAGGCATAACCTGATCAATTTTTAAAGTTGTTGAATAGTCAACACTCACTGTAATTGGTGTCTCTACAGCAAAATTTAAATCTGCCAGATATTTCCCTTTTAAAGGTAAAGTTAGTTGGCGGTCTATATCTAATGTGGTATCAAGTTTACCAATAGATTGAACCTGTAAAGTATTGCCAACTTGAATCTTTGTTTCTAAAGAGTCAGGCAAACTAATATCGGCATTATGAGCCGAAACAACTAAATTAGCTTGAATATTGAGATATACCCAAAACATAACAGCAGCAAGAATCATCATTAAGAAAAAACTGATTAACATACTCTTGAGTGAACGAAACATTACTATTCACCCTATTGATCAGTTGTTGTCTGCGATGTTTCTGAATCTACTACCCGATTTAATCGCATAGTGGACAGAGGAATTTTCAACTCACCATTTGCAATCTTCACAGGCAATGTGTTTTTCACATCAACCGAAGCATTTAGTGCTGTTTTAACCGGGACATTCAAATTACCCTCAATTGGAATATTAGTATCCAATCTTGCTTTTAGAGGAATATGTAAATTTTCTTTTAATACCGTCCGTACTGGTGCATCAAATTTTAAATGAACCTTTTGCTCAAGCGGAACATTAATATCAATCGGAACATCTAGTTTTAATGGAATTGTTCCTTTCAATGGCAACGTAATATCACGCCCCAAAACCCTCACCTGAACTTTCGTATCGATTGGTAAATTCTGCTCAACTTTTAATGTTTCTTTGACAGGAATTGTGGTGCTAATCGGCACCATATTATCGAAGTAAACACGTGGCGTTAATGTCTGGGTTAATGGAATATTCAGTTTTTCATCAATTGGAATACTGGCATTTACCCGCCCTTTTACATCCACATTTAAAGCATCTTGTACTTTAACCTTAACTTGTAGAGGTTCTTGCAAGTCAATAGCAACTGCTTGATTCTTCAATGGAATATAAATATTAAAATGCTTAAACACCCATATTGCAATGAGTACACCACATAAATTGGCAATAATGATGAATATAAAAACGACCAACAAACGTTTAAACTGCGACAATTCCTATCCCTTACTATTTTCTTTTTTTCCTTAATTTCTATTCTCATTTATTTAAAAAAAATAGTCAGCATATATTTTGTACGGTTGTAAAAAAACCCAGTCTAAACTGGGTCTTTTTGTGAAAATCTTTTATAGATCGTTAAATGATCTTAAGCATTCAATTCTGCTGGAATTTTTTTGTAGCTTACGCCGCACATTTGTTCAGCGATACGTAATACCTGACAGCTATAACCAACTTCGTTATCGTACCAAACATAAGCAGTTAAACGGTTACCAGAAGTAATCGTTGCTTGAGCATCATAAACACCAGCAGTACGAGAACCGATAAAGTCACTCGATACAACTTCAGTCGAGTTGGTATAACCAATTTGACCTTGAAGGCTAGAGTTAATCGAAATTTGACGAATGTATTCGTTCACTTCTTCACGATCAACTTCTTTATCAAGCGTTAAATTCAAGATAGCAAGAGATACGTTTGGCGTAGGAACACGTACAGAGTTACCAGTTAACTTACCTTTCAATGCAGGTAATGCTTTAGCAACAGCTTTAGCAGCACCAGTTTCAGTAATAACCATGTTCAATGTAGCAGCACGACCACGACGATCTGCTTTATGGTAGTTATCAATTAAGTTCTGGTCATTTGTAAATGAGTGAACAGTTTCAACGTGACCGTTAAGAACTTTATATTTGTCATCCAATACTTTAAGAATTGGAGTAATTGCATTTGTTGTACAACTTGCAGCAGAGATGATTTTGTCTTCATCTAAGATATCTGTGTTATTTACACCAAATACAACGTTTTTCATTTCGCCTTTACTTGGTGCAGTCAATACAACACGTGCAACGCCTGGGCATTTCAAGTGTTGGCTTAGACCTTCAGCATCACGCCATTTACCAGTGTTATCGATTAAAAGTGCGTTTTGAATACCGTATTCAGTATAGTCAACTTCACTTGGGCTCGATGCATAAATCACTTTAATGAAGTTACCGTTAGCAATGATTGCTTCATTTTCTTCATCAACAGCGATTGTACCAGCGAAAGTGCCATGAATAGAGTCACGACGAAGTAAAGAAGCACGTTTTGCTAAATCGCCATCAGAAGATTTACGCACAACGATTGCTTTAAGGCTTAGGCCACGACCTAAACCTGATTGGCTAATGATTAAACGAGCCAAGATACGGCCAATACGACCAAAACCATAAAGAACTACATCTTTAGGCTGTTCAGAAGTTGCACTACCTTTAATTGACTCAACTGCTTGAGCAACAAAAGCGTCAACATCACCGCCTTTTTCTTTATATTCAACAGCAAGTTTACCGATATCAACTTCTGCAGAACCAATGTTTTCAACTTTTGCTAAAGCTTCTAAAATTGGAAAAGTATTTACAACAGAAAGCTCAACATCTACAACACGTGTACGACGGTGAGTTTTCAAAATTTGAATAACAGAACGGTTAATTAAAGAGCGACCGTAAACAGATACGACAATATTTTTTTCACGGTATAATTGACCGATTACGGCAATCATACGTTCCGCGATTTCTTCACGGTTTTTCCAACGGCCTTGGTGTTCAGCATGCAGGGCGATGATAGTGTCTTTGCTCACAGATACGTCCTCTAATTAATTATATCTAGGCGTGATTTTTTAAACCCCGTAATTGTAATGGAATTATCGACAAGAATGAATCAAAAGCTGACGTTAGTGGCTAGATTTTCCTAAAATTCATCATAAATTCATAAAATACCTATAATTATTTTTTATTATCTTATTGTTTAAAGCAGCTAAATTTTTGCTTTTTCTTACTTTTTAGATTCTGATGCTCTAATCATGAGCATCATTTTTTAATCTTTTTTGATATTTTGCGACGTTTAGCTGCAAATTTTTGGCTTTTTGACGTTGTTGATAAAGGTGAACTGCGCCTTCTAAAACGAGTACAAATACTGCACACCAGATCGGAATATAAGTAAACCATTCTTCTTGGCCAATACTCTCCCCTAAAACTAGAGAAGCTAAAGCAAGCAAAACTGGTTCCAGATATCCTAAAAGTCCAAACACAACTAAAGGTAAAAAGCGACTTGCCAGAATATAACTTCCCAAACCAATAGCACTTAAAATTCCAAGCCCAATAATGATCAAAGCAAGACTCGGTTGATCTATAAATTTGCTATAAGGGAGTGAACCTGTATGGGTTAAATAAATCGCAATCGGCAAAATAATGACTAAGTCCCACCAAAAGCCGCCTAAATTGTCTGTTTTAATTTTTTTACGCAATAAAAAGTAGGCAGAATAACCAACCGCAACCAATGCAGTTTCCCAAGCAATGCTTCCTAAACGCCAGATTTCATGGCCCACACCAATGACAGCAAGAATAATTGCGACCCATTGAAATTTTGATATTTTTTCGCCATATAGCACACTTCCAGCCAATACTAAAACAAGCGGTAATAGAAAATATCCTAAAGATACTTGTAGGCCTCGCCCATGCATAGGCCCCCATAAAAACAGCCAAAGTTGGACTGAAGTTAAAACGGAGGTTGTGATTAACAACAATAATAAAGATGGCTTAGCCAAAATACGCTGGTAGATATTTTTGATATACGCTAAATCGCCACTCCACCACATAAACAAAGTTAGAAATGGGATTGTTGCAATAATCCGCCATCCGAAAGTTTGTTCACTATCAAGCTGGCCTAACAATTGAGTATAAAAATAAAGTACACCAAAAGTGACAGATGCCATGACAGACAAGCTCACGCCCTTAAACATCACCACCCTCTTAGACTTTAGTAAAAACAGCTCACCACAATACTTGATTTATCCACTATAAAAAAGAAAAAACCATGTGAAAACATGGTTTTTTCTTAATCAGACATTTACATTTATTCTTTATGTTCTGTACGGATAATATCGCGAATATCAAAACCCAATGTTTTTGCATAATTTAGATATTCATCCACCACTTCTTGTTCAGGATGAGGAGTTCTTGATAATACCCAAAGATATTTACGAGAAGGTTCTCCTACTAAAACAGTTTGATAGTCTTCATCTATTTTTAAAATCCAGTAATCTCCGCGAATAACTGGAATCCATCGCACAGCTTCCGGTAAGAAACTCACCTTCAATTTGCTGTTATATGGCGGGTTAACCACGAAGGCTTCACCAATAGATTGCTGTAATTGTTTTCTATTGTCATAGCAGCGATTATCTACAACCACATTTCCATTTTCATTTAAGGTGTAAGTTGCAGATACGTTATAAGCACATTTTTTTTGGAAAAATGCAGGCTTACGGGCGACTTCATACCAAACACCTAAATATCGGTCCAGTTCAACTTTATAAACAGTTTGCAAGGGTTTCGGCTGAGCATAGACATAGGTTCCAACAGCTAAACCAGCCAAAACGACACCGCCTAACGCAATTTTAGCCAAACGCCAACTGGCTTGCGGAACATTATTTCGAAATGCCATTGTTGCCCTCAACGATTAGTTGTGAATACAAAAGAACTCAAATATCTACAGTAGCTTGTTTTTTAAACACATTATGTAGCGTTATGTATTCATTTATTGCAACATCTGCGCTTTTAATCGAAGAATTTCATCACGTATCCGCGCTGCTTGCTCAAACTGTAAATCTTTCGAGGCCTTCAACATATCTTTTTCAAGCTTAGTAATATGTTTACTAAACAATTTAGGGTCTGAAAGAATATGTCTTTCATCGGCACTCAATGCTTGTGCTTGTTCAAGTACTTTTTCATCAATCTCGTCGTCTGAAAGTACCTCACCCGAGTCAATTTCTTTGACAGCCTGACGAACCGCACTCCGCGGCGTAATACCATGCAACTCATTAAATTCAATTTGCTTGGCTCTACGGCGATCAGTTTCATCTATAGCTTTTTGCATAGAGTCAGTAATTCGGTCAGCATATAAAATTGCTTTACCTTTTACATTACGTGCAGCACGACCAATTGTCTGAATGAGTGAACGTTCCGAACGTAAAAAGCCCTCTTTATCTGCATCTAAAATAGCGACCAAAGAAACTTCTGGCATATCCAGACCTTCACGTAGAAGGTTAATACCGACTAAAACATCAAATACGCCTGTACGTAATTCATGAATAATTTTGACACGTTCAACGGTATCAATATCTGAGTGGAGATAAGCCACCTTAACGCCATATTCTTTTAAATATGAAGTCAGATCTTCTGCCATACGCTTCGTTAAAGTCGTAATTAATACCCTTTCATTCAAAGTCTTACGAATATTAATTTCAGAAAGAACATCATCCACTTGGGTTAAGACAGGACGAATCTCAATTTCAGGGTCGATGAGACCTGTTGGACGTACCACCTGTTCAACGATTTGGTCTGACTTTTCTAATTCATATTTAGCAGGTGTTGCACTTACAAAAATGGTAGTCGGTACAATACGCTCCCACTCTTCAAACTTCATTGGACGGTTATCAAGCGCACTTGGTAAACGGAAGCCATAATTTACTAAGTTTTCTTTACGTGATCGGTCACCTTTATACATCGCTCCAATTTGTGGAACCGTAACGTGTGACTCATCAATAATCAGCAAAGCATCTTCTGGAATATAGTCGAATAAAGTCGGCGGAGCTTCACCAGATGGACGCCCAGACAAATGACGTGAGTAGTTTTCGATACCATTGGTATAACCCAACTGTTGCATCATTTCCAGATCGTAACGTGTCCGTTGCTCAATACGCTGTGCTTCGAGCAATTTGTCATGTTCACGGAAGAATTTAAGTTGATCTTGTAATTCATCCTTAATTGTATCGATGGCACGTGTTAGATGATCTTTTGGCGTGACATAGTGGCTTTTCGGATAAATCGTTACTCGAGAAACTTTACGAACCATTTTCCCTGTTAGCGGGTCAAACCAACGGATTGAGTCAACCTCATCATCAAATAGTTCAATGCGAATGGCATGTTGATCGGATTCTGCTGGGAAAATATCAATAATTTCACCGCGAATTCGATAAGTACCACGTAAAAATTCAAGTTCATTACGCGTATATTGCATTTCAACCAAACGGCGGATGATTTCATCACGACTTACTCGGTCACCCTCGACCACATGCAGCAACATTTGCATATAAGCATTTGGATCACCCAAACCATAAATTGCAGACACCGATGCCACAATAATTGCATCGCGACGTTCTAATAAAGCTCGTGTTGCAGATAATCGCATCTGGTCAATGTGATCATTAATAGCTGCATCTTTTTCGATGAACGTATCCGAAGATGGAACGTAAGCCTCTGGCTGGTAGTAATCGTAATAACTTACAAAATATTCAACCGCATTATTGGGGAAGAAAGACTTAAACTCACCATAAAGTTGGGCAGCCAAAGTTTTGTTATGGGCCATCACAATTGTAGGGCGTTGTGTTTGAGCGATCACATTTGCCATGGTATAGGTCTTACCTGAGCCAGTTACCCCTAGCAATAACTGATTACGAAAACCATGCTCGATACCATTGACCAGCTTTTCAATTGCCTGTGGCTGATCACCTGCTGGCTGATAATGAGTGACCAAATCAAAAGGTTGATTTTCGTTCAAAGTTATCTCTCTTTATGAAAAAATTGAATTTAACGTCTCCCCTTTTAATGGGGATTTTTATCTTAATTTAAAGTGCAAATTGAGTTGGAAATTCAATGTAAAAGATTAAGCATCTTAACACTTGACCAATACTATAATCAGTTGCAACATGAAGCTATCCATTAAATAAAAAGCATAACCATGACCTATCAATATCATGATGAAAGTATTGTAACCGAACTTCCAGAAGATACAGTTTTTGTATTTGGTAGTAACCTTGCTGGACAGCATGGTAGCGGCGCAGCACGCGTTGCCAGTCAACACTTCGGAGCAGTTGAAGGTGTGGGTCGCGGCTGGGCTGGTCAAAGCTTTGCAATTCCAACTTTAAATGAACATATTCAACAAATGCCTCTTTCACAAATTGAGCACTACGTTGAAGATTTTAAGATATATGCAAAAAATCATCCTAAAATGAAATATTTTGTCACTGCTTTAGGTTGTGGCATTGCAGGTTATAAAGTTTCTGAAATTGCACCACTCTTTAAAGATATTGATCACAACGTTATCTTTCCAGAATCTTTTAAACCCTATGTTGAAGATAATGCAGTTTCACAATTTCCAACATTAACTCAAAAGATGGTAAAAAGTTTCATTAATGATGAAGTAATTTTTTACTTCAATCATGGAAGTGAATCTTTTGAAGAAGCCTTAGATAAAACAGATTTATCGGCTGCTGAAAAAGCGATTGCTCTTATTGTTTTAAATGAAGAGCTCTACCCTCGAGATCGATATGGCCGAGGTCGTGATCATGAGCTTAGTGATATTTTAGGTAAGCTCAACGGTAAAATTTTTGACCTGCACGGCAACTCTGAGGGTGCCATGATTTTTGTGAGCGCAGTCGTTGCACTCATGGAACTTTATGATTTTGACGAGCAAGACTTTATCAAATTATGGCGTGGTGAAAAGAATATTGACCACCCTATTAATCGTTAATTTCTCTAATAAACTTATGAGCTAAGCAGATAATATCTGCTTTCTCATTATTTTATTTTTACTTAGATTTAATTTTCTTATTTTTAATTATTCTAATAAATTTAAGTTCTTTATATTCCCAAATCTTAATTTTTCTCATTATACTTTAAGGCGAACTGAATACTTAAAGAAACATATGGAAACTTTAGATTCTTCAATTTTTGACCTTAGCCCAATTCCAATGTGGATTGAGGATTTCAGTGAAGTTAAACAACAATTTGATCTATGGAGAAATCAAGGTATTGAAAACCTCCATGAATTTTTAAGCCAAAATAAAAATTTAATTATTGAATGTGCTCATAAAATTAAAATTGTTCGTGTGAATCAAAAAACATTAGAACTTTTTGAAGCAAAAACTCACGAAGAACTATATTCGAGTTTAAATCTTATTTTTAAAAAAGAGATGTTTGAATCACATATTAATGAATTACAAGAACTATGGAATGGTAAGACCCATTTTTCAAGCACTACTGTAAATTACACTTTATCGGGCAAACGTATTGATGTTCAGTTAAGAGGATCCATTTTACCCGGTTCTGAATCAACCTTTGAACGTGTATTAATTACCACCGAAGACGTAACGCCTTATCAAAATGCGCTTCGTGAAGAAGAAAAAAATCGTCGCTTGGCTGAATCCATGTTTATCTACTCACCCACGTCTCTTTGGGTCGAAGATTTCAGCCGTATAAAAAATAGAATTGATCAACTTAGGCTATTGGGAATTGAAGATTTTAGAACTTTTCTAGATGTTCATCCTGAATTTGTCCGTCAGTGTGTAGAAGATATTCTGATTTTAGATGTTAATCAGGCAACTCTCGATTTATTTAAGGCTCCTGATAAATCCACACTTTTCAGAAATACACATAAGGTTTTTGCTGAAGAGATGATTGAAACATTTCGCGAGCAACTCATCGAATTATGGCAAGGTAATATTCATCATAAACGTGAAGCCATTAACTACGCTTTAGATGGCCAAATAAGAAATGTGTTGCTTCAATTTACCGTTTTTCCCGGATACGAAGAGACTTGGGGACTGGTACAAGTTGCACTTACCGATATTACCGCGCGAAAAAAAGCGGAAAACTACCTTGAATATTTAGGACAACACGATGTTCTTACCAAACTATATAACCGCGCTTTTTTTACAGAAGAACTGAATCGTTTAAATCGAAGCATTATTCGCCCTGTTTCTTCAATTTTCTTAGATATGAATGGATTAAAAGAAACCAATGATCAGTTTGGTCATGATATTGGGGATGGTTTATTGCGTCGCGTTGGAAATATTTTAAGTCAGGCCATTTTAAATACGCCCTATACGGCTTCTAGAATAGGTGGCGATGAATTCGTGATTTTAATGCCGGGGGCAGATGAGGCGAATGTTCTTATTATGCTTCAAACCATTCAGGAACTTTTTAATATCGACAATCAATATTATTCAAGTCACCCAATTAGCATCGCAATTGGACATGCAACTACTCAAACAAATGAACAAATTGAGGACATGTTAAAGCGAGCGGACCATCACATGTATCAAAAGAAAAAAAGTTATTATCAGGAGATTTTACTCAATCAATAAAAAAACAGGCATATTGCCTGTTTTTCAAAATTAGCGTTTTCCCATAGAACGACGCGTACCACGTGGAGGCATCCACGTTCTATCTGCGTATTGCTCTGGTTTAGGACGTACTTGGTTGTGTACCGCATCGTCGGCTTGATTGCTTTCATTCGGCATTGGGAATGGCAATTTCACCAAAGCCTTTTTCTGTTTTGGCTGTTGCTCAGTCATGATTCATTCTCGAAATTTCGATTGCGACTTATTATAAATGATTTTTATCATTTCTTTCCAAAAAAGCTTCAATTGAATAAAACAGAGACAAGATCTTTCTTAAATCAAACTTTTTTACATCTAAAAATACCCACATCCGCAAATTACTTAATTTTTGCGATAAGATAGTATGCTTTTTATTTTTTAATCCCATAAGAGGAATATTGCCGTGGACGTACGTCTTTCTGATCGTGTCAATGCTATCAAACCGTCCCCTACACTTGCTGTAACCAACAAAGCTGCTGAACTTAAAGCTGCTGGCAAGAACGTGATTGGTTTAGGGGCTGGCGAACCAGACTTTGATACCCCGCAACACATCAAAGATGCTGCAATTGAAGCGATTAATAATGGTTTCACCAAATATACGGCTGTAGATGGTACTCCTGGATTAAAAAAAGCAATTATTGCTAAATTTAAGCGTGATAATAATCTTGATTATCAAGCGAATCAGATTTTGGTTTCATGTGGTGGTAAGCAAAGCTTCTTTAACTTGGCACTTGCTCTATTAAACAAAGGCGATGAAGTTATCATTCCAGCACCTTTCTGGGTAAGCTATCCAGATATGGTCATTATTGCTGAAGGTACTCCAGTCATTGTGAAATGTGGCGAAGACCAACGCTTCAAAATCACTCCTGAACAATTAGAAGCTGCTATTACACCTAACACTCGCTTAGTTGTATTAAACAGCCCTTCTAACCCGACTGGTATGATTTATAGCAAAGCTGAATTAGAAGCTTTAGCTGAAGTTCTACGTCGCCACCCACAAGTATTTGTTGCATCTGACGATATGTATGAACCAATTCGTTGGGAAGATGAGTTTTACAACATCGCAACTGTTGCTCCAGATTTATACGACCGCACGATTGTTTTAAATGGTGTTTCTAAAGCATATGCAATGACTGGTTGGCGTATTGGCTATGCAGCCGGTCCAGCAAAAATCATTGGTGCAATGAAAAAGATCCAATCACAGTCAACTTCTAACCCAACTTCTATTTCGCAAGTTGCTGCTGAAGCTGCATTGAATGGTCCACAAGACGTTTTACAACCGATGATTGAAGCATTTAAACGCCGTCATGACTTAGTTGTAAACGGCTTAAATGACATCAAAGGTATCTCTTGCTTACCTGCTGATGGTGCTTTCTATGCCTATGCAAACATTCGCCCTCTTATTCGTGCAAAAGGCTTAAAATCTTGCACAGAGTTCTCTGAATGGTTATTAGAAGAAACTGGCGTAGCAGTAGTACCTGGTGATGCATTTGGTTTAGGCGGTTTTATGCGTATTTCATATGCAACAGCTGACGAAGTACTTGTTGATGCGTTAGCACGTATCAAAAAAGCTGCTGACTCAATTGAAGGTGTAGATGCTGCTATCGCTTCAATCGAAGCTGAAAAAGCTGCGAAATAATCTGTAAAAATTAAAAGGGCCTCAAAATTGAGGCCTTTTTTATAATTAAAATTATTATAGGTTAAATAACGCAGCGACCTGAGCCTCAGTCAATTTCTTTGTATCATTTTGAAAAGTATAAAAATCGGGTTTTGAATCAATAAAAATTTCCATATCCAAATTCAAGTCTTCTACGGGCTCATTTAAAGAAAATGCATTGATGTTGCAGTAGCTTTGATCTTTGGTTCTCCAAAAAATTGTTGTTCCACAAGCATTACAAAAACCTCGTTCTCCCCAGTCAGAAGAGTTAAATACACTAAGATGCTTTTGCTGAATAAACTTTAAACTACCTTTGACCACATCAATTGTCATAATGACACCACTGGTTTGTCTACGACACATCGAGCAATGGCAAGCATGTACATCATGATTTTTTAATTCAACTTCAAAAGTTGTTTCACCACATAAACACTGACCGTTCATTATTATTTTCCACACTAAGTTTATATTTTTAGAGTTATAAAATATTCTGCTCAACCAAAATTTACAAGTTTATAAACTATAAAGTGGCCTATATTTCTTGTACTTGACAATATGTATTTTAACGCCTAATTTAACATCAAGTTCTATTTTAGAACTTAAAGAATTAAAGGACTCAAAAAATGAAAAATCCGATGGAAATGACTGGCCTTGAATTTTTACAAGCCATGATAGAAGGCCATATTCCTCCTGCAAGTATTAGCAAAACTATACCTATGCAGCCTACTGAAATCTCAGAAGGATCTGTTACTTTCAAAGCCCAAGCGGATCATAACCATCTAAATCCACTCGGTGGCGTACATGGTGGTTTTGCTGCAACAGTCCTAGATTCGGTGACTGGCTGTGCAGTACATACGATGTTACCCGCGGGTGTAGGCTATGGCACAATCGACCTTAACGTAAAAATGTGCCGTCCGATTCCAAAGAACCATCCTTTAATTGCGACAGGTAAAGTTATTAATTTAAGTAAAAATTTAGGTATTTCCGAAGGAAAGATTATTGATGAGGAAGGTAAACTGTATGCCTACGCAACAGCAACCTGCATGATTATTCGGCTCTAAGGATTAAAGGCAGCCTTAAACCGCTGCCTTTTTTATTGAGTAATCTTGATTATTTGGACGTTCACAAGTTTGCGCAATCACATAAGGTGCCCAAATATTTTTAAGTTGAAGTTCTATAATTTCTTGATGCTCAGTAGACCAAGCTAACACTTTATTTTTACCCAACAACAACTCCCCTTCTAATTGAAAAATATATAGAGATTTAGAGGAGTTTAATAATTTTGAGCTTTTTAAAATTTTAAGTGAATTATGCACATTCCATTTAGAGCTAAACCAAAGTTGCAGTAAATCACCTAAATATAAGTTCTGTTTTTTGAAAGGATAAGCATCAATCCATGCATCTTCTACAGGTGTGTAATAAGATTCTGATTGAGTTAAGACATTAATATAATTTTGTTGATAAAAATCAAAATTAGAAAAAATAGAAGCGATCGTAAGCGTTTTCATACTTATCTCCGATTTAGCCATTTTAGTGCTGGCAAGTTGGTTTAAATCCACACTGTTTGGATTTCTCCAAACGCTTGTTCTTTCTTGAATCTAGCAATTGACTTTTTAAAGTGCAAGTAATTTCTTAACACAGCACCCAACTGGTCAAATAAAAAGCATACAACACAAAAATGAAGTAAACATGACAATTTAGACTTGACCCTTCTCAAAATCTCCTTATAATCGCATGCAGATTCTCCCATAGCTCAGTCGGTAGAGCGACGGACTGTTAATCCGCAGGTCCCTGGTTCGAGCCCAGGTGGGAGAGCCAAATACTAAAAAGCCTGCAGCATTAAAGCGGGTTTTTTTTTGCCATAATTTTATTAATAGTTATAAAAAATCCCCTATCAAGATAGAGGATTTAATTTTCATGCTTAAACCATTTACTTGACTTAATGATCTAATCTAAGTTTGAAAAAGATATTCCTTTCTTAAATCATTACTCCATTTCAACTACTTTTAAAGGATTAAAAGACTGAGTGGTCGGCATCATTTCAATACGATTAATATTAATGTGCGGAGGTTGTGAGGCAACCCAAGCTACCGTATTGGCAATATCTTCCGGCAAGATTGGATTCTTTTTATCATAAAGACTGTTCACTTTTTCTTGGTCACCTTTAAAACGTACCAAAGAAAACTCTGTACCCCCACAAAGCCCTGGCTCAATGTTAGTGACTCGAATGCCAGTACCTGATAGATCAGCTCGAAGGTTTAAACTAAATTGCTCCACGAATGCTTTGGTGGCACCGTAAACATTACCCCCCGGATATGGGTATGTACCTGCAATTGAGCCCATATTGATAATTAAGCCAGACTTTTTCTTTACCATGCTTGGCAAAATTAGTCGGGTAACAGTAATAAGCCCCTTAACATTGGTATCAATCATAGTGTACCAATCATCTAAATCTGATTTATCTGCTGACTCCAACCCTAAGGCCAATCCAGCATTATTTACCAATAAATCAATTTGACTGATTTGAAATTCGGTTGGTAAATCAACTAGTGCCTTATTTATATTTTCTACGGTATCTGTCATGTCAAATACTAAGGGATAGAACTTTTCACCAAGTTCTTGTTTTAGTTCTTCTAGTTTTTCTGCCCGTCTTCCACAGCCAATAACTTTGTAACCTAACTCAATCAGTTTTTTTGAAATACTATAACCAAAGCCCGCAGAGGCGCCTGTAACTAATGCTAACATTCTTATATCCTTAAAATATTTGACTACTTCAGTTGAACCGATTATGAACAAAACTATCTTTATATTTACATAATATTCGTTATTGCTTTAAAAAATAAAAGTTTTTTAAAAAATTTTAAGAGAAATTAAAATTTATAAAAAATATATTTATTAAATAATTATATGCATTAAAAAACTAAAAGCAGAACATGCCTACCACCGAAGAAATAAAGCTCACCTAATAAAAAAGTTTACCTTTTACAGTAAACTTTTTATTTAAAAATTCTAATATTATGCAGGCACACCGCTATGAAAACGGAAGGTATCATCAGGCGTTAAAATCAGATTCTTTTCAACCTCACGAATATGCTCAATGCGCTGCTGAATATCCTCTTTAGGATTTTTCATTTTTGCAGTTTTTGCAACATCAAATGCAAGTGCCAAGTAGTCTTCAAAATGACGAGACTCCGACTTAAGCAAATAGCGATAATAGCGTCCTAACTCATCATCTACACGTGGGGCAAGAGCATGAAAGCGTTCGCATGAGCGCGCCTCAACAAAAGCACCTACCACAAGTACATCAATTAAAGCCTCTGGCTCATAAGTACGAATCTCTTTACGCAACCCACCAGCATAGCGCCCTGCACTTAAGCCATCCCATTTTTGACCACGCTTAGCCATAAGCTCAAGCACTTGTTCATAATGAAGCATTTCTTCCCGTACCAGCTGTGCAAGCTTTACTTGCAAATCAGGGAAAAAGCTATAACGAAACATTAAGTTCATTGCTGTACTAGCTGCTTTTTTTTCACAATTCGCATGATCTTGCATCAAAATATCTAGATTATTGATTGCCTCATCTAACCATGCTTTTGGCGTTTGACAGCCTAAAAAAGCCAAAACAGGTTGCATTAATTCATCGTAATTGATACTCGACATAACCAATTAACCTGCCACCTGAATTGCTGCTTTCATATCTTTAACAGCTTGAACTAGACCCACAAAAACACTATCTGCAATAATTGAGTGCCCAATGTTTAACTCGTGAATTTGCGAGATAGCAGCAATTGGAGCAATATTCTTAAGGTTAAGGCCATGACCAGCATTTACAACTAAACCTTTTGAAGCTGCATATTCAACACCTTTGATGATACGCGCCAGCTCAGCCTGTTGATCTTGCTCTGTTGCCGCATCTGCATATGCACCCGTGTGTAACTCAATCGTAGGTACACCACATGCAACTGCTGCATCAATTTGAGCTAAATCTGCATCAATAAATAATGATACGTCGCAGCCGATAGCAGCTAAAGTCTGAGTTGCAGCTTTAACTTTTTCAAAGTTACCTACTACATCTAAACCACCTTCAGTGGTTACTTCTTGGCGTCTTTCAGGAACAAAACAAACATGCTGTGGCTGAATTTCTTTCGCAAACTCGATCATTTCATCAGTAACAGCCAACTCAAGATTCATACGTGTTTTTAATAATGGACGCATGCGGCGTACGTCATCATCTTGAATATGGCGACGGTCTTCACGCAAATGCAAAGTAATGCCCTCTGCACCAGCTTGTTCACAAATAAGAGCAGCTTCTACAGGATCTGGGTAAGTAGTACCGCGCGCCTGTCTCAAAGTAGCAACATGGTCTATGTTTACACCAAGCAATGCAGCCATAAATAAATCCTAATTACGATTGAGTTTGAGTGTTTTGAATCCACAATTGTCGACTTTTTAGGGGACGATCACCTAAAAGCGATGTAATCATTTGACGGTATAGTTTACCTAATAATTGCAATTGTTCGAGAGAAAAATCCTGCCCTTGCTCATAATCCAACATAGACAAAATCGCTTTCCCAGACAAAGAAGAACGACTCGCCTGCACAACAGGAGCGAAACCTTCTGTCACTTGAAATTGATAAAACTGATGAGCCTGGATAGGCTGTTGTTGGGTATCGACTGAGAAATCAATCGCGTATCCAAGTTCAGGAAGTAAAATATGCTCGAACTGGCGCAAAATCTGCCGAAGAAAAAGGTCAGGATTTTCGTGGGAAGATAATTGTTGTAATTGAAGTAACGTTAACTGATATTGCTCAAACGTTTGTGGCATTGTCTCTTCTAAGGGACAAAGTCTAAGAACAACTTCATTTAAATAAAATCCGGCAAAAAAAGCATCACCAAAAAAGAAAACAGGCTGATTTAAGATTTCAAGCTTTGTAAAGTTTTTCAGCTCACTTTTACCCGTGGCTTGCAAGCGGATAGGCTGATATTGAGGGGGCGGAGTCTGTCTTAAAATACCATCGACTCGCCCATACTCCTGAGTAAAAAGATGCACAATATGACTTTTTTCACGGTACTTCCGGTGATGAATCATATATCCATGGAGGACTTCATTGCGCATCATAAAAAGAAACTATTCCTCAGATTCTTTTTCTTTTTTGTCGTCCTCATCATCACCGTCAGGAATTACCGCCCCTACAACAGCCGCTGTACCTTTAACAACACCTTTTGTAGTTTTATAGGCGATACCTACTGGTACGGTTACAAGCTTATATACACAACCTTGTAACATCAATGTACATCCAATTATAGCAACCAATGATGTAATTGTTTTCATACCAGCATCCTTATCCTTTAGATATCACTATACCCTAAGCTTTTTAAAGCACGCTCATCATCAGACCATCCACCTTTAACTTTAACCCACAAAGTAAGCATGATCTTTTGTTCAAACATTTTTTCCATGTCTTTACGAGCATCCATACCGATTGTTTTAAGCTTGGCACCTTTTTCACCAATCACAATCGCTTTTTGGCCTGCACGATCTACAAAAATCGTTGCATCAATATAAGTACAAGCTGGCTTTAAACGACCAGTTTTTTCATTAACAGTCTCTTCTTCCGTTTTGAAAGATTCAATTTGTACTGTTAAATCATAAGGTAATTCTTCACCTAACTGACGCATGATTTTTTCACGAATAATTTCGCTAGCTAAAAAGCGTTCAGAACGGTCAGTAATCTGATCAAATGAATACAAAGGTGCTTGGTAAGGAAGATACTTCTCAATCGTTTCGCTTAAGTGTTCCAGATTTGCTCCGCGTAATGCAGATACAGGAACGATCTCGGCAAAATTCATAAGCTTAGCGCGCTCTTGAATCAAAGGAAGAATATCTCTTTTATCTTCAAAAGTATCAGCCTTGTTAATCACCAAAATAACTGGCATTTCAGCATTCTTGAGTTTTTCAAGGACTAAGTCGTCATTTTGCGTCCACTTATAAGCATCAATAACAAATAAGACCAAATTGACGTCGCGCAATGCAGAATGAGCTGCACGATTCATCATTTTATTAATAGCGCGCACTTCTTTTTTATGCATACCCGGGGTATCTACATATACCGCCTGCATTTTTTCACGCGAATCAATACCAATAATTTTATGACGTGTTGTTTGAGGTTTACGCGAAGTAATAGAAAGCTTTTGACCTAACAAATGGTTCATGAGGGTAGATTTACCCACATTTGGACGTCCCACAATCGCCACAAATCCGCTCTTAAAATCCGAAGGAATTGTAACGCCTTTGGAACTAAAAAATTGATCAATCAGATTATTAGGATCTTGGTTCTCATTTGAATCTGGATTGATTTGATCAGAATGCATCGACATGCAGGTTATTGCTCCAATAACTTTAAAATTTCCGCCGCTGCTGCCTGCTCGGCAAAACGACGACTTGAACCCTCACCATGAATCTTTGATAAGCCATCTATCAAACATTCAACTTTAAAGTGCTGGTGAGGTGCATCACCCTGAATATCTACAACCTCGTAAACAGGGAGAGGTTTTTTACGTGCTTGTAGATACTCTTGTAAACGTGATTTAGGGTCTTTAAGTTGATCCGTAGGCTCAATATGGTCTAAATACGGTACATACCATTTTAGCACAATATCTGTAAGTAAGTTGAGATCACCACTATCAATATAAATTGCACCAATAATGGCTTCTACCGTGTCAGCCAATATTGACTCACGATGATGACCACCAGATTTCAATTCACCCGTACTTAATATTAAACACCGACTAAGTTGCAAATCGGTTGCAATCTTACCTAACGCTTCCTGACGTACTAAAGTCGCTCGCATACGCGTTAGACGGCCTTCGTTTTCATTTGGATAGGCATGATATAGATAATTGGCAATAATCATGCCCAATAATGAATCGCCTAAAAACTCCAAGCGCTCGTAATTGTATTTATGACTCACCGAACGATGAGTCAAAGCTAACTGTAACAATTCAAGCTGCTTGAATTGATATCCGATTCGACTCAATAAGCGAGGATCACTTAGTTTGAACTGATGTTTTATCAAAACTCTTCTCAAATGTTAAAACTAAATCAATATTTGATAAGAAGGGTTTTCTTACCTCATATTTCTTTTGGACTTTTAGACCAGACTCATTAAACACTTGCGCAATCTCTTTGAAATGAAGATCACGAATATTGTTCATTTCCAGTCGCTGATCCATTTGTGTCATAAACTTCTGCGGGGTGATGTCAGAAGAGCTTTCTTGTAAAAGCTCTTCTATTTGATTATTAATCAATCGATCATCCCAATATGCTGGCCAAACTGCAAGTACAGCTTTTACTGCAACCGCAAATATAACCACCCCAAATAAAATTGCTAAATACGAAGTACCTTGTTGTGCCTTACGCATTTCTTTTTTTCCTAATGGTTGTTTTTAATCTATTTTTCCATTTCGGCCAAAGTTAGGAAGATGTAAGCCCGGTTCTTTATGCATCCAGACGTAGAATGCTCGTCCTGTTAGATTTTCTTCAGGAACGAAGCCCCAGAAACGACTGTCTGCACTTTGATCACGGTTATCCCCCATTGCAAAGTAATGTCCTTTTGGAACAGTCACTTCCCAATATAAACCGTCTTGGTTTGCATATTTACCATTTTCAACATAGTTGATAAACGGTGCTTGACGCGCCACATTTACGCCTTCAAGTTCGCGCATTGTAAAGGTATGCGTACCAATCGTCTCTTTATGATAAATAGACGTTGGTGTATCTAATACATCTTTTTCACGGCTAAACTGTGTTAATACTTTCGGTACTTTTTGTCCGTTAATAATCAATTGTCCATGATCATAAACAAGATGATCGCCTGGCAAACCGATTACACGTTTAATATAACTAATGGTAGGTTGAGGCGGATAACGGAATACAATCACATCACCACGCTTTGGTTCACCCACATCAATAATTTTCTTATTGACGATAGGTAGACGCACACCATAATCAAATTTATTCACCAGAATAAAATCACCAGTTTCTAAAGTAGGGACCATAGAGTCTGATGGGATATTAAATGGTTCGTAAAGGAATGAACGAAGTACAAGTACTACAGCTAAAACTGGCCAAAAGTCATAAGCCCATGTAATAACAAAATTTTCGTTCCCGCGCCCTTTATTTGCACGCTGTTTGAATACAAGTTTATCTAACAACCACACTGCAAATAGAATCAGCGTAACTGGAACAAGAATTAAATTAAAATCAAAATCCACACGACCTCACTCGCAGCCTAGCTGCTTGTCTTAAAGTAGGGAAAAGTAATGTCTTACTTCCCCCGACCTTCATTTCTTATCTTTCTACTTTCAATACAGCCAAGAACGCTTCTTGTGGAATTTCAACGCTTCCCACTTGTTTCATACGTTTCTTACCTTCTTTTTGTTTAGAAAGTAGTTTTTTCTTACGTGAAACGTCACCACCATAACATTTTGCTAATACGTTTTTACGCATTGCTTTTACAGTAGAACGAGCAATAATTTGCGCACCGATTGCTGCCTGAATAGCAACATCGAACATTTGGCGAGGAATCAAGTCTTTCATTTTCTCAACCAATGCAATACCTCGATGGCGTGCATCATTACGGTGACAAATCATAGCCAAGGCATCAACCTTTTCGCTATTAATTAACACATCCACCTTAACTAAAGCTGAACTTTCAAAACGTACAAAGTTATAGTCTAAAGATGCAAAGCCACGAGAGCATGACTTTAATCTGTCAAAGAAATCCATAACGACTTCAGCCATCGGGATTTCAAATGTAATAGAAACTTGGTTACCCAAGAATTTCATATCTTTTTGTACACCACGACGTTCGATACATAGCGTCATTACGTTCCCTAAGTATTCTTGAGGAACAAGGATATGACATTCAGCAATTGGTTCACGCAAATCTTCTACAGTAGATCCGTCCGGCATTTTTGATGGACTGTCGATATAAATCGTTTCGCCCTTCTTGGTTAATGCTTCATAAATTACGGTAGGTGCAGAACTGATGAGATCAAGATCATACTCACGTTCTAAACGCTCTTGTACAATCTCCATATGTAGCATCCCTAAGAACCCACAACGGAAACCAAAACCTAATGCATCAGAGCTTTCTGGTTCAAAGAATAAAGCCGAGTCGTTAATCTGCAATTTTTGTAGCGCTTCACGGAATGGCTCAAAATCACTCGCATCAATCGGGAAAAGACCAGCATAAACCTGTGGTTTAACCTTTTTGAAACCGGGTAAAATCGCAACATCAGGGGTAGATGCAAGCGTAATCGTGTCACCTACTGGCGCACCAAAAATATCTTTAATACCCGCAATAACAAAACCTACTTCACCAGCTTCAAGAATATCTGTTTCAGTATGCTTAGGATTAAATACACCTACAGAAGTGACCGGATGAGTTTGTCCTGTCGATTTAACCAACATTTTGTCGCCCTTGCGGATACGACCTTGTTTAATACGAACAAGAGAAACTACGCCTAAGTAGTTATCAAACCATGAGTCGATAATTAATGCTTGTAATGGTGCTTCACGATCACCTTCTGGCGCCGGAATAACATCGACTAAACGCTCTAAAACACCTTCAACACCTAAACCAGTTTTTGCTGAACAGGTTGGTGCATCTGTCGCTTCAATCCCGATAATTTCTTCAATTTCATGAATTACACGTTCAGGTTCAGCCTGCGGTAAATCAATTTTATTTAAAATAGGAAGAACTTCGAGACCTTGTTCAATCGCGGTATAACAGTTTGCAACTGATTGTGCTTCTACACCTTGTGCAGCATCTACAACCAATAACGCACCTTCACATGCAGCTAATGAACGAGAAACTTCATACGAGAAGTCTACGTGTCCGGGAGTATCAATAAAGTTAAGTTGATATTCCTGACCATTAGGATGAGTATAATATAGCGTAACTGAAGCGGCTTTAATGGTAATCCCACGTTCGCGCTCAAGCTCCATTGAGTCCAAGACTTGAGCTTGCATTTCACGATCTTGTAAACCACCACACATCTGAATAAAACGGTCAGCCAATGTAGACTTACCATGGTCAATGTGAGCAATAATCGAGAAATTTCGTATATTTTTGATATCGACGGATTTTTTAGCTTGCGCCATGGGTTACCTTGAGAAAATATAGAGTGCTATGTAGCTTGTTTTAATACACAGCCAAAGCAGTTAAATAAATTGCGTGAGATTATAACAGATGGATATTTTAAAGTATCCAAAATAATCATGAGCTTTGTACTTATGTTTTAAAAATGACAATCAAAGTGAGCCTATTACTTCAGGTTATTGAGCATACGAAATAGTAAAATCATAAGGGTTTATGCTTGAATCAAGCGGCTTGTATGCATGGGTAAAAGTTGGAGACATTCGTTTTGGACGTCCTGTAGCAATTTCAATGCATGCCCATTTAGTATTTCCGACAAATAATACGGCCTGATCTGATGGACGGAAAAATACATATTGGCGGAACGAATAAAGAGCATTGATATCATCTAACCATGTACGTAATACAATTTGTTCGCCTTCAAATGCAGCTTTACGATATTGCACATGATGCTCAACCGCGACCATTGCATGTTTTAGCTCGAGATATTTAGTTACCCCGACTCCTAAGGTCTCAACATGAGCAGCAGCTACATCTTGCATCCACTGTACATACATCACATTATTCACATGTCCTAAAGCATCAATATGATGTGGCTGCACTTGAATATGTAAATCAAAAATACTACTCACAAATGTTTACTCTTATTTATTAACTTTTAAACTGAAATAATTTTAGGTAGATATCACTATACGCTCAAGATAAATAACAAAAAACCACCCATGTCTAGGGTGGTTCATTGTTTCTTTTTTAAGTTTACTGAATACGTAAACCAAGCATTGCACGTTGTCCCTGACGAATAATTGCAACACGCGCTACCGTATTCTTTTGCAAGTTAGAAACAACTTTTGCAAAATCCTGACTATTTAAAATCTGGTTATTGTTGACTTGAACAATCACATCACCCGGAATGATATTTGACAATGATGCTAAGCCACCACGGCGAACATCTTGTACATAGATACCACCTTTTACACTTAAAGCACTTTTTTCTGGCTCAGCTAAATCACGAATGCTCATTCCTAAAACTGGGCCTTTAGATACAGTACTTTGTGCACCTGTGGCAGGTGTTTCATCTGGGGCAGTCGTTAAAGTTGCTGAAATATTACGTGTTTTGTCGTCACGTAATACTTCAAACTGAACAGTTTGATTCGGCTGTACTTTGTTTAATGCGTAGAGTAATTCACTCGTGCGCGATACCGGATTACCGTTATATTTCAAAATCACATCACCAGCTCGCAAGCCTGCTTTTTGTGCAGGCGAGTTTGGAGAAATTTGAGTAATTAAAGCACCTTCAGGTTTTGGTAACTTGTAAGCATCGGCAAGGTTGCGGTCAATGTCTTGCATCATCACACCAAGATAAGAGCGTGTTACCTTACCTTTAGTTTTAAGCTGTTCGGCAACATCCATTGCTACGTCAATCGGGATAGAGAAAGACAAGCCCATATAGCCGCCAGTACCACTAAATATTCGAGAGTTTACCCCGACTACTTCACCATTTTGGTTAAATAATGGACCACCCGAATTACCTGGGTTTAGCGCAACGTCAGTTTGAATAAATGGTACCGAAGTTTCACCACTCATATTTCGTGATTTAGCACTCACAATACCTGCCGACGCAGAATAGTCAAAACCAAAAGGCGAACCAATTGCTAAAACGGGCTCTCCCACTCGTAAACGGTCAACATTTCCTACGCGTAAAGCTGGATAGCTATTTCCAGTCACCTTTAACAATGCAACGTCTGTACGCTCATCACTCCCAACCACAGTTGCATCAATTTCACGGCGGTCATTTAAAGTAATACTAATGCGTGAGGCATTTTCAATCACATGGTGGTTGGTGAGTAGGTAACCATCTTTACTAATAAAGAATGCACTACCGTATGCAGTTTTTTCTTGTGGACCCTGTTGCTGTGGAATGATGACCTGATTTCCAAAGAAACGTTTCAAAATTTCAGGGACTTGCTGCTGCAATAGTTCATCCTGAGTCATTTTTTTTACGACGTTTACACTCACCACTGCTGGACTAACTTGTTCAACGAGGTTTGAAAAATCAACAGCAGCATTTGCCTGAACAGCAGCAACTGTAAATACCGCTGCATACATTCCTTGTTGTAAATAGCGAGTTTTCATTCGGTGCTCACCCACAATTGGTCTACGAGAATAAGAATAAAACTGTTGTATCACAACGCTTTGGGGTTGTGCGTAACAATATGTTTATTTGTAAGGCATCCTTACAATCATTATTTTACGCATTGCAACTTTTTAAGCCAATTGCAATTTTTCTCTGAGTTAGAGCGCTTAAGCTCTTGCCTTTTTAGATAAAAAGGGGTGTCATTAGCGGACGTTTTAGATTGTTGCGAATGGACATGCCTAATTTACAGACAATTCACCACTTTGACGTGATTATTGTGGGCAGCGGCGGTGCTGGTTTAAGTCTGGCTTTATCGTTACCAAATCATTTTAATATTGCAGTTTTAGCCAAAGCTGCTTTAACCGAAGCAAGTACCTTCTATGCTCAAGGTGGTGTTGCTGCTGTTCTTGATGAGACTGACTCTATTCAACAGCACATTAATGACACTATGATTGCAGGTGCTCATTTATGTGAAATGGATGCGGTACAACATACCGTAGAAGGCGGTCGTCCTTCTGTTGATTTTCTTTTAAAGCAAGGTGTGCAATTTACTTTAGATGAAGATGAACAACTTCATTTAACACGCGAAGGTGGCCATTCACAGCGACGCATTATCCATTCTGCTGATGCAACAGGTAAAGCCATTTCAACCACCTTGGTTGAACGTGCCAAAGAACGTAAAAATATTACTATTTTTGAAAATTACATTGCGATTGATTTAATTACATCGCATAAATTAGGTCATACCGATCAAGCGAATCGCGCTATTGGTTTGTATGCCTTAGATGAAAATACGGAAAAAGTTCATACATTCCTTGCACCATTCACCGCACTGGCTTGCGGCGGTGCGATGAAAGCTTACCTCTACACATCTAATCCAGATATTGCTACAGGTGATGGTATTGCAATGGCCTTCCGTGCAGGTTGCCGTGTAGCCAATATGGAATTTAACCAATTCCACCCAACTTGTCTGTATCACCCTCAAGCTCGCTCATTTTTAATTACTGAAGCCATGCGCGGTGAAGGTGCTTATTTGCGCTTACCTGATGGCGAGCGTTTTATGCTACGTTTTGACGATCGTGCAGAACTGGCTCCTCGCGATATTGTGGCACGTACCATTGACCATGAAATTAAACGCCTCGGTATTCGTCATGTGTGGTTAGACATTACACACAAATCACCAGAGTTTATCAAAGAGCACTTCCCTACACTTTATGCGCGATTGCTTGAGTTAGGTATCGACATTACCAAAGACATGATTCCAGTGGTGCCAGCAGCGCACTATACATGTGGTGGTGTCGTAGTTGACTCAAATAGCCAGACGGATATCGAAGGTCTATATGCGATTGGTGAGACGTCTTATACGGGCTTACATGGTGCAAACCGTATGGCAAGTAACTCATTACTTGAATGCTTCGTTTACGGCATGAGTGCAGCAAAAGATATCGAAAATAAATTTGATGAAAACTTCAAATTACCTGAAGTACCAACTTGGGATGACTCACAAGTAACCAACCCTGATGAAGATGTGGTGATTTTACAAAACTGGGATGAGTTACGTTCGACCATGTGGAACTATGTTGGTATTGTAAGAACTACAAAACGTTTAGAACGTGCTTTGCATCGTATTGAAATGTTAAAGCGTGAAATCACTGAGTATTATCAAGACTACCGTGTTAGCAAAAACCTAATTGAGCTGCGTAACCTTGTTTTAGTATCTGAGATGATCGTGCGCTGTGCTATGCAACGCAAAGAATCACGTGGTCTACATTACACGCTTGATTATCCAGAAACTTCGAGTGAGATTCGTAAAACAGTTTTAACTCCTCCAAATTTTGCAGTAGAACAGCCATTGGTTAATACTGATATTTAAGCTGTTCTTCTAAAAAAAAGCACAGTTCAGACTGTGCTTTTTATTTGCTTTGATATTTATGATTTAGGTGGAATTGAATAAGTCGCGGTCACATGTGCAACGGGTTCTTCTAACCCAACTGAATAAATCCAGACCTCACCCACGACCAAGCTCTTTCCGACTTTCATGAGTTTACATTCACTACGTAAGTCTTGATCACCTGCGGGTTTTCTTAGAAAATTAATATTAAAATTGGTCGTCACAGCTAAACCAATAATTCCAATTTCACCTAATATTGCAATATATAAAGCAAAATCAGCCAAAGTCATCATCGTTGGACCAGATATGGTACCACCGGGGCGCTGATGTCTTTGATCGACATGATAATAAACGACAGCAGCTTTAGGCGTGACTGATTCAATCGTGCAATGTTCAAGACTTGGTGGAAATTCCTTTTCTAGAAATGCCACGATTTCTTCTTTTGAGCTTTTCATCCTTGTTATTCTTCAATCTATAAATCATATGTAAGATAGCATAAGAAAATAGCAGATATTTTCTATGACGTTTTAAATCAGAATTAACGTCATTTTTCACCACTCCCATATTTTATAAGAGTGGCTCATCCAATTGCTTATCCTAAATATTGCAATGCCTGTTCGAATACCTGATCAGGACTTTGGGTTGCATCTATTCGCTTAATACGTTCAGGTTCAGCTTTCCATAAGGTTTCATAGCCTTCACGAACCTTAGTAAAGAAGCTTAACTTTTCTTGTTCAAAACGGTCTAAAGCTCCACGTTCACGTGCACGGTTCATCCCGAGTTCAATCGGTGCATCTAACCAGAAAGTCACCTCAGGCATGCGCGAAACAAAGTTCTGATTTAAAAGCTGTAATTTATTTTGGCTTAAACCACGACCAGAACATTGATAAGCAAAGCTTGCATCGGTAAAACGATCACTTAAAACAATTTTATTAGACTCTAGAGCCGGCAAAATAACTTGTTGTAAGTGTTGAGCACGTGCCGCATAAATGAGTAATAACTCGGTATCATGACTCATATTTTCATCATGATTCACCGCCAAAAGCATTGAACGTATTTGTTCTGCTAACGGCGTACCACCCGGTTCACGTGTTAAAATAACTTGTTTACCTTGCTCTTCAAAATACTGATGAATTTTTCGAATAAGTGTAGTTTTACCTACCCCTTCCGTGCCTTCAAAGCTAATAAACATCTCTTTTCCTTATTTCTTCGATCTCAACACGGATAAGTACTCTTGCACCGCTTGATTATGCGCTTGCAAGCTTGCCGTAAATTTATGTCCACCATTGCCAGTCGCTACAAAATAGATGTTATTTGAATCATCTGGATGCAATGCAGCTTCAATTGCTTTTTGGCTTGGTAAAGCAATTGGCGTTGGCGGTAAGCCATTAATAGTATAAGTATTATATGCTGTTGGGGTACGGAGGTCTTCTCGGGTAATATTGCCTTTATAGTTATTACCCATACCGTAAATAACAGTTGGATCCGTTTGTAAACGCATACCAATTTTTAAACGGCGAACGAAAACGCCTGAAACTTGTGTAAGTTCACTGTCTAAACTTGTTTCTTTCTCAACAATAGAAGCCATAATTAATGCTTCATATTTATCTTTATAAGGTAAATTCGGCGCACGATTTGCCCAAGCTGCATCTAGTGCTTTTATTTGACGGTGGTATAAATCGGTAAGAATTTTCTTATCTGTTTCACCTTTGGCAAAGAAATAAGTATTAGGTGCGAACAAGCCTTCAGGATGCCCATAAGGAATCCCAAGCGCCTTCATCAGCTGATCATCTGGTAAATCTAATATTGTATTTTTTACATTTTTATCATTTTTGAGTGCAGTAATAAGCTGTTTAAAAGTTGTACCTTCAATGACCAAGACACGGTTCATCTGAGCATTATCTGCATCAGATAGCATCTCTAATACTTCCCTTACACTCATTCCCTGTTCAATTTCATATACACCAGCTTTCATGCTGTCATGAATCATAAATTTCTGATAAAGCTTCAATACCACTGGAAAGCTAATTTTGCCTTCTTTCGCCAAACGATCAATAAAACCAGAATAGGTTTCACCAGATGTAATAGATAACATCTGTTTTTTGCCTTCAATAGGATAAGCTTTAAATAGACTCGACCATAAAATGGCAAAAGTAGAAATTAAAACAATAAAAAGGCCAATTAAAACCAATCGCTTAGAAAATTTTGGAGCTTGTTTTTTGTTATTTTTCTTGGCGTTTTTTGCTTTCGCATTCACAGGTGGCTTCGGCATATTAATGAATCTGATTTAAGTTAAGGATATGAAATAAATCTATGCATACCTGTGTATCTAGCGTTTTCTCGCCTAAATGAGAAACTACTCGCATAGGGTTTAAAGCATTACAAAAGAATAGACTTTGTATTTCAGATACTTCATCTAACTCAATTACACGTACTTCACAGGCAATACCATGGTGCTGCATACGCGCCAGAATTTCTGCCCGCATTACACCGTGGACGCCATTATAACGAAGTTCAGGAGTAATCCATCTATCATTTAAACGAATAAAACAATTACTACTAACCCCTTCAACAATATAACCTTGTACATCAGTAACTAATGCTTCAGCCCACCCTAGTTGATCTGCTTCTTTTTTTAGCAATACTTGTTCAAGACGGTTTAAAGATTTAAGCCCAACCAAGCTTGGCATGGTTAAACCTAAGGCCTGATTTAAAACACCACACTGAATAAAGTCTGGCTGAAATGGCTCTAAAGCTTTCGGATAAAACCAGATATAAATATCAGCATTATGCTTTGGCAAACTATAACCACGGTCACCTATCCCACGACTAATCACAATTTTTAAAGTACCGTTGAGTACAAGATTTTGCTTTTGTAATTGCTCTAAGCTCTGTTCTATGAGTTCAAAATCCGCAATTAAAGACAGTTTTTGACATGCAAGTTTTAGGCGCTCCCAATGTCTTTCTTTAAGCTCAATCTGATTTTGAAAAACACGAATTGTGCTAAAGCATCCATCTCCATAATGAAATGCTCGATCCAGTAAAGGAATGGTTTCAACAGGTTGCCCATTTTTAAAACACCACATGTTTAATCCACCCTTTGCTTAAAACGACCCAACAATACAACACCTTTCATTTAAATAATAAATGACTGATTTTAAAAAATTATACCGATTTCGTATCTACTTTTGAAACTTGTTCTATATCAAGATTTAAGAATAACTTATCTGTTTTTACTATTTCTATTTTTTTCATATTAAATTCGTTTTTTATTATTTTTTTAGAATAAAGACTAGCGCTATTCTGCGTTCATGTTTTGAACATTTCATATTTTTTGAGGACTTATCTCATGCGTTTTTCTCAGTTAAAAGTCGGGGTTATCGCTGCACTTCTGTCTGTTTCATCATTTGCAGCGCAAGAATTTTTAAACGTCTCTTACGATCCTACTCGTGAGTTATATACAGATTTCAATAAACAGTTCGGTACTTACTGGAAACAACGTACTGGTCAAGATATTGAGTTCAAACAATCACACGGCGGTTCTGGTAAGCAAGCGCGTGCAGTGATTGATGGCTTAAATGCAGATGTAGTGACATTAGCACTTGCAGCGGATATCGATGAAATTGCGGAAAAAGCAAAATTACTTCCAGCTGACTGGCAGAAAAAGTTACCGCAGAACTCTACCCCATACACTTCAACAATTGTGTTTTTAGTGCGTAAAGGTAATCCAAAACAAATTAAAGACTGGGGTGATTTAATCAAACCAGGTGTAGAAATTATTACGCCAAACCCGAAAACTTCAGGTGGTGCTCGTTGGAATTATCTTGCAGCTTGGGCTTGGGCAAAACATCAACCAGGGGGTAACGATACTAAAGCACAAGAGTATGTTCGCCAAATTTATAAACACACTAAGGTTCTAGATTCGGGTGCACGCGGTGCAACCACGACGTTTGCTGAACGTGGCATTGGTGATGTGTTACTGGCTTGGGAAAATGAAGCATATTTAGCTACTCGTGAACAGCCTGGCAAATTTGAAATTATTACCCCATCTCTTTCAATTTTAGCTGAACCACCAGTTGCTGTTGTTGAGAAAAATGCTGCGAAAAAAGGCAACTTAACGATTGCTAAAGGTTACCTCAACTACTTGTATTCACCAGCTGGCCAAGAAATTGCAGCACGCAACTTCTACCGTCCACGCAATGCAGCCGTTCTTAAGAAATACAGCAACGTATTTAAGCCATTGAAGCTTGTAACTATCGATAAAGAGTTTGGTGGTTGGACGAAAGTACAAAAGAAACACTTCGACAATGGTGGTGTTTTCGATCAAATCGTGAAAATCAATAGTACAGAGAAGTAATTCTTTGTACTAAAAATAAGGAGAACAGACATGATTCATACTGTAATTGTTCCAGGTGTAGGTGGAAGTGAACATCAGCATTGGCAATCTTGGTTGCAGCGTAAACTCGTGTCTAGTTCTCGTGTTGAGCAAAAAAACTGGGATAGACCTGTACTAAGTGAATGGGTTGAGCAATTCGTTAAAACGGTTCAAGCAGCACCAGCTCCTGTACAAATTGTTGCTCATAGCTTTGGTTGCTTAACAAGTGTCGCTGCTTTAGCTGAGCATCCAGAGTTAAAAAACCGAGTTAAGAAACTTATTTTAGTCGCTCCGGCAAATCCAGCACGCTTTGGGGAAGCAGGGTTTGCTCGACATAGTTTGACTGACTACAAAGATTATTTTCATCAATTAAAAATTGATGTGCCTACAACGCTCCTCATTAGTGAAAATGATCCATGGCTTGTTTTTTTTGATGCATTACAACTTGCGAAATCATGGAAATTAAACCCTGTTAATCTTGGTGAAGTCGGCCATATTAATGTTGCTTCAGGTTTTGGCCCGTTTCCAGATTTGCTGAATTATTTGATTCCAGAAGATTCGATGTGTAGTCACTCATCTATCGACCCGGTAAAAACTCATTTCTCTTTGAAATTTGCTTAATACCCAGCTTTATATCGCACCGTTTATCTTTATTTATTCGCTTACTGGTTTCAGCAGGCTTTTCTCTTTGAGGAAATATCATGTCGCAGCGATCCCGAGTGCTGCCTGGGTTTGGTCTATCTTTGGGCTTCACCCTCGCCTACGTTTCTTTTATTGTGCTTATTCCATTAGCCGCAGTCTTTATCAAATCATTTGGAATTGGATGGGACGGATTATGGGAAATTTTAACCTCTGAGCGTATTTTAAAATCGCTTCAGCTCAGCTTTAGTTCAGCTTTAATCGCAGCCTTTATTAATGTTGTGTTTGGCTTACTTTTAGCTTGGTGCCTTGTCCGTTATAACTTTCCTGGGAAACGCTTGGTTGATGCATTAGTCGATTTACCTTTTGCTCTTCCCACTGCAGTTGCAGGTATTGCGCTTACCTCACTCTATGCACCCACTGGCTGGATCGGTCAGTATTTAGAACCACTCGGTATTCAGGTTGCATATACGCCAATCGGTATTACGTTGGCATTAATATTCATTGGTATTCCATTCATTGTAAGAACAGTTCAACCGGTACTCAGTGATATCGAAACTGAACTTGAAGAAGCAGCTTCGGCACTCGGCGCAAATCGCTGGCAGACAATTACTAAGATTATTTTACCAATATTACTACCAGCCCTATTCACAGGCTTTGCTTTAGCATTTGCTCGCGGTGTCGGTGAATATGGTTCAGTTATTTTTATTGCAGGTAACCAGCCGTTTAAAACAGAAATTGCTCCGCTCATGATCATTTCACGCCTTGAAGAATATGATTATGCAGGTGCAACAACAATTGCTGCGGTCATGTTAGTTCTCTCTTTCATCATTTTATTTGCCATTAATTTACTTCAAGCGTGGGCAAACCGTCGTACAGGGAGAAATATCACATGAACCTACATACTGACAGCAATGCACTTGCGCTTAAATTGCAATCACGAGATGCAACACGCGAACCAACTTGGGTACGTTATACCTTAATTACAATTGCGCTGATTTTTTTCCTCAGTTGTCTCATGTTGCCACTCATTCTGGTTTTTGTAGAAGCATTTAAACAAGGACTTGAAGTCTATGTTCAGGCTTTGATTGATCCAGATACGTTATCAGCAGTGAAATTAACTTTATTAACCGCAGCAATTGCAGTTCCGATTAACGTGATATTTGGTGTTGCCGCAGCATGGGCTGTTTCTAAGTTTCAATTTAGAGGTAAGGCAGTTTTAACCACCATCATTGATATGCCTTTTTCGGTTTCACCCGTTATTGCAGGTTTAATGATCGTACTTATTTTTGGTGCTCAAGGTTGGTTTGGCGGCTGGTTAATGGACCATGACATTAAGATCTTGTATGCAGTACCTGGAATTGTTTTAGCAACCATCTTTATTACAGTCCCTTTTGTAGCACGTGAGTTAATTCCACTCATGGAAGCTCAAGGAACAGAGGAAGAAGAAGCAGCGATTGTATTGGGTGCTTCAGGCTGGCAAACCTTTTGGAAAGTGACATTACCTAACATTAAATGGGGTTTGATTTACGGCGTGATTTTGTGTAATGCCCGTGCAATGGGTGAGTTTGGTGCAGTATCGGTAGTTTCTGGCCATATCCGTGGTGAAACCAATACCCTGCCACTTCATGTCGAAATTTTATATAACGAGTACACCTTTAGCGCAGCGTTTGCCGTGTCCTCATTGCTTGCTTTTTTAGCCCTATTAACGCTGGTATTGAAAACGTGGTTAGAACTACATCAAGACAAACCAGAACCACATTCAACTGATTCGTAAGGAATGAAATCATGAGTATTCAAGTTAAAAATATTGAAAAAAACTTTGGTGCATTCCATGCGCTTAAAAATATTTCTCTAGATTTTCCGGAAGGTGAACTGGTTGCCCTACTCGGCCCATCTGGTTGTGGTAAAACAACCCTCCTTCGGATTATTGCAGGATTAGAATCAGCTGATGGTGGTCAAGTGCTACTTGAAGGTGAAGACGCGACCAATGTACATGTACGCGAGCGTCAGGTTGGCTTTGTATTTCAGCACTATGCTTTATTTCGTCATATGACTGTATTTGACAATATTGCATTTGGTTTACGTGTTCGTCCTCGTGCAACACGCCCTTCAGAAGCTGAAATTAAAAAACGTGTTACTCGTTTACTTGATCTAGTTCAGCTTGGATTTTTAGCAGACCGCTACCCTGCTCAGCTTTCTGGTGGACAACGTCAGCGTATTGCTTTAGCCCGTGCTTTAGCAGTAGAACCACGAGTCTTATTGCTTGATGAACCATTTGGTGCGCTAGATGCTAAAGTCCGTAAGGAATTACGTCGCTGGTTACGTAACTTGCATGATGAATTGCATATTACGTCAATCTTTGTAACCCACGATCAGGAGGAAGCACTCGAGGTTGCAGACCAAATTATTGTAATGAATAAGGGCAATGTCGAGCAGATCGGCTCACCTCGTGAAGTTTATGAAAAACCTGCAACTCCATTTGTATTTGATTTCTTGGGTCAGGCAAATCGTTTTGAAGGTGAACATGCCGGCGGTATTATTCGTATTGGCAATGACCGTATTGAATTACCAACGGCAGTTGAGGCACCTCAAGGAAAAGTGATTGCTTTTGCCCGTCCAGATGAGTTACATATTCACTCGCAACCGCAAGCGAATACGATTGAAGCGACTTTTGTAC
Source organism: Acinetobacter sp. V116_7 (assembly GCF_056735735.1). Classification (NCBI taxonomy): domain Bacteria; kingdom Pseudomonadati; phylum Pseudomonadota; class Gammaproteobacteria; order Moraxellales; family Moraxellaceae; genus Acinetobacter; species Acinetobacter sp. V116_7. The sequence goes on from NZ_JBWZIF010000014.1 coordinate 327,770, forward strand.
GTGAAATCTGGATTGCTGGAAAAGTTGTGGCGGAATTACAAGACCGTAATGGACGTTTAATTGAAATTGCTCTGAGCAGTGAAGCTGCAAAATTACATGCATTTAAACCAAATCAAGCTGTTTGGGTGAGTGCATCTCAATTGCACTTATTTGCAGATCAAGTTGCTTAAGAAATATATTTGGTGAGGAAATATCTTGCGGAACTAAAGCAATTCCTCACCTCTTTTGAGGAAAAGTGTGAATGAACTTTCAACAATTAAGAATTATCCGAGAAACTGTACGCCAAAACTTTAACTTAACCGAAGCATCGGCTGCACTCTACACGTCTCAATCTGGTGTAAGTAAACATATTAAAGATCTAGAAGATGAGCTAGGTGTACAGCTTTTTATACGAAAAGGTAAACGTCTTCTAGGTTTAACAGAACCAGGACAATCTCTTCTTGGCATCGTTGAACGCATGTTGGTTGATGCTGAAAATATTAAACGCCTTGCAGAAGACTTTAATAAAGTTGATGAAGGTACATTAACGATCGCAACGACCCATACTCAAGCACGTTATGTGCTACCTCCGATCGTAAACCAATTTAAGAAGTTATTTCCTAAAGTTCATTTGATTTTACAACAAGCCAGCCCTGTTGAAATTTCAGAAATGCTCTTACAAGGTGAAGCAGATATTGGAATTGCCACAGAGTCTTTAACAACTGAAGAAAATCTGGCTAGTATTCCTTACTATCAATGGCAACACAGCATTATCACACCGCAAAATCATCCTTTAGTAAAGGCAGACAAGATTACGCTTGAACTTTTAGCGGATTACCCACTCATTACTTATCATGGCGGTTTTACAGGCCGCTCTAAAATTGATAAAGCTTTCGAAGAAGCTCACCTTGATGCAGATATCGTAATGTCGGCTCTTGATGCAGACGTTATTAAGACTTATGTCGAATTGGGCATGGGAGTCGGAATTGTCAATGACGTGGCCTATGACACAGAACGTGATCATCGCTTAAAACAAACTAAAACTGATATTTTTGGTGTCAATACGACATGGATTGCAGTTCGTAAAGGCCATTTACTACGCGGTTATGGTTACGAGTTTATTTCTTTATGCTCACCTGATGCCGATATTAAAGCGCTTAAGAAAATTGCTTACCCAGATGAATAAAGATTACAAATAAATAAAAGAGCTTTTTAGCTCTTTTATTTTATGAGATGCAAAAAAAAAACGAGCCGTAGCTCGTTTTTTCTTTTAGATCTTACCAGTAGAAGTTCACACCAACTTTACCAACTGGTAACCATTGGTATTTATCATCATTCGCGATTTTACGAGCTTCCGCATTTACTGCTTCTTCAAGTGATTGATCACCAGTTGTAACCGCTGAACCTGTTGAAACAAGTTTAACTGTTGGGTTACCAGTGTAATAAGCACCTACTTCACCGAATACACCCCAGTTTTTATTGATTTTAGGCGCAAAACCAAAACCTAGGTATGGAGCGATATCATTTTTATAAGACATTTGACCGTTAATTTTTACACCATCGGCACCCGCAATAAAGTCTTGGTTATTGACACGGAATGAACGGGTCGCATCAACATTACGAGATAAATCGTAATCATTATCAAGATATGCTGCACCAGCCGCTACATATAGGCCTTGAGCCCAACGGTTAGTACTTGCACCCCATGGACGAATTTCAGCATTTAAATAAACATTGTTATTATCCATATCGATGTCATAGGTTGAGCCATTAACTTTTACGTCATCAGACCAAGAAATGTCACCACCGTTATAACCAAGTGCTAAACCTACATATGGGTTTGCTTGCCACAATAAAGCACCACCGTAACCAGTTGTACCTACCTCAGCACGCGCCCCCACAGGAATTAATTGGTTTTTGTCAAATGCGTAGCTGTCATGAACAACTGCTTCATCTGCCATTACAGCACCAGCAGCGAATAAAGCTGTTGTTGTTACTAAAACACGTAATGCTTTCATAGTTTTCTCCTCAAAAAGGCTCTGTTTTTAATTTATTCATCTTGTGACTGAAATCATAATAAAGAGAGCTTAGAGTCTTTTTTATACAAAAAGTGGTAGATTTCTGTTATTTTTTGATACAAATTGAGTTAAATTTTTATTTTCAAATCATTTTTGTGTAAAAAACACTTGATTATCTAATAAGCTTATTTTCATTTACCTCATTTATATCCTCGATTAAACGTAACACGTTTTTTCAAAGATTCTTGTCACAAATTAGTGTAAAATCTTTAAAATTTTTTATGGAAGGAAGATCATGTCTCAGCTTTCTACGATCATTGAGCAAGCATTTGAAGACCGCGCAAACTTTACTGCAGCAGATTGCTCAAGCGAAATCCGCCAAGCTGTTGAAGAAGCAATTGCTGGTTTAGATAACGGTACACTTCGAGTTGCTGAAAAGATCAATGGTGAATGGGTTGTTCACCAATGGTTAAAAAAAGCTGTTTTATTATCATTTAAATTAAATGACAATAAACCAATCGAGTCATGTGATCTTCGTTTCTACGACAAAGTTGAAACTAAATTCTCTGGTTGGACTGAAGAACAATTTAAAGCAGCAGGTGTTCGTGTTGTTCCTCCTGCTGTAGCACGTCGTGGTAGCTTCCAAGCTAAAAACGTAGTGTTAATGCCTTCTTATGTAAACATTGGTGCTTATGTAGATGAAGGCACAATGGTTGATACATGGGCAACTGTAGGTTCATGTGCTCAAATCGGTAAAAATGTTCACTTGTCTGGTGGTGTAGGTATCGGTGGTGTTTTAGAACCATTACAAGCTAACCCAACCATTATTGAAGACAACTGCTTTATCGGTGCGCGTTCAGAAATCGTTGAAGGCGTTATCGTTGAAGAAGGCTCAGTTATTTCAATGGGCGTTTTCATTGGTCAATCAACTAAAATTTATGACCGTGCAACTGGCGAAGTCCATTATGGTCGCGTTCCAGCAGGTTCAGTTGTTGTAGCAGGTAGCCTGCCGTCAGCTGATGGTAAATACAGCTTATATGCTGCAATTATTGTGAAAAAAGTTGATGCGCAAACACGTGCAAAAACAAGTTTGAACGATTTGTTACGCGCTGACTAATTTCAGTTTGATCAAACATCTCTACGGTCAACACTGATCGTAGAGATTTTATTTTTTATATAGTGTGGTATTTCTAGAATGGCTTCCTTACGTTCCTCTGCAATTCCTGTCTCAGACCCTGCGTCCGGTTTACGCATTACCGAGATTTTTTACTCGTTGCAGGGTGAAGCAAACGCCTCTGGCCTACCGACTGTATTTATCCGTCTAACGGGCTGTCCATTACGTTGTAGTTATTGTGATACCACTTATTCTTTTGAAGGCGGTGAACGTTTTTCACTTGAACATATCATTGAAACAGCTACCCAATATCAAACTCCTTATATTTGTGTAACTGGTGGTGAACCACTTGCACAGCCAAACTGTTTAATTTTATTACAACGTCTATGTGAAGCTGGCTTTGATGTTTCTTTAGAAACCAGTGGCGCGCTCGATGTCTCAAAAGTAGATTCGCGTGTTTCTAAAGTTCTTGATTTAAAAACTCCAACTTCTGGTGAGGAACATCGTAATCTCATCAGCAATCTTGATCATTTGACTGCGCACGATCAAATTAAATTCGTCATTTGTAATCGCGAAGATTATGAATGGTCAAAGCAGCAAGTTGAAAAATATCAACTGCATAAAAAAGTCAGTACCGTTTGGTTCTCCCCTGCCTTTGCAGTTGAAAAAGGTGCTGTTGGCCTGCCACGTCTAGCACGTGATCTGGCACAGTGGATACTTGATGATAAACTCCTCGTTCGCTTCCAACTTCAGTTACATAAACTGCTTTGGAACGATGAATCAGGCCGTTAATCACTCAACAAAATAAATCATTCCGAATATGGAGAAAAATATGCGCCCTCGTGCCATTGTTTTGCTTTCAGGCGGCTTAGACTCAACCACTTGCCTAGCTTGGGCACAAGCACGCTATGAATGTATTGCTATTAGTTTTATGTATGGCCAACGCTCAACGACTGAACTAGATGCAGCAAAAGCATTAGCTCAACGGGCAGGCGTTGAACATCGTGTAATTAATATCGATTTGGCTAATTTAGGTGGATCTGCACTTACAGACCACAACATTGCCGTACCAGAACAGTTACAAGAAGGTATTCCTGTAACTTATGTACCAGCGCGTAACACTATTTTCCTCTCTTATGCTCTAGCCGCAGCTGAAGTATTTAATGCTGAAGCGATTGTTATTGGTATCAATGCTGTTGATTATTCAGGATATCCTGATTGTCGTCCTGAATTTATTGATGCTTTTGCGAATATGGCACGCTTAGCAACTAAAGCTGGCGTAGAAGGAAAACCACTTAAGTTTGAAACACCACTGTTACATTTATCCAAAGCGAATATTATACGTTTAGGGATTGAACATGGCGTAGACTATAGTCAAACGGTATCTTGCTACCAAGCAGATGCTCAAGGACGTGCGTGTGGCAAATGTGACAGTTGCCGTTTGCGTAAAGAAGGCTTTATCGAGGCTGGTGTTGCCGACCCAACACGCTATATACCGTAATAAGTAGGTAAAATTTATGAAGTTGTTAAAATCAAATCTTATTCTTTCATCTTTGTTTTCAACAGTTGCTCTTATGGCTGGTGCAGCACATGCTGCCGAAAACCCAGTTCAAGCAGCATATAAAAGTACCAACGTTAAAGGTGCATTAGTTAACGTTTGTAAAGATCAAACAGCTAAAGGCGGCAAACTAAGTTCATCTGAAGTTAGCAAATTCTGTAGCTGCCAAGTTGAAGCACAAGGTAAAGTGACTGAAGCACAAAAATGGGAAATCCAAAGTGCAATCAATGCGAAGAAAAGCCCAAGCTCTCTAGGATTTGTACAACAACAAAACCGTGATCTTAAAGCATGTTTCGGTCCTCAGTTAACAACTAAACTTGAAAAATTAACTGAAGATGCAATGAAAGCTGCTCAACAACAAGCTCCTAAAAAATAAGCTTTTGTTATTCCAAATTAAGCCTGCATTTATGCAGGCTTTTTTGTAGCTCTGTTAAAATGACCTTATCGAACTTGAACAATTCATCTGAAATAAACCATGCAAGAACAATGGAAAACTAACGCAATAAATAAGACCTCTATTGTCTCATTCAGTGGTGGCAAAGACAGCTCCCTTGCACTCTACCATGCAATGCAAACTGGTACAGTTAATGGACTCATTGTCATGCTAGAAGAGCAAGGTCAGCGCTCTCGTTCGCATGCTATGCCACTTGATATTATTCAAGCTCAAGCTGAAGCAATTGGCCTACCCGTATTTATGGCTTCTTCAAGCTGGAATGACTATGAAGCTAAATTTATTGAATTACTCATTCAGGCAAAACAACAAGGTGCCGAGGTACTTGTTACAGGTGATCTAGATATGCCTGAACATGGCTGTTGGCATGATCGAATAACTCAACAGGTGGGACTTAAATTAGGAATGCCTCTTTGGCTTCGCCCACATCGTGAAGTTGTTGAAGAATTTATTAATCTTGGTTTCCGTAGTGTTCTTGTGACAGTGAACTTAAAACTAGGAATGACAATTGAAGATTTAGGAAAAACTTTAAACTTAGAATATATAAAAGAACTTGAAAACCGCGGTATTGATCCATGTGGTGAAGGTGGTGAATTTCATACGACTGTGATTGATGGCCCAATTTTTAACAAACCAATTCCTGTAAGAAAGCTCGATATTGTTTATCATGAAGAATATGCTTTTTTACCACTTGAATTAGATCAAATTTAGCTTTTTTGAAGGATGAGAAATGACTGACAATATCCAATTACCAAATCAGGTATTCCCAACAACACAAGGTGAAGTGAACTTGACTGAGGTCGAAAATGAATGGTTAATCATTTACTTCTACCCTAAAGATTCAACTCCAGGATGTACAACACAAGCAGTTGGTTTTTCTTGTTTAAAAGATCAGTTTGATGCTTTAGGTGCCAGTATTTTTGGTGTTTCGCGCGACTCAGTAAAAGCCCACCAAAATTTTACAGAAAAGCAGGCACTGACTATTGATCTGATTAGTGATAAAGAAGAAGTACTGTGTAAGCACTTCGATGTGATTAAAGAAAAAAATATGTATGGCAAAAAAGTAATGGGTATTGAACGCTCTACTTTCATTTTCCATAACAAAACTTTAGTTAAAAGCTACCGTAAAGTTAAAGCTGCTGGGCATGCGGAACAAGTTCTAGAAGACTTAAAAGCCCTTCAAACAGCTTAATAAAATTAACTAACAAAAAGCGAGTTTCACACTCGCTTTTTGTTTGCAAAGCATTACCCAATACTTTGACTTTGGCGTATCATAAAATATTAGAATAATTATTTTAAGGCAATGATATGAGTCTACTCAAAACTTGCTCTTTGCTGCCTGCTACTCTTTTTATCGGTGCATGTAGTGCAAATACATTAGTAATGCCCACTGATAGCACCACATCAATTGCTCAAATTCAAAACAATTTCAATGAAATAAGCTGCCAAGATTTACAAAACCCAGCCTATCAACAAGCTGTATTGAGCACAATTAATCAGATCCGACAGCAATCACGCCAATGTGGTCAGCAGTATTTCCCAGCAACCAAACCATTGAGCTGGAGTAATAATTTATATAAAGGTGCACTTTCTCATAGTGAAGATATGGCTGCACACAACTTTCTCGGGCATGTTGGCTCAACAGGTCTGGACTTAAAATCACGTTTGAAAATTTACAATACCCTTGGTAAAGCCAATGGTGAAAATGTCGCTAGTGGCCAAAAAACTTTAAGGCAAGTTATGTCTAGATGGCTAACAAGTCCCTTGCATTGTAGTAATCTAATGAATCCAAAATTCACCACTTACGCAATCGCGTGTGCTTCTGATCAGTCTGTGAAGCAAAAGAGTTATTGGACTCAACAATTTGGTACACGTTAAAAGGAAAAATGATGCAATCTGGTTCAATCACTCCAATTTTAAGAATTTTTGATGTTGATTTAGCTCAATCATTTTATCTTGAGTTTTTAGGTTTTCAGCTTGATTGGCGACATCAATTTGAAGATAACTTTCCTTTATATTTACAAATTTCCAAAGATGATTGCGTTATTCATTTATCCGAGCATTTTGGTGATGTAAGTCCACATAGTGCAATTCGTATTTATTGGGAAGATATTTATGAACTGCAAACTGAACTAAGCAAAAAAGATTATAAATTTTCTAAACCTCAGGTTGAAAAAACAGATTGGGAAACACTTGAACTCAGCATCACCGATCCTTTTTCCAACCGAATTATCTTTTGGGCAGATGCTTAATCATTCAGTCCGCTAAAATTTGATAATGGAATACTTTCGATATAATCTTCCATTTACCATCTCCAAACACAAATGTAAGTGCATCATAAAAATATTTAGGGTGGATAACGCATTCAACATGGACTAGCGCCAACCGTTCATTAATCAAATTGATTGAACTGATTTTATCCTGTCGTGTTTGTCGCTTTGAAGCTGGAGAAATCCGACTCGCAACAATTGGAAAATATTCAGCCATGCTAAGCCGTAGTACGGGTTGCTCGGCTACATTGATATATATGGCATCAGGATGAAAAACATTATTTAGAAGTTGCACATCACAAAAATACAAACCATCAAAATATTGTTCTAGTTGTTTCTGAATCTCAGTAATCGGATTATTTTGCATTTTAAGTACTCAAACTTTGTCTTTTTCGTATCGCAGAAACAGTTTCACCTGCAACACCCCAGTTATCAGTTTCAACTTCATCAATGACTACAAATGTAGTTGCAGGATCTTTATCAAGTACACGAACCACAAGCTGAATTAATTTAGATTGGTTTTATCATCTATAAGATATTTGCGCTGGAGTTCAGCATAAACTTCCGTCTCTTTAAACTCATCTAAAAATTTAATCGTTCCTACAGGAAAAAATTCCGTTTGGATTTCACCTCGATAATAAGCTTCACGCATTGGCGTTGCCGAAATTGAATCTTTTAAACTATCAAGCTCAACCATAATCCATTCAGGAAACAGTCTCAAATAATAGGAAGATTCGTCTTTAAAATGTCCGATCAAACCAACTTTTGAGTTCGGTTCAATTACGCCATTCACTAAAGATTTGACTTGTTTCACCCACTTTTCGTCATTATAAACATCTACCACATGTACAAAACGTATGCGTTTTTGTTCTTCTAGAGAAAAATTTGACAAGATCATTTGCTCACGCTCTATTGCTAAGAACGGATTTTTAATATTACGTTCCATTTGAGCAGAGCCTAACGCCAAAACCACATAATGGCTTTGTTGTAAGGCAATTTCAATGGTCTGCATATGAGCCAAATGAAATGGTTGAAAACGCCCTATAAAAACGAGATAGTCAAATTTATACATAATTAGATTTTCACTTTTTATGAACTCATCAGTAACGCTCATTACAAAAAATATGCGCCATAATGAGAACCTAAAAATTAACAACGTGGTTTAAAGCAAGGATAGTACGATGACACTTAGCTGTATTCAACAACCTCATCAACATTTAAACGCAAATTTAGAAGGTGGCGTACTCACCTTAGCCATAAATCGCCCAGATGCAAAAAATGCACTCTATGGCGAACTTTATTTATGGATTGCCAAAGCACTGAATGAAGCCGACCTTAATAAAGATGTTCGAGTAGTTATTCTACGTGGTGTCGAGCAAGATTTTACCGCTGGCAATGACATGAAAGATTTTATGGGTTTTGTACAAAATCCAAACATGGGTCCAGCTGGAGAAGTTCCGCCATTCGTTCTACTTAAAGCCGCTGCCAAATTCTCAAAACCACTTATTATTGCGGTAAAAGGTGTGGCAATTGGAATTGGCGTTACGATTTTATTACATGCAGATTTAGTTTTTGCTGACAACACTGCCCTATTCCAAATTCCATTTGTAAGTCTTGGCCTTTCTCCAGAAGGTGGTGCAAGTCAATTACTCATTCAACAAGCGGGTTATCACAAAGCAGCTGAGCTTCTGCTTACTGCGAAAAAATTCAAGGCTGAAACTGCAGTACAAGCAAGCTTAGTTAATGAAGTAGTTGAAGATTCTTACGCATCTGCTCAGGCAACAGCTCAGCATTTAGCAGCCTTACCTCTTGCATCATTGAAGCAGACAAAAGCGCTTATGAAGCATAATTTAGAGCAAATTATTGAATGTATTGATCATGAAGCTGAAATCTTTATGCAACGCGTTCACTCACCTGAAATGTTAGAAGCAGTACAAGCATTTATGCAAAAACGTAAACCAGATTTCTCTCAGTTTAATTAAAATCAATTTCGATGATTTGAATAAACTCAAAGGCAGGCTCTTCATAAGGATGGCTTGCCTTTAATGCTTTCGCTACAGCCTTGGCACTTTCTTCAATTACAATTGTTTCTACACGCCACTCATCAACTTGTTCAAGTTCGTCCAGCTCTCCGATGTAAGGATCTGCGTCTTTGACTGGCTTAAACTGCCCTATTCCTTTCACTTGCCATGCACAGTGTTCATAATTACCGATACCACCTGCACCAGCAGAGAAAATGGCTTGTTTAGTCGACTCAAGATGTGACTCAGGTACGTAATAAATCAGCTTTAACATGGGCAAAATGACTCAAAACTAGCGAACGTGCTTTAAATCATACCGTTAAAAAAGCCTCAGAATCAAAGTCAGCTCATCATTACTAAATAATTTGCTCCAATAAAGAGGATTTGAATCGCAAGCGCTAAGCCAAATAAACGCCAGCCCATATCTTTTTTATAAAACGTTTTTATGTGATTTTCATTTTTCATCATTTTGATCTCCGATTTTTTATCGTTGTTACAGAGAAAGCAAAAATTGAACCAAGCTCAAATAAAGCATAAGTGGTTAAATAGTAAGCTGCCTATACTTTTATACGTTTTTTTAAAATGCTTCAAGAGCTTCAACAATCCATATGCAGCTATTAGTTTGAAGAAATTTGAAAATTCAATGATTTATCTTCATCCCTATAATTTTAAGCATCCGATTTCTTTAAATATCTATTCTCATATATTGTCATAGCGAAAGCCAAACCACACAAAATGACAAAACCACAAGTCATTGGAATTAATGTACCGTTATATAATTGCCCAATAATTGAGGCAAGAATAAGTGACAAGACAGAGGAAGCTGCACCAATAATAGCCGATGCCATTCCAGCGACATGCCCCATTGGTTCCATCGCAATCGCGTTTAAATTACCAAATAGAGTTCCAAATAATAAAAATAAAATACAGGCATAAAGCATAAACATCCAGAATGATACAGCCACGCCTAAAAGCTGAATTCCCAAGAAAATTAAAGAAATTAAGCACAAACCTAAAAAGCCATAAATACAGATTGGACGCATACCAAACTTCATAACAATTTTAGAGTTTGTAAATGAGGCGATTCCCATCACACCAGCAAGCACGGCAAAATAAGCACTAAACTCTTGTCCTGTTTTACTAAACTGCTGCATAAAGATTTGTTGAGAAGTTCCCAAATAACCAATGAATCCACCAAAGCAAAAGCCTGCACATAGCAAATAGCTCATAGTGGTTTTATTACTTACAACTTCTTTAAAGCCCTCTTGAAATGCTTGCAACCGCATAGGTAAACGATTTTCAGGAAGTAATGTTTCTTCTAATCGTAAAGCAACCCATGCTCCAATCACTGTGGCATAAACCATATATAAAACAAAGATCTCACGCCAACCAAAGAAATGAATAATGAGCTGCCCTAAACTCGGTGCAACTGCTGGAGCCACCATAAATACCATCATGATTAAAGACATGATGCGAGCCATTTGAGCTCCGCTGTATTTATCTCTAACAATTGAAATAGTAGCAACATAAGGCCCTGAAACACCAATACCTTGAATAAAGCGTCCAACTAAAAACCACTCAAAACTTTGTGTTGTAAAGCACAATAAACTTCCCAGAAAATAAATAATAATTCCTGTGAATAAAATGCGTTTACGCCCAATCGCATCGGATAAAGGCCCCGCTATGAGCTGCCCTATGGTCATGCCAGAAAAAATACCAATGATGACCCACTGTGACTGGTTATTATTTTTTAATTCAAAAATACGTCCAATCTCGCCTAAAGCAGGCAAAACTGCATCTATCGAAAAAGAAACAATCGACATGAGCAATGCCATGAGCAATGCAAATTCACGGAAATGGATTTTTGATTTCATTTTTCTTCTCTACTATTTATTCTATTTACATTGTACTACATACAAATAAGCCACCTTACGGTGGCTTATTTCAATTTTTCTATTAACCAATAAACTTACGTGCATTACGGAACATACGTAACCATGCACCATCTTCAGTCCACTCTTCTGGACTCCAAGAGTGTTGAATTGCACGGAAAGTACGCTCTGGATGCGGCATCATAATCGTTGCACGACCATCTTTAGAAGTAACACCAGTAATCGCTTCAGGTGAGCCATTCGGGTTCAATGGATAATGTTGAGTCGGGTTACCGTGGCTATCAACATAACGCAATGCAATTTGGTTAGCTGCGTTCAAGCTTGCAATGTTAGCTTCACTTGCAACAGCACGACCTTCACCATGTGCAACAGCAATCGGTAAGATTGAACCTTCCATACCATCAAGCAATACAGAAACAGATTTTTCAACACGAACGTTTACGCTACGAGCTTCAAAAACTTCTGACATATTGCGATGGAAACGTGGCCAGTGCTCAGCACCCGGAATAAGCGGTGCTAATTGTGACAACATTTGGCAACCATTACAGATACCTAAGCTGAATGTTTCTTCACGATGGAAGAACTGTTCAAACTGATCACGTAATTTAGCATTGAACAATACTGATTTTGCCCAACCACCACCTGCGCCCATTACATCGCCGTAAGAGAAACCACCACAAGTCACTAAACCTTCGAAATCACTTAGGCTTACACGACCAGCAAGTAAATCGCTCATGTGTACATCAATCGTATTAAAGCCAACTTTGTCAAAAGCTGCTGCCATTTCAATATGACCATTTACACCTTGCTCACGCAAGATTGCCATATTAGGACGACGTGTATTAATGAACGGCGCTTCAATAGGTTCATTCAAGTCGAATGTTGGTTTAGCAATCAAACCTTGATGCGTATTGTCAGTAATTAATGAAAATTCCTGATCAGCAGTTTCTACGTTATCACGTAAACGTTGGATCTGATGAGATACCTCAGACCAAGCTTGTTGTAATTCAGCACGATCTAAAGTTAAACCATTTACAGATAATTGATCTGAATTATTTACACGACCAACTACAGCAATTGCATCTTTTAAGCTAGAAGCTGCGATTTCTGCTTGTAAAGCTTCCCAATCAGTTGCTTTGATTTGAAGTACTGCACCAATTTCTTCTGCAAATAAGCCCGCAGTAGTCTGGTTTTCTAACGCAACACCTAAACGTGCAGCAAACATCATTTCAGCTACAGAAGCTAATAAACCACCATCACCGATGTCATGGTAAGCTTGAATCAAACCACGATTGTTCCAGTCTTGGATTAAAGCGAAGAACGCTTTGAAATCATCAAAACTATCAACATCTGGAGTGATTGAACCGATTGCTTTATATACTTGAGCAAGAATCGAACCACCTAAACGGAACTGACCTTTAGATAAATCAATACGTACAAGTACTGAATCTTCTAAATTTTTAAGTTCAGGTGTTAAGGTCTTACGAACATCAGTTACTGGAGCGAATGCAGTAATTACACCCGTCATTGGAGAAGTTACGGCTTTATCTTCACCGTTGTCATTCCAAGTCGTACGCATTGAAAGTGAGTCTTTACCTACTGGAATCGCAATTCCTAAAGCAGGACACATTTCCATACCAATTGCTTTCACGCCTTCAAACAGTGCTTGATCTTCACCTTTTTGACCAGCAGCAGCCATCCAGTTTGCAGAAAGTTTGATATCGCTAATTTGTTCAATGTTTGCACATGCAATATTGGTGATTGCTTCAGCAACTGCCAAACGAGCAGATGCTGCTGGATTTAACAATGCAACTGGTGGACGTTCGCCCATTGCCATTGCTTCACCAGTGAAACCTTGCAAACTTGTTGTCGTTACTGCTGCATCCGCAACAGGAACCTGCCAACGACCAATCATTTGATCACGAGCAACCATACCTGTAATTGAACGGTCACCAATGGTGATCAAGAATGACTTAGACGCAACTGTAGGGTTTTTCAATACGCGGAAAATCGCATCTTTCAAATCAACTTTTGAAGCGTCAAAATCATCGCCACTACGTTTAATAGTTTCATAAGAACGTTGCATGCGTGGCGTACCACCAAGCATTACCTGCATTGGCATATCAACAGCATCATTTTGGAACAATGGATCTTCAACTGTTAAATGACGTGCTTCAGTTGCTTCACCCAACACAGCAAACGGACAACGTTCACGTGCACAGATTGCTTCGAACTGCTCTAAAGATTCTGGACGAATAGCAAGAACATAACGCTCTTGTGCTTCATTTGACCAGATTTCCATTGGGCTCATGCCCGGTTCTAATGAAGGAATCTTACGAAGGTTAAGAACTGCACCTAACTCATGATCGTTTACAAGTTCAGGCATAGCATTTGATAGACCGCCCGCGCCAACGTCATGTACAGAAACGATTGGGTTGAAGTCTTCTAAGCGCCAGCAAGTATCGATGACTTCTTGACAACGGCGTTCCATTTCTGGGTTTTCACGTTGTACTGAAGCGAAATCAAGGCTTTCACCCATTGTACCGCTATCTACAGAAGATGCTGCACCACCACCAAGACCGATTAACATTGCAGGTCCACCCAATACAATGAGTAAATCACCTGGTTGAATCGCATCTTTTTCTACATGGTCAGGACGGATATTACCGTAACCACCAGCAATCATGATTGGCTTGTGGAAGCCTTTCACTTCACCATTTACATTCTGTTCGAAAGTACGGAAATAACCATTTAACGCAGGACGACCGAATTCATTGTTAAATGCCGCGCCGCCTAATGGACCTTCAATCATGATTTGTAATGGCGAAGCCATACGTGAAGGTTTACCGTAGTTTTCTTCCCAAGGTTGTTCAAAACCAGGAATGTTTAAGTTTGAAACTGTGAAACCTGTTAAACCAGCTTTTGGCTTACCACCACGACCTGTTGCACCTTCATCACGGATTTCACCGCCTGAACCAGTTGCAGCACCAGCAAATGGAGAAATTGCTGTTGGGTGGTTATGAGTTTCAACCTTCATTAAAATATGAGCAGCTTGGCTCTTATATTTATAAACAAAGTGACCATTTTCATCCGCTTTCGGATAAAAACGCATCGTGTCATAACCCACAATCACTGAAGCATTATCTTTATATGCAGATAACACATCAGTTGGAGATTCTTTATAAGTGTTTTTAATCATCTGGAACAATGATAATGGTTGTTTTTCACCATCAATTGTCCATTCAGATCCAAAGATTTTATGACGACAGTGCTCAGAGTTTGCTTGTGCAAACATCATTAACTCGATGTCATTTGGATTACGGCCAAGCTTACCGAATGCTTCAGTTAAGTAATCAATTTCTTGTTCAGATAACGCAAAACCAAACTCATTGTTAGCTTTAACCAAAGCTTCTTTGCCTTGACCCAAGATATCAATTGAATTTAATGGTTTTGGAGCAGTTTCTGAAAATAATGCTTTTGCATCATCAATTTGAGCAAAAACTGTTTCTGTCATACGGTCATGAAGTACTTGTTTAACTTCATTCGTAATTTCAGTAACGCCTTTTAACGTGAATAAAAGACCACGTTCTAAACGGTGTACTGGTGTATTACAGTTTTTGAAAATATCAGTTGCCTTAGAAGACCAAGGTGAAATAGTACCCACACGTGGTGTAACTAAAATCTGAATCTCATCACTTGCAGATTGACGAAGTTCAAAAGACTCACCGTCATTCAATAATTGCAAAGCAGATTGATGTTGCTGCTCGTTGAGCGCTTGATCAAACAAATAGACCCATTGGCTGTCAAAAGATTGAACAGAACTAATTGACGATAAACGTGTTAATAGTTGAGCTTTCTTAAAAGAAGAATGTGCTGCTGCACCGGCCACGATAAACATGTTGATTTTGGCTCCACGGGCAGGTCTTGTGAACCTTACCGCAATGTGACTTTAGAGAGAGCGCATATTCTACTGCTTCTTGCTAAAATCAGCTAGATGTAGAATCAGTATTCTGTAACCTAATTCTGCAAGAAGTGAGTAGTTTTTTGTTCAAAATCATTTTTTTAGGCATTCTAGCTAAAAATAAATTGTTTCATGTTTATTCAATAACATAATAAAACCTGAACTAAGACAAACTATGTCGCACCAAGCTAGTGCTTTTAACTTTTTTTTGGCATGATCAGGTTTTACAGTTTTGAATAATGATAAATGGAACAAATGCGTTGGTTAGAGCTGCTTTCTGCAGTTCGTTTAGGTAGTAAAAAAAGCAGTACAGAACTGGCTCGTAGCCCATTCCATAAAGATTATGACCGTATTATATTTTCGCAAAGTTTTCGTCAGTTAAACCGTAAGACGCAAGTTCACCCACTCGCACAGCATGATGGCATTCATACCCGTTTAACTCACTCTCTTGAAGTTTCCTGTATTGGCCGCTCGATGGGTATGCTTGCCGCAGAAAAAATAAAAAATGAATTACCTGTCTGGATTTCCCCTGCTGATGTCGGCGCAATTATTCAAGCAGCTTGTCTTGCCCACGACATTGGCAACCCACCTTTCGGACATGCAGGTGAATATGCAATCCGCGAGTGGTTCGATGATGCCTCACATGATGATTTTTTAAAAAAGCTAAGTCCCAAAGAAGAGGCCGATGTACGTCAGTTTGAAGGCAATGCTCAAGGATTACGTTTATTAAGCCGCATTGACTATCATCCAAATGATGGAGGAATGCGCTTAACCTATGCAACTTTAGGGGCTTATTTAAAGTATCCATGGCTTTCAAAAACTATTGCGTCACAAGGTGATCGCCCTTCTCATCAACGAGCAAAGTTTGGTTGTTATCAATCTGAAAAAGAAATTTTAAAACAGATTGCAGAACAACTCGGACTTATTCAATTAGGTGAATACCATTATTGCCGTCACCCGCTCACCTATTTATTAGAAGCTGCGGATGACATTTGCTATGCCTTAATTGACTTAGAAGATGGCATTATCTTAAATATGCTGAGTTACCAAGAAGTTGAGCCAATTTTCTTAAACCTTATTGCCGACTATGGTCAGCCTGAAGAATTGTCACATCCAAATAGTACATGGCAACAAAAGATTTCGGCATTACGTGGTCGGGTTATGAAACGGCTTGTAGATGAAGTCACTACAGCCTTTGCTAAACATCATTATGAAATCATTACAGGTCAGCTTAAAGGCAACCTTTTGCAATATTGTTCACCCGATATTGCAATTGGTATCGAAACAGCCAAAAATCTAGCACGTGATAAGATTTTTGAGCATCCACAAAAGTCTGGTTTAGAAATTATTGCGCATCAAAGTTTGCAAACAATTTTAGATGCATTTGTACCGCTGACCACACCACATAAATCTTTAAGCTTTAAAGAACAACGTTTAATGTCTATCCTTAATCTGTATGGTGCTAACTTTAGCAATAATCATTACAGCAATATTATGCAAGTACTCGATATTATCAGTAAGTTTTCAGATCATCAGGCTTATAGCTTGGCTCAAGAGCTACAAGGTAATAAAATAGGTCTATTTTAATGTTAAGTCGACATGTAGATAGAGGGCTCTATCCATCTTTTTTTATGTATTCAGATCAGTGGGTAAAATGTCCTAAATGTTCTCATCTGAGTATCTTGAAATATGACAGTCCTTTGTCACCAGTAAATGCACCTTATCACGGAACTTTTTCTTTTACTTGTCTAAATTGTTGTTATCAAATTAAAGCTGAAGATAGTTCAACACCGAGTAGTCACAATGGTCATTTTTACGCCATAGCTTATCAGCGTTGCCACAGTTGTGGTGGGTCATGGCTCAAAGCAAATCAAAAGCTGAATAATTCAGGAGCTTATCCTCCGTATATTCAAGCTAAATGTCATCTATGCCAAAATTTTTCAAAATTTGAAAAATATAATGTAGCTTTTGTTTTAGACCAAAAATTTGGTTATACAAACTATGGACTTGAACTTTATTTGAAAACTTCAAGTAGGCATGGAGATATATACGTTTATAATCCTACGCATTTAAAAGAATTAAAAATGTTTGTTGAAGCTAATCTAAGAGAACGAACGAAACAGACTGGTAATAGCAGTTACTTTTCGCGTCTACCTGCATGGATAAAATCCACACGAAATCGAAAGGAAATTTTAAAAGCCATTTTGCGTTTAGAACAAATGGCATCTACTATTCAACCATTAACAAATAAGTGAAAGATTCAATGATCGGATGTTTAATTGGCGAAGTGTTTGCCCTAGAAGCCCCTACTGTCTTACTAAATGTAAATGGTGTGGGTTATGAAATTGATACGCCACTTTCAACATTTTGCCAATTACAAAAAGGCCAGAAAGTTACGTTATGGACACATTTAGTTGTTCGTGAAGATGCTCAACAACTCTACGGTTTTAGTGATGCTCAAGAGAAAACAATTTTCCGCACCTTATTAAAAGTAAATGGTGTTGGTCCGAAAATGGCATTGGGTATTCTATCGACACTAAGCGTTGAGCTATTGGTTCACACAATTGAACATGACGACATTAACACGTTAGTAAAAGTTCCAGGTGTTGGTAAAAAAACAGCTGAACGTTTAATGATTGAGCTTCGTGACCGTTTCAAAACATTAGCCCAAGGTACTTCTACTTCAGCTAGCCTGCCTCAAATTCAGTTTGCTGCAAACTCGCCTGTAGCAGAAGCAGAAGCCGCTTTGCAATCTTTAGGTTATAAGCCACTTGAAGCGCAAAAAGCTGTTGCTGCGGTTAAAGCCGATTACACAGAATCAGCCGATATTATTCGTGCTGCTCTTAAATCAATGATGAAGTAAAATACTTATGCAAGACCGTCTAATCAGTGGAGCGGAAAAGCCTGAAGATCATTTTGATCGGGCTATTCGACCAACTTCTCTTGCCGACTACATCGGACAGCCTGTAGTACGCGAGCAAATGGAAATTTTCATTGGCGCAGCTCGCGGTCGTGGTGAAGCACTTGACCACACGCTGATTTTTGGTCCACCGGGCTTAGGTAAAACCACCCTTGCCAACATTATTGCGCGTGAAATGGGCGGTAATCTTAAATCTACTTCAGGGCCAGTTTTGGAGCGTGCGGGCGACTTAGCTGCAATGCTGACCAACCTTGAAGAAGGCGACGTCTTGTTCATTGATGAAATTCACCGTCTTTCTCCAGTGATTGAAGAAATTCTTTATCCAGCGATGGAAGACTACCAATTAGATATTATGATTGGTGAAGGGCCTGCTGCTCGTTCAATTAAACTCGATTTACCCCCTTTTACACTTGTCGCGGCTACAACACGTGCAGGTTTGCTCACCTCACCTCTACGTGACCGTTTCGGTATTGTGCAACGTCTTGAGTTTTACTCTGTAGAAGACCTCACTCATATTGTGTCACGCTCTGCAAACTTGATGAATGTACCCATTACAGTTGAGGGTGCAGAAGAAGTTGCACGCCGTGCACGTGGTACACCACGTATTGCCAATCGTTTATTACGTCGAGTTCGTGACTATGCCCAAGTGAAAGGTACAGGTGAAGTGACTCATGAAATGGCACAACGTGCGCTTGATATGCTCAATGTTGATAAAGCTGGCTTAGACACCCTAGATCGCCGTTATTTGAGCATGCTGCTAGAGCGTTTTGATGGTGGCCCTGCTGGAGTCGAAGCGCTTGCAGCAGCAATGGCTGAAGATAGCGGCACACTTGAAGATGTGATTGAACCGTATTTAATTCAACAAGGTTATGTGATGCGTACTGCGCGAGGTCGCATTGCAACGAACCAATCTTATTTACAGTTTGGAATGACACCACCTGAGCCTAAAAACTAATCAAAGGAAGAGAATTTTCTCTTCCTTTTTTAATTCGTCCATTCCTTTAAATTAAATAACAATTCTTTTATCAATAACTTAGCCACTCTATACCTTTTAGGTCTTTCTTTATACCTTATTGATTTTTTAATATTTTTAAAAACTGAATTATAAGAAATCTAGTTATTAAATCTTATGAACAATAATATTTTTAGGATAAGGATATGTATAAGAAAGCCGCTTTACTTTTGCCACTCACCTTAATGAGTCAACTGAGCCTAGCAGATTAGGTAAACGATGCTGCTCAACAAAATGAAAATCAAGTCATTCAGTTAAGACAAAACATTCACCAACACCCTGAACTCGGCAATATGGAATTTAAAACGTCTGCCCTTGTTCAAAAAGAATTAAAATCTTATGGCATTCAAGTCAAAACAGGCTATGCGAAAACAGGTGTAATTGGCATCTTAAAAGGTAATAAACCCGGCCCTATTATTGCGCTTAGAGCGGATATGGATGCTTTACCTATGGAAGAAAAGAGTGGTGTTTCATTTGCCAGTAAACAAAAAGCAATTTATCAAGGTAAGGAAACCTATGTAATGCATGCATGTGGACATGATGCACACACTGCAATGTTATTAGGCGCAGCAAAAATTTTAGCTGCGAATAAAGATAAAATATCGGGCACAGTTATTTTTGTTTTCCAACCTGCTGAAGAAGGTGGTGCAGATATAGATAACTTCACTCAGGGTGATCAAATCGGTTCACGAAAAATGATTGCTGATGGTGCTTTTAAAGACTATAAACCAGAAGCTATTTTTGGAATGCATGTCATTGCAGGTATGAAAAGTGGTCATCTTTATTATAAAGATGGTGCCATTTTAAATAGTGCAGACCACTTACGTATTCAGGTCAACGGCAAGCAGGTTCATGGTTCGACGCCATGGTTAGGGAGAGATCCGATTTATGCATCGGCACAAATGATTAATAATTTACAAAGTCTTATTAGCCGAAGAACAGATCTAACCCAAAGTATGGGCGTAGTCAGTATTGGCAATATTCAAGGTGGTGTAGCAGGAAATGTGATTCCCGAACAGGTCAATATGATTGGTACTATTCGCTCTAATAACGAAGAAATAAGAAATAACATCTTAAAAAGTTTACCAGTCATGATAGAGCGCAATGCTCAAGCCAATGATGTAACAGCTAAAGTTGAAATTGCACCTTATGCACCAGTAACCATGAATGATAAAAACCTTACTCAACTTATTCAGCCAACATTAGCCAAAGTTGTAGGAGATTCAAAACTACATGTGCTTGATCACAATGCAAGCGCTAGTGAAGATTTTGCCTATTATGGCAAGTTAATGCTCTCATTTTTTGTTTTTTTAGGGGCGACACCAGAAAATCAAGACTTAACTCAGGCTGCACTGAATCATAATCCCTATTTTATTGTAGATGACAAAGCTCTAAAAACTGGAACCGAGCTACATGTAAGGTTCGTATTAGATTATCCGAATATATCAAAACAAGTCCAAACTTCATGGAAGCCCTCTTAACTTAAAAAGCTTGCTAGCCATAAGATGTAGCGTTTTTAGATTAGAAATTCAGCAATCGCAATTGAAAGGTTGTGCCATAGGACTTAGTATGCAATCTGCTAAACTGCCCCGTATTTAAAAGCAGATGTATGGCTTTTGAATGGAACTAATGTTTTATTCAAAGCCATATTTTAAATATAAAGCTCTATAGTGAACTAAAACGGAATCCTCTCATGGCGAATCATTTTGAATTCAACATTCGTGTTTATATTGAAGATACGGACGCAGGCGGTATTGTTTACCATGCCAACCACATTCGCTATATGGAACGTACCCGTACTGAATGGCTCCGTGCTTCTGGCGTTGATCATTACTGGCATCAAAAAGACTACAACTTTGTCGTACACAAAATTGACGTAAAATACATGCGTCCTATTTTAATGGATGATTTAATTACTGTTACAGCACGTGTAGTTTCATGTAAAGCTGCGTCATTTGTGTTGCAACAAAATATTTATCGTGGTGAAATCTTGCTTGCTTCTGGCGAGGTTGAGTTGGCATGTTTAAGCAAAGAACTTGTAGCTCGTCGTCTTCCAGAAGAAATACGTGATCTTATTCGTAAAGAATTGGAACAAGACTAAAAAAACAACCGGCATATGTAACTATGGCAACAAACATTGAATCAACCCTGCATATTTCTGACCTTATTTTACAGGCAAGTCCAGTCGTTCAGTTGGTCATGCTAATTTTATTGTTAGCATCAATCTTTAGTTGGTATCTGATTGCCAAGTTACATATGAGTTATAAAAAAGCACATCAAGAAGATGAACATTTCCAGAAAATGTTCTGGTCGGGTGCTGAACTCAATACGCTTTACAACAATGCTCAGCTCAACTCAAAACGCTCAGGTCTTGAAGATATTTTTTATCAAGGGTTGAGTGAATTTTTTAAACTTAAAAAACGTCAGGCCCCTGTTTCACAAACAAT
The DNA here is from genome assembly GCF_056735735.1 of Acinetobacter sp. V116_7. Lineage (NCBI taxonomy): Bacteria > Pseudomonadati > Pseudomonadota > Gammaproteobacteria > Moraxellales > Moraxellaceae > Acinetobacter > Acinetobacter sp. V116_7. Next base: position 349,413 of record NZ_JBWZIF010000014.1, read on the forward strand.
TGAAGGGACTGAACGTATTTTACGTGTAGGTTTGAGTCGTGATCAGAGCCATCTAGAATACGGCTTAGGTACTTTAGCAAGTATTGGCTCTGTAGCTCCTTACATCGGTCTATTCGGTACCGTTTGGGGGATTATGAATGCATTTATCGGTTTAGCTGCTGTTGATCAAGTCACTTTGGCAACTGTTGCACCTGGTATTGCCGAAGCACTTATTGCAACCGCAATTGGTTTATTTGCTGCAATTCCTGCTGTATTGGCTTTTAACCACTTCACTTCTAAAAGTGAAAGTGTTTACTCTGATCGTGCTTTATTTGCTGAAGAGATGATTGCCTTATTGCAACGTCAGTCTGTGGGTTCATCACAGGAAGATGCATAATGGCAATTCAGCGTTCAGGGCGCTTTGAGCGCATAAAAAAACCACTAAAAAGTGATATGAACGTCGTACCCTATATTGACGTTATGCTCGTACTTTTGGTTATTTTCATGGTGACTGCTCCCATGATTACTAGTGGTATTAAAGTCGATTTACCTCAAGCAAATAACCATCCAATCGAATCAAAAGATATGCCAGCCATGGTCACTATTGGTAAAGATGGCAATATTTATCTTCAGTATGAAGATTACAAAGATAGTGAACCATTGTCTCGTGAAAAACTTGAAGAAGTTTTAAGCGGTGCTCAAAAGCAAGCTGAACAAGAAAATAAACAACTCACAGTTTTAGTCAATGGTGATAAGTCTCGTCCTTATGGAGAAGTCGTATCATTGATGGCAAGTTTACAAGAAGCAGGTTTAACTCAAGTTGGCCTTCTGACAGAGCCTTTAAAATAAGCTATGAATAAAAATCAAAAGCCACACTTTAAACAAAATGCGATTGCATTGAGCTTCACACTAGGAGTTCATGCAATTGCCATTGTTGGCTTGCTTTTTTTAGGCTTGAGTAAACCACCTGAACAGCCAAAAAAGCTAACAACTATTTTAGTTAAGCCAGAAGATTTACCTCCTCCGTTAGCCAAAGAAGTTGAACAAGAGACTACAGCTACAAATGAAGCAAAAGAGGTGTTAACCCCTATTGTGGATGAAACGCTTCCTGAAAATCTTCCGGCTACGCCCCCTCCTCCGACCGCTCAACAACTTGCTGCTCAAAAGCAAAAGGTCGAACAGGCACAGCAAGCAAAATTAGCTGAACAAAAGCGTAAAGCTGAAGAAGCTGCAAAAGCTAAACAAGCAGCAGAACAGCAACGTATAGAGGAAATACAAAAGCAGCAAGCTGAAGCTAAACGCCAAGCTGAGGCTAAAATAAAATCCGAAGCCGAACAAAAACGTAAGGCTGAACAAAGTGCAAAAGCTGAAGCAGATGCCAAGGCAAGACAAAAAGTTGCTGAAGAAGCTAAACAAAAAGCAGAGACCGATGCAAAGCTAAAACGTGAGGCTCAAAAAGCCGAAAACGCTAAACTTCGAGCACAGCAAGAAGCTAAGCAAAAAGCTGAAGCAGATGCTAAAGCTAAACAGCAAAAAGCTAATGACGACGCTAAACGCAAAGCTGAAGCAGATGCTAAAGCTAAGCAGCAAAAAGCCAATGACGATGCTAAACGTAAAGCTGAAGCAGACGCTAAAGCTAAACAGCAAAAAGCTAATGATGATGCTAAACGTAAAGCTGAAGCAGATGCTAAAGCTAAGCAGCAAAAAGCCAATGACGATGCTAAACGTAAAGCTGAAGCAGACGCAAAAGCTAAACAGCAAAAAGCCAATGACGATGCTAAACGCAAAGCTGAAGCAGACGCAAAAGCTAAACAGCAAAAAGCTGACGACGCTAAACGCAAAGCTGAAGCTGATGCAAAAGCTAAGCAGCAAAAAGCTGCTGATGATGCTAAACGTAAAGCTGAAGCTGAGGCCGAAGCAAAAGCTGCATCTGCTCAAAAAGCGCAAGAAGAAGCAGCTCAGAAGAAAGCTGAAGCCAAAAAAATTGCTTCTTCAGCTAGACGTGATTTTGAGCAAAAAATTCGACGCTCTTGGGATGTTCCGACTGGCAGTAGCGGTAAAACAGTTGGTGTCCGTTTTACCCTTTCAGACTCAGGTAGCGTTAATTCTATTGTGATCACACGTTCAAGTGGCGATGATGCTTTAGATGCAAGTATTAAGGCCGCAATTCAAGCATCTGCACCATATCCTATGCCATCAGACCCTGATGCAAGACGCGAAGCAAGAAGTGTTAACTCTACATTTAGAGCGCAATAATTTTGAAAGAGTTACATGCTTTAAATAGTTTAAGGCATGTAACTATGCTACAAAATCAACAGTCACAAAAATACCTGCTATGACTTTAAACTTATGAATACGAGCCGCAAACACCTGCTATCTTTAGCATTGATCACCGCCTTAAGCCCTATTGCTTCTACAACTGCTTTTGCCCAGTTATATCTGGAAATTGCCAAAGCACCAGATCAGGCACCAAAAATTGCTATTGTCCCGTTTAACAATGACAATGGGCTTTCTCCTATTGTTGAAACTGACTTAAACCGTTCTGGACGCTTTACAAGCTCATCTAAAAATTTGCCTGCCAATGCTGCAATTAATCAGATCCAAGCTTCTGACTGGCAAGCTGCCGGAATTCCATATGTAGTTACTGGACAAATTAAACAAACAGCTACAGGTTTTGAAGTTCATTACCAACTTTATGATGTACAAAAGCAACAATACATTTTAAATGAACTTTTAAATGTACCCGCTTCACGCATACGTCAAGCTGGCCATATGGTGAGTGATGCTATTTATCAGGCACTTACTGGTATTCCAGGTGATTTTAGCGGCCGTATTGCATATGTACTCAGAAACCCTGCCACCCCTGCAGAGCGTTATACTCTACAAATTGCAGATACCGATGGTGAACAGCCAAAAACTGTTTTGTCATCTCGTGACCCAATTCTTTCTCCGGCATGGACACCCGATGCCAAGAAAATTGCTTACGTTTCTTTTGAAACCAAACGTCCAGCAATTTATCTACAAGATTTATCTACTGGAACACGTGAAGTACTCACTAGCTTTAAAGGCCTAAATGGCGCACCGAGTTTTTCACCTGATGGTCAATCAATGCTATTTACAGCATCTATGAATGGCAATCCAGAAATCTATCAAATGGATTTATCAACTCGCCAAGTTAAACGTATGACAAACGACTCGGCAATTGATACAGAAGCACGTTATACACCAGATGGAAAATCGTTTATTTTCACTTCTGACCGTGGTGGTTCAGCCCAAATCTATCGTTATACCTTTGCTGATGGTTCTGTAAAACGTCTAACGTTTAAAGGTTCATTTAATGCACGCGGAACTTTGAGTGCAGATGGCAAAAAGATTGCTCTTGTTCATCGCCCAAGTGGCAGCAGTTATAAAGTTGCAATTCAGGACATTAATACTGGCATCACCAATATTCTTACTCCAACCAGTTTAGACGAATCACCAAGTTTCTCACCGAATGGGCAAATGGTGGTCTACGCGACTCGTGAAGGTAACCGTGGCTTGTTATCTATCATGTCTACTGATGGACGTTTCCGTATGAATTTACCAAGTGAACAAGGTGAAGTACGTGAACCAGCTTGGGCACCAAAATAACTTTTAATTCCATTGATGGAGAAGATCATGAAATCAATCAAATATTTAGCTTTACCCTTTCTTAGCGTAGCACTTGTAATGACGGGTTGTGCTAGCCGCAAACCAGCAGCAACTACTGCAACTGGCACGAATCCAAGTACAGTTAACACTTCTGGTTTAAGTGAAGATGCGGCATTAAATGCTCAAAATTTGGCTGGTGCTTCATCGAAAGGTGTAACTGAAGCAAATAAAGCTGCTTTGGCTAAACGCGTTGTTCATTTTGATTATGACAGCAGTGATTTATCTACTGAAGACTATCAAACGCTTCAAGCTCACGCTCAATTCCTTATGGCAAATGCAAATTCAAAAGTTGCATTAACTGGTCATACAGATGAACGTGGTACGCGTGAGTACAATATGGCTTTAGGTGAACGTCGTGCTAAAGCTGTACAAAGCTACTTAATTACCAATGGTGTGAACCCACAGCAACTTGAAGCTGTAAGTTATGGTAAAGAAGCTCCTGTGAATGCAGGACATGACGAATCTGCGTGGAAAGAAAATCGCCGCGTTGAAATTAATTACGAAGCAGTGCCTCCTTTATTAAAATAAGGCATATGCAAAAAAACGCTCATATTTTATGAGCGTTTTTTTATAACAACAAAACTTAAGAAGATTTCTTTTCTTCTTCAGAATGTTGCATAGATTCAATCAAATCATGCTTATTAAAATCTTTATATTCAGGCTTAGCCTCGTAGTCTTTCCAAGCTTCCTGAACATTTTCTTTCGAAATTTCATCTAGATTGATTGGTTCACCTGCTGTTGGGGTCGCATCAAACTTCTTTGTTGTCATTTCGATTCTCCTAAAAATATACAGTCCGTTGTCATATAATCAACATACCATTTAAAATGGGGGTTGTAAGCATAAATCCAACACAAATAAAGTAAGATAATTTTTATTTTGTGACATTCTCATCTAGAATATGCCACGTATTTATCTGACTCATTTTGATGCTTGAAGCACAGGAGCTTTTTTTATGTCCAACCTCACATTGTCCCAATTTTTACAACAACAAAAAGGGAATCTAACACCTGAGTTGGCTCAAGTCATCGACACTATCGCCACCACCTGTAAAACGATCGATCAAGCCTTACAAAAAGGTGCACTCGCTGGTATTTTGGGTAGTGCTGGTAATGAAAATGTTCAAGGTGAAACACAGAAAAAACTTGATGTGATTTCTAATGACTATTTAATTGATGCTTTAAAAGTTCATCCACAAGTGGGTGGCCTCGCTTCTGAAGAGCTTGATGAGTTCACACCTGCACAAGAAAATGGTAAATATCTGGTTTTATTTGATCCATTAGACGGCTCAAGTAACATCGACATCAATATGTGTGTAGGCACAATTTTCTCTATTCTGCCTGCAAAAAATGCGGTAACCCAAGCAGAAGATTTCATGCAAGCAGGTACACAGCAAGTTGCTGCTGGTTACGTACTTTATGGCCCATCAACCATGATGGCCTTAACTGTAGGAAATGGCGTAGTATTCTTTACTTTAGACCCAGAAACTCAAACATTCTTGCTTACTACTGACAATGTTCAAGTTTCAGCAGATACTCAAGAGTTTGCAATTAACGCATCTAACCAACGTCATTGGGAAGAACCTGTAAAACAATATATTGATGAATTACTTGCAGGTAAAACATCTGTACGTGAAAAAGATTTCAATATGCGCTGGGTAGCATGTATGGTGGGTGATATTCACCGTATTTTATGCCGCGGCGGTATTTTCCTTTATCCGTACGACTTAAAAGATCCGAAAAAAGCAGGTCGCTTACGTTTAATGTATGAAGCAAACCCAATGAGTATGCTGATTGAACAAGCTGGTGGCGCATCAACTACAGGTCGTGTTCGCATCTTAGATATTGAACCGACAGAACTTCACCAACGTGTTCCTGTAATTATTGGTTCTAAAAATGAAGTTGAGCGTGTAACAAGCTATCATTAATAATTTTAATTATTTAGGGCATCATAGTATCATGATGCCCTTTTGTTGGATATTTTCTCATGGCGGTTATTTTTTTAGAATCAAAAGACAATGCAAAAATTAAACATTTGCGTGGATTAATCGAACTTAATAGCGCCCGAAAAAAGCACCAACAAACAGTCCTTGAAGGTACCCATCTCTGCTTGACGTGGCTACAACAGCAAAAGAAGATTTTTTCTTTATTTACGACCGAACAAGCATTAGAACATACTGATTTAAAAAAAATAATTGAACTGCATCAAGGTCATATCTTTGTTATTAGTGAAGTTTTATATAGAGATTTGAGTACATTAGGTACAAGCTTACCTTGCTTAGCTATTATTGATTTACCTAAAACTGCATCAACAATTGACTATAAAGTAGATACTTTAATTCTGGAAAATATACAAGATCCAGGTAACGTAGGCACATTGTTACGTTCAGCAGCAGCGGCAAATATTAAACAAATTATTTGCACTCAAGGATCTGCATCACTTTGGTCACCACGAGTTTTAAGAGCAGGCATGGGAGCTCATTTTAGCTTACATTGTTTTGAAAACTTTCAACTCACAGATATTCTTCCAAAATTTCAAATTCCAGTTTTTGTTACAAGCTCTCATCGCTCAACCAGTCTTTATTCAAAAGATCTTTCAAAACCATGTGTCTGGATTTTAGGAAATGAAGGCCAAGGTGCAAGTGATTACGCCTTAGATCATGCAGAATCTGTAACTATTCCTCAGCCTGGTGGACAAGAGTCATTAAATGTAGCAATTGCAGGATCAATTTGTTTTTTTGAGATGGTTCGTCAACGCCAATAAAACGTTAATTTATTTTACATCTCACATATTTGTGAAAAAAATCAATTACACTAGTAAAAAATAACCGATTGTTGTCAACCTCCCACCTCTTTTCAACGTTATATAAGAGATATATTGAAGATTAAGGTGGGTATGTCCAATGACAGGATTTTCCATCTCCATGGATTTAGCACCGAAAAAGTCTCGATCGGAAACATCTAGTGCTCATGCAAGCACGGCTGAACAACGCCTGAAAGTTTTCATGCAAGATGTTACTGGTCGCGCTTTGGTGATGATGGAGAGTGCTACCCAAGGTCAACAAGGTATTGCGATGGATTTGGTTCAAGAAGCATTTATTGCTTTACACAAATCTTATGCCGATAAAAGTACTGAAGAATGGTATCCCCTGTTTTATACTATTTTAAACAACAAACTTCAGGACTGGCGCCGCAAAGAATCTCGTAGAGCAAACCCATTTTCATTTTTCAAAAAAGTTAGTCTGGATAATGACGACGATGAAGTTATTGATGTAGTTGATGAAAAAGCCATTAATCCTGCGGATTTTCTTGATCAAGCAGTGACTATCGAAGAAATTCGAGAAGCAATTTCAAAGCTACCTGTTCGTCAACAACAGGCATTTATGTTACGTGCGTGGGAAGGTTTTGACACACACACAACAGCTCAGATCATGAACTGTACTGAAGGTAGTGTAAAAACCCATTATCACCGAGCAATTCAGGGACTTAGAGAGTACTTAGCCCATTTAAATCCCTTGGGAGGTTCTGATGAATCATGATGATTTCACTAAAAAGGTGACGTCTAAACTTGATAGTTTGGCACATCACCATAAAAATAAAACAGTGGTCATGAATCATGTGCTTGACCATATTCAACAAAAACCAGCCTCTTTTTATAGTGTCTGGAAAATGTCTGGTTTTGCACTTGCAGCTGCGATCACAGGTTTTGTAATTTTACCTAATTCAGCAGATATTGTTGATAAGCCACAAAATCAAGTGATTGTAAATCCTAAATTATCTCCACAAATGGTGGAGGATTTAGAAATGCTAATGGTCTTGGGTGAGGATAAAGTACAACATGGCAGCTAAAAAATTAGCACTTATCCTTTGTTCATTAAGTTTCCTGCAAACGAGTTTTGCAGGTTTTGAACGATTTTGGATTTTTTCTAAGGATGCCAATACACAAGTTGATGACACATGGAATGCTCTTTCTGAAGAAGAACAACGTGCAGTTATTAAACGCTACCAGAGCTTAAAAGAGTTACCAGCGAATCAAAGTACGAATCTACAGCAACGTATGGACTGGTTTACTCAACTCCCCGATGCTGAAAAAGAAAAAATGCGTGAAGCATGGCAAAAAATGAGTACACAAGAGCGTAATGATTTACGCCAGCGTATGCTTAAAGCGCATGGCGAAGAAAGAACAGCTATTCGTGAAGAGTATATGAACAAGTATTTAGAACATTAAATATAACTCTGTAAAATTCGTACGCAGTGAATTTAATGTCTTAAATAATTTTCTATAAAACAGCCTCCAATTGGAGGCTGTTTTATTTTATATCGTTTATTTACGGTAGCGTCTATAGACCACTAAACCAAGTAAAGATGCTAAAGACAAAATTCCCAAGCTACCACCGCCACCACTACTCCCTCCACCAGCAGCAGTATTACTGCTAACTAAACTCAGAGTACCGGCATTTGAAATTTTATTATCAGCATCATATACGTAATAAGTTAACGTATCATTGAAATTATTAAAACTATTCTTAGCCTGAATATAAATATTACCACCATAACAAGTATTATCCTTATCATCGCCTGGGCAAGGGCCTTCTCTATCTGCCTTCACGACCGTAAAAATTCCATCTTTTGAGCTTTTACTTGGTAAATAGATAGGCAAATCTGCAAACTGAGGTTTATTTGGCTTTGTAATAAGTGTATTAGCTGGGCCATCCCCATCATCATTTGCATATTTAAGTAAGTTTAATGGAATAATTTCATTTGCTAAATATTGAAATACCACCTTACTATCACTTGCTACTGGTGCAACATTATCAAATCGGGCTTCTAACAGTCCAGATGATTGAATAGACCCATCTTTACTACTAACCGTATATTTACAATAATTATAATCACCAGCTTGTGTAGTAATATCATCCGATCGATAAAATATAATTTGCTGTAAAGCACTATTCCACTCACAAAAAAGTTTATCATCTTTTTTCGTGCTTGAAACTTTGTCGTCTATCAATCCTGTTCCAACAGATTCAAGATTAATGTTATAGTCCGTACTGTTAAAAAATTTTAGAAGATGGCTACTATCTTCATTTGGCAAAGGCAAACCATTTGCCTTCAAATCAATATAGATCGCTCGATATTTTGCATTTGCCTTAGTTTGATCAAGGAGATTTTTATAATCTGCCAAATCTATTTTTAAGACATCCCATAAATATGAATAAAGTGGATTAGTGAGATTTTTTTCTACAGTATCATATTGTGTTTGATATCCTTCAAGTAAAGTCGTAAGAGATGTATTACCTAAACCTCTTAAATCACCAGCAGTTAACTTCATTAACTCTACTGAACCTATATCACAGCTATTACGAGCAATATTTACTGGCTGATAATATAATTTATTAGTTGGCAGTCGAGCCAAACCACGTTGATCTATATCAGCACATACAGCTTTACCATCAGAATCTACATCAATCAGATCTTCTTTTCCTTCTGGTAATTTTAGTGGAAAATAAAGCGGTAAGAAGCCTGTTACTGCTGTAGCATCATGGCGTTCAAGTAAAGAATTAAATGGAACACCTGAAATATCAATTGTCTTATTAGCTGAAGAAAGTACTTCTGTTGGTAAATCACATTTGTCTGTGCTATTACTTAAATTTAGTGCATTAAAAGATAATCTAAGACCAGAGTTTTTCAAATCAGCTGCTGAGCCTGCCAAATATCGACATGCATAACCACTTGGATTATATCCAATTATATTAAAATTTAATTCTTTTCCACCTAAACTATCATAGAGAAAAGTAGTATGGGCACTGTTTTCGACAATCGTATTATTTTGTAGTTTTAAACTACTTCCACCACTTAAAATGGTTGATGAATTCGTTGTACTACCAGGAATTGCATCTCCTGTAAATTTTAAAATTACTCCATTTACAGTACTTGCCATATTTTGAGCAATTGTATTAATTGTAAAGGTGGCTTTGGGTTCTCCACAAAATTCAAATGTACTAGCAGAATTATTTGAACCATTCTTGATAATACTTGATGATGTAAAAGTAACTTCTCGTTTGGCATATTCAGTACCATTAAGACAACTCATTGCTAACACACTACCAGTCGTTGCCTGATTGCCTTGCAATAAGGAGTGAGTTACCGATAAATTTACCCCGCTACCACCAAGAAAGACAGCTCCACCTTTCTGCGCTTGTGAATTCAAAATTTGAGTATTTAATAAGGTAACATTACCACCCGCATAAATAGCCCCGCCTTGATTTGAAGCCGTACCATTTTCTAAAATAATATTTTGCAGAAATAATGCTTTTTGATTTTCTGCTGTATTAAATATACGTGACTTACCTGCCGCATTAATACGAGTTTGAAGAAGAGGTAAAGCAGGATAATCATTTGTTAGTACATTCTTTTCTGACCAAATTTTATCTTGCTCACGCTCTCCGAAACCATAAATAGAAATATTAGCATTTGGGACTAATTCCTTATTTAAAGTATAAGTTCCAGCTTTTAGCTGAATTACCTGATCGGTATTAAGATTAAAAACAGTACATCCATAAGCCGATTTACGAGTTTCAGCAACTTTAATAGCCTCTCTTAATGAACATGCATTCGCATTTTCACCATCTTCATCAGCAAAAGTTGTAACCTCAATTCTTTGATTTGTGGTATCAGCAAAAAGCGGCATATTTGCAAGCACTGCTAATGCTAATAATGCTTTTTTATAATTTTTCATAGTCCTCATCCCTGATTATGACTTGAAACGGCGCAAAGCAATTAAACCCAATAAACTTAAAATAAAGCCGCCACCAACACTGCCCCCACCACCAGCACTCACAGATTTGTCTTCAATTCCAGATACAGGGTCCTGAACAATTCTTGTCGGGATAGTGATATATTGAAACTCTACGCCTTCATTAAATCGAGACACACTCGTAACAACCTGAATGCTAAAAATATCTGCACCATGCCAGTTCCCGTTTGGTGTATAAATTACATTCCCATTTTGATCTAGAGTTATAGTGCCTTTAGAGATTGGAGTATCCAAACTTTGTTTAATTCGAAGACATCCGGGTTGCCATTCTTTGCCATCAGCACGCTCACCAAATAAACGTTTGCATGTAGCTGGAGTAACCAAATCTGCTTCACTTAAAGAACCCAGAATATTAAATTTAGCAACTTGGCCATATCTAATATCTTGACCTACTGATGATATTTCTGTATCTAAAATATATTCGATTGCACCAAGATCACACAGCTCATCATAACCGCTACGTTTTTTCCCACGCTGATCAACGGTTTCACAGCTTGCTAATCCTACTGAAGTGCCATCACTATATAAACGACCTTTATTAATAATTAAGGAGTCAGCTAAAGTATTATAACTTTCTAAAAGTCGAGGTTTAAAAAAACCTAAGAAGCTATCTTTAGGAGTATTAAAAGGACAAAATAAGCCTTCTTTTGCTGTTACATCACAGACACCTTCATCTGTGCTACCTGCTATTAATTTTTCATTAGCGGGATAAAGAATATTAGGGAGCTTAGATGTCGCATTCCTATTACATTCTGTTGTCACTAAATTACTTTGTATAATTGCTTTATCAGTAGTACTAGCCTGACAATTGATTGTATTTCCAACTAAAACACTATTTGAGATAGAAGCATTACCTTGTGGAGCATCTAGAAATAATCCTTTATCATTTTTAATCATCGTAATGTTATTAACAAACATTCCATCCCGAATATTTGCAATAAAACCTACTTTATTGTGGAAAAAAGTACTGTTACTCAATCCAGTATCGCGCTGACTTAAGTATCCAGCTGTGCTTGCATCATCAAATTTATTTGCATTAAAAAAAAGTGATCCAGTTGCAGAACTAACCTCATTATCTCGGATCACAGACTGAGTGACCAAATACAAAGGCTGTTCACTATAAATTACTCCACCTTCTGTTGCTTTATTATTTTGAATAAGAGTATTGGTAATAGTGACGAAACCATAAGTCTGACCACTTTTCGCGACCAGCCCTCGATTATAAATTGCTCCCCCTTGAGTTGCGTATCCATCGATTAAACGTGAATTTTGGATCTTCAACATTTCATGATTATCGATTAATCCACCAGTAAAGGCTTTAGATTTTAAACCTGCACCTTGTAAATTAAGATCAGTTAGAGAAACAGAGAGTGATGCCTTCTCAACACTTTCATCATCAATTATAAATAACTGATCAGTACCAACCATTTTTATTGTAGCATTATGTGAACCTGGTTGATCGGTATCAACTAACGTAGAATCATTTTTAACAGTACTGATTGTTAAAGGGGCTGTAATCTTTATTTTTTCATTAAGTGTGTACTCTTTGTCTCGCTGCAAAATAATATTGTTTGAGTCACTACTCACACAGCCGTGATAACCATCTTTTACAGAAGCAACAACAGTAGAATCACTTGAATTACGCTTATTTATCAGCTCTACAGCTTCACGTAATGAACAGACTGTATTATCCACGTCTTCATCAGTTGTAGTTGTGACTTGAATATCGGCAGAATAAGCGTGTCCAGCAGCAGCCAATAAAGCAAAAGCAATGCTCCGTTTGAGCATACCCATCTCCTTACATCTTTTTTCATTTTTCTTTGTCAATATTGCAAAATTTCCGCTTTTGCAATCGCATCCTTTGTGCGTACTTTGTCACAGCAAGTAGAATTTCTCAAGACATTTTGGTCGGTCTGTAGAGTCATTTTTGAACCAGCTTACAAAAAGCTTCATACATTTAAAAAAACTTTTTTAAATACAAAAATGTGACTTTTTAAAGTTAGAAGAAGCTTTAAAAAGATATAGAGGCAAGTGCTCTGAAATTAGAATTTTTTGTCCAAGACTCTATTTTAATAATTTTTTATGTGCACAAGTGAGGCAATAGACAAGATTAAAGGATATCTATGGTTGATATTCATCAATCAAAGCATAAATTTGTCTTAAAGTTGCATTCGAAAGTTTTGTTTTTTCACCTTTGAGAAGTTTTTCTAACTGAGCAACTGTCTGTAGTAAAAGAGAGGCTTGATGAGGGCCATGTAATAATAAGTAGTCAACAATTTGCTGATCAAAATGGATACCACGTCTAGACATTACAGACGTAACTAAAGAGTAGCGGTCCGCATATAAGCTTCCACTCGGCACTTTAACGCTAACGGCTTGCGTAAGTCGTGACTGTAAGTCTGGCAATTCTAGCTTTAATTCGATAGGCGCTACACGTGAAGAGAATACTAGCTGTCCTTCGTGATTATTCATTAAATGGAAGACAGCTTTTTGCCAATGAGGCACACCACTAATTGATTCAATATCATCCAAAGCGACAAGATCATAATGCTCTAAAGAAGTAATTGCTTCGATAGGAGCATCAAGGAGTTCAAGCAAAGAAACTTTAATTGCAGATTTGCCTATTTCTAAATAAGAGTCACAAATTGCGGAAAGTAAGTGACTCTTTCCTGTCCCTGCTCCACCGTAGATATAAAACCTACTCACCAGACCTGCATGTAATTGACGCACAGCATCGACTACATTCCCCCAACTTGGTCCCGAAAAATCACTGATTCGGGCATCAAGTTGAGGTTCTATATCCAGTTGGAGTTGACGCATATATTGAATTAACCTTGAAATTATTTCTGGTTAGGGGATTTCAGTTCATCTGTATCTTGCTGTGTTTTAACTTCAAGATCAAGCTTAGTGCTTTCGGTTTCTACATGAATTTGCTCAATATCGCCATGTTGGATCACTAATGTAGAAGGTGGAGCATAAAGTGAGCTTCTTTCATAATTCTCTCTTAAATGCTTCAACAACACTACAATAACAGCAGCAACAGGCAATGCAATTAACATTCCTAAGAAACCTGCAAGCTGTGCACCTGCCAATACGGCAAAAACAACTGCCACAGGAGATAAACCAATTTTATCACCCAGTAGGAATGGCTGAAGAATATAACCCTCTACCGCTTGGCCAATCATAAATACTACGCCAACCAGTAATAAATGCATCCAATCCAAACCGAACTGGAACAAGCTGGCAATAACAGCTGCAATAATACCTACGGCAAATCCTAAATAAGGAATAATACTGGCAAGACCAGCTACCATACCAATAATAAGACCAACTTCCAAACCAATGAGCTGCAAACCAACTGCATATACTACGCCTAGCAATAGCATGACGAGAAACTGACCTTTAACAAACGCTCCTAAAACGCTATGGCATTCACCAACGATCTGTAAAGTAGTTGCTTCATATGGGCGTGGAATGAGACGGCGTAAGTTTTGTAGCATACGGTCCCAGTCTAATAAAAAATAAAAAGCAATAATTGGAATTAGAACAACTGTTCCACCAATTTGAATAAAATTGAGGCCTGATTGTGCAAGCTTTAATAAGACAGCTTGAATACTATCGGCACTGTAATTTGTCTGAACATAATCCATGACAGCTTTGGACATTTGATCAGTATCAATTTCCATTTGCTGAACATTAAATGTCGAAGAAACCCATGGCAATAGTTCTGCATTAATCCAGTGAATTCCTGCTGGAATGCTATCTCGGGCGTAAACCAATTGTTTCCAGATCAGAGGAACCAAATACCATAATGCAATGGTTAGTGTTACACCAATTCCTATGAACACCACGCTAATTGCTAACCAGCGAGGCAATTTGATTTTTACCAGAACATCAACGAGTGGACTGAATAAATAAGCCAGGAAAAAAGCACCGATAAAAGGAATGACTACAGGCTTGAGTAAGTACAATACCCATACCAGCAATACAATACCTGCGAGTAAAAGAATACGGCGCAGTATACGATCTTGCATAAAATCTAGCCTTTTTTGATTTAATCGTTATAAATGAAAAAATATTTTTATTAAAGATAGCATTTTCGAGCATAAATAACATAAGAGTTTCGTATATTCAGGTTATAATCTGCCGCCAATGCGGAGACTTCATTTATGAGCAACTCAACTTCTACCCCAAATACCGGTTTAAGCTACAAAGATGCGGGTGTCGACATTGAAGCGGGCGACGCACTGGTCGATCGTATCAAGTCAGTCGCTAAACGTACAAGTCGTCCTGAAGTAATGGGCGGTCTTGGTGGCTTTGGTGCACTATGCAAAATTCCTAAAGGTTATGAAGAGCCTGTTTTAGTTTCTGGAACCGATGGTGTAGGAACTAAATTACGTTTGGCACTTAATCTTAATCGTCATGACACAATCGGCCAAGATCTTGTGGCTATGTGTGTAAATGACCTTTTAGTTTGTGGTGCAGAACCATTATTCTTCCTTGATTATTACGCGACTGGTCACTTAAATGTTGACGTTGCTGCAAATGTTGTTACTGGTATTGGTAAAGGTTGTGAGCTTGCAGGTTGCGCACTTGTAGGTGGTGAAACCGCAGAAATGCCAGGCATGTATGAAGGCGAAGATTACGATCTTGCTGGTTTTGCTGTTGGTGTTGTTGAGCAAAGCAAAATTATTGATGGCTCTAAAGTAAAGTCTGGTGACGTACTTATCGGTGTTGCATCAAGTGGTGCTCACTCGAATGGTTACTCATTACTACGTAAAATTTTAGACGTTAAAAACGTTGATTTAACTCAAGTGATTGATGGTCGTCCTCTTGCAGATGTTGCAATGGAACCAACACGTATCTATGTAAAACCAGTTCTTGAACTTTGCAAACAAGTTGATGTACATGCTATGGCACACATCACTGGCGGTGGTTTACCGGGTAACTTACCACGTGTATTACCAAATGGTGCTCAAGCGGTCATTGATGAAGCTTCTTGGGAATGGTCTGAGTTATTCCAACTTCTACAACGCGAAGGCAATGTAGAGCGCTTTGAAATGTACCGTACGTTTAACTGTGGCGTAGGTATGGTCATTGCTGTCGATGCAAATGATGCAGAAAAAGCAATTGAAGTGCTTAATGCTCAAGGTGAAAAAGCTTGGAAAATTGGACACATCCAAGAAAATGCTGAATCAGTGGAAGGCGCAGACGAAAAAATTCGTGTGATCTTTGCATGATAAAAATTGCTGTTCTAGTCTCTGGGAACGGCAGTAATTTACAAGCCTTGATAGATGCAAATCTATCAGGGCAAATTGTAGGTGTACTGTCTAATAAAGCAGATGCTTATGCCCTAGAGCGTGCTCAAAAAGCCAATATTGCTACGGCCGTTATTTCTCATAAAGACTTTCCAACGCGTGAAGTGTTTGATGAGGCAATGCATCAACAGCTCTTAGCTTGGCAAGTAGATGTGGTTATTTTAGCCGGTTTCATGCGCATTTTAACTCCCACCTTTGTCAACAAATGGCAAGGGAAAATGCTGAACATACATCCCTCACTTCTTCCAGCTTATAAAGGTGTGAACACTCATCAACGTGTTTTAAACACAGGTGATCGTTTACATGGTTGTACCGTACACTTTGTAACGGCTGAACTGGATTCTGGTCAATCAATTGCCCAATCCGCTATTTCAGTTAAAGAACATGATACTGCCGCTTCATTAGCAAATCGAGTGCATGCACTTGAGCACTTTATCTACCCACAAGTAGCAGAGTGGTTATGTAACGGTCAACTTACATGGAAAAATGGCCAAGCTTATTTCCGTGATCAAGTTCTTGAACACCCTATTCGTTTTGCAAATTGGTAAAACTTTTTACTCAAAAGCAAAAATAAAAAAGGACATGCCAGCATGTCCTTTTTTATAAGTCTAAAAATTAATTTGGCTGATGATGAATCAATTTCTTTATAGAATTCACTGTATCAATTGGATGTTCTAGAGGAAACATATGCCCACCCTCAACTACAGTAAATGGGATTCCCATTTTTCGCTTTGCCATTTGAGGAAAGCCCCTTTTTAAGAAATCACTTCCTTTACCTACAACTAAATGCACAGGCATCTTAGGTTTTGGCATAGGCAGCCACCACCAAGAAGGATTCTTACGGAAAATTGCAACTTCATCCTCACGAGAAATCGTTAAAGTTACTCCACCGCGAACCGAATCTTCTTTCAAAGCATAGTCGATGTAGGCTTGAAAACAATCTTCATCAAAATCTTTATAGAAACCTTTGGGACGCAGTAATTCAGCAGCCTGCTCTCTTGATTCCCAATGTTCACGACGGCGTGCAGATAAGCCTGCTGGAGTCATCGCATCAACCAATTTAGGACGAAATAATTTTGCCATATGAAATGCAAATGAATATCGCCCTAAAATAAGAGGCGGATCTAACATAATAACTTGAGAAAAGAGTTCAGGACGCTGAAAAGATGCCATCAACGTTAAAACAGAACCAAGAGAATGGCCAAGTCCAATCACTTTACGTCCTTTCGCCTGTCGCACAATACTGTCAATTACCTGATCAACCAAAGCAGGCCAATGGTTAGTCACAGGATAACGTTTATCAGGACCAATCAGGGGAACATAAATAATGTCATATTCCTCTTTCAACTGGTCAAACAGTTTTTGATACACTTTTGATGGCACGCCATTCGCATGAGCAAAGTGTATAACTGGTTTCATTGACATACCGCTATCCTAAAACAGATTTTATTGTAATTTTGCGCTTTGACGAGTCTGCACTTCTTGAGCAATAGATTCACTTACCCCTTGCCCGATTTGTGCCCCCATACGACCTAAAATGGATTGTAATGGGTTGCGCTCAATTGTGTAGTCAACTTTATTATCAAGGTTTAGTTCACGCATCAAGCTCGTAATGTTACCTGAACGGTCAGCAACGCCCAATTGGATTGCTTGTTCGCCAGTCCAGAATAAACCAGAAAAAATAGCTGGATCGTTCGATTTCAAACGCTTTCCACGCCCTTCTTTAACTGCAGTGATAAAGTGAGTGTGAACATTATCAAGAACAGATTGAATATGTTGCTTTTGCACAGGATCAATCGGTTTTGTCATACTTAAAATGTCTTTATTGGTTCCTGCAGTTAAAGTACGATCCTCAATGCCAAGTTTCTGAGCTAAACCAGTAATCCCATAGTTAGGCATAATTACACCAATTGAGCCGACTAGACTTGATGGATTGACAATAATCTCATCCGCAGCAGACGCAATATAATACGCACCTGATGCGCCCATATCACCAATTACAGCGTAAACCTTTTTATCTGGATGCTGTTTTTTCAAATAACGAATTTCCTGCCAGATTTCATCAGACTGAACTGGGGAACCGCCAGGCGAGTTAATATTAAGTGCAATAGCTTTACTATTTGAAGCTTCAAAAGCACGTTTAAGCGCTTTATTTGTATCTTCACTATTTACTGATTGATTACTCGAAGCATCAATAGTTCCAATAATATCCACTACTGCCAAATGAGCACTACTGCTACTTACAGCAGAGCCTTCTTTGCTGGTTGAACAGCCTTTACCCATGAGTACAATAATGAATAATAAATAAATAAAAGTTAATGTTTTAAAGAAGATTCCCCAACGGCGACTACGGCGCTGTTCCTCTACTGAAGCAAGTACAGCCTTCTCAAGAATTTGCCATTCTGGTCCATTTTGTTTAGGGATTATAGGTTCATTTTGTGGTTTTGGTGGCCAATCGGACATAAAATTCCAATCCAAATTAATCTAAAATGATGTCATTATATACGTTGATTTGATAAAAACTGTCTAAATAATATGATTTCATTTATAATAATTTTATCTTTTTTTAATTATTGCTTCCTTTTTACCGCGATAGATGACCAAATTAGATACAAAAAGCATGAACTACTACCTACTCAAAACTTTTAGCCGCCAGCCAATTCAATTTGGACGTTTTCTTGCTCGTATGTTGGCAGGGTTAATTAATACTTTAAAAATTACTAAAACATCAAAAAGTATAGAACTAAACCTACAAATCGCCCTCCCACATTTAACGCCACAGCAGCGAATAGAAATTACGCAACAAGCTATTCGTAATGAAGTCACCTCATACTTTGAATTTTTAAGTATTTGGGGCTCATCAAATAGTAAGAATATTTCACGTATTCACCATATTGAAGGTGAACATTACTTTCACGAAGCACTTGCAGCAAAAAAAGGTGTGGTTTTGATTGTTCCACATTTTGGTACATGGGAAGTCCTGAATGCTTGGTGTGCCCAGTTCACTTCAATGACAATTTTATACAAGCCCGTAAAAAATGAAGATGCAGACCGTTTTGTTCGAGAAGCACGTAGTCGTGAACAAGCTCACTTGGTTCCTACTGACGAAACTGGTGTAAGACAAATTTTTAAAGCCTTAAAACAAGGTGAAACTACCGTAATTTTACCTGACCATACGCCTAACGTCGGCGGCAGTATGATCAATTATTTTGGTGTTCCCCTTGCCTCAAGTAATTTAAGTACCAAGCTTATTCAAAAAACTAAAGCAAAAGCTTTATTCCTTTACGCGATTCGTAACGAAAATGACGGTTTTACGATGCACGTTGAACCTATGGATGAGAAAATCTACGAAGGTAGTGCCGATGATGGAACTTATGTCATTCATCAGGCTATTGAACAACTCATCCATCGTTATCCAGAACATTACCACTGGAGCTATAAACGTTTTAAAGCAAACCCTGCTTTAGATAATATTTATAATATTGATCCAGCCGAAGCTCTTCAAATTGTGGATAAGCTTAAAGCAGAAGCTTCACAAATTTCTGTGAAGCCAAGTACGCTCGAAACGTCGAGTGTATAAAATCATTTGATGATTCTCAGATACAAAACTTAATGTTCCTTGCTCAACTGTGCTTTTAAATGGAATATTAAGTTCTTGTATTCTCGCTAAAACCTCTTTGCTTGGATGACCATATCGGTTATTAAAGCCGGCAGATGCAATAACAAGCTTGGGATTTAACGTCGCCAAGAAGTCATAGGCTGAACTATGCTTACTACCATGATGACCTAATACCAAAACATCTATTTTTAAATCAGGATATTCTTTTATCAATTGATATTCCGCTTCCCATCCCGCATCCCCCATAATTAAATAATTCTGATAACCCTTTACCTGTTTTAAATGAATATAAACGACACAAGAAAATTCATTTTGGTTAGTAGTAACTAAATTTAAATCATTTTCTTTAGGCCAAAGTATCTCAATATCTAACTGTGGATATTGCCATTTTTGCCCTTGATGACAATAGGTAAATGGTTCTTTCACCTTCTCTGCCCATAGCTGATTTGATATGACTTGTTTGATAGGAAAAGCCTGAGCGATAAAAGGAAATGCCCCACTATGATCTTGATCAAGATGAGATAACACTACATGATCTAGTTGCTTAATACCTTTCTGACGTAAATATGGAATTACTACATTTTGACCAATACTGAAAGCCTTCTCATCATAAGAACCACCCGTATCAATTAACCATGTCTGCTCTGGATGTTGTAGAAAAATCGCTTGTCCTTGGCCTACGTCTATAACATTTAATTGAATTTGCTGTGAGGTTTTATTCGGAATGACTAAGGGTAAACAACATATAAGACTCCAAGATTTTGGTAAAACACCACGCGGTAAAAATAGAATAATAATGGCACAGCTTAAGCCTATCAAAGCCAGTGGTGTCAGATTAAAACCTTGCAACGGTAGAGATAATTTCTCTAAAAGACTAAAGCATGTCAGCACCATACTGAGCAAAATATCATTAATCTGAAAGAGTGCATTTCCAAGTGAATTAAAAATAAGCCACACACAAGCAGCGAAAATATTTAAAGGAACAATAACTCCTCCTAACAGAGGAACAGCAATAATATTTGTAAGAGGTGCTACCCATGAAATCTGCTGAAAGAAAATCAACATTAGAGGACACAGAGCAATAAATATTTTGCCCTGAGATTCAATTAGGGTTTTAGCTAAAAGAATTATTCTAGATAGCAAACTCAATGAGGCAAGATTTGGAACCTGTACTATGGTTTGATAAATGCGTAATAAAATAAAGCAAGAACCATAAGAGAGCCAAAAACCTGCCGATAAAACACTAAATGGATCAAAAAGTAAAAGTAGACTTGCGCTATAAACCAAGAGTGTAAATGGCTTAATAGGCAGTTTGACCAACAATAAAAAGGCAAATAAAAATACTGAAAGTAACGTTCTTAAGGCTGGAATTTCAAAGCCGACAAAAGCTGTATAAATCAAAACCCCAAAACATAACGGAATCATTGCTAAAATTTGCTTGGGTTGCCACAAATAAAGCTGGGGATAATAACGTCGTATTAATTGATGTAATCCCCAAGATAACAAGATTGCGAAAATGAGGACATGAGGTCCTGAAATGGCCAAGAAATGAGAGATTCCTAACTGCTTAAATTGATTTTTAATGTCTTCATTTAAAAGACTTTCATCCCCAGTTAGGAGCGCTAATAGCAATCCTTTATTCTGAAATGGAGATTTTTTTAGCATTAATCTAAATTTTAGACGGAGTTTTTCTATATTTAATTGTTGTCTAGTCAAAAAATTTTGTTGCTGTTTTAAGTGATTTTGATAACCCAACCGATAAATTTCATTAGAGTTTAAAGGCTCAATATGCTGAACACTGAAACCTGACATTATGTTTCGTTGAATGAACCATTGTTCTTGATCAAAAGCACCTGATACTGCATAACTATGAGCTGGTCTGGTTTTACCCGAAATTCGATAGTAATGACCTAATTGTAATTTTGGTCCCTCTATTAATGCACTCTCATTTTCATTTTTTAAATATAACAACCAATTCACCACATCGGATGACCGCCCTAGAACCTGAGCGAGTTGCTGTGTCTTATTATCTTTTTCTTCACTTATTCGGTCTATATAAACCACAATCTCTAAAGACTCAGGTTGCATCTCCCGTGTTTGTAGTCTTTCATTTAAGGCATGCTGAGCATACTGATGGCCTATAATAAAAAGGCTTAGACCACAGATTAAATAATAAACTCCTTTTAATATGGGACGATTTACAACAAGATGGCGCTTAAAAATATAAAACATTAAGCAGATAAAGAGCAAAACTTTACCAATCCAACCATATTGCGTTATGAGAGGAATATCTATTCCCATAAATGCAATACCTACAACCCACCCCAATAAAATAAGCTTTAACATTTAAAATCATATCGTTATCTTTTTAGGGGCAAAATTAAAGCCCAACTGAGTGGGCTTTAACAATGTGATTTAATGACAATTTTTTAAGAACCGCTTACCCACAGACCATCTTCCATATGCAAGATTGAATCTGCTGCCTGAGCTAATTGCTCATCATGAGTCACAATAAGCATAGCCATATTGAGCTCTTTCTTAAGATCAGTCAGTAATTCGAAAATACCAACAGCTGTTTTACGGTCCAAATTACCCGTTGGCTCATCCGCTAAAACTACGGCAGGTTTAGTGACTAAAGCACGCGCCAAAGCAACACGTTGTCGCTCACCACCTGAAAGCTCACCAGGTTTATGATCCATACGGTGAGATAATCCCACTCGATCTAGTAAATATTCAGCTTGTGCCTTTACCGATTTGTATTGGCTGTCTGCTCGAAGCATTAAAGGCATTGCCACATTTTCAAGTGCAGAAAACTCAGGTAATAAGTGATGGAACTGATAAACAAAACCAAGGTATTTGTTACGTTGAAAACCACGCTCAGCTTCACCTAAATTATCAAAACGCTGACCATTTAAAAATACTTGTCCTTGTGTTGGTTGCTCTAGACCACCTAACGCATGAAGCAAAGTACTTTTACCTGAACCACTCGCACCTACAATTGAAACAAACTGCCCTGCTTCAACTTGTAAAGAAAGACCTTTAATGACTTCAACTTTAGATTTACCGTCATCAAAATGTTTATATATTTCTTTCGCTTCTAAAACAATTTTACTCATAGCGCAGTGCCTCGGCAGGTTGAACTTTGGCAGCACGAAGCGCCGGATAGATAGTCGCCAAGAAGCTTAAAAGTAAAGAAACAATCACGATAATCGTCACATCTTGCCATCTTAAATAAGAAGGAAGGTAATGCACGAAGTAAGCATCAAATAGATTTAAGCCCAACACATTGTTAAACCATGAAATGATATCGCTAATGGTTAAAGCTAAAATTACACCTAAAACTGTACCAGCAACCGTACCAATCACACCAATCACGGTGCCTTGCACCATAAAGATTTTAGTAATCATTGATGGTGACGCGCCTAATGTACGTAAAATGGCAATATCTGATTTTTTATCAGTCACAACCATGACTAACGACGAAACAATATTAAATGCTGCAACCACAATAATAAGTACAAGTAACAAACCAACTAGTGTTTTTTCCATTTGAATGGCATTAAACAGATTGCCATGCGTATAGGTCCAGTTCGTTGCATAGAAATTGCTTGGTAAACTTTTTACCAAGTCATCTGCAACTTGTGGCGCGGCAAAAATATCATCTAGTTTTAAACGAACACCTTGAGCACCATCTGGTAAGCGTAATAAGGTTGAAGCATCATATAGAGCGATATAACCCACCATAGAGTCGACTTCAGCGCCTACACTAAAAATACCCACCACTTTAAAACGCTTGAAACGAGGTACAACACCGGCTGGAGATGGTGTTGCTTCAGGTAAAACCAATGTCACACTGTCATTTAGGCGTAAGCCTAATGA
This sequence comes from Acinetobacter sp. V116_7, assembly GCF_056735735.1. NCBI lineage: Bacteria > Pseudomonadati > Pseudomonadota > Gammaproteobacteria > Moraxellales > Moraxellaceae > Acinetobacter > Acinetobacter sp. V116_7. The sequence goes on from NZ_JBWZIF010000014.1 coordinate 372,712, forward strand.
ATCAGCCATATCTTTACCAAGCACAATACCAAACTCACCCTTTTTAAGTGAATCTAGACTCCCGGCAACAATATGATTTTGAATAATAGAAACATTCTTTTCATATTTTGGGTCAATACCAGTCACCATAATACCAGCGACTTGCCCTTGCGCGGTTAACATACCTTGCAATTGGGTAAAAGGTGCAACCCCAGTTACATGTGGATGATGTTCAACTCGCTTTACCAGTTCAGGCCAATCCGTAAGGATTTGTGTAGATGAAACTGTCGCTTGCGGCACCATTCCCAAAACACGGTTTTTCAATTCGCGATCGAAACCGTTCATTACAGAAAGTACCGTAATCAGCACTGCGACACCTAGTGTCAAACCGACCATCGAAACCAATGCAATAAAAGAAATAAAATGATTACTGCGTCTTGCGCGAGTATATCTCAACCCTATATACAGTGAGATTGGTTTAAACATACCTTCTAAATCCAAGGTGATTGATGGGAAATAGCAGATGCCAATGTCAAATTACATTCACATTTACTATTTGGCCATATCGTTAGATGCTGTATTAAGGTTTAAAAATCAGTAAGTTCTGATCTTCCCTTAACAATCCTAATATTATATTGCTGCGCTATTTTCTACTACTTAAGTTAGGAGATCAATTTGATCATGCATTTCGCTACGAATTAGAACAATTTAATGAATAAGCTCAACAAATTACCCCAATCTTCTCCTATTTAGACTTCATATGTTGAGCAAAGTTCCGGTTTGCCTGAATGTCTTTATAGAAATATAAAAAGAGTCCAGACAAGATGATTAAAGCTCCTACAAAAACCATAATCGAAAGTTGTTCATGATTTAAAGCAGCTCCAATCATCATCGCTAACATTGGTGTAATTACTGTCGTTAAAGATAAAGTCGTTGGCTGAATATTTTGTATAAGTTTGAAATAACAAAACATGGCGACTAATGAAGCCATGAGTACCGTATAAATTAGGGCAAATAAAGATTTAGCTTCTGGTAAATGTGTCGGTGCATATTGCCAAATAAATGGAATAAAACAACTAGCAAAAATAGAAGACACTAAAATAGAACCTGTTGCCTGAGCCATCGGCTGGATCTGCGCATTAACTTTTTTAACCCAGAAAATTGAAAAAGAATAAACGAACACACTGATCAGCATAAGGACAATACCAAACGGATGCACATGCTGATTTGCACCGCTCAGACAAATAATCGCTAGCCCACTGACCGCAATTGCCATGCCCAGCCATTGCAGCTTATAAAGTTGTTGACCAAATGCAAACCGACCAATAAGCCCTGCCATAATAGGTGCTAAGCCAAACATAAGTGCAATCATGCCTGAACTCAAATATTGGGTTGCAGCATAAGTAAAAATTTGGGAGCCAATTAAGCTAAAAGATCCGGCAATGTAGCTATGAACTGCTTGTCGATGAGTCGGAAAAGGTGTTCTTAAAATCAGTAATATGATGACAGCCAAAGGCAATGCAATAAAAAAGCGTAATAATAGTGCCCACATCAGATGTAAATCAGACACACTCCAAACAATAGCCAATGGAGTGGTTGCCCAAATGAACACTAACAAGGCATAAGTTAAAGCCAAATTGGTTTGCGATGGCATGTGATGCTCACTTAGCTGTTTTACGTTTTTGCTTTAAAATTGTTTGATCTAATGAACTTGAAAATTCACGCTTATCTCGCTCGGAAATAGGCGGTGGTCCACCAGTTTGCACACCCGCACCACGAAGCGTATCCATAAAATCACGTAGATGTAAACGTGCTTTAACATTCGCCGTTGTATAGACTTCACCACGTGGATGAATAGCAACACCTCCTTTCTCGATCACTTGAGCTGCCAGTGGAATATCCTGCGTAATGACAATGTCATTTTCAATCATACGATCAACTATTTCTTTATCGGCCTGATCAGCACCACTTAAAACCTGTATTGACTTAATACGAACAGAAGGTGTAATCCCAACATTCTGATTGGCAACAAAAATAACTTCTAATTGATAACGATCTGATGCACGCAAAATTACTTCACGTAAAATTTTTGGTAAGGCGTCTGCGTCTACCCATAGCTTAAATGGCAGCACGTTATTCTCTATTTCCACTAAAAATCTAAGTCTAACAGATGCTTTTCGAAGGTGAGTAGAAATAAACATTAAACTTATTTTTAATTTCAACATTAAAGTTTTTATAGATGAAGCTTACTTTTAATTTATAAATAGAAGCCGCATTTCTTTTTAAATGACTAAATATGTGCTTTTACAAGAGAATTTACACATGATGACTTGAAAAATAGTAAACACCCTCGATTTAATATAACAAGTAATGTGAACCCAACAGCATCGTGCTTATGAAAAATCAAAACAGTCCAGAAGTAATTAAAGTAAATGACCAAAATTTTGGTAGTCATGGCGAACATTGGAATCTATTGACGTCCCATCCTGAAACAGATGTACCAAAATGGTTAGGACTAGCACTTGATGCACCTGTAATGCCGATGGGCTTATGCGAACATGAAGAAGATATGGATCAATCTTTTTGGTTGATTCAAGGCCCACAAAACCAAAAAGTTACAATCAACCAGATTATTGCTGTTGAAAACCAAAAGCCTCGAGCACTCAAAACAGCCTTTCCAAGTTTTGAAAGTCCATATCAATATAATGCAAAAATTGAACGTATCATTACTTGTGACTCTGCGACGCAAGCCGTGTTAAGTTTAAGACTAAATAAAAATACAACTGTTTATGCATTTGATAATTTATTTAGCGTTAACGCTTGTCAATATGACAAAAATCAAAACTATCAAGTTCAATTTAATGCATGGGCTTATGAATTAGAACCGGTACCAGCAGGCGAGAAAATTGTTGTTGATGACCCAGCTTCAATTAAACATCACCGTGCATTAAATGCAATTTTGACTGAACATAATGGTGTTGCTCCTGAAAACTTACAGGAACTCATTAATGAATGGCAGCCAAAAACCCCAGAAGATCAAGAACCTGTAACTGTTGATTTTTCTAAAATGGTTGCATATTTATATGGCGAAAATCTTGGTCAAGAAGATGAAGCATGGTTCCAAGGTAATATTGTTGGCAAAACTTCTATGACATTTATGGGGGCAGAATATACCCTTTATGATGTCACTTTGGTTTTAGAAGATGATCTTCCTGCCATATTAGTGCGCATTGCGACCAAAAACGATTTGTATAAAAACTTTAATATTGGCGAATATATTCGCGGTAATATCTGGATTCAGGCGACTATTTGTGCTAAAAAGGGTGAAACTAATTGAATTTCACTAATATTTTAATAATTAGGTTATTGAATGAAGATTATACCCGAACAAACCACCAGCCTCATTCAATCTAGTAGCCTGCGCGTAAAGGTCGATACTGGTGCGTTTTGCTTTTTTGTATTGGGTATGTTTTTAGCTGCCATATTCATGCACCAACTTGGTTTAGTGCCTTTTTAGTTTATAAAATTTATTCAAAAATAAAGCCCTCATTTGAGGGCTTTATTTATTTGATTTGCTTAACCATTACGTTTTGCAAAATCATCCATAAAGCTAATTAAAGCCTGTACACCTTCTAATGGTACAGCATTATAAATACTTGCACGCATACCACCTACAGAACGGTGTCCAGCTAAATTTAACAAATGATTTGCTTCTGCTTCTTTTAAGAATTGCTTGTCTAAAGCTTCATCTGCCAAGGTAAACGGTACATTCATAATTGAACGGTTCGGAATTGCAATCGGGTTATTGTAGAAATCACTTGAGTCGATATAACCATATAACAACTGAGCTTTTTCCAGGTTAACTTTATGGATAGCATCTACCCCACCCTGCTCTAGCAACCATTCAAATACCAAACCAGACAAGTACCAAGCGTAAGTCGATGGTGTATTTACCATAGAACCATTTTTCGCTTGATCACCATATTTTAAAATGCTTGGAATTTCTGGTTTAGCTTGATCAAGTAAGTCATCACGAATAATGACAATTGTTAAACCAGCAGGACCAATATTTTTTTGTGCGCCAGCATAGATTAAACCAAACTTGGTCACATCTAATGGAGCAGATAAAATACTTGATGAATAGTCACAAACGAGTGGAGCTTTTACGTCAGGAATTCCTGCGAACTGTAAGCCACCAATCGTTTCATTATCCGCATAATGTACATAGGCTGCATCGTCAGATAAATTCCATTCGCTTTGTTCAGAAATTGCGAACTTGCCATCTACTTTAATACCAGCATTTACAACATTAATGTCGCCATAACGTTTTGCTTCTTTTAACGCTTTTTCAGACCAGATGCCTGTGTCAATATAATCAGCTTTACTGTTCTTACCTAAAAGGTTTAAAGGAATCGCAGAAAATTGTAATGACGCACCGCCTTGTAAAAACAGTACTTTATAGTTTTCTGGAATATTCATTAACTTGCGTAAATCTGCTTCAGCTTTTTCAGCCACAGCAACATAGTCAGCACTACGGTGACTCATTTCCATGATGGATAGACCTTTACCTTGCCAATCCAACAATTCTTGTTGAGCTTTTTCTAAAACGGCAGTAGGTAATGCAGCAGGACCAGCACAGAAATTGTACGCGCGCATGATTTTTCCCTTGTATAAAGTCAAACACAATAAAAATGGCATTTAACCACAGATTGCTTAAGCTTGCAGCAGCTTCTCAAGTAAATATTTCAATGCTGGACTGTATTTAAGTTTATTTTTTCAATTACTAGTGCCGTTATTTACTTACTTTTAATTACTGCCTTCCAAGTTTAAAAAGATTTTTAAGCAAAAAGATCAACTTGACTTGTGATTACAATTTCACATACCTTGATAGATATTAGAAAAAATATTGGCTTAGTAAATTCAATAATTAAAGGAGCTAAAATCAAAATGTTTTTATACAAATGTATAATAAACAATATGATAATTGAATTTAATAACAAGAAATTTAAACTATAAGGGATGCCAGAAATTGTTATTTAAAATGCCAGCACATCGATATAGACAGTCTATTTTTCCCTTTTCATTTAAACCTAAACATATTGCTTTGGCTTTAGGCTTTTTTTTCACTAATCATTTATATGCCCAAAGCTTAAGTTATGCAGAAGCAGAACAACAAGCTTTGAAAAGTTCATATAGTACTCAAGCCAACCAAGCATTACAGCAAGCATCTCAATTAGAAGCTGAAGCAGTAAAGGGCCTCGGATTGCCTCGAGTTGATTTAAATGTGAGAGCCTATGCTTTTCATAGTGAAACAGATGTACCTCTTGGCTCTTTTAAACAAAAACTTGAGAATGATTTAAGCCAAGGGCTGAATGACAAACTTTCACAGTGGAACAATGTCATTCCATCGGATGTGCTGGGACAAGTTCAAGAAGGCGCCAATCAAACCATACATGACGGTATAAACCGATTTCCAGATTATGCGAATCTGACCATTGAAGATCAGGTAGTACGCCCTTCTATTTCGGTCGTTATGCCACTCTATACAGGCGGCTTAACTAGCAGTGCAAAAAAACTAGCAAATATTCAAGCACAGCGTTCGGAGCTTTCAAGCCAGCAACAACAAGATATACAGCGGTTTGAAGTGGTACAAAGTTACTTTAATGTTCAATTACAGCAGCAACTGGTAGCAAGTAGTTTATTTAACTTTAATGCGATGCAGAAACATTACAGCAATGCCCTAAAACTCGAACAACAGGGATTTATTAGTAAAGGGCAACGCATGCAATTTGAAGTCGCGCGTAATAATGCAGAACGTACTTTACAAAATACTCAAGCCAACTTAAATGCCAGTCGCTTTAGTCTTAATAATCTTTTACATCAACAAAACAATATAGATTTAAGTACGCCACTATTTGTAAATAACACCCCAAGCCAGTCTCTAGAATCACTTTTAAGCAGTTATTCACAAAAATCTAGCCTTGTACAAAAAATGCAGATGGATACTCAACTGGCTAATGTAAATATTCAAGCTCAGGAAGCTGCAAAAAAACCAAGTCTTTTTGCTTTTGGTGAATATGCTCTCGATAAAAATGAAAACTGGATTGTCGGTGTAATGGCAAAATACAACCTATTTTCAGGTGTAGATAAAAATAAGAATATTCACGCTGCCGAATTGAAGCGCTATGCCTCTGAACTCATGACTGAACGAACTAAACAAGAGATTGAAGCTCTTTTGAATAAATCATATAACGAACTTAATTCTGCTCAACAAAGTCATCAGCTCTTACAAAGAAACGTAAATGCCGCTCAAGAAAACCTACGTATCCAAGAGCTTTCTTTCCGTGAAGGAATGGGTACAGCAACCCAAGTAATTGATGCACAAAATGCATTAAGCGCGTTAAAAACTGAAATGGCTTTAAATGCTTATAAATATGTCATGTCACTCGCGACTTTACTACAAAGTCACGGTTCAATTGATGAGTTTAAAGCATACGTTAATCAACCACATACCGACTATATTCGTTAAGGGGAGTATAAAATGAATCAAGACTCAGCTCATTCAGAACAAGATGCTCCTGTTGCGGATACGGCAGAAAACAACCCAGTTCAAAAAGATGATCAAGCAAGTGATCATCAAGAATCAAGCACAAATAAAAGTGACTCCAAACCACCTAAAAATTCAAAAATTAAACTGATTATTGGTGTAATTATTATTGCCCTATTGGGTTTAATTATTTTTGGTTTGTGGAAAAGTTATCAGCCAAAGCCTATTGAACTACAAGGCCGTGTTGAAGCCGAAACAATTCATGTAAGCACAAAAGTTCCGAGTCGTATTGAAGAAATTTATATACAAGAAGGCCAGAAAATTTCTAAAGGCCAGCCACTTGTTCGTTTGGTTAGCCCGGAAATAGAAGCTAAAAAGCAACAAGCTTTGGCTACCTTACAATCTGCTTTAGCATTTCAATCTACGGTAGATCGTGGTTCTCAACAAGAGAATATCGATACTCTTTATGCCAACTGGCAAAGCACAAAAGCACAAGCAAACCTTGCAAAAACCACTTACCAACGTGGTGAAAATTTATATAGACAAGGTGTCATTTCGCGTCAAAGACGAGATGAAATGCTTGCAGCACAAACTTCTGCTCAAGAATTAAGTGAAGCTTCTTATCAACAATATGCTCGTGCAAAACGTGGCAGTACGAGCCAACAAAAATCTACAGCAGATGCACAGGTTGAAATTGCAAAAGCAGCTGTAGGTGAAGCAAAAGCACTAGAGGAAGAAACACGTTTACTCTCTCCTATTTCAGGTACAGTTTCAAAAACTTATGGCAAACCTTCTGAGTTAGTCGCTATGGGTGTACCTGTTGTCAGCATTTTAGAAGATGATGATTTATGGGTAAGCTTAAACGTGGGTGAAAATCAATATGCCTCTGTTTATAAAAATAAAACCCTTGAAGGATTCATTCCAGCACTTAATCAGAATGTGAATTTTAAAATTAAAAATATAGATGCTGAAGGTGAATTTGCCACCATAAAAACGACTCGCCAAACTGGAGGCTATGATATTCGCAGCTTTAAACTGCATCTTGTGCCTGAGCGTCCAGTGCAAGATTTAAAAGTTGGGATGAGTGTTCTATTTAAAATTAAAGAAGAAAAATAAAGCATGTTTGCAAGTATATTACGTGAACTAAACTATCTAAAAAGCAACAAATGGGATTTGTGTATGGTGACACTCATCCCCGCTTTTATCATTTTTATGTTTAGCAGCATGTTTTACGCAGGTAAAGCTGAATACTTACCAATTGCAATTATTGATCAGGACCAAAGTGAACTCAGCCGTAATATTGAAAAGTATCTTTCTTTAAATCATACAGTAGAGATTAAAACAGTTACGGCAAGCTCCACAGAAGCGGAACAACTACTCAATGAAACCAAAATATGGGGCTATGTTTTCATTCCAGACGGCGCTGAAAAACGCTTTGTGAAAGCGCAAGATGCTCAAATCAGCATTGCATTTAACCAGTCTTTTTTTAGTGTCGGGAATACAATTTCTTCAGCAATGTTGATCAGTACCCTCAATGCTTTAGCAGACTATGCAGGCCAGAGTTATTTAGCAAATAATATCCCCTATTTAGATGTTCCTACTGCTCATGTCAAAATATCAACGCTTTATAACCCAAGCATGAGCTATGAGTTTTATTTAGAACCCTTCATGGTTCCTGCTGTATTGCATCTATTGCTATGCTGCTGTGTTGCCTTTGCCATTGGACAAGAACTGAAACGTGGCACATTAACCACATGGGTAAACCGAGAAAGTTTTATTCAAGGCTTATTGGCTAAAAATTTGCTCTATAGCCTTATTTTTTGTTTCTGGACATGGTTATGGATGTTTTGGCTGGTTGAAATCCGTGGCTGGTTTGTAGCGGGTTCTCTTAGTTTATTGCTATGCGCACAATTCCTACTTTATTTTGCCTATGCTTTGATTAGCAGCACAGTTATTTTAGCAACCAAAAATTTAAGCAAAACTTTTGGCTTTATCGCTGTTTATGGTGGGTCATCTTTAAGTTTTGCAGGCGTTACTCTGCCTTTAAATAATGCACCGATTTTCACTAAGTTTTGGTCACTCATTATTCCCTATACCCCTTATGCCAAGCTGCAAACTGAACAATGGGTAATTGGAAGTCCAGTTTTCATTTCAATGATTCCTTTTTTAATACTTATGGGTTATTGCCTTATTTATTTCTTCTTAAGTTGTCTGCTTCTTAAAAAACTAATTCAGGGAGCAGCACAATGAAAGAGTTTTTAAATGCATATTTGCAAACTTTTAAAGATATTGTAGGGAATAGTTCAGTTTTCACGACTCTGATTTTATCAGTCATTCTTTATAGTTTTTTTTACCCGACCGCCTATAAAGCTGAGCGGGCAGAATCAATTCCTATTGTCATTGTTGATGAAGAACAAAGTCTCTTAACTTCTCAATTAATCGGTCAAAGTGCAATTAGCCCACATGTTCATATTGTTACTGTTACAAGCAATTTCTTACAAGCAGAACAAATGGTTCGCGAGCAAAAAGCAGATGGTATTTTGCTTTTGCCAAGTAACTTAACACAGAGCCTACGCCGCGGAGAAACAGGCGGAATTGGCTTATATTTAAGTACAACCAACTTTTTAAAAACTAAAGAAATTGGTTTAGGCTTAGCTACATCCATCGAAGCGACCTTAAAAGAATATGTCGAAAAATTTGGAGAGCGCACTCATTTCCAACCCGCGCTTTCTATTCATCAGGTTCCTTTATTTAACCCCCTTTCAGGCTATGGAAGTTATATTTTTCCGGCTGTTGCATCTTTAATTATCCATCAAACCATTGTGTTAGGTTTAGCGATGCTGATTGCAAGCTACCGTGAACAACACCAAAAAATTACAGCTGTTCGCTTCGCTGGAATTTTCGCAAGTATATTTACCATTGGTTGTTTAAGTAGTTTTTATCTTTTTGGTTTTACCTTATGGTTCAACGACTATCCACACGGTGGAAACTTCACAGGTTTACTCGTTGCTGTTCCTATTTTTATTAGTTGTGTGATTGGATTAGGCATGTTGATTGGCTCACTTTTAGATATGCCAGAACGTGCTGGACATATTATTGTGTTTAGCTCTGTACCCTTATTCTTATTAACTGGTGCTGCATGGCCACATCAAGCAATGCCTGAATGGTTACAATGGTTTGCGTGGTGTTTACCATCAACACATGGGGTACAAATGTTTGTGCAACTTAACCAGATGGGTGTTCCTTTAGCCACAGTTGTACCAAAACTGATATTTCTTGCGACAATCGGTCTTATTTTTTTAATCTGGGCATATTCACGTTTAAAAGCATCCAAGTGAAGAGTTTTCTGAACTTGGAGCATAAATTATATTTTTATTTACTATAAAATCTGATAGTTAAAAGTCATTCCTTAAAAACTATTGACCATAAAAATATAAAAAAACCAATAAATTCAAATTATTAATTGGTAACAATTGTCATAAAACCTTAAAAAAACTTTAAGTTGAAATTAAGAAAATTTCTCCATAGTAAAACTGTTTAGTTTTTCAGCAGCCTAAAAGGGTAACTCTGCTACCCTGCTCTATGACGGAATTTGATATGGCAAAGGTATGTTATTGCGCAGATGACTTTGCAATGAATGCAGAGATATCTCATGCAATTATTCAGTTAATTGAAAGAGGAGCACTTCAAGCGACCTCATGTATGACCCAATCTGAACTCTGGGAAACAGCTGCTGCCAAACTCAAACCTTTCTCGAATCAAATTGATATTGGTCTACACTTAAATTTCACTCATGCATTTACTTCAGGTAATACAGTCTTCTCATTACCTGCACTTATGTTTCGTGCATGGTCATCAAATCTTAACCGTGAATTAATTACCCAGTGTATTGAAGAACAATGGGATGCATTTGTTTCAGTCATGGGAAAGCAGCCCGATTTTATTGATGGACACCAACATGTTCATCAATTTCCGTTCATACGGGATATTTTGCTACAGCTTTTAAAAGAGAAAAATTTCACTGGTTGGATACGTAATTTACAACATCCAATTTATCTACCCCATTATCGTTTTAAAACTCATATGCTTTCTGCACTTGGCTCAAATGCCTTAGCAAAGGCATGCCAAACCTACCAGTTTAGCCAAAATGAATATTTCGCTGGTATCTATGACTTTAAACAAACTGATTATGCCGAACTGAATCAATATTGGCTTGCTCAAGCAAAAGATCACTTACTGATTATGTGCCATCCCTCACTTTCTACACCAAGTGAGCAAGACCCAATCCAGCATGCACGTATCCAAGAATACCAATATTTTTCTTCTGATCAGTTCCCTCTTGATTGCCAGAAAAATGGCATCCAACTTACCAGACTAGGGGCAATGCAATGAGCACAAAACCTTTTTTATCCTGCGTTGTTCCCGCTTATAACGAAGCAGAGAATTTAAAGACATTTATTCCAGCTTTAGCAAACAGCTTAAAGCAACAAAATCTTAGCTATGAAATTATTGTGGTCGATGATGGCAGTAAGGACGATACTATTCCGATCTTGCAAACGATGATCGAAGATTATCCTTTAGTGGTGCTGGAATTATCACGAAATTTTGGTAAGGAAGCTGCTTTGAGCGCAGGTTTAGACCATGTAAATGGTGAAGTTGCGTTATTGATTGATGCTGACTTTCAACATCCTTTTGAAGCAATTCCGACCATGATTAACCTTTGGAAAAATGGTTATGACATGGTTTATGGCATTCGTAATCGTACCACTGAATCATGGCTAAAACGGACTTTAACCCAAGGTTACTATCGTATTTTAAACTTAAGCTCTCCTATTGATATTCCTGAAAATGCTGGTGATTTCAGACTTCTTGACGCAAAAGTTGTTGAAGCGATTAAACAACTACCAGAAAAAAATCGCTACATGAAAGGCCTTTATGCATGGGTCGGTTTTAAAAGTATCGGAATCAATTTCTCCGAGCAAGATCGTCAACATGGTCGTTCTAGTTTTAACGTAAAGTCATTATTCAATCTGGCAATGTCTGGTTTAACTGGGTTTTCAGATTTACCTTTACGAATTTGTATTTATCTAGGCGCCCTATTGGCTTTAGGAGCTATGAGTTACGGTGTCTGGATCATTATCAAAACCTTAATTGAAGGAATTTCTGTACCTGGTTGGGCAACTCTTGCGGCAGGCATGACGCTATTAGGTGGCATACAATTGTTATTCATTGGAATTTTAGGTGAATACATTGGCCGAATTTATGCAGAAGTTAAAAATCGACCAAAATATATTGTTTCAACCGAACATTCTCGTATTAAGCAAGAACACCCAATTACTCACTCCGAAAATACGTTCTCTAGTTTCTAATGTTTGCACATATTTTTCAGCTCGCGCGGTTTACCACGACTGGGGCCGCGGCGGCACTTACACACTACAGTATTGTCATGCTCTTGTTTAAACGAAACATTGCATTGCAGTATGCCAATTTAGTGGCCTTTCTACTTGCCTATTGGGTGAGCTATTTTGGGCATCGTATTTTTACTTTTAAAGCCCAGCATATTTCTCATCGACACACACTACCCAAATTTACGTTAGTCGCTGGATTAGGTTTTTTATTTAATGAGAGTTTTCTCTTGCTTTCTAATCTGTATTTCAGCGCCTCTGTTTCAACATTGGTTTGTGTAGCTATTGTCCTGACTTCAATTGTGACTTTCTTGCTTAACCGTTTTTTTGCATTTCAACATTAAGGATTATGTATGCAGCAATGGCTTCGTAGTTCCAAATTCTTATTAATATTTTTACCGATTTGGTTGTTTGTTTTGTCTTGGATAAGACCCCTCTCTGTGCCAGATGAAGGACGCTACGGAGATATTAGTCGATCTATGTTTGAGTCGGGAGATTGGTTGATTCCCCGTATCAATAGCTTGCCATTTATGCATAAGCCCCCTCTATTACACTGGTTAAGTTCTATATTTATGGAACTTTTCGGTATGCATATTTGGGTCTTGAGATTAGTTCCAGTGTTAGCAGCTACACTCATGCTAGTCAGCCTATTTTTATTCGTTAGAAAGCATATTTCAGAACGTGTAGCCCAACTTACTGCCATTATTTTAGGCACCAATTTACTGTTTTTTGGTAGTAGTGAATATATTAACCATGATCTACTGCTTGCTTCATGGATTACAGTCAGTGTTTTATGTTTTGTTGATTTCACAATTTCAGCGCGTAAATCTATTTTATTTTTAGGATATTTTGCAGGTGCGGCTGCGTTCTTAAGTAAAGGCCTGATTGGTGTATTAATTCCCGGCATGATTCTCTTACCATGGTTGCTTTACAGTAAACAATGGAAAAAAATCCCTTCATTGCTTAACCCTTTGGGGATTCTGTTATTTATATTATTGGTTAGTCCATGGCTCTATGCAGTCCAACTTAAATATCCTCAATTTTTGCATTATTTCTTTATCGACCAACAATTTAGTCGATTTAGCTCAAAAGAGTTTAATAATAAGCAACCATGGTGTTTCTATCTTGTTATTTTGATGTTCAGCTTTTTACCATGGATTCTGTCGAGTAGATTTGGATCTATTAAAGCCGTATTTCAAAATTACAAGAAGTCCGCTTTACTGGCCCTGCTTATATGGTGGTTTATTTCTGTTACGGTTTTCTTCTCTATTCCGCCTTCTAAGCTAGCTGGCTATATTTTACCAGCTGTGCCTCCACTCGCTGTTTTCTTGGCTCTTGTTATCAACCAAGTACTTGAAAGTGAATATAAAACCAAATTACAGGTTTGGGGTTTACCTATATTTATTATGCTTGTCGGAATAGGTATTGCTGCTACACCGCATTTCATGCGTGCACATCAACCCTTTTTCCAAAACCAAGCGGTATTTATTTATATCATTGGCTTACTATTAGTTGTGCTTCCCCTGGCTCTAGTCTGGTTATATAAAACGCAGAAATTAAACTATTTAAACTATATTTTTATCAGTTTAATTGTTCTATGTAGTTCAGTCCCCTTCGCCGTTCGTATTTTAGATACCAAAAATAATGTGGGACAAACGAGTTTTTCTGAATATATGACACCATCAACAAAAATAGTTTTCTACAATTACTATTTCTATGATGTGCCTTTCCTTTTACAGCTAAAACAGCCTGTATATATTGTAAATCAATGGGATACAGTACATTCAGATAGTGCTTCTTTAGAAATTAAAGATGGTTTATTGTTTGAACCACAACGCAAAAAATACTTATGGAGTGAGCAACAGCTTCAAGATGCTTTAACGCAAAAGCAAGATTTGATTGTCGTAAGTCAACCTCATAATTTTGCAACTAAAGCTCCATCTGTTAAAACACTCCATTATCGAAATTATGATGTGTTTATTTTTAATAACTCCAAATAAACCATAAAAAAGGAAGCTTACGCTTCCTTTTTTATTTAATTAAGACTTACTCTTCTGACATATCGTCATTCGTAGAAACTGCATCTTCACCATCTACATCTGAAGTATCAACTTCTCCTTCGAGAAACTCTTCTTCATCTTCGACAGCTTCAATAGACACAACACCCACTAAAGTTTCTTCTTCGCTTAGACGAATCAGACGAACACCTTGTGCATTACGACCAGTCATTGCAACTTCAGCAGCACGAGTACGAACTAATGTACCGCCATCAGAAATAAGCAATAGTTCTTTGCTTTCATCAATAGATACTGCACCTACAAGCTCACCATTACGTTCACTTGTCTTAATCGCAATAACACCCTTACCACCACGTTTTTTGGTTGGGAAGTCATTTACAGGAGTACGTTTACCATAACCATTGGCACTCGCACACAGTACTTCGCCCGTTTCAGGAACAACAACAAGCGATACGATGCGACTTACTACATTTAAATCTGCTGAATCTTCATTGTCATCAGATTCATCATTTTCAACTTCAGCATCTTCTTCACTTAAAGTGCTGCTTGCAAAGCTAACACGCATACCACGGACGCCTTTAGCAGTACGGCCCATTGAACGCACGTCGGTTTCTGCAAAACGAATTGCCTTACCTTCATTCGAGAACAACATGATTTGCTGATTACCATCAGTAATCGCAACACCAATCAAGGTATCTTCTTCATTCAGTTCAATTGCACGTAAGCCATTTGAACGAATGTTAGCAAACTGCTCCAAATCAACACGTTTAACCGTACCTGAAGCTGTCGCCATAAATACATAATGGTTCTCTGGGAATTCAGTTAACGGCAAGATAGCTGTAACTGTTTCATTCGCATCTAAAGGTAACAAGTTTACAATCGGACGGCCTTTAGCACCACGTGATGCTTGAGGTACTTCAAATACGCGAAGACGATACACTTTACCTACGTTAGTAAAGCAGAGTACAGTCGCATGGTTTGAAGCCACAATGAGATGTTGAATAAAGTCATCATCTTTCATTGAGGTTGCAGACTTACCACGTCCACCACGGCGCTGAGCCTGATAGTCTGAAAGTGGTTGAGTTTTTGCATAACCTGTTTGTGAAACCGTTAATACAACTTGTTCTTCAGGAATTAAATCTTCACGGCTAAAATCAATACGTGATTCAATAATTTCTGTACGACGACCATCACCATACTGTTGTAGTACTTGCGCTAATTCTTCACGAATTACAGCCATCAATAAATTGAAATCATTAAGAATTGCCGTAAGTTCAGCAATTTGACCTAAAATTTCAGTATATTCTGCATGTAATTTGTCTTGCTCAAGACCCGTTAAACGATGTAAACGCAATTCTAAAATTGCACCCACTTGCGTTGGTGATAAACGGTAAATTGATTCAGTTAGACCAAATGGACGATCTGGGTTTTCACCTTCGATTTCATCTGGGCGAACAGAAATAGCGCCAGCTTTTTCAAGTAAAGAAATAACGCCACCACCAGCCCACTCACCTGCTAGTAAACGCTCGCGCGCTTCAGCTGGGTTAGCAGAAGTTTTGATGGTTTCAATAATTTCATCAATATTGGCTAAAGCAACAGTTAAACCTTCTAAGATATGGCCACGTTCACGTGCTTTACGCAATTCGAACATGGTACGGCGTGTCACTACTTCTTGGCGGTGACGAATAAATGCCGCAATAATATCTTTCAGATTCATCAATTTTGGTTGTCCGTTATCAAGACAAACCATGTTGATGCTGAATGAGTTTTCAAGCTGCGTATTTAAGAATAAGTTATTTACAACGACTTCTGCGTTTTCACCACGTTTCAAGTCAATCGCAATACGCATACCGTCTTTGTCAGACTCATCACGAAGCTCTGAAATACCTTCAAGTTTTTTCTCTTTAACTAACTCAGCAATACGCTCAATAACTCTTGCCTTGTTGACTTGATATGGAATTTCAGTAAAGACGATAGTTGTACGGCCTGTCTTTTCATCTTCTTCGAAATGGTACTTACCACGAATATGTAGTCGGCCTTTACCTGTACGGTAAGCATCAACAATGCCTGATTTACCGTAAATAATACCGCCAGTAGGAAAATCAGGACCAGTAATATATTCCATCAATCCTTCAATCGAGATATTCGGATTGTCAGCATAGGCTAAGCATGCATTCACAACTTCTGTCATGTTATGCGGTGCCATGTTGGTTGCCATACCTACGGCAATACCAGCAGCGCCATTAATTAACAAGTTAGGAACACGTGTTGGAAGCACCTGAGGAATACGCTCAGATCCGTCGTAGTTATCTTCCCAGTCAACTGTGTCTTTTTCTAGATCTGCAAGAAGCTCGTGCGCTAACTTAGTCATACGGACTTCGGTATAACGCATTGCAGCCGCACTATCACCATCGATTGAACCGAAGTTACCCTGACCATCTACCAATAAATAACGTAAGCTAAAATCCTGAGCCATACGTACAATAGTTTCATAAACAGCTGAGTCACCATGAGGGTGATATTTACCGATTACGTCCCCAACAACACGTGCAGATTTCTTGTAGGCTTTGTTATAGTCATTGCCCAATTCGTGCATGGCAAATAGCACACGACGGTGAACAGGTTTCAGACCGTCTCTCACATCCGGCAATGCACGAGATACGATTACACTCATTGCGTAATCTAAATATGAATGCTTGAGTTCATCCTCAATGGCAATCGGTCGGATTTCCGATACGCTCATGCATACTCCTTCTTACAGATAGAAATTTCCATCTGCTAATATGTCTTGATCTTGCAAAAAATTTAGTTCTGAAAACTGAACTAAAATCGAAAAAAATATAGCTGTATAGTATAGCACAAACTGCTCGTTAACTGGGAGTTTAGCAATCTGAAAATAGCATTTTTTTACAATAAAAATTTCATTAGAATTAATAAGTTAAAATTAGAGAATTCTAGTTTTAAATGTATTTCTTAAAACTCAACAGTTCGACCAAAATATAGACAACACAAAAGTGCTCTCTTTAGAGCACTTTTCATCTAATCTTAAAAACAAAACCTAGTTTATTAGCCAAAATAAATAATATTTAGCTTGAACATACTTGCCTTGTTGTAAACCTATTATTCTTTTAATAATAGGTTTGAAATATCATTTTGTAGGCCGATATTGAGCAGGAATCCACTGATATCCTTTTGAGCCTTTACCAATGTGTCCAATGCCAGGAAAAGCAACATGCGCAGCTCCCACCCACCATTGGTTTTTATAAGCTTGTTCAAAGATATTCTTACGAACAGCTATAGCCTGATTCGAGTGAGTATCGGGTTTGTAGCTTGCTTCAGGATAAGGAAATTGGACTGCACCGTAATGCACAACATCACCAAGACCTAAAAACTTTTGACCGTTTTGTCCATCTATTAAATATGAAGAATGACCTTCAGTATGACCATGAGTAACGATGAGTTGAACATTCGGTACGTTAAAAGAGGTTTTGGTAAAAGCGACGAGTTGCCCTGCCTTTTGATATGGCTGCAATGCATCTCTCGTCATTTTAAATATTGGCTTAAAAAAATCGGTAGCTTTTGCTTCATTCGCTGGTGATGTCCAAAAATCTACATCCTCTTTAGCCAGATAAACTTTCGCATTCGGATAAGCCATTTTGCCATCGAGTGTAATACCGCATAAATGATCAGGATGGGCATGTGTAATCAAGATGGTATCTATTTGTTCAGGCTGTACGCCTGCGTTCTTTAAATTTTCACGTACATGACCCAAGGTTGGACCAAAACATTTTGCAGTGCCAGCATCAATTAAAATATTTTGTGTGGGTGTTTGAACAAGATAGGCAGAGAAATCTGTGACAATCTGATTATGCTCATCTACAGGGACAAAGTTTTCTGCAAACAATCGATTGGCTTTTTCAGCAGAAATACCCAATAAATCACTTCGAGGTAATCCCAACTCGCCATCAAACAATGCTGTTACCTTAAGGTTTCCTACTGGTTGTAAAAAGTAACCATCAACTTGATGTACACTTGGCTTTTGTTCTGCATATATAACTGTACTGGCACTCAGTAGCAATAATATCGTAAGTGATTTTAATGATTTCATCATAGAGTCCTTCGTATTTTCATACTTTAACTCTATTGGTTTTTATCTATTTAAATCGCTCAATAAGCGATAAGAAACGCTCAAATTGACTTATTCGGCAGCTAGCACAGCAGGATCTATACCATAACGCTCTACAAAGCGATCACGAAAAATAGCAACAGACTGGTACCCAGATTTTGCTGTAATAGTTTTCATAGGTAACTTTTTCGAATACAACAGCTCAAGTGCAAAAGTAAGCCGTGCATGCGTAATCGTTTCTCTTAAGGTTGTGTCTTCATGGCTAAGCTTGCGGCGAAGTGTGGCACTGCTCAAACCTAGTCGCATTTCAAACTCACTAGACTGCCAATGGTGCTGTGGATTCTCTATGACCCAATCATGAATGATTTTCGTCAATTTAGGTGGTGGTACAATTAGCACATCAGAACAATGCTGTTGGCATAACTGTACAAGTATAGCAGTAATACATAAACGTGCTTTCACCACATCATGATTAAATAAAGCCGCTTGCCACTCAGCTAAAGATGTAGCGAAATCATCAATTGAAAACTTTAATATTGCTTCAGTTCTGTCTACAACTGGCTTAGCCCAAATCATTTGTGCAGCTTGAATGACTTCTTCACACATAGGCACAAGAATAGTGAGATATTCACCCGTTATAGGGTCAGGCAGATTAATTGCATCGATAACCGTATCGGGTTTTATAATGTATAGATCACCGGCACTAAAATTGATTTGTTTTGTTTGAAGATTTAATTGTTGTTGCCCATATAAAATAAATCCCATGTGCAACTGACTAACTTTAATATTGGACAGTCCATGCTGATTTTTCGAACGAATACATAAATAATCTCGTGCCATATCTGCCCGTGCCAATCTCACAAGTGATTGATGCAATTGGTGGGCCTCTATGGAAGCGGAATAATTAATATTCATAATGATGATCTAAATAAAAAACGCCCTTGGCTATTTATAGCACAAGGGCGTTTTTCGAATAAGTGACAAGCTGTAAATTACAACTTGCTTACTAACTCTGGTACTACAGTGTTCAAATCACCAACTAACCAGTAGTCAGCAACACTGTTGATTGGCGCTTCTTCGTCTTTGTTGATTGCAACAATAACTTTAGAATCTTTCATACCAGCTAAATGCTGGATCGCACCAGAAATACCTACAGCAACGTAAAGGTCAGGCGCAACGATTTTACCAGTTTGACCCACTTGGAAGTCGTTAGGTACGAAGCCCGCATCAACTGCCGCACGTGAAGCACCTTGTGCTGCACCAAGCTTGTCAGCTAATGGATCAAGTACTTTATGGTAGTTTTCACCAGAACCTACACCACGACCACCAGAAACTACGATACGAGCCGCAGTTAATTCTGGACGATCAAGCTTAACGATTTCTTCAGATACAAAATGAGAAATACCTGCATCTTTCGCTTCACTTACCGCTTCAACCGCAGCAGAACCACCTTCAGCAGCTACTGGATCAAATGCTGTACCACGAACTGTACCCACAATGATTGCTTCGTCAGATTGAACAGTCGCAATCGCGTTACCTGCATAAATCGGACGCTTGAATGTGTTCGCAGACTCAACAGAAATAATGTCTGTGATCATGCTTACATCAAGAAGAGCAGCAACACGTGGAAGAATGTTCTTACCAGTCGTTGTAGAAGCAGCTAATACGTATTTGTAACCTTTAGCTAAATCAGCAACTAAAGCAGCTACGTTTTCAGCTAACTGGTTTGCATAAGCAGCATTGTCAGCAAGTAAAACCTTGCTTACACCAGCAACTTTAGCAGCAGCATCAGCAACTGCCTGAGCACCAGAACCAGCAACTAATACAGTAATATCACCACCGATTTTTTGTGCTGCAGCAACAACGTTTAAAGTAGCACCGTTAAGTACTTGGTTGTTGTGATCAGCGATAACTAAAATACTCATGATTTTATCCTTCCGTATTAGATCACTTTCGCTTCATTTTTCAATTTTTCAACAAGCTCATCTACAGATTTCACTTGTACGCCAGCTTTACGTTCTGCTGGAGCTTCAACTTTAACAGTTTTAAGCTTAGTACCAGCTGTAACGCCATAATCAGCAGGAGATTTAGTATCAAGTGGCTTCTTACGAGCTTTCATGATGTTAGGCAATGCTGCATAACGTGGCTCATTCAAACGCAAGTCAGTTGTAATGATTGCTGGAAGTGCCAGTTCAACAGTTTGTAAACCACCGTCAACTTCACGAGTTACTTGTACTTTGCCGCCATCAACTTTCACTTCAGAAGCGAATGTACCTTGGCCCGCACCTAATAATGCGCCAAGCATTTGACCAACTTGGTTAGAGTCATCATCAATTGCTTGTTTACCAAGAAGGATAAGTTCTGGTTTTTCAGCTTCAACAACACCTTTTAAAATTTTAGCAACTTCTAAAGCGCCAATTTCATCAGTGGTTTCAACTAAAATACCGCGGTCTGCACCCAAAGCCATTGCAGAACGAATTTGTTCTTGAGCTTCTTTAGGACCCACAGAAACAACAACGATTTCTGTTACTGTTCCTTTTTCTTTTAAGCGAACCGCTTCTTCCACTGCGATTTCACAAAATGGGTTAATTGACATTTTAACGTTAGTTAGGTCAACCCCACTATTGTCCGGCTTAACACGAACTTTGACGTTGGCATCAACCACGCGTTTTACAGCAACAAGAGCCTTCATGTAATCCTCGGCTGTTCTAGCAAAAGTAAATGTTGAGAAAAGTATATTAACTCTTCAATTAAAATTTTTTAGGTACCCTATCTTGCAATGTGTTTGGCATTTCGGTCAAGTCACAATTTTCGCTACTGCTATAAAAAAGATGAAATGCCCAGTTCACTAATTCAAATTGCTTATTCGCTCAATGAATTTAGCAAATAAGCCAAACAAATTTTAAACCTTGAATTTCTTAATATTTTATAAAATATGGTAGCTTAAAATCCTTTAATTTTAGAGGGGAAAAAAACAACAAAAGCACAATTCCCCCCCCGTATGAGAGCACTCACGGTACTCTGAAAAATTGGCAATTAGGTAAGAACATCCATAAATAAATGTTGAACAAAATAAAAAGCCACTTACTGCTAATTACTTAATTTTTCAGCATATATTTCTATTAAAAACAAAATATTAAGTTACCATTTAAACATAGGCAAAGGACTCCAAGGCTTTTGTAAAAAACACTTTAATCCTAAATAAACTAGCGTTTTATGGAATCCAGCATTTGGATATTGGCGTGTTAACTTTTTGAACTCACTTTTAGGAATATTTGAACGTAATAAGCCTAAAGAGAAATCTGCATAGTCAGCTCGTCTAAAATATTCAACCAATGGATATTCTGAACACTTTGTCATTGTTAATTTATGATGTTCTGTAATCATTAATGTTATTTCTATTTGCCAATCTAATAACCGATGCGCAGTCAAATAACTTAACATCACTTTGACGGATGGCTCTAAATAATCAATTGTTTTACTTGTCCATATCCCAATATCATGAAAGGCAGCTGCAATAGCTATTTTACGTATAGTCTCTTCATTACTATCTTGGCTTAATATTAAACAGCATGCTGCCACACGTTTACAGTGATTTAGGTAGCCTTGATAATCTGCATCAATCGTAGTTTGATATTCCTGTAAAATTGTCTCAATCAAGATACTACATTGTCTAAATGCATCTTGATCAAGTGATAAAATCAAACCTTCTTTAGTGTTCATTCTTTTGTGCTCTCGGATGAGCTCGATCATAGACTTGCGCCAAATGATTAAAATCGATATGCGTATAAATTTGTGTCGTTGACAAATTACTGTGGCCTAACATTTCTTGTACTGATCGCAAATCACCACTACTTGATAACATATGGCTAGCAAAACAATGCCGTAATAAATGAGGATGCAAATCTACATTCACACCTGCTCTTTGCGCTTGAAGTTTTACACGCTTTTCAATTTGTCGCGGGGTTAACACCCCACCTCTTTGAGAAATAAAAACAGAAGCATTTTGATCAAAATGGCCTTTCCAGATTTTATAAATTTTCAGCCAATTCAATAGGCTTTCTTTAGCCTTTTTTCCAAACGGTACAATACGGGTTTTATTTCCTTTACCCGTAATACGTACCAGTTGACGGTTAAAATCGATATCTTTAATTGTTAAGCCTTGCAGTTCAGCCAGACGCAAACCACTTGAGTAAAGTAACTCGAGCATGGCTTTATCTCTTAACCACAATTGCTGATCAATTGGTTTTTCAGGCATAGCTTGATCTAAAATTTGATTAACCGTTTCTATGTCGATCATACCCGGCAAGGGTCTAGGCTGACGTTTAAGCTTAAAGTCATCAGTAGGGTTAATTTCTAGATATTTCCCTTGTTCAGCCCATTTCATAAACTGGCGAATTGAAGTGAGATGACGCTGCATACTGCTTGAACTTAACTGGTCCTGCTCAACACGCTGGGCCAAATATTCACGTAAATCTGAAGCTTCAATATTTCTTAAATCAATTTTTTTGAGCTCGCAGAACTCAAGAAAACTTTTAACATCTCTTTCATAAGCTGTAATCGTGTGCTCAGACTGGTTCTGAATTTTTCTTTCTTTTAACCACATTGAGAGCAGCTGTAATGCAAAATTCAAATTACTTTCCATTTATTTGCTCATTTTATTTTTTTCAGTGTATCAAAAAGTAGTTGTTCAGGAAATTTAAGATCGTACAGCATAACAACTCATTACCTTATATATTACACTTCACTTTAAGTATTCGTCGGAACCCTGCTGTCATGACTACCATACTCATTCCCTACTTAATTGCCATTACTTTACTTACGCTTACACCTGGTCTGGATACAACTTTAATTATTCGTACCGCTACTCTTGAAGGCAAGTCGAAAGCATTTCAAGCAGCAGTAGGTATTAGCCTTGGCTGTATTGCATGGGGAATTGTGGTTGCTTGTGGTCTAGGGGCTTTACTCATGGCTTCTGATCTAGCCTTTAATATTTTGAAATGGATGGGGGCTGCTTATTTAGCTTGGCTGGGTTTAAATATGATTTTAAAACCGCGTAGCCAACTTGCAGACATTCAAGAAAACAGCTCCAATGTCCCTTCTTCACAGAATTGGTTTATTAAAGGTTTTTTGGGTAACTTACTTAATCCAAAAGTCGGTATTTTTTATATTTCATTTCTTCCACAATTTATTCCACCACAAGCATCGGCTGTCACTTGGATTATGGGGCTTGTGATGATTCATGTGGTGATTGGAACCTTATGGTCAATTTTATTAATTTTGGCTATGCAACCACTATCACGTTATCTTAAGCAACCCAAATTTGTGAAATATATGGACCGGATTACGGGCAGTATTTTTGTGTTGTTTGCTTTAAAATTGGCTTTGAGTAAAAGATAAATTTTAAAAAGCGTGCTAACGCATAGCACGCTAAATAATAGTTAAAGATTTACATTATTTTTTTAAATAGTTTTCTATTTGGACTGAAACTTCATCGGCATGTTTTTCTGCTAATTGATGGTCCCCACCTTTCACAACATATAACGTCGAATTTTCAAACTTTTGATTTAAATATTGACCCACTTGAACGGGGCTCACTGGATCGCTATCGCCCCAGATTAATAAAGTTTCAATATTTATATCTGATAAAAAATCTTCATAGTTGGCATTAGTGGTAACAAACCAATCTGGATATCTTAAAAATGCTTGACGGTATGCTTCTCGCCAGTCTTGCACATTAAATCTTTCAAGATTAATTCCACCCGAAGTTGCAATCAAGACTAACCCTTTTATCAGTTGAGGTTTTTGCAACGCTGCCGCAACAGCAAAAATGCCACCCATAGATTGCGCGACAATTACAGATTCTTCATTAATTTGATCGACCACATGATTTGTTAGGTCTTCAAAACTTTTGACCTCAAAGGATTCTGGTGTATCTCCAAAACCGGGGTAACCAATAATTTTTGTCTGGTAATGCTGAGGTAATTTTTCAATTAATGGATGCCAAAATGCTGTACTACCTGATGCGCCAGGTAAGAAAATTAGATTATTCATATTTTTATAAAGTAATAAAATTAAAAAATTATTGTATATAAAAGAAAGCCTCTTTTATCATTTTAGTTAATAAAAGAGGCCTCTATTTAGGTAATGCTATTAGCCTTGGAAATAACGTAAATCCAAACGCCCATCATATACATGAGTTGTTGGACCCGTCATCCAGACCACATCACCTTCTTGCCATTCGATTTGTAGCTTACCACCAGCAAGTTCAACTTCTACAGAATTAGCAAGTAAGCCACGGCGCATACCACTTACCGCAGCAGCACAAGCCCCTGTACCACATGCAAGGGTTTCACCTACACCGCGTTCAAATACACGTAAACGCACATGCTTTTCATCAATGATTTGCATAAAGCCAGCATTTACACGTTCAGGGAAACGTTTATGTGATTCAACTTGTGGGCCTATGCCAGCAACATCTGCAGTGAGTACATCAGGAACAATCGTTACAGCGTGAGGATTGCCCATATTGACCACATCAATACTAATGTTTTGGTCATTGGCTAACTCAAGTGTATATAAAGCTTCTGGTTGTTCAGCAATGAATGGAATTTCATTCGGCAAGAATTTCGGGTAGCCCATATTCACGCGAACCCAACCATTTTGCCCCAATTCAGGTTTAACAATCCCTGCTTTGGTTTGAACAGTAATACTAGTTTTCGTTGTTAAATGACGCTCATGTACAAAGCGAGCAAAACAGCGCACACCATTACCACATTGTTCAACCTCAGAACCATCAGCATTAAAAATACGATATTTAAAATCTGCTTCCGGTAAATCAGGTGGTTCAACAATTAAAAGTTGATCAAAACCAATACCGAAATGGCGATCGGCTAAGCGTTGGATTGTTTCTGCATCTAAATAAGCACGTTGGCTGATCAGATCAACCACCATAAAGTCATTGCCTAGGCCATGCATTTTAGTAAATTCTAATAACATTTCATTTACTCCTCAGGCAATAAACTTTCTTTTTCCCAAAGGGATTCAACTGTTTCACGTTCACGAATCAAATAGGCTTTATCACCAGACACCATCACTTCTGCGGCACGTCCACGTGTATTGTAATTTGAACTCATTACAAAACCATAAGCGCCAGCGCCAAGAACAGCTAACAAGTCATTTTCTTTTAAAGCCAATGAGCGATCTTTACCAATAAAGTCACCTGTCTCACAGATTGCACCAACAAGATCCCAAGTTTTTTCTTCAGTATCAGAACTTGGTACTACAGGTTGGATATCCATCCACGCTTCATATAATGCAGGACGAATTAAATCATTCATTGCTGCATCAATAATGGCAAAGTTACGGTGGCTCGTTGGTTTGAGCAAATCCACTTTGGTTAAAAGCACACCTGCATTTGCACTAATGCTACGGCCCGGCTCCATATAAACCTTAAGACCCAGCTTTTCTAAAGCAGGTTTCATTGAGTTAGCATATTCTTCAACACTTGGTGGTGTTTCATCTTTATAGCAAACCCCTAAACCACCACCGATATCGATGTGTTTAAGATTGATACCAAGTTTTTTTAGTTCCTCAATCATCACCATGACACGATCTAAAGCATCAACGAATGGTTTAGTCTCGGTTAATTGTGAACCAATGTGGCAGTCAATACCAATAATCTCAAGGTTTGGTAAAGATGCAGCATATTGATAAGTTTCATAAACGGTATCACTTGGAATACCAAATTTATTTTCTTTAAGACCTGTTGAAATATAAGGATGTGTTTTTGCATCTACGTCTGGGTTTACACGTAAAGAAATCGGCGCTTTTTTGCCTAGACGAGCTGCAACTTTTTGAAGACGATCTAGTTCGGCATACGACTCTACATTAAAGCAAGCAATGCCTACATTTAACGATGTTTCAATATCGGCTTCAGTTTTACCTAAGCCAGAAAAAACAACTTTAGATGCATCTCCACCCGCTTTTAAAACACGTGCAAGCTCACCACCTGATACGATATCAAAACCAGCACCAAGTTTTGCCAATACATTAAGAACAGCTAAATTTGAGTTAGATTTCACCGCAAAACAGATTTGATGATCAATAAAATCAAAAGCACGATCCATATCTAAGTAATGTTTTTCAAAAGCTGCTTTTGAATAAACATACAAAGGTGTGCCAAATTGCTGCGCAAGCTGCTCCATAGAACATTGCTCTGCGTGCAATACTCCATTAATGCGAGTGAAACTCATGAATGTGTCCTTATTTCAAAGCTTAAGGTGAAGTTGTTTGGGTTGGGGCTGATGATTCAACTGGCTGATCAGCTTGTTCATCCTGTTGCACAACTTGTTTCTGTTCTTTATTACGATAGAGCAAGTATTTCGCGCGTTTGTCATAATTCGGATCAGAAGGTAGCTGTAATGCTCCTGACTGACCGCAAGCGCTTAGCAAAATACTGCTGCTCAATAAACTGATGAGGCAAATGACACGACGCATCTGAGCACCTGATTTAAACAATTCGATGCAGTATACCGTGATCATGCAGGCGGCTAAAGAGTAAACTTAAAGAGAAAAACAATATGCATAAAAAACGCCAGCTTTTCAGCCAGCGTTTAATCATAACCAAATAAATTTAATTACTTTTTATGACGCGGTTTATAGAAGAAGAAATAACCAATGATCAAGATAATAAACCAGATTGGGCTGACTTTAAGCGCTTTAAACGTATCTGGCTCTAAAGACAACACGTAAATCATACCAATAAAGAAAATAATCGTGATCCAACATGTAAATAGCCCACCCGGCAATTTAAATGTTGATTTTGCATGCAGCTCAGGACGTGTAGTGTAGTAACGGATATAACTCCAGATAATGAGTAACCACACACAAATGAACAGAATCGTTGAAAGTGTTGTTGCAAGTGTAAACGCCTCAACAGTATTTGGTACAAAATACTGTAATGCTGCACCTAACAATAAACATGCAGCAGAGAAATACAATGCATTTGCAGGTACCGCACGTCTGTTCAATTTACCAAAAGCTTTTGGTCCCTGATCTTCACGAGATAGACCAAACAACATACGGCTTGTTGAAAACACGCCACTGTTCATTGATGACATCACTGATGACAACACAACCAAGTTCATTAAGATTGCTGCTGCCGCAACGCCTGCTTGACTAAACAAGTTTACAAACGGGCTGATCGCCGGATCAATTTTATTCCATGGTGTTACTGACATTACAATAATTAATGCGAACACATAGAAAATAATGATACGAATTGGAATTGAGTTAATTGCTTTAGGCAAATTACGTTCAGGATCTTTAGTTTCCGCAGCCGTTGTTCCGACAAGCTCTACACCAACGAAAGCAAAAATCGCAATCTGGAAGCCTGCCAAGAAGCCATGTACACCCGTCGGGAAGAAACCACCATTTGCCCACAAATGAGTAAAGGATGCCACTTCACCAGTAGTCGAGGTAAAGCCCGTAAAGATCATCCATAGACCCACAGCAATTAAAATAATAATTGCTAGGATTTTGATAAGCGCAAACCAAAACTCCAACTCACCAAACAGGCGAACTGTTAACAAGTTCAAACCCATAATGAATACGATGGCTGCAACACTGATCATGGCACCTTCGACTGGCGAGAAAGGTAGACCATTATTGAAGAATTGTAAGTAATAGATAATTGCAGAAAGATCGGCAATACCAATGGTGATCCAACACAGCCAATAGGTCCAACCTACAAAATAACCTGCCCATGGGCCAATTAAATCTGTTGTGAAATCAATAAATGATTTATAGGCAAGATTTGAAAGAAGTAATTCGCCAAGCGCACGCATGACAAAAAACACCATCACACCAATAATCAGGTAAATAAATAAGATTGAAGGGCCAGCAAGACTAATCGTTTTGCCTGATCCCATAAACAATCCCGTACCAATTGCACCACCAATCGCGATCAGCTGTAAATGCCGATTTGAAAGGCTACGATGGAGCTCACCTTGTTCATGAGGCTCATTCAGATTTTGATTCGACATCTTATCAATACACTCCAGTAATTTTTTTTAGTCCGTTAGCTAAAATCAAAAAGACGATATCGCACCATTTGCAGGTATCTTTTAAATGTATATTTTTTGATAATTTTTCAGCTAACCGATTTTTATCTGTATTGCTGATGATTTCAAGCTACATACAATTAAATCTGATAATACGCACAAGCCCATAGCAATACAACGCACTTTACGGTCTAAAAACATGACTTGAACTTGTCTGATTTTTAAATTAAAAAGACGACTCAATTGACCATTTTCTAATCTTCAATTTCATTTCAGTCCTTCATCTGTTTATTAAAAACACCCCTGCTCGACCTTAATCTTTTAAATTAACTAACACATGACAATGACCTAATATTCTCGTTGTTTTAAATTAAGCAAAATGTATTCCACTTCAAAACTGATTCTCTATTTTGGTTTTGTTATACTCCGTTTCTACTATTAATTAAGAAGTTTTTAACTGAAGTCGAATATGAGCAAAGTCAAAACTGTTTACCGTTGCGAACAATGTGGTGCCGATCATCTTAAATGGGCAGGTCAATGTTCAGAGTGTGGTGAATGGAATTCTTTGACTGAAGTCAAACTTGAGCCAACCACCGCTCACCGCGCACGTCCAAAAGTTGGGGGCTATGCTGGTCAAGCTGCCAATATTACAACTCTAAATAAAGTCACTTTTTCCCATGAAACACGCTTACCGACAGGCATCAGCGAATTTGATCGCGTACTTGGCGGAGGCTTAGTTACGGGTTCAGTCGTATTGATTGGTGGTGACCCCGGTATTGGTAAATCGACTATTCTTTTGCAAACAGCAACCTATATGGCAAGTGCAAAAAGCTCTGCACTTTATATTACCGGTGAAGAATCTTTATCTCAGGTTGCACTTCGCGCTCAACGTCTTGACCTACCTACTGACCAGTTAAAAGTCATGGCAGAAACCTGTGTTGAACGTATTTGCGAAGTCTTAGAACAAGAAAAACCTGTCGTGGCGATCTTAGATTCGATCCAAACGCTTTATACAGAAACACTTCAATCGGCACCGGGTGGTGTTTCGCAAATTCGTGAATCTGCTGCTTTATTAACTCGTTATGCAAAAAATAGTGGCACTGCACTCTTCATTGTTGGTCACGTGACCAAAGAAGGTGCACTGGCTGGTCCACGTGTTTTAGAACACATGGTGGATTGTGTACTTTATTTTGAAGGCCAATCAGACTCACGCTATCGAATGATTCGTGCTGTTAAAAACCGTTTTGGTGCGGTGAACGAGCTTGGCGTATTTGGCATGACAGATAAAGGCTTACGTGAAGTTGCCAACCCTTCTGCCATTTTCTTAAGCCGTTATGATGAAGCGATTCCGGGTTCAATTGTAATGATTAGCCGTGAAGGAACTCGCCCTCTTTTGGTCGAAGTCCAAGCTTTAGTTGATGATGCTCAAGGACAACCTCGTCGCGTAGCATTGGGTCTGGAACAAAACCGTTTGAACATGCTGCTTGCTGTAATGCATCGCCATGGCGGTGTTCAAACCACCGGACAAGACGTCTATGTCAACATTGTCGGTGGTTTAAAGATTACCGAAACAGGTTCAGACTTAGCAGTTTTATTAGCATGTGCTTCAAGTTTACGAACCAAAGCATTGCCTCAGCAACTTGCCGTTTTTGGAGAAGTTGGCCTTTCTGGTGAAATTCGTCCTGTACCAAATGGCCAAGAGCGTTTAAAAGAAGCTGCAAAACATGGCTTTAAGTATGTCATTTTGCCTAGAGGTAATGCGCCGCAAAAAGCAATTCCAGGCGTACAAGTCATTGCGGTTGCCCGTCTGCATGAAGCATTGACTGAGGCAATGCAACTCAGTGATGAATTGACATAAAAAAACATACTTTTATGGTTGAAATTTAGCGTAAATACCTTCATAAATACTATTACAATTTAATTTTAGACAGGAATTTCCTATGGAAGTACACCAGCGTGGCTTGATTACCGGTATTTTAATGGCTGCTTTAGCAATTTCGCCTCTTGCTGAAGCTAAACGTGCAGGTGGTGGTAAAAGCCACGGTATGGCACGCTCTACTACTTCAAGCCAGTCTTATCAACAACCTCGTCAAGTGACTCCTGCTCAACAACCTGCTACTGCACCTCAACGATCAGGTCCGGGTGTTGGTTCAATGGTTGCAGCTGGTGTGGCTGGTGCTGCCGTAGGTGCTGTTGCAGCAAATGCTTTAGCTGATGACAAACCAACATCAACTGAACATCAAGCAACTCAAGCTGGAACAGAACAAGCTGCTCAAGCGCAACAAGAAGAGAAAAAAGGTGGAATTCCTAGCTGGCTTTGGGTATTACTTGCAGCAGCTTTAGCCTTTTTTGTTTTCCGCAAATTGGGCGCAAAAAAAAAATTAGCAGCTAATAATCCTTACGCACCAAATAACGACGGTCAAAACCCATTTGGTCGTTCTGCTGCACCACAAGCGACACCACGTAATGCTGGAGATAATACAAATATCTTTGGTCAATCTGTTGGTGGCGGTGCAGCAACCCAAGCTCCTTTTGGCGGTGCAACAACGAGCAATGGCAATCAACTTCCAGATGGTAGTGAACCTGCTGCTTTCTTACGTATTGCACGTCAACGTTTTAATCACATCCAGTCGATGAATACTGCAAGTAACATTGAAGAAATTCGCCGTTACTTAACACCAGAACTTTATAGTTCTATGTATAACGACATCATGGAAAACCAAGATCAAGACGTTGCTGAATTTAGCAATCTGAATGCGATGGTTGTAGACAGTGCGACTGAAAATGGTCAATACGTTGTAAGCGTACGCTTTACAGGTACAGTAAGTGAAGATTTAAACAGCTTGCCACAACCATTTACTGAAATCTGGCACTTTGTTAAACCTGCTGGTTCTCAGCAAGATTGGGTTGTTGCAGGTATTCAACAAGCTTAAGCTAAATAAACCCTCAATAAAAAAGCCACAATATTGTGGCTTTTTTATTTGTCAGTTTTTAAGCAATTTCAGCTGGGAATGTAATGACTTTTTCAATTTTGACCTGATCCATTGCAACCATGAGTAAACGGTCTATACCTAAAGCAATCCCTGAACATTCTGGCATATGAGGCAGTGCTGCTAACAAGTGTTCATCTAAAGGCATAACATGAAGGCCTTGCTTAGCACGCTCTGCATTGTCTGCTTCAAAACGTGAACGTAACACCTCTGCGTCGAGCAATTCATCGTAAGCATTGGCAAGCTCTAAACCTTCAATATAAACCTCAAAACGTGCTGCGACCTCTTCCCCATCTTCATCTACTTTCACTTTTGCCAAAGATGCCATTTCTGGTGGAAAGTCAGTTAAAAAGACTGGCGCATCAAATCCTAAACTTGGTTCAACAAAATGAGAAAATAATAAATCCATGTAAGCTAGACGATCATCGCCTAAATCAAGATTTAATCCCACACGATTTGCAGTATCTTTGAGTTGCTTCAATGTTGCTTGTAAAGGGTTGATATCGAGGCGATCTTGAAAAGCATGTTTATAACTTAAAATAAACGGACGAACTTCACCAAAACGATGCTGCAAACAAGTCTGCAATAAATCGGCAGTTTCATGCATTAAAGCTTTTAAGTCTAGACCCGGACGGTACCATTCGAGCATGGTAAATTCACTATTGTGTTTACGCCCATGTTCATCGTCTCGAAAAACCTTACAAATCTGATAAATCGGCCCACTACCGCTTGCCAATAACCGTTTCATAGCAAACTCAGGCGAGGTCTGTAAATATTGAGTCTGCAATTTGCCATTAATATGACGTAAAGCCTGAACAGATGCTAAATGCACATCGGTGACACCTGCTTGTGAAACAATCGGTGTTTCGACTTCCATGACATCACGTTCAGCAAAAAATTGACGAATCTGGTTATAAAGCTTAGCACGAGCCTTTAAAGCATCAATTGAACAAGTAGGTTGATAACTTAAACTCATGCCTGTGGTCCCCCGTGTGCTGCCCATTCACGGCGCAGCGGATAATTCTTACGTAATAAATCAAATGCTTTTTGCTCTACTTTACCTTCTTTAACACAGGCACGGATGTTGGCATCATCTTGAGCAATATCATAAATTTTAGCTAATTTTTGCTTGAGCACTGCCTTTAAATCATGTCCTGAAAAATAGTCTTCGCATGCAGGTAACTGAGTCTCGAAACGTTTATTTATATCAAACCCAAACTTTTGGCAGAATGCTTCATAAATCATTTGCGTACCTCGAGCCTTCCCCTCAAGGCTATAACCTGCAATATGCGGTGTTGCCAACGCCAACATGTCTATAAGTTCTTCAGATATGACTGGTTCATGCTCAAACACATCGAGCACAACTTTACGTTGGGTACGCTGAATATCTTCGATTAAAGCAGCTTCTTTAACGACTGGGCCACGCGCACTATTAATTAAAATCGTGTTTGGTTGAAGTGCAGCAAACGCTTGCTCATCAAAAAGATGATACGTCGCATGTTCACCATTTTTGGTTAAAGGCACATGAATTGAAATTGCATTCGCTTGTTGCAAAAGGGTTTCTAAACTTACATTTTTAATTGAATCTAACTGCACAAATGGGTCAAAACCAATCACATTCCAGCCAAGCAACTGGGCCATGTATGCCAAACGCTTACCGACGTTTCCAAGCCCCACAATGCCTAGGGTAAATTTTTCTTGTTGTTCTAAAAGGTTGGCATCTAAATGAAGTAAAGCAGTAATGACATATTCAGCAACTGCCTGCGCATTACAACCTGCTGCATTCGCCCATGTAATTCCTTGTTTTTCTAAAGCAGAAATATCTAAATGATCGGTGCCGATTGTGGCACTACCCACATATTTTAAAGCGGTGTTTTGAATTAAACTTTCGTTTACTGCGGTGACTGAGCGAACCAATAAAGCTTCAGCATCTTTTACATCTGCGTGCGTTAAGGTGCGTCCTGCATGGTGTTGAATATCGCCAAATTCTGAAAAAAAGTAATCGGTAAATGCCAAGTTTTCATCTGCGACGATTTTCATTATCTGCAACTCAAAGCTTATAAAAACCTTATTATCCTTTGAGTTGTAGCAAAGCACAATGTTCAGGGCGTTAAATTACGAGAAGGTTTCTAAGCGTAGTTCACCTACAAACCACCGCCGAAATAAAAATAAGCCATCACCGCAAGAGTGAGCCACATTAAAATAATAAGTACAGCAACCAAATAATTTCGTGGCCCTTTTTCATGTTCTTCTAGCCATTCATTAGCTTGCTGTTCTGCATCGAAAATAACTTGTTGAGGCGTAAATCGAAGCGCTAACCAAATGAGTATCGGTAAAATGATGGCCTCATCTAAAAGGCCTAAAATAGGAATAAAATCTGGAATTAAATCGATGGGACTAAAGGCATAAGCCACAGCCACCACAGCAATAACTTTTGGGAACCATGGCATTTGAGGATGCTTTGATGCAAACCAAAGCATAATAATTTGTTTTTTTAGACGTTTTGCCCATTCTTTTAGTGATTGTAACCAAGACATTTGGACAGACTCTGAACTACATAAGTCTGATCATAAAGTATAAAGTTCGTGCTTAACTTAAAATTAGGCAAAATAGAAATGTATATTTCCATTATGTTTGATCATTCTTAGCATTTGAGCTGATATGATCAATATTTCAATGCATGAGCTTTATGTGTATAAAACGAAATCATCTCCACGACAAAAGCTTGCTAAAGTTAGGCCTGAAGTTTTTGCGAGTCGAATAGCCATACTGGTTGGAGCAGAAATTGAAGCCAATAAACCAATATTAAGCTGAGCGCATTTACGAATTAATTCGTAGCTTGCACGACTGGTCATAACAACAAAACCTAAACTGGTGTCGTAGTTTTCTTGAGCTAAATAACCTAGTAGTTTGTCTAAGGCATTGTGACGGCCGACATCTTCAAATAAAGCTATGATTTTGCCTTGAACCACCCAAGCAGCGGCATGAGCGCCACCCGTCAAGGCAGTAATTTTTTGTTGATCTTTTAATTGAGAAATCGCGACTGGAATTTGTTCGAGCCACTCTTTGGAAGGTTCGATGGTAATTTTAGGAATATCGAGCTGAAGCTGCTCCAAACTTTCAATGCCACATAAACCACATCCTGTACGCCCCATTAACATCCGTCGCCTTTCTTTTAACGCAGCAAATGCTCTGGATGAAATGGTCATATTCACTTCAATTCCCAGTTCACTTTCATGAACCTCAATGGCGTACAACTCTTTTAAGCTCGTTAAAATTCCTTCGGACAGACTAAAACCTTTAGCGAACAAACTCACATCGGTAGGTGTAGCCATCATTACTGCATGAGAAATGCCGTTATATACCAAAGCAATCGGATGCTCTTGAACAATATTATCTAAAACACTTTCAGATTCGGTTTTCTTAAACCGCTTTACTTGTAATGTTTCAACCCCATAAGAATGTGGTGTCAAAATAATTTCCTTTATCTTGAAATGGCGCTTGATTAGAGCGCCATTTGTTTGAATTACATTTTTAATATCGCTGTTAATTTAAAGGTTACTTACTTTCTTATCTGCATCTTCAGGGTCAACTGCCGTTGCCAAATTAAAGTGTGCGGGCGCATCACCAGCATGCAATATCACAGGAACACTTTTTGAAGCTGGAATTTTGGCGTATTTATCATGACTGCTTAACGCCACTAAAGGATTAGTCTCTGGATAGTACGCAGCTAAACTGCCACGTGGAATGTTGTAAGGCACAATACGGAAACTATGTACAATCCGCTTAACCCCATCTGAGAAAACACTTTCAATATCAACCCACTGATTTGCTTCAAAGCCAGCTTCATCAATGTCTGCTTGGTTCATAAACAAAACACGGCGTTGCCCAAAAACTCCGCGGTAACGGTCGTCGAGACCATATAGCGTCGTGTTGTATTGATCGTGAGAGCGAGTGGTCATTAAGGTATAAACTTTGCTGTCAGTATA
Source organism: Acinetobacter sp. V116_7 (assembly GCF_056735735.1). Taxonomy (NCBI): domain Bacteria; kingdom Pseudomonadati; phylum Pseudomonadota; class Gammaproteobacteria; order Moraxellales; family Moraxellaceae; genus Acinetobacter; species Acinetobacter sp. V116_7. The sequence continues at coordinate 407,830 of NZ_JBWZIF010000014.1, forward strand.
AGCAGCAGCATATTGATTTTCTTTATCGCCATAGACTTCACTCAGAGGTGTAATCATAAACTGCGCCTTACCACTTTTTGTGTTCCAAATGTGCTGATTGGCTGGATGCTCTAGATGGAAACCACCCGGGTTATAGACACGTAAATTAAAATCATGGAACTCATCAAAGACCTCAGCAATTGAGTCACGAATACGATCATAGCTTTCAATGTACCATTTCCATTTGATCTTACTATCTGGTAGCACGGCTTCAGCCATTCTTGCCACGATGTCGGGTTCAGATAAAATATTTTCAGAAATTGGGGTATTACGCCCAGCCGACAAATGAATATTACTCATCGAATCTTCGACTGAAATGGCCTGCGGACCATGAAGCTGCTCATCAATTTCGGTACGGCCTAAACATGGCAAAATCAGCGCCTCTTTACCACAAACCAAATGGCTACGGTTTAACTTGGTTGCAACATGAACGGTTAAATTACACTTTCTAAGCGCTTCTTGGGTATACGGTGTATCTGGCGTCGCAACTGCAAAGTTACCACCTAAACCAATAAAGACTTTGACCTCACCTTCAGCCATAGCTTTAATCGTTTCAACGACACCATGCCCATTTTTTCTAGGAGATTTAATCCCAAACACGCGGTCAATGTTGTCGAGTAATTTAGGACTAGGTAACTCATTAATGCCCATAGTTCGGTCGCCTTGCACATTACTGTGCCCACGAACTGGACAAAGCCCTGCACCCGGACGACCAATTTGCCCACGAGCCAATAATAAATTCGCCAACATATACACATTAGCTGTTCCATGGCGATGTTGAGTAATACCCATCCCCCAACAGAAAATTGAGCGCTCAGACTCTAAAAAGAGCTTAGCGAGTTTTTCTAAATGCTCTGGTGATAGACCCGAGTGTTTATAAATATCTTCCCACTCAGTTTTTTCAACCTCGGCAATCATCTCGTCGAAACCGATTGTATTCACCGCAATAAAGTTTCGGTCAAAAACGCTTGGTTTACCTGAAGCGAGCGCCTTTTTATCCCACTCATTTAGGTGCTTTAAAATCCCTAACATCAGTGCATAGTCACCACCAATTTTAGGTTGGAAATAATAACGACTAATTGGGGTACTGCCGTTAGTCATCATTTCAAGTGGTGCTTGTGGGTCTTGGAAACGTTCAAGTCCTCGTTCTTTAATTGGGTTAATCGCAACAATGTTACCGCCACGTTTAGACACTTCACGCAAAGTACCTAACATACGTGGGTGATTAGTTCCGGGATTGTGCCCAAAACTAAAAATTGCATCAGCTAAATCAAAGTCTTCTAGGGTGACTGTGCCCTTTCCTAAACCAATCGAATCAAGTAATCCAACGCTTGTGGTTTCATGGCACATGTTCGAACAGTCTGGGAAGTTATTTGTTCCAAAGCTTCGCACAAACAATTGATATAAAAATGCTGCCTCATTACTTGCACGGCCAGAGGTATAAAACGCAGCTTGATCTGGGTTATCTAAGGCATGAAGATGCTTAGCAATAATCTGAAATGCTTCATCCCATGAAATTGCCACATATTTATCGGTTGCAGCATCGTAGCGAACTGGATCTGTTAAGCGACCTAAGTCTTCTAGAAAGAAATCACTTTGTTCTGATAACCAACTGACGGTATGACCTGCAAAATATTCGGGAGTCACTGTTTTACTGGTTGCTTCAAATGCAACTGCTTTTGCGCCGTTTTCACAGAAGTTAAAGGCATGAGCATTTTTCTTTTCTGGCCATGCACAACCGGGACAGTCGAACCCTGTAGGCTGGTTAATATTGAGTAAGGTAATCGAACCTTTTTTTAAAATATCTTGCCGCTTTAAGTTTCGAGCGACACTAAGAAGTGCTCCCCATCCGCCCGCAGGATGAGTATAGGGTTCAATTCGTGCAAAGCCGTTATTTTCCTGAATATGCTTTTGTTCTTCTGAATTATCCACTTTGTCATCCTCTTATTACTTTTTACACATTCTATAGGTGCAATAAATCACAACTTAATTATGGTTATATCTACGCTATTTGCTGTTTATCTTAATAAGTAAAAATCCACTTTTATCTTACTCATGATATTTAGAGGCAGCCTCAACGCTAGTTATAATATGTGCCATATTTTTTATAATTACAATCATTCAGCCAAAACCCAAAAATTATTTAAATTAAATAATAACAATACCTTAAAAACAAAATGACCTGTTTTTTACAGATAAAAACATAATTCACCTTATATTTTTAAAAAATAGAAATGATGTAATGAGCTGAAATTTACGTCATTTTAAGTAGGTTTTTATGGGTTTAAGCAGTATAAATTAATTGAAAAAAACAGATTCAGAGAACTTATGAAGGTTGTGATTGCGCCAGACTCTTTTAAAGACAGCCTATCGGCTTTGGGCGTCGCTCAAGCCATTGCCAAAGGATGGCAAGAGGTTTTTCCAAATGCTGAAACACTGATATGTCCAATGGCAGACGGTGGTGAAGGAACCATAGAAGCGGTGTTAGAGGTCTGTGAAGGGGAATGGCGTGAAAAAACCGTAATGGGACCATTAGGTCAGCCTGTTCAAGCAAAATGGGGATGGTTAGAAAAACAAAAAATCGCCATCATTGAAATGGCTCAAGCGAGCGGCATACAGTTAGTACCACCATCTGAGCGTGATGCCTGCCGAAGCACAACGTTTGGCGCAGGCCAGCTCATTTTAGATGCTTTAGACGCAGGTGCAAAAGATATTATTTTAACTGTGGGTGGCAGTGCAACCAATGATGGTGGTACAGGGTTACTCAGTGCTTTGGGCGCAGTTTTGCTCGATGCTAACCACAACGTTTTACCCGCAGGTGGACTCGCGCTTAAAAGCCTATCAAAAATTGATTTAACGCATTTCGACCCACGTATTCAGCACACACGGTTTCTACTAGCTGCCGATGTGACCAATCCACTTTGTGGTCCAAACGGCGCATCTCATATTTTTGGTCCACAAAAAGGTGCTTCACCTGCTCAAGTAAAGTTACTCGATGGAGCTCTTGCCCATTTTGCCGATGTCTCACTTAAGCTTTTAGGTTTCGATAAACGAGATGAAGCGGGTTCTGGCGCTGCGGGAGGTTTAGGTTTTGCAGCCAAAAGTTATTTAAATGCTGAGTTTAAGGCTGGAGTTAAGGTTGTGGCCGAACTCAATCAGCTTGCCCAAAAAATCTCTAATGCAGATTGGGTCATTACGGGTGAAGGTAAATTTGACCAACAAACCTTAAGTGGTAAAACAGTTTTTGGGGTGAGTCAAATTGCCAAAACACACAATGTTCCTGTCATTGTCATTGCAGGAACATTAGGCGAAGGCTATCAAGCGCTTTATGAGCACGGCGTTACAGCTGCATTTTCGCTAACTAATGGCCCGATCACATTAGAACAAGCCTGCGAACATGCGGCCAAACTTATTTATGAAAGAACTGTCGATATTGCGAGGTTAATTCAATTTAGCCAAACCAGTTTGAGAGATAAAAAAGTTTAATCAGCTAACTTTAAAAGGCTTTCTTTACAGCTTTCCAATATTTCATCGCTAAGGTTTGATTGGTCTGGGCATGCGCGAGACAATGCAATTGCCCCTACAGATTGGGCAAGAATATTAATGGCTTGCTTTCTCAACTCTGGCGCTTCCAAAGAAACTTGTTTGGCTCGTTCATTCATAATGAACTGAATAAGTTGCTCAATACCCTCTTCAAATTCGACTTTTACTTCGTCTGGCTGTCTTGCAGCATCACAAGATAACGCTGTTAAGGTACATCCCAAATCTCGGTTGTCTCGATGAGTGCGGGACACATAAAGCTGAATAAATTGAGTTAAGTTTAAACCTTCTATTCTTTTTAAAACCTGCTCAAGTCCATGTTTAACGGTAATTGAGACAAGGGCGGTCTTCGAAGTGAAATGTTTATAAAAGCCGCCGTGAGTAAAGCCCGCGCTAGACATTAACTCGGCAATGCCAACTCCGTCATAGCCTTTGCTACGAAAGAGTTGAGTCGCCTTTTCAACAATTTTATCTCGGTTTTCTTTTACCTGAGTTTTACTGACTTTCATGTTGGCCTACTCACTTTTTATTCACCCTACTGGTCATAATTATACATTGATTATGGTTGACATCAAAAATTGTATATTTTAGATTGTAGTCATCATCTAAAAATTAAAGCGTGGAGACATCACATGTCAGCTCAATCAAAAGTACTTATTACAGGAGCTTCGTCAGGAATTGGTTCTGTGTATGCAGACCGATTTGCTCAACGTGGCCATAACTTAATCTTGGTTGCACGAGACACCAACCGCTTAGATAAAATCTCAAAAGACCTTCAAGAAAAATACGGTGTACAGGTCGAGTTCATTCAAGCCGATCTATCAAAAGATCAAGACATCACTAAAATTGAAGATGTACTCAAAAACGATGCTGATATTGAAATTTTGGTAAATAACGCTGGGATTGCACTGAATGGAAACTTTTTGACTCAAGATATTAAAGACATTGAAAAACTTATAACTTTAAATATGACCGCAGTTGTTCGGTTGTCTCATGCAATTTCGCAACCTCTTCTACGCAAAGGTAAAGGCGCGATTATTAATTTAGGTTCAGTGCTTGGATTAGCTCCTGAACTTGGTTCGACCATTTATGGCGCAAGTAAATCTTTCATCCAATTTTTTAGCCAAGGTTTATATTTAGAATTAAAAGATCATGGCGTGCATGTTCAAGCCGTATTGCCATCTGCAACTAAAACCGAAATTTGGGAACGTTCAGGCATCGACTTAAGCCAAGTTCCACCATTAATGGATGTCAATGATTTGGTCGATGCGGCTCTGATTGGTTTTGACCGCAAAGAAACGATTACAATTCCTGTGCTGAAAGACGAAAATCAATGGAATAATTTTGAAAAATCACGTATCACATTACTACCAAACTTTTCTTCGGCTGATGTAGCCCAACGTTATAAAACTAACTAATACTGCTACCCAATTCTCAAGTAGGAAAATCTTATGAATGTTATTGACGCCATCCGTAACCGCCGTGCAGTTAAACGCTTTGACCCTGCATTTCAACTTTCTGACGATAATAAAAAGCAGTTATTACAAGAAGTTTTAGCAAATGCTCCAAGTGCGTTTAATTTGCAGCACTGGCGCCCTGTTGTGATTGAAGATGCTGAGTTAAGACAAAAAATTCGCACCATTGCATGGGATCAACCACAAGTTACCGAGGCTTCTTTACTCATTGTGTTATGCGCAAAAGTAAGCTCGTGGGAAGCCGACGCTAAACGCGTGTGGGATGGCGCGACTCCAGAAGTGCAAAATATTATGGTAGGTGCGATTGATCAATATTACCGTGACCGCCCACAAACTCAACGTGATGAAGTTATGCGTAGTGCGGGTATTTTTGCTCAAACTTTAATGTTACTTGCTCAAGAGCATGGTTTAGACAGTTGCCCTATGGATGGTTTTGACTTTGATGCCATGGCAAAGCTGATTAACTTACCTGAAGATCATGTGGTGTGTTTAATGATTGCAGTTGGTAAGTCAGCCTCTCAGCCTTACCCACGTGTGGGCAAACTTCCTTACGATGATGTCATTATTCAAAATACATTCTAAGTTTTTAGTCGGAGTTAGACCCTCATGCTTCTTATAGCATGAGGGTCTAATTGTTAAAGACATTCTGTTTTGTAAAATCATTTTGCCTTTTGGGCATTTAACTTATTGGTTAAACGACGAACTAAAAGAAAAAATAAAGGCACAAAGAAAATAGAAAGTAGAGTTCCCGAAATCATCCCACCAGTGACGGCGATACCAATTTCTTTTCGGCTTACAGCTCCTGCTCCTGTAGATACAGCCAATGGTAGAACACCTGCAACAAAAGCCAGAGATGTCATAATAATTGGCCGTAATCGCTGACCCGCACCTTCAATAATGGCGTCCATTAATGCCTGACCAGCCTCCAATTTGGCTGCCGCAAATTCAACAATCAAAATAGCATTTTTGGCAGAAAGTCCAATCGTGGTAAGCATAGCGACCTGAAAGTAAATATCGTTAACAAAACCTGCCAGACTTGCAGCAACTACAGCGCCAATAAGACCTAAAGGAATAACCAACATGACAGAGACAGGAATAGACCAGCTTTCATAAAGTGCTGCCAAACATAAAAAGATAAAGATGATTGAGGCTAAATATAACCAGATCGTTTGGCCACCCGCTAACTTCTCTTGATAAGACAATCCACTCCACTGAAGATTAAAGCCTTGTTGCTGGTCAACTAACTGCTGCATTTTATCCATAGCCCCGCCAGAACTTTCACCTGTTGCAGCAGAGCCTTGAAGTTGGACGGCTGAAAGACCATTAAAGCGTTGCAACATTTGAGGCCCCATTTGCCATTTCACAGAAGAGAAACTAGAAAATGGTGTCATTTGACCAGTAGCGCCACGAACATACCACTGCCCAATATCTTGAGGTAAAGAACGATAGTTCGCTTCGCCTTGTAAATAAACTCGCTTAACACGTCCCCTATCAATAAAGTCATTAATATAAGATCCGCCCCAAGCAGAAGATAATGTATTACTGATATCAGCTTGGGCTAAACCAAGAGCGCTGGCTTTTCGTTGATCGATATCGACTTGTAACTGGGCTTTATCTTCTAAGCTATTCAAACGTACTGCTGCTAGGCCAGAATCAGCATTTGCTGCTTTTAACACATTATTTTGTGCAGCAATTAAAGCATCTCGTCCTTTATTTTCCGCATCTTGCAACCAAAGTTCAAAACCACTTGATTGACCAAGACCCCTTACAGCAGCGGGTGAAAGTACCTGAACACGTGCGTTACGCAGCGACTTAAAATGTGCATTTGCGCGAGCAATCACAGCTTCGGCTGTATTTTCACTACCTTCTCGGTCATCCCAATGTTTGAGTCCAGCAAATGCCATTCCCACATTTTGACCACTGCCCGCATTATTTCTACCCATCACCATGAAAATCACATTGAGATTATCCTTTTCTTTCGTCAAGAAATAATCTGCGATCTGATTACCTACCCGTTCTGTTTCAGCGAGTGTCGTGCCTACAGGTGTACTAAACTGGACCATAACCGAGCCTTGGTCTTCTTGTGGTAAAAACCCAGTATTCATACGCGTATATTGCCAGCCTAACAAAGCTGTAATACCTAAGAATATGATCATAAATATTTTGGGTTTACCTAAAACAGCAACTAGCTTTGTGCGGTAGCCTGATTGACCTTGCTCTACTTTACGGTTGAACCAAGTAAAAAATTTTCTCTGTTTATGCTTTTCATTTGCAGGTTTAAGTAAGGTTGCACATAGCGCAGGTGAAAGTGTTAAAGCAACAATTGCAGAAAGTACCATAGCCGATACGAGCGTTACCGAAAACTGGCGGTAGATAATCCCGACTGAGCCACCAAAAAATGCCATAGGTAAAAATACTGCCGCAAGTACCATTGCAATACCAACGAGCGCGCCAGATATTTCTTGCATTGAAATTAAGGTGGCTTGCCGAGCATCAACATTTTGCTCATGCATAACCCGCTCAACATTCTCCACGACCACAATTGCATCATCTACAAGCAAACCAATTGCCAAAACCATCGCAAACAAAGTCAGTGTATTAATGCTATAGCCAAGTACGCTCAACACACCAAATGTTCCTAACAATACGACCGGAACTGCAATTGCCGGAATTAAAGTCGCACGCCAGCTCTGCAAAAATAAGAACATGACAATAATGACGAGAACAATCGCCTCAGCTAAAGTTTTAATCACCCCATTTACCGAAGCTTCTACAAATGGCGTACTGTCGCGTGGGTATGCAACTTTTAAACCCGCTGGCATAGAGGCAGTTAATCGTGTGACCTCAGCTTTAACTCGTTCAGCCGTTTCTAATGCATTGGCACCGGATGCAAGTTGAATAGACATTCCCGAAGCTGGCTTTCCATTCAGACGTGTAGACGTCTGATAACTCTCTGCACCACGCTCGACTCGGGCAACATCTTTAAGTAATACAACCGCACCATTTGTTTGTGTCCGCAAAATAATATTTTCAAATTGGCTCACGGTTTGTAGCCGAGATAATGCTGTTACTGTTGCATTTAGAGCCTGCCCATCACGCGTGGGTAATGCGCCTAATTCTCCCGCAGTAATTTGAGTGTTTTGTGCTTCAATTGCGGTTCTAACATCTGATGGCATTAATCCATAACTGTTTAATTTATGAGGATCAAGCCAGATACGCATTGCATATTGAGCACCAAATACAGTGATTTCACCTACTCCATCGACCCGACTTAATGGGTCTTGAAGTGTGCTCACCATATAGTCAGATATGTCGACAGAAGATCTAGTCCCACTTTCATCGTAAAGCGCAAAGACCAGTAAACTATCACCCTGTGATTTTGTTACAGTGATCCCTTGCTGCTGAACCTCTTGAGGTAATCGACTCAGCGCCTGATTCACAGCATTTTGCACCTGCACTTGCGCGGTATCGGGATTGGTATTTTGATCGAAACTAAGACTTATGCGTGCTTGTCCTGCCGAACTACTACTCGATGAAAAATAAAGAAGACCATCAATACCCTTAATTTGTTGCTCCAAAATCTGGGTAACACTGTCTTCAACAGTTTTGGCCGATGCGCCCGGATAATTCGCAGTGACATTTACACCTGGTGGTGCAATGTCAGGATATTGCTCAATGGGTAACGTTAAAATCGAAATCGTCCCCAATGCCATAATACAAATAGAGAGAACCCAAGCAAAAATAGGTCGTGCAATAAAAAAACTCGACAACATAGAGAATCCTCAGCTCATTGGGGTAGGATCAATCGTCATGCCGGCACTTAAACCTTGCAGACCATCAACAATGACTTGATCTCCCGCTTTCAAGCCAGAGGTCACTAACCAACGATTATCAATCGCACTCCCTAAAGTAATTTTTCGTTGTTCGGCTTTATTATCTTTTCCAACAACCCAAACAAGCGCATTTCCTTCTGCATCTCGGAACAGCGCACCTTGAGGAATTAAGATGCTGTTAGGACGTGTGCCTGTTCCAAGTTCCGCCCGTACATATATTCCCGGTAATAAAGCATTATTCGAGTTAGAAAACGCAGCACGTAACGTGACACTTCCAGTGGCTTCATCTACTGCAATATCACTAAATTTAAATGTTCCTTGTTCCGCATAGTTCGTGCCATTTTCAAGCTGTAAACGTACTGAAAGCTCAGTCGGTTTTATTCCATTTTCAGTAAGCTGTTTGCGCAGCGCCATGTATTCGTCACTCGACTGAGTCAAATCAACATACATGGGGTCCAGTTTTTGAATCGTTGCTAAAGGATCTGTTTGGGCCGAGGTGACTAAAGCTCCACGTGTAATTGAAGAGCGCCCTATCCGTCCTGAAATAGGCGCCGTAACTTGCGTATAACGTAAATTGGTTCGTGCCGTTTTCAGTAAGGCTTCATTTACTGTCACGGTGGCTTTTGCTTGTTCATATGCACTTTGAGCATTATCAAGCTCTTGCTGACTCACGCCATTTACTTTAATCAATTCTTTATAGCGCTCGGCTTGCAAACGAGTCGAATTGACTGTTGCTTTAGCAAGTGCAAGGTTACCCGCGGCCTCGTCAACGCTATCCCGATAAAGTGAAGAATCAATTTTATAAAGGGGTTGCCCCTTATTCACCTGAGAGCCTTCTTTAAACAATTGCTCGACCACCACGCCATTTACTTGTGGCCGCACTTGAGAAATCTCAGAGGCAACAGTTCTTCCAGCCAATTGATAGGTAGATTCAATCGTCTCTGGTTTTATAGTGATTGTGCCCACCTGTTGAATATTTTTGGTCGCAGGCTGGTCAGCATCACAGCCATTCAAGAAAAGCAACAAAGGCAATAAACACAATGTATTACGATGAAAAAAATTAAAAACAAGCATATCTGGGACCCCAGACTTATAGACAATTTATTTACTTTACTGTAAAGTAAATAAATAAGATGTGCAAGAAATCCTCATATGTTAAAAAAATCTCCAGGTCGTCCTTCTCGAATTCGCCCTACTATCCTTGCAGCAGCACGTGCACTATTTCTTGAGCATGGATTAGAAGTTCGTTTAGAAGCTATCGCAGCTAAAGCAGGAACAAATCGACAAACTTTATATAACCATTTCCCAACTAAGACGGCTCTACTTATTGAAGTTTTTGATCATTTAAAAACAGAAATGGAAGTGCCTTTTGTTGAACAACATGAATTAAAAAATAAGCGCCTAGATCAATTACTCTTAGAAATTGGGCAGGCTGTACAAAATCATTTTTATAATATTGACGTCATTCGTCTGCAAAGATTGCTGATTATTGCATTAGTTGAAATGAAGGAAATTCTTCCAAAAATTCAACAGCGTACTCAAGGAAATATTAAAAGATCGTTAACCGATATTCTTGCAACAGCACACAATGCAGGCATTGTTAAAATTGATCAGCCAGAGGAAGCAACAAAAGCATTCCTCGGTGCTGTAATGGGATATGCATATCCTGCTACGCTGATTAGCGGAAACATTCCGACTCCTCAAGAGCTACAGCAGTTAAATGAAGAAGTTTGCCGGACCTTTTTAAAAGCATGGCAATATAAAGAATAGATTTTATAAAAAGCCCTTTGATAAGAAGGGCTTTTCTATGAAATAGCTAAACTTGAAAACGATGAATGATACATATTACGCCGCTTTAAACTGCTTCAAAAAACATTCTAATATCATCTCTCGCTCCCCTTTTTTATCTGAGCTTAAAAGCTGAATAATCGCGCCTTCAATCATATATAAAAATAGTTTGGCATCCTGAAAGGAAACATCGGTTTTTAGTTTTATAAGTTGGCTATAGATTTCATTCAGTAACCACGTTCTATACCTCACTGCGATTTGATAGGCTTTGGGATAGGTCAGTTTCGTTTCAAAAATGGCTTTAAATAATAAGTAGTACAGCCCTTCTAAATCAGTATGTAAAAGATAAAGTGTTTTAAGTTTATCCATCACATCTGCACCTTGGTCGTAGTCAGCAATTGAAACTACTTTTTCTTTTAAGCGTTCTTTTTGAACGTTCAAACAGATTTCGATAAACCACTCTTTAGAGTGAAAATAATGATAAAAAGTCGCTTTTGGAATTTGAGATTCTTTCACAATTCTGTCTATTCCAACAGTATGAAATCCGTGATTGTGAAACAGATTAATCGATTTATTTACGACTTGTATGGCACGTGGAGAGATCACTAAATGTCGCATAGTTTTACCGTTATTAAATTCTTGTTGTAGATAAACGAGATACTTTTTTGGGAGAAAAAAAGGCATAGCAAAGCCATAAAGACTGTGCATGGCACATCTCAAGTTTTATTGTTGATTAAGTTTTTTGGACGTGACGATTTAAAGCCTGAAAAGCCCAATGGCTATCAAACTGCTTTAAAAGTTTAAGTTGTGTCGATATAGACTTTGGCAAAGGCTGCCAAGAAATTAAGAATGTGCAAAGCCAACTCCTTTTTATTGGGAGTTCTGCCAGACATGAATAGGAATTATGGTGGCAGAACGAAAGGGGGTTAGCAGACTGGCTCAAGACCCAGCACACCCGAAGGTGTCCCCCTTCCGTCCTACCGCAACAAAAGGGAGACGAACGAGTTCACATTAAAAAAACGAGTTTTTTCAATGCTCTTGAGTACGGTCTGCTAAAACCGACTGGCAATGTAGGCCAGCAGGCAAAGGATAGTGCTCCGCCCTATTGCAGTCAAGCACACAAAATGACATTTGCTTTAAATTAGATCATTAAAAAGTAAGGATAAATAATGAGAGAGTTATTGTTAAAGTGGGGTTTATAAAGGGAGGGAAAACAGCCTTAGGAGGCTGTTTAGAGTGGATGTATGTAGTAAGGAGAATTATCTATTTAAGGAAAGTTAAATAGATAATTTATGGATCTTAAATTAACTCTTAGTTTCCGACTGCTTAGTACTATCTTTAACTAAGGCTAAAGATTTTTTAACGTCATCAAATATAAATTCCTCAATCTTTTGACAAATTTTATCTATTACTTTTTGATTATTATCCTTCAAAAGCATAGTTACATAATTCCATTTAGAACATTCAGGTTGATAACTAGAAGTCCAATTGAATATTTTAAGCTTTTCAATACTGTAAAAAAGTACAATTTCTTTTTTTGAAAAAATAACTGCAAAACAAGCTGAATAATTTTTTAAATTTTGAAAATCTTCTTTTGGTAAAAAACGTATAGATAAAAATACTTGCTCCAGAGGTACTAAGTATCTAATTCCATCTAAAACTTGCTTTTTCACTACAACATCTTCCAATCGATAATCATCTTCAGAATTTAATCCTAATAAAAAAGATAAAGAAGAACTACCAATAGAAGACCTAGGTTTTCTAGGATACTTAATATACTTTTTTTCTGGAACTTCTATTTCATGGTAATGCTCTTCAACCAAGTACTCATCTTTATCTTTGTTAACGACTAACCAGTTTCCGATATCTTTAGCATTGAATAAAACGATATCAGACTTTGATAAATCTAGAGTAAATAAAGTTTCTATATCTTGCGAAAATTTATGTTTTTCAATTAAATTGAATATTTGTTTTATTTTTTTTATACCCTCTTCCTCTGAACAATACATCTCAGACTCTTTTTTAATCATTTCAATTAATGATGGAGCTCTTTCTAAAGGAGTACTGCCAGTAACTATTGGTGTTATTAAATCAATTGCAGATAATATTTCTTTAGGGGCAGTTAAGCTATTGAAGAGATATGCTAAATAAGCTCCTTGGGTTACAAAAATTGGAGTATGACTTAACCTTTTTTCTGATAAATCAGAGATGTAATCTATAACTGCTTTATAAGTTATTCTATCCGATTGTTTTTGTTTAAGAATCGCATCGAAAAATAATTTAGTAAATTTACTATATTTATTAGTTGCTTCCGAAGTTTCATTTCCTCTAGATGAATACATAAAATAAACTTCATCAAAAGAGTATTCTTTATCTAAATTTTTCCTAATCAAAGAATCTTCAGCTTCTTTTATATAATTTTCCCCAGAATAACAAGCATCAACGACCTTGACAGCTACCTTAGGATTTAATCTTTTGAGATAGCTATCTATAACGTCATTAGTAATAGTTGTACTTTTTAAAAGCTCTAAATTCGTATCTTTAAAACAGAAATAGAAGTTATTTGAGTCTCTATAGCCATGACCACTAAAGTAAAAGAATATTTGCTCAATCTCTTTCCCTTCAAAAATCTTAATAAAATCAATAATTTTATCTTGAGCTATAGATGCAGAATCATTTAGAGATGTTAAAATATTAGAAAACTCTCCTGATGCCTCTAATAGATTCTTCATCATTTCTAGATCATTTTTACATGCATTTAAAGGATCATATAACTCATATTCACTTGCTGCTAAAAGAATGGCTATCTTTGTCATTTCAAATTCTTTTTGATAAACATGTATTTATTATATACATATTTATCAATATAAAATCATTAAAAGAAATTCTCTTTATTCTACATACATGGGAACTCTATGAAATATAACTAACAAAGCGAGAAATAAAATCTTCATTTAAAAAATGAGGTTAGAGATTTATCTAAGGGATATTTAAAACAATATACTGATATAATTTAGCTTTTACTGTGAATATTGAGTTTATGTCAAAGAATTATCGCGATACTGATGATGATGATATCCTTTGGAGATATATGCCTTTATCTAAATTTGTAGATATTTTAATAACAGAAAGTATTAGCTTCTGCCGTCCAGATTTTTTTGAAGATGTTTATGAGGGAAATCATTCAGACTATATTAAAGCTACATCAGATATTTTACATGCTGAAGGAGCTACTGATGATCTAATCGAAATGTTCGAGAAATCAGCAATAAAGGGGTATCAAGAAGTAAAGTATAAATCCCATGTACTTTGTTTACATGCTAATCAAAATGAATCTGCAGCAATGTGGAAATTATATGGAAATCAAAAAGATACTGTAGCAATAAAAACTTCCGTTAAATCTTTAAAAGCCTCATTAGATTCAACAATTACTAATCAAAAATTAGAGTTTGGATTGGTAAACTATGATACAACAGTCGATAGTTTACGTTGTTTTTATGAAGCAGATCGTGAACCTGGAGAAGTAATCAATATACATCCTTTAAATTTTTTATACTCAAAAAGACCTTCATTTGAACATGAAAAAGAATATAGAGTTTTAGCTCTTCCAAATCAGGAAATCTTCGCCTTTGCTGCCGCAGGTATTGATGTGGAACAAATAAAGTTAAACTCTCTACCTGTAATTAAAATAGCCTGTGATCCATCTATTCTCATTGAAGAACTAGTAATTGCACCAGATTCGCCCAAATGGTTTGTTGATATGATAAAAGGATTGGTAGAAAAACTAGGTTGGACTTTCCCAATTAATCAATCGCAACTATATACGTTAAATTAGAAATTTATGTCCATTCATTTAACATTATGGGTATTATCTAAAATATAAAAATATAGTTTTAGGTGTACAGTAGTTTAAACACACCTTTCTAAATAGGCCTAAGCTAAGCAGTTTAATCATTGCTTATCTACAAAAAAAGCCCCTGTTCTGCAGAGGCTTTTTCAATTTAACAACTAAATTATTTATGAACTCAAGACACAGTTGGTGAACCAATCCAAGCAGATTTAGCCAGAATATTTTCGTCTTTAATAACCAAAAATTAAACAACCATTAACTCTATTAAATTCTAAAAATAAAATAGAGAGCAATACTACAACTGAGAATTATTAGACTAAATAAAGGTTTTTTAAACATGGGTTATTGTCAGCCAGATAGTTGAAACCAAGGTTTCTTTGGTGCAGTCCCAGTATATGCAGAGCTAACTTTAATTGATCCTTGACCTTTTTCGCATTCTTGAACACCCCACTCACTAGGGCGAAAACGCGCATTAGATCCATCGGGTTCAGGTTTACCAAATTCCTTTTGAATATCATGATCAATTAATGGAATTTCAAGTAGTACGATGTCTCCACGAGAACAAGCGATTGTAGGATGCTTTGTGTCGTAAACCCATTTACCATAACCATTTTCCTCATTAGGATCAAAGCGCATAACTCGACCTATTTGCTGATCCCACGCCAACTCCATTCGAGGAGGCTCCATCGCAGTTACCCACATCCCTGCGACTTTTACAGGATGAGGGAAACGTACAGCCTGTAATCCCCGTAAACTTAAGGGTAATTGTGGCTCACCATTGTCAAAAGCATCATAGCGACTAATTAAACTCCCTTTGGGAATCAACAATTCGCCATATTGTACATCTTGAGATAAAACGAAATGACTGCGACTTTCTTTGTAATGCTGCTCGAGTGCGAACTCATACTTTACCGATGCAGTCATATAAAATAAATAACCTGCCCATAGGTCACATATCAATGCCAATACAGTAATAAACAATGTCTTTCGAGAAAAAAATCTCACAGGCTTTTGAGCCTTCTTTCGCCAAAAGAATAGTGCTTTCACCAATAAGCCTAGTGTTAGTACAACACCGATCAATGGTGCAATAAACAACAGAAAAATTGCAAAAAAGGAGAATGGTTGTATTGGTATCATAATTGTTAAATCTTTAACTTCATATTTTTCAAAGGTGAGTCCTAAGAAAATTGTATATCTGTATTAAAAATAGGCATTGCTATTTAATACTTATATTTTTAAATAAATATATCTTTTTCTCAATTTCAAATAATGGGCATTATATGAATTATAAAAATAAAACGAACCCAATAACGCTAATCTAAATAAAAAAGCTAAGCCCCGATCACCGAGGCTTAGCTTTGAAAAATAATTTTAAATTAAAAAATTACTTATTTGATGTCAGTAAACTCAGAAACAGGTTTGTTAACTTCAACTTTTGTACCTGCAAATTTTTCGCTCACAAACTTTTGTACTTTAGGTAAGTGGTAAAGTTCACCCAATTTCGTATAAATCGGGTCATTTTTATTCGCTTCAGCCACACCTAATAAGTTCACATAAAGCTTTGTAGACTGGTCAATAGGTTCACGGAAGATAGAATCTTTCAGTACGTTTAAACCGCCTTCAAGTGCTAATGTATTACCCAATACAATTGCATCTACGTCGTTTTTAACACGAACTGCTGTAGTCATTTGAATTGGTTTTAATTTTAAACCTTTAGGGTTTTCAGCGATGTCATTCGTTGTCCCTTTTACAGGGTCAAAGTCTGGTTTAAGTTTAATAAGTTTAGCAGACTGTAATAATGTTAATGCACGCGCTTCGTTAGCAGTATCGTTTGGAATCGCGATTGTAGCGCCTTGTGGGAACTCATCAACAGTTTTAACTTTATTTGCATAAAGGCCCATTGGTTCCAAGTAAGTCGTCGCAACAGCCGCAACTTTAGCTGTATTTGAAGCATTGTAAGCTGCTAAATAGTTAAATGACTGGAACGCGTTTACATCTTGTTCGCCACTTGCTACAGATGTGTTCAACACAACGTAGTCAGTCAAGTTAGTCACTTCGAGTTTAATGCCCGCTTCTTTAGTTTCAGGAAGCGTTGCAACATATTTCCATACGTCAGTGTCTGAACCTGTTGAAACAAGTTTAATTGTGCGTACTGACTCAGTTTTGTCTTTAGCTGGTGCTGAATTTTCAGTTTGTGCAGGTTGTTTATTACATGCAGTCAGTGTGAGTACAGATGCACTGAACAGGACACTAAATAATTTTTTCATAGATACATCCTAAAATAGGAAACGCCTACTCTACAAAAGAGCGAGGCATTCCCAACCATTGGGTCGAAATGCAATATTTGGCTGGAAGTAATTCCAGATATATAAGGGTTTAGAAGCCTGAATTCAGCCTTATTTCTTCCTTGATCTTGCTCGCTGAACAACAGAATTATGTTTTGAATCAGTTTCTAAATATTGGATCATCATATATCAATAAGTGAATATTCTACAAATAACTTGTTCGATTTTGATATATAGATGTGCTCTTGGTAAGGGACTGATAATAAAAAACATATTATATAAATAAAACAGTTTTGATTAAAATATGTACTTATTTGATTTATATGAAATTTTCAGGATTTGTTAGCAATATTTAAGCTAACTATGACTGTAATTTATGCCGTATGCATAAAAAAAGCCCCTGTTTTCACAAAGGCTTTTTAAATTAGTTAGTTAAGCTCAGTTTTAATTACTTATGAACCCAAGGCACAGCTGGTGAACCAATCCATGCAGATTTAGCAGGAATATTTTCACCTTTCATCACCAAAGTTAATGGCCCTAACACTGCATGATGGCTAACATTAGCGTTATATAAAATAATACTACGTGAATTTACAACCACATCATTTCCAATATTCACTTGTCCAATTTTCATAATACGATCTTCAAACAAGTGGGTTTGTGGGCCTGAGAAGCTATTAAACTCTGCACGGTCACCAATGCTTACACAGTCGAACTCTGTAATGTCAGCCGTATCCATGTAAACATCTTTACCAATTTGAACACCTAAAATACGCAAGAAGAATGGCAGCATTGGCGTTCCTCTTAAGTAGTTTAAGAAGTTTGGAATCGCAACTGATTCATATAAGCTGGTAATCCCTTCACTTAACCACACAAACATGGTCCACATTGGCGCTGAACGCGGTTGATAACGACCAATTAAAGTCCACTTCATCAATGCAACAATAATGAAACAGCCAACACCATAGAGCAAACCAGCAAGCGTTAAAGCCAATAAACCAGTTGGAATGTTGTATTTGTTAATAACATCAATCACTTCAAGCACAATCATATACCCCACACCAATTGCGAGTGCGGCTGGCAATACAACGCGAAGGCCTTCAATAAAACCACGCATGAAACGGCGCTTGAAGCTTGGTTTAAACGTTAAGTGGTCAGGATATTTTTCAGCAGCTTCACGTGCAGGCAATAATAATGGCGGCGAACCAAACCAAGTTTGACCATCATACATTTCAAGGTTATCTGGTGTTTTTGACTGTACGCCAATTAAAACGTTATCTGGTAAAATAGTTCCATCAGCAATATAAGCACTATTTCCGACAAAGCTACGGTTACCGATTTTGGTCGATTTTAATGTCATCCAACCGCCTTTGATCTCTTCATCACCCAACATTACAGCATCGGCAATAAAGCTTTCTTCGCCCAAAGTCAGCATTTCAGGAATAACACCATTTGCTGTAGAAATTTCGGTATTTTTACCAACTTTCGCTCCTAACATACGGAACCATGTAGGCGCATAAATCGTAGCAAACAGGCCGTGCAATGTTTGTAAGCTTGTTTCTAAAATTTGAGATGCAAACCATTTACGATAATAGGTGCTGCCATGAACAGCGTAAGTTCCAGTCTCAAGACGAGGCAATGCAATTTTGCGTATTGCTGAAGAAATAACAGCAGTAATCATCATCATCATTGCACTCGCTGGAATCGCTAAAGCAAAATAATAAAGTGCGATTTGCAGGTGGTTATTCGGATTGATATTAAATACGTTTACATCTAACCAATCGACCAAAAGGAAACTTGGGAAAATTGGAATAAAGAACAGACAAGCAATGATTAACGCACTAACACCATAATATCCATATTCAGCAATCTTACGAATGAACGATAATTTAGGACGTTCTGGCATTTTAGGGTGTTCATCTACATGCCCTATTTTCTTAGCTGGCGTACCATCCCAAATTTCTCCGGCTGGTACAACCGTGTCATATTCAATTGAAGTTAAGGCATTTACATGAGCTTGTTTTTCTAACACTGTATTTTCTTCTAATACAGCATATGAACCCACATAACTATCTTCTTTAAGGTGAATTGAACCCAACACCAAATGTCCATGTTCGACTTTGGCATTTTCTAAATTCACTTGAGAACCAATACTCACGCCATCTTCAACAGTTAATAAAGATGGCATGCGAATATGAACTGAACTAATGGTGACATCATGTCCAATTTTTGCGCCGAGTGCTTTTAAATAGAGGTTAAGTAAAGTTGAACCTGACAATAAATAAACTGGTGAAATATTGCTAATACGGTCTGCTAACCACCAACGGAAATAAGTCATTCCCCAAAGTGGATAACGTCCTGCACCAACGCCCAACATTAATAATCGTTTCACCGTAATTGAAAGCACAAAACTACTAATAATGACAGTTACATAGACCAATAAAGATAACGCGATTGCATATGGAATGCTGTCTCGGGTTCCACCTGTAAAATAGTGATAGGTAAAGAATGGCGCTAACCACTGCAAAATATTAATTGAAATTAAAACTGGAATGGTCGCAAGCTGCGCAATACCACATAACCATTTATAAGTTTGATTACGCGGGTTGTCTTGCCCAATCTGGCTATCAAATAATGTCGGTTCTGGCTGTTCCAACATTAAAGCAGCAATTGCCCCCACTCTTCTCGCTTGATATAAGCTTTGAATTGTAAGATGGCTATATTCTTGATGTTCGCGCAGGTTAGAAATTAAGACGGCGGCTAAAAGCGAATGCCCACCTAAATCATCAAAGAAATCCGAATCTAGTTTAATAGGCATGTTAGGAAACAGGCGGTTTAAAATTTCAAATAAAATTTCTTCCGCTGGATTTTGCGGCTGATCAGATTCACTACGGTCAATTACACTCGTAAGTGGTCTTACTTTTAACGCTTTACGGTCAATTTTTCCAGATAATAAACGCGGTACTTCTTCAATAATCTCAAAACGATTCGGCACCATATAAGGTGGTAAACGTTGAGCTAAGGTATGTCGAAGTTGCTTAATTTCTATCGGTTGTTTGGCATCAAGCTCAGCTGCAATAAAAGCAATAAGCTGATCAATTCCATCTTCTTGACGCAAAATTACCGCTGCGGTACCAATCCCATCAATATCACAAAGTGCCGCTTCAATTTCACCGAGTTCAACACGGAAACCACGAATTTTTACCTGATCATCAGCACGCCCTAAGCAATGGACTTGACCAAATTCATCAATTTTTGCCAAATCACCAGTACGGTAAAGCAACTCTTCATCAGCACTCATTGCCCAAGGGTTTTCAATAAACTTATCAGCCGTTAAATCAGGTCTGCCTAAATAGCCTGGTGCTACACTCGGACCGAAAATACAGAGCTCACCTGTTTCACCTTGAGGCAGTAATTCTCTTTCAGCGTTAATCACTAACATGCCATAGTTTGGTAGAGGTTTACCAATCGTGACGGGTTTACCGCGTTCTAACGACTCAAGACTTGCAGTAACCGTAGTCTCAGTTGGGCCATAGGTATTAAACATTTGATGATGAGGTAATGCCCAACGGTCCACCAGTGAGTCTGGACACATCTCCCCACCTAAGTTAATAATTCTTAAGTTAGGTACATCTTCAGGGAACAAAGCCAGTAAGGTTGGAACAGCATGTAATACAGTAATTTGTTCCTGCTTTAATGTTTGGCATAAACGTTCAGGGTCACTCACAAGCGACTTAGGTGCAATCCACAATGTTGCACCCACCAAGTAAGAAAGCCAAATCTCTTCAAACGACATGTCAAAAGCAACAGAAAAGCCTTGATAGACTTTGTCTTGCTCTTGAATATCTAAAATATTATTTTCACTACGTAGAAAGTGACAAATATTTTTTTGAGTAATTACAATCCCTTTCGGCTTACCCGTTGAGCCTGACGTATAAATAATATAAGCAGGTTGATCGGAGGTCGTTTTAGCTAAAGGAATATTTTCACTGAGTGGCTTTTGAAGTTCAGTATTTGTCCATTTGGTTTGTGGCACTTCAGCTAAGTGTTCATACCATTCATCGGTAGTAATCATCCCGACAGCTTCGGCATCTTCAAGACAAACCGCAATACGGTCGGCTGGCGTATCCATGTCAAAAGGAAGCCAAGCTGCGCCACTCAAACAAATCGCCAATTGGGCTTTTAAAAGCTCAATACCACGAGGTACCCATAACCCAACAATATGACCAGGTTTTACCCCTCTTATCGTCAAATGTTGAGCCATAATTAAGGCTTGCTGATATAACTCCCCATACGTCAACGTTTTATTTGCTTCAATTAAAGCTGTTTTATCTGAGAGATTTTGAGCAGTTTGAATAAAAATATCGGCGAGTACTTCATCTTGCAAAAATTCGGGGTGAAATTTACCACGAATAATATTCTTCGAACTTGTTACGAATTGGTTCATTTTTTATAACTCACTTTAATTTTTTGATTTAGCTAAAATAAAGTCATGTTTGAGTTTTTCTGACCTATTAAAGAAATCAATTGCTATGTAATAAATTAAAGAGTTGAACTTAAATGAAGATTAAAGTTTTTATTTTAAGAATGGAGAGTGAACTATTAAATGAGAAGAACAAACGATTTTTATTACTTATAAATCAAACTAAGATGACAATAAGGAAAAATATAAGCACATATTTTTATAAAAATTAAATAGCGTTATTCAAAATTGATATATAACGAATTACTCATTGCACAACGCTACTTCACGAACTAGGGCAAGAAAGGCTTTCAAACCAGCAGATTGGTTACGTCTTCCTGAATAATATAAACAGAGACCAGACATACAAGGCATCCAATCGTCCAAAACAGAAATAAGTTGACCTGACTCAATTTCAGTACGAACATCTTGTTCCATAAAGTATCCTAGGCCAATGTTCTCTAATACTGTAGCTCTTGATAAGCTTGCTTCATCAAGGGTAATCGGTCCTTGCACATCAATTTGAATAATTTCTCCATTTTTTTCAAACTTCCAGCTAAATAGTGCACCATCAGGAAGACGTACTCGAATACATTTATGTCTAAAAAGATCTGTTGGTATTTTTGGCTTTCCGTAACGCTCCAAATACTCAGGTGAACCAACAACAACATATCTTTGAAGTTTACCAAGAGACACTGCAATCATGTCACTTGGAACAAGATGGGCAACTCGAATACCTAAATCAAAACCATCAGCAATAATGTCAACAAGTTTACCCTCAGTCACCAAATCAATATTCATTTCTGGGTAACGTCGAAGAAATTCGATAATCACAGGAGAAATAATTTCTCTCGCTGCAAATGCGGCCGCATTGATTCTTAATGTACCTGAGGGTGTTTCTCTCTGCGAACGTACAATATCTAAGGCACTATGAATATCCTGAAGAGCAGGCCCGACTTGTTCTACAAAAAGTCTGCCTGCTTCTGTCAATGAGACACTACGTGTTGTTCGATTAAACAGACGTACACCCAAATTTTCCTCTAATTTACTAATTGCATGACTTAAAGCTGTTGTAGACATCCCAAGTTCAATCGCAGCGCCACGAAAAGTTCCTCGCTTGGCGATTGCCATTACTGCTTTTAGATCATTTAAATTTGCTCGTTCCATTATCCTGATTTATTCAACTAAACATCCCATTTTATACGGATTGTTAGAACAATCGTCAAATTATAAAATTTAAAACATCAATTTAGATCATTGAAAAAGAGCGACTCATGAAAGATATACCAGAAATTGTTAGCGCATACTTTGATGCTGATCAAGCGAACGACGTAGATGCTTTAAACCAAATTTTTTCTGACTCTGCCATTGTTGAAGACGATGGCAGTCTATACAGAGGAATTGTGGAAATTCGTACATGGTTGCTGGCAATGAAAGAAAAATACCAGTACTCACTTGAAATTATTGAGGTTTCTAATACAGACCATATCAGCACGGTTTTAACACAAGGGAGTGGCAACTTTCCAAATAGCCCTGTGAAACTTAAGTTTCAGTTCACACTTGAAAATGGCAAAGTTGTTAAATTGAGGATTTATTAATGGAAGATTTTATTACTTTAAAAGGAAAACGTGCCTTAATCACTGCGGGTACAAAAGGTACTGGCGCTGCCACAGTTCAATTATTCCATGAACTAGGCGCAACAGTACTAACTACTGCTAGAACTCAACCAGATTATTTACCGAATAATGCACATTTTGTTTCTGCTGATCTCACAACTCGAGAAGGTTGTGAAGCTATCGTCCAATCAGTACAAGAGATATTAGGTGGTGTGGACATAATTATACACATGCTTGGTGGTTCATCTGCACCAGCAGGTGGATTCGCAGCATTAACCGATGAAGAGTGGTATAAAGAACTTCACCTAAATCTGATGCCTGCAATACGTATTGATCGTCAACTAATTCCCAATATGATTCAGCAAGGCCAAGGTGTTGTAATCCACGTTACGTCAATACAACGTTCACTTCCATTACCAGAAGCTACGACAGCTTATGCTGCTGCAAAAGCAGCGCTAGCGACTTATAGTAAAAGCCTGTCAAAAGAAATATCTCCCAAAGGTATTCGGGTTATTCAAGTCTCTCCAGGATGGATTGAAACAGAGGCATCTATTGCTCTTGCAGAGCGACTGGCTTTACAAGCTGGCACAGATTACGAGGGTGGCAAAAAGATAGTTATGGATTCAATCGGAGGAATTCCTATTGGACGACCAGCTAAACCTGATGAAATAGCAAATCTTATCGCCTTTTTGGCATCATCCCGTGCGTCTGCAATTACAGGTACTGAATATGTGATTGATGGTGGGACGATTCCTACAATTTAATAGTCATATTGAATCACACCTATACTGTATTTTCTCTTCACTTGAGCAGTTTTAAATTACAGGTAAAAAAAAAGCCCTCGTCATTAACAAGGGCTTTTTAAGAATTTGGCGGAAGCGGTGAGATTCGAACTCACGGAGGACTCACACCCTCGTCGGTTTTCAAGACCGGTGCATTAAACCGCTCTGCCACGCTTCCAACGAGCGCTATAATATAAATAAAAACTCAAGTTGGCAAACCTTTTATTTAACTTTTAATTCAAACGCTCAAAATAAATACAAATTAATTTAGTTTTCTGGATTTTCGTTCTTTTCATAGCGAATTGTATTGATATACCAAAGCTTTTTTCCAGATGGCGTGTGTACTTCAATCTCATCATCGACTTCTTTGCCGAGCAGTGCACGAGCCATCGGCGATTCAATTGAGATATGCTGCGGGTGATGATCATAAATTTCATCGATCCCTACAATACGTAAAGTTTTTTGCTCGCCTTCTTCATTTTCAATCTCTACCCAAGCGCCGAAGTAAACCTTACCGTCTTGTTCAGGAGCGTAATCAATGATTTTTAATTCTTCTAAACGTTTTCCTAAATAGCGTACTCGTCGATCAATTTTTCTAAGTAGCTGCTTATTGTATTGATAATCGGCATTTTCACTGCGGTCACCTAAGCTTGCAGCCCAATTCACTTTCTTTGTGATTTCCGGTCGTTCTTCATGCCAAAGTTGTTTTAATTCAGCAACTAATTTGTCATGCCCAGATCGAGTGATTAAGTTAGATTTCATGATTAAAAACCACTGTTTAACAACATATCGCTTACAAGATGTAGCATTTTATACCCTATTTTCTCATATCAGAAGTGTATAAATTTTCTTCCTTAAGAAATTCATGTGTTTATGATGATATATCGAATATTTAATTGTACGAAATTTGACAATACTTTTTTTCAATACTATGATGCGCGCAGATTAAATGTTGAGCAATTTTTAACCTTCTAGAAAACTATGTAGATTTTCTACACAGTTTGTTTTTTTCATTTCATGTCATTTTGAATGACGTCATGACTGCCCACCCCTTATTGAATTTATCAACTTTTAGAAGTTATGGCAGCTTTTTGTCTAACTTTTGGGGCATAAATTACCTGTAGCGGAGACAACATGCACAGTAATTCAAGTTCAGGGTCGAGGCTTTGCCTTAACTCTTTATTTTCTTCTCTCCCGTTAAAAGCACTTGCACTTAGTACTATGCTTTTTCCATTTCATAGTATTAATGCAGGAAAAACCCTACAGTACAATACTGTAGTAAATACAAACACTTTAACTGTTGTTGCGGTAGAAAGCCCGACAACCGTTTTCAAAGAAGATCAGTTTTTACATGGTTTTGGTTACGACTTAGCCCGTAACTATGCACAAAGCCTTAATGTAAAGCTGGACTTTAAAATCGTGGCAGACAATGCCACTGCCCTTAGATGGGTTCAGCAAGGTAAAGCAAACTTTGCGATGACGACCGCTGGTTTAAGTACCATCGAGAACAAAGGTTTGATGTCTTTTTCTGCAAGCTGTGGTGACATAGTCGATCTGCAAAAAAATGGTTTAAATCCTGAGTTAAGCTGGGTGTTTAAACAAGCTGATGACCCCCTCACCCAGACCGCTAGTGGCTTTGTATGCCAAAGTAAGCAAAATGGTGTGACTCAGCAACTCGCTTCTTTCTATAATCGTAATGTGGTGAAACCAGAAGCTTGGTCAACCATTCAACGTGACTTAACGACGCGTTTACCGATTTATAAAGCGAGCTTTAAACAAAGTGCAGCTAAATACGATCTCGACTGGCATTTACTTGCCGCAATTGGTTATCAAGAATCATATTTAAAGCCAGAATCTGTTTCTCCCACAGGTGTTCGTGGCTTAATGATGCTGACCAATAGCACTGCTCGAGCAATGGGTGTGAGCAATCGTAGTGATCCAGCTCAAAGCATTCAAGGTGGCGCGAAGTATTACGACCAGATGTTAAGTGAATATGATGATATTCCTTTCCCTGATCGGAACTGGTATGCGCTGGTGGCCTATAATATGGGACCAGGTGCGGTAAACCAGATTCAGAAGCGCTTGCAAGCACAAGGGAAAGATCCGAACCAATGGGTTAATCTCTACGATTATTTGCAAAGTAATAAAACGCGTAATGGTCGATATAAGCAAGCGGTTCAATATGTCACGCGTATTCGTGCTTATCTTGAACATATCAAAACAGCGCAAACACGAATTAATATCTAATTTTATTATTTAAAAGTTGATAAATTCTTTGTTTGTGTGAATAAAAAGCTTACCTCTTGGGGTAAGCTTTTTATATGAATTCTTTTAGATTTAAGCTGTATGCTCTAATACTTTCTTAAACAAATCTTTTTGTTCTTGGCTTGGCTTAGCTGTTTGTAAAGCCATTAATTGAGACATATCACCTTGAACTTTAATTTTACCAGTCATGAATGCCTGCATAGCAGCAGCCATATCAAACTCTAAGAATACTTTACGTAAAGTTTCAGCATCCATATTTAAAGTTGTTTTGGCATTTGAAGACAAACCTTTTTGGATTTTACCCCCATCTAAAGCTAATTCGGTATTTCCAGAAGCATCTGTAACTACTAAATTAATTGCCAAATTCGCAAGAGCAGGTGGCAAATTAAGATCCCCTGCTTCAGCAGTTAATTTTTCGACAGTAGCAAACCAATCTTCAGTTAAAAATGCAGGCATGATTCTTCCTCAAATTTATTTGTTCAATTTCTCTAGTTGTCTATCCAGACAACATCATGTGAAGCAATTCTGCTTGAGCGTTGTTATAGCATGTAATTTAAATTTAGGGCTATGACTTTTTGTACGGAACATTCATTTTTTAGTATTTTGATACATTAAAGGCACTTGTTTATAAAGTGCCTTTAACATTGTCTATGTCTAGCGTTTATTCAGCAGCAAAGCTTAAGTTCACGACATCTAAACGGTTTTTAAGCTCTTCCGGATCTTTAAAATCTAACTCGCGCTGAGAATCTAAAGCTTCGAAATCGAACAATTCACGGTCCGCTAACTGAGACGGTGATACGTTTTGTAACGCACCGAAAATACTGTGTAAGCGTTTCGGATATTGTTTATCCCAGTCACGCAGCATTTCATTAAGCATTGCACGCTGTAAGTTTTCCTGCGAACCACAAAGGTTACATGGAATGATTGGGAACTGACGTAACTCTGCATATTTGATGATGTCTTTTTCTTCAACATATGCCAATGGACGAATCAGAATATTCTTCTTGTCCGATGATAAAAGCTTTGGAGGCATCGCCTTTAAACTTCCGCCATGAAACAAGTTTAAGAAGAACGTTGCAAGAATATCATCACGGTGATGTCCTAAAGCAACTTTAGTCGCACCAATTTCTTGTGCAAAGCCATATAAAGAACCACGGCGTAAACGTGAACATACTGCACAGTAGGTTTTACCTTCAGGTGTTAAACGTTTAGTAATGGTATAGGTGTCTTTTTCTAAAATGTAATATGGAATGTTATTTTCTTCCATATAACGAGGTAAGACATCTTCAGGAAAGCCCGGTTGCTTTTGGTCAAGGTTAACCGCAACAACATCAAAATTGATTGGTGCAATACGTTTAAACTGCAACATGATATCGAGCAAGGTATAACTGTCTTTACCACCAGACACACACACCATGACCTTATCGCCCTCTTCAATCATATTGAAGTCACGAATAGCATGCCCAACTTGACGGCGAAGCTTCTTGAGCAAACGGTAATAGGCCGAGCTTGTTGGAAGTTCAGGCTTAAAATTAAATCCCTGATTGGACTCAACTGGCGCGTACATAGACGAGATATACCCATAAATAAAAATACCGCGCAATTTTATATGATTCAGAAGAGAATCGCATCAAAAGAATAGTTTCAATTCTTGAAGTCGTCACATTGCTCATGCATGATGCAAAAGTGATGCTCTATTTTTGACTGAAGCGTTCAAAAAATGTGCAAAATGCTTACTTTTTGGACTTTTCCACAGTTTTCCACAAAACCTGTGGATAAAATTGTGGATTTCTTCGTACTTGACAAACTGTTTTGACCTTCTGTTAAGGGTTTTATTTAAATTGATCATTTTTTAACCAATGTTTTTTACCCTTTAATATCAACATGTTATTCAAGTCAATAGAATCATTTTAAAAATAATTTTTAATTTTTTTTGATGAGCATTCGAACAAAACAGCTTGATTTTTTGAAAGAGTCGAAATAAAAAAAATTACACAAAACTTCTTTAAGTAATATTTTTTGATAAACTCTTTGACAAGTTTTAAATACCTTAAAATTGTGAATAACATAAAATGAAAAATTCGGTTCAATTTCTTATTTCTTGTTTGCTGGGGATGACCACTTTTACGGTCGGCATAACTTCGAGTTCAGCAGGCCAAATGTATATTTACCAAGATAAAAATGGTAGTACATTGCTGACCAACCGAAAAAGTTATGATCAATCACTTAAAAAAGTAAAAGTGACTTACTATCCTGATAGTAATATTCATAGTTATACGAACTGGGGAGCATCAGAAGCTTCTGTTCTGCCAAGCTACAATAAAAATAAAAATGCTTTTGATCATATTATTAAACAAGCTGCTCTACAGCATGGTGTATCTGAAGGCTTAATTAAGGCTGTCATGCATACCGAGTCAGGATTTAACGTCAATGCTCGCTCTCCAGTAGGCGCGCAAGGTCTTATGCAACTCATGCCTGCGACTGCACGTCGATTTAACGTGACTAATGCCTTTGATGCTCAGCAAAATATTTTTGCAGGTGCAAAATATTTAAGCTGGTTACTCAAGCGTTTTGGAGGTAATACTCAAATGGCGCTTGCTGCTTATAATGCTGGCGAAGGAAATGTTGATAAATACGGCGGTATTCCACCTTTTCGTGAAACACAAGACTATGTACGCCGTGTAACGAGCCGATATCAAAACTTGTATTCATCTGGTTCTGGTTTCTCATCTTTTTCTAATACTTCAGCACAAGTCACTTCTCAATCTTCCAATTTAGTGGAAAACACAACAGCTCAAATAGCAGCACCAGCTCCTAAACATTCCAATTCTCGTCAAATTGTGACTTTATCTAATGGAACATTTACTGATGCGCCTACAGGTACTTATGTCACAAACAATGCCACAGCAATTGCACATATTCGAATAGAGTAAGAACGTTTACTGAGGGTTTATTCCGTCAAGTTTATGTGTTTTAAATTGTAATGATCTATTACCTGATCCTTACCATTTAGGCGAATTTAGCCAATTATTCTTTGAATTTCGGTACATTCTACTTCGTGAAAGAATGTATCAATTCCTTATTTTTATCTTGAATTTTTCCCCTAAGCCCCGCATATTAGCTGCATGATTTAAAATTTGTAAATCAGATAACATTTTATTTATAAGAGGATTTTCTCAATGATGCGGATTGGTTTGTTTTTGCTTACCAACCTCGCGGTACTGGTTGTAGCTGGCATTATTTTGTCACTCTTCGGTGTCGGTAGTTACCATGGCGCGGGTGGCTTGAATCTAGGCAACCTTTTAGTGATCTGTTTTGTGTTTGGTATGGTGGGATCTTTAATCTCGTTATTCATGTCAAAATGGATGGCTAAGAAAACGACCGGTACAGAACTGATCGACCCGAATGCTCCTCGTAACCAAGCTGAAAGCTGGTTATTGCAAACAGTCGCTGAACTTTCTCAACGTTCTGGTATTAACATGCCAGAGGTTGGTATTTTTCCATCATATCAATCCAATGCCTTTGCAACAGGCTGGAATAAGAATGATGCCTTAGTTGCCGTTTCATCTGGTCTACTTGAACGTATGAACAAAGATGAGCTACGTGCTGTGCTTGCGCACGAGATTGGTCACGTTGCGAATGGTGACATGGTTACCCTAGCACTCATCCAAGGTGTCGTGAACGCCTTTGTTATGTTCTTTGCTCGCGTAGTCGGTGATTTTATCGACCGTAATGTTTTTGGTCGTCAAGATGATCAAGCCCCAGGTATGGGTTATTTCCTCATTACCATGGTATTAGATATCGTCTTTGGTATTCTCGCTTCTGCGATTGTGATGTGGTTCTCTCGTTATCGTGAATACCGTGCTGATGAAGCAGGTGCACGTTTAGCAGGTAAACAAGCAATGATTTCTGCATTATTACGTCTACAAGCTGAGACAGAATTGCCAGATCAAATGCCAAAAGAAATGAAAGCTTTCGCGATTGCGGAAGGTAAAGAACAAGGCTTTAGCTTAGCTGCTTTGTTCCAAACCCACCCAACAATTGAACAACGTGTGGCAGCTTTACATCAATTAGATTGCCCATAAAACGTTTAACGTGAAGAAATAAAGCCTCCAACTGGAGGCTTTATTTTTATTACATGGTTTGATAGAGACCCCAAAGATAACTTGCACCCCACCACACAGCGAAACCAATTAAAAGCAGTACAAACGCGCCTAATAAATCAGGTATATGCAACCATAACCAACTCACCACAGGATTACGCCAAAAAGCTGAATGCTGCTGCTTCTTTTCGAGTTTTTCATGCAAATATGGATGAACAACATGAATATCACTTTGAATCGCATATTCTTCGCGTATGTGCGTATGAACCACATCTAATGCTTTTCTACTAGGGCGTATAAAAATATCAAAAATAGTTCCAGCAACTGGAACAAAACCTACTACAGCATCTACAACAGCGAGTTTGATAACTGGGGTTAACTTGTGTTGTGGTACACCAATCTGTTTAGCTTTATAAATCGCATAACACGTCAGCACAAAACCTGCGACATCGCCAGCAATCGGAATCGTGCTCAGTGCAGCATCGGCACCAATGCCCTGCTTTGTAAAAGGAATACGCACCGCGCTGTCCATCATGGTGGCAAACTTGGCAAGGTCTCGTTCTAATGCGATGACCTGTTGCTCTGTTAATTTTTTTTCTTGAGGCATCTAAATCAAATATATGAAGAGAAGTTAAACTTAATATACTTGATTTAATGCCTCTTTTTAAATTGTTTACTTTTAACTAGATGCTTTCGATCTAAATAGTGAACGCAATAACACATACATAACTGGAATAAAGAATAAAACCAGCACCGTACCAAACATAACACCACCTAAAATACTAATACCGATTTCTTGACGGCTCACAGCTCCAGCGCCTTGAGCAAACACGAGAGGAATCACACCTGCACCAAAAGCTAAAGAGGTCATTAAAATCGGTCTTAGACGCAAGCTAGCGCCCTCTAAAGCCGCCTGAATAGCATTCTTACCCTTTTCTTGAGCCAAAGCTGCAAACTCAACAATTAAAATTGCATTTTTACATGACAGACCAATTGTGGTTAACAGTGCAATCTGGAAATACACATCATTGGGTAGTCCGAAAATATAAGAGAAAATGACACTTCCTCCGACACCTAACGGAATAGAGGTCATCACAGCGGCTGGAATGCTCAAGCTTTCATATAAAGCGGCTAAACATAAGAAAATAAAGCCTGCCGAAATTAAATATAACCAGACGGCCTGATTTGTCGACTTCTGTTCTTCAAAAGATAAACCTGTCCAAGCTAAACCAACGTCTTTTTGCTGATTTACAAGTTGTTCAATATCTTTCATTGCCTGACCTGAACTGCTACCACTCGCAACATCTGCCTGTAACTGCAAGGCGCTATAACCCATATAGCGTTTTACGATTTCAGGAGCGCCACCCCAGCTAAAGTTAGCAAATGAACTAAAAGGCACCATTTCATTTTGGTTGTTACGCACAGACCAGTTATATAAATCTTCAGGTTTCGATCTAAACTCGGCATCACCTTGAATCATGACACGCTTAATACGACCGCGGTCAATAAAGTCATTTACATATGTTCCACCCCACGCACTCGACAAAGTGTTGTTAATTGCGGGTAGTTCTAAACCATTTGCTAATGCTTGTTTCTGATCAATTTTGATATTGAGATTTGCTTTACTATTGGTTGATTGCTTATCAAAGTTTTCAAAAGTTGAATAATTTTTACTTTGAGTTTGCAATTGACGGAAGGTGCTATCTAGAAAATCTTGTCCTTGCCCATTTAAATCTTGAATCCATAAATCCATACCATCGGTTTGACCTAAACCATTTACTGAAGGTGGTAAAGTCACATTAATTTGAGCATTATTTAATTGACTAAAATATTTCATTGCCCGCTTTTGTATAGCATCCGCTGAGTTTTCTTTTCCAGTACGCACATCCCACGGTTTTAAAGCAATGAACCCTTGTGCTAAATTTTGCCCTGTACCCGAATTGTTTCGACCATAGCGGATTAAGACTAAATCCACATTTTTATCTTCTTGAGTTAAGAAATATTGACGAACTTGTTCACCAATTTTCTGACTTTGAGAAATCGGGGCGCTATCAACAAGTTTAATTTGAACACTTAAAATCCCTTGATCTTCTTTAGGAATAAATCCACTTTTTAAACCGCTATAGAACAGCATGAATACAGCAATTAAAGCCACAAAAATCACAACAACCGACTTACTGTAACGAATGCTTGTTTGGACGATCTTGATATATTGATTTTTAAGTTGATCAATCTTTTGGTTAAACCAAACTGCCCAACGCATAGGCTGAGGGCTAGGCTTTAAAATTAAGGCACACAATGCAGGTGTTAGAACTAATGCAACAACGAGCGATAATGCCATAGCAGCAACTAAGGTAATTGAAAACTGGCGGTAAATCACCCCAATTGAGCCACCTAAAAAAGACATTGGAATAAAAACAGCAGTTAATACCAATGTAATCCCAATTAAAGCACCACTAATTTCGCCCATTGACTCAATAGCTGCTTCTTTCGGAGTTAAGTGCTGTTCATGCATAAGCCGTTCAACGTTTTCCACGACTACAATCGCGTCATCCACTAACAAGCCAATGGCGAGTACCAGTGCAAATAAGGTTAAGGTATTAATGCTAAAACCGAGCACATATAAAACAGCAAAAGTTCCTAAAATAACAACCGGAACGGTAATACTCGGAATGAGTGTCGCGCGCCAGCTTTGCAAGAACAAAAACATTACCAGAATAACTAAAATAATCGCTTCAATAAGCGTCTTTACGACTTCCTTAATCGACTCTTGAACAAACGGCGTGTTATCACGTGGATAAACAATTTTATAACCCGCAGGTAGTTTAGTTGTAAGCTGATCTAGAGTTTGATGGATGAGTTTAGAGGTCTGAATGGCATTTGCACCCGAAGATAGTGAAATACCTAAACCTGCGGCAGGATAACCATTAATGGTGTTAAAAGACTGATAGTTTTCTGCACCCAACTCAACTCTAGCTATATCTTTTAAATAGACATAGCTCGCTGTTTGGTTTGATTTCACTACAATATTTTTAAAATCTTCGACTGTTTTTAGTCGAGAACCAGCTGTAACTTTAGTATTTAAATATTGCCCATCAATAACAGGTAAATCACCAATTGCACCCGCAGCCACTTGGGTATTTTGAGCGGTAATTGCACTGGCAACATCACTTGGCATTAAATTATATTGTTTTAATTTATCAGGGTTTAACCAGATTCGCATTGCATATTGCGAACCAAAGACATCAGACTCACCCACCCCTTCAATCCGGTTCAGGTTATCGACCACGTGTGTCGTTAAATAGTCTGATAGCTCAATATTCCCAGCTTTACCAGTCGAGTCATATAAACCCACCACCATAAAGGTATCGCCCAGCGACTTACTTACCGTCACCCCTTGGCGTTGTACTTCATCTGGTAAACGTCTTATCACGCCACTAATGCTATTTTGTACTTGTACCTGTGCTGTATCTGGATTTGTTCCATTATCAAAACTAATGGTAATTCGGCTACGTCCCGACGAGTCGCTGGTAGAGCTAAAATAAAGTAAGTGATCAATCCCTTGTATTTGCTGTTCTAAAATCTGAGTAACACTTTGCTCAACCGTTTGTGCATCTGCCCCACTATAACTTGCCGATACTGTAATTTTTGGAGGTGCAATATCGGGGTAGCGTTCTACTGGCAAATTCAGAACCGAGAAAATACCAAATGCCATAACAATAATTGCAAGTACACTGGCAAAAATAGGGCGCTGAATAAAAAATTTAGATAGCATGGCTGCTCAGAATTAAGTCGTCAATTAACAGGTGGCAATACCGAATTCGGCATCTTGATCATCAACGAGCGATATATAAAAGACAAGTAGAATTAACACAATAAATGCAATTAGGACAAAAACAAAGCAGGAATGGGCATTTCCTACAAACCTATAAAGAAGGTTTTAACAAGTGTCACTGAAAATTCATGAATTCTTCATGATCACGTCAAACTCAATAAGCAGACTAGAGCCGTTTCAACTAAAACAATATGAGTAGAATTATGTTTAAAAGAGCAATTTTATGCTTAAGTTTAATTAGCTTGGTTGGTTGTAATGACGATGATAAAACTGAAAACACGCCAACTACACCAGAGTATCAACTTCCTAAAATTTTAGTAATAGGACATCGTGGCGCTAGCGCTTTACGCCCTGAACACACTTTAGCTTCATATCAAAAAGCCATTGATGATGGTGCAGATTTTATTGAACCAGATTTAGTGTCTACAAAAGACGGCGTGTTAGTTACTCGCCATGAAAATGAGATTGGTGGAACAACCAATGTAAGCACTTTAACTCAGTTTGCAGACCGTAAAACAACAAAAAATATTGATGGTAAAGACTTAACAGGCTGGTTTACAGAAGACTTCACTTTAAATGAATTACAGCAGCTTAAAGCTCGTGAACGTATTCCAGAGTTCCGACCAGCAAACACAGCCTATAATGACCTTTACCCTGTCCCGACTCTAGAACAAGTGATTGAGCTGGCAGAAGCAAATTATAAAAAAACGGGAAAAATTATCGGCTTATATATTGAGACCAAACATCCGACTTACTTTAAAAATCATAATCTGGCAATGGAAGATACCCTTCTTAAAACATTAGCCAAATATGAATATACACGTGATATTGCACCTGTCTATCTACAGTCTTTTGAAGTAAGTAATTTAAAATATTTGAAAGATCAGCTCGACCTTCATAAAACCATTAAACACGCACAAATCATTCAACTTTATGATGCTAAAACTTCGCAACCAGCCGACTTCGTTGAATCTGGTGAAACTAAAACTTATGGTGATTTAGCCACAGCACAAAGCTTAAAAGAAGTTGCTAAATATGCAAACGGTGTAGGACCAAGTAAAGGTTATATTCTAAACTTTAATGACAATGGCTCAGTTCAAACGACTTCGTTTATTTCTGATGCGCATAATGTTGGCTTAAAAGTACATCCTTATACTTTCCGTCCAGAAAATAATTTCTTACCAACGCCTTTAAAATGCAGTCAAGATAAACCAGCTGAGCGCTGCCCAACTGGTGCTTTAAAAGAATTTGAAGCCTATTTCAAAGCGGGTGTTGATGGAGTCTTTACAGATGACCCAGCACTTGGCCGTGAAGCCGTTATTAATTATGAAAAAGCCGCAAAATAATTAAAGTTTTTAATAAAAAAAACAGGGCAATAAATGCCCTGTTTTTTTTATTTCTCTACAACATTATCAAAATAAAGTGGGATCCACTGATATTGCTCAGCGTTTACTTTATAAACATGACCAATGCCTGGGAATGGTAAATGTGGTGCTGCGACCCATTGCTGTTTATTTGAAATTTCAGCAAACATTTTTAAACGGGTATTAATCGCCTGTTCAGAATTCACATCAAAATCCACACCAGTTTTTGGAGCATCAAACTGCAAAGAATGCGAATGAACAATGTCTCCAACAAAAATGATTTGCTGATCATTACTCTTTAAGCGAAAGCTATGATGCCCAGGTGTATGACCGCGCGTATCGATCACTTCAAAACCTTGAATAACATCACCATCTTTAAAGGTCTTAAATGCTTTTTTTGCTTGATATGGAGCAAGAGCAGTTTTTATGTTTTTCACAGTACCTAAATAGTTTTGCTTTTTATCTGCTGGTACTGTTTTTTCAAAAGCTGGATTTAACCAATAATCAGCCTCGCGTTCATGCGCATATACGGTTGCATTTGGAAATACAGCTTTCCCATTTTGAGCAATACCACACACATGGTCTGGGTGTAAATGTGTGAGCAATACTGTTTTTACATCAGCAAGTTGATAACCTGCCAATTCAATATTTTTTGCAATCGAACCCAGTTGTGGGCCAAAACAACTTGCTGCACCACTATCGACAAGCGTTAAATTCTTACCATCATCTACTAAAAATGCATTGACCGAAGTTTGAATACCCTTCTCATTCACAGCGGCATATTTCGTTAATATTTTAGTTTTTTGAGTCTGATTTAAATTTTTAAACAAGTTAGGATTTAGATAAATCGTGCCATCAAGTAAAGATGTTACACGGTATTTTCCGAATTGATGCTTATAATATCCAGGTACTTGTTGAGTAGGAGTTTGTTCGGCATACGCAGCATGCATGCTACAAAATGCAAGACCCAAAGCTACACATAATTTTTTCATCTCTTCTTCTCTATTCAGTTATAAAGTCAAAATCTTTAAAAAAGATTTAATAATTTTTTAAGACCCAAATTATATAATGCATGAAATGTGTCAGAAATATAAGTAAATGAATAGCTATTCTCCTTATAAAGGTAAAACAGGCCTTAAGCGTATATTAAATGCAACGGGTTACTCGATTTCCGGATTTAAAGCAGCATATAAAAATGAAGCAGCTTTCCGTCAAATTGTTTTGATTAATCTTATTTTAATTCCAGTCAGTTTTTTTCTTGACGTAACCCGCAGTGAACACGTCTTACTTATTATCGTATGTCTATTTGCAATGATTGTTGAACTGTTCAATTCGGCTATTGAAGCAGTTGTTGACCGAGTGTCTCTTGAAAAACATCAGCTTTCTAAAAATGCAAAAGATATGGGAAGTGCGGCTCAATTTGTTGCGCTTTCTATTATTGCTATTACATGGTTGTTCATTTTATTAGGATAAAAAAAACCATGCTTATAAGTAAATAAGCATGGCTGTAACAAAGAGGAACTTCTAGCTGCTGTTCCTGTTTTTTAATATAAGTTATTGAACTTAACTATTTCTTAAAATCACGTAAAATAAAAAATCCCTGTATAAACAGGGATTTTTTTAGTTCAAGCGTTGATGCGTTATTACATCATTCCGCCCATACCACCCATACCGCCCATATCTGGAACAGCTGGTTTATCTTCTGGAATGTCAGTAATCATACATTCTGTAGTTAACATTAAACCAGCTACAGAAGCAGCGTGTTCAAGTGCAGAACGAGTTACTTTAGCTGGGTCAAGAATACCCATTTCTAACATATCGCCATATTCGCCAGTTGCAGCGTTATAACCGAAGTTACCTTCACCCGCTTTAACTGCATTGATAACTACAGATGGCTCATCACCAGCGTTTGAAACGATTTGACGAAGTGGAGCTTCGATCGCACGGCGTAAAATATTGATACCCGCTGTTTGATCGTCGTTAGCACCTTTTAGGTTGTCTAATACATTTACAGCACGTACTAGCGCAACACCACCACCAGCAACCACACCTTCTTCAACTGCTGCACGAGTTGCATGAAGTGCGTCGTCTACGCGGTCTTTCTTCTCTTTCATTTCAACTTCAGTTGCCGCACCAATTTTAATTACAGCAACACCGCCTGCTAATTTAGCAACACGTTCTTGTAATTTTTCACGGTCGTATTCTGAAGAAGATTCTTCAATTTGAGCACGGATTTGCTGAACACGCTCAGCAATAGCAGCTGCATCACCAGCACCATCAACAATTACAGTGTTTTCTTTAGAAACAGTGATCTTGTGTGCAGTACCTAAATCCTGAAGAGTTGCTTGTTCTAAAGACATACCAACTTCTTCAGAAATAACAGTTGCGCCAGTCAAGATTGCGATGTCTTGAAGCATTGCTTTACGACGGTCACCGAAACCAGGAGCTTTAACAGCACATACTTTGATAATACCGCGCATGTTGTTTACAACAAGTGTAGCAAGCGCTTCGCCTTCAACATCTTCAGCGATGATAAGAAGTGGTTTACCAGTTTTCGCAACTGCTTCTAAAACAGAAATCAATTCACGAATATTACCGATTTTTTTGTCAACAAGAAGAATGAACGGGTTTTCAAGCTCAGCTGTTAAAGTATCTTGCTTGTTTGCAAAGTACGGAGAGATGTAACCACGGTCAAACTGCATACCTTCTACAACGTCTAAAGCGTCTTCGAAGCCAGAACCTTCTTCTACAGTGATTACGCCTTCTTTACCTACTTTTTCCATCGCTTGAGCGATAAGTTTCCCAACAGTAGTGTCAGAGTTAGCAGAGATAGAACCAACTTGTTCGATCGCTTTAAAATCATCAGCAGGTTTTGCATTTGAACGGATATTTTCAACTACAGTTTTTACTGCGATATCGATACCACGTTTTAAATCCATTGGGTTCATACCTGCAGTTACAGATTTGATCCCTTCATTTAAAATTGCTTGAGCAAGTACAGTTGCAGTTGTAGTACCGTCACCAGCGATGTCGTTAGTTTTGCTAGAAACTTCACGAACAAGTTGAGCACCCATGTTTTCAAACTTGTCTTTTAATGAAATTTCTTTAGCAACAGTTACGCCGTCTTTAGTGATGTGCGGAGCGCCGAAAGAACGGTCAATCACTACGTTACGACCTTTAGGGCCTAAAGTCACTTTAACAGCATCTGCAAGTACGTTTACGCCTGCAATCATTTTTGAGCGAGCTGAATCACCAAATTTTACGTCTTTAGCTGACATATTAAACTCCAAATCTTTTTAAATACTGAATCTGATAATGAATTGAGTTATGGATTGATTAGCCTTCCAACACAGCTAAAATGTCTGACTCTTTCATGATTAAGAGTTCTTCACCACTTACTTTCACTGTTGTACCTGCATAAGTACCAAACAATACTTTGTCACCAACTTTAACATCCAAAGCACGTACGCCATTCTCAGTGATTTGACCATTACCTACTGCAATTACTTCACCTTGAGATGGTTTTTCAGCAGCAGAACCTGGAAGTAAAATACCACCAGCAGTTTTGGTTTCTTCTTCTACGCGACGAATTACAACGCGATCATGTAATGGACGAATGTTGCTCATAATTAACTCCATCAGACTAAGTCTTTTTGATTAATCGTTATTGCTTTAATCCAGAGCAATAACAAAATATTTAGATGTCACTTTTGTGGGGATGAAAAAAAAGGCTTCAAGGGGGAAATGAAAAAAAACTTATCTTTTTTGGTCATTTTTTAACAGGTTGTGAAGAGTTTTTATTAAATTTAAAGCACAAAATAAAAGAGGCTATTTTCATAGCCTCTTTTATAAAGATAAATTTTAATGTTAAACAAAGAGTTGCTGATTATTCAACAATTCATCTAATGTTGTATTTACCTGATTTAAAGTTATCAATGACACACTACTAAACATTGTACCTTCGCCATCTCGGTCAAGACTAATAGTCGTGTTTCCTGCATCTTGCTCTACAGTAATAAATTTCGCTAATGTGCTTACATCTTTAGAATAGTCAATTAATAGTTCACTTAAATCAATTTTGTCAGCTTGGAGGTCAGTTCTTACATCACCTAAAGTAAAATCTAACACCGTGTCATGTCCATTCCCGCCAGTCGCATCTTGGCTATTTAGCAATTGGAACAAAATGGTATCAGCACCGTCATTAGTCATATAGGTATCATTACCTTCACGCCCATTCAAAACGTTATTCCCAGAGTTACCTGTTAAAAGATTATCTAAAGCATTGCCTGTTGCATTTAGATGAGCAGAGCCAACTAACTCCAAGTCTTCAACATAACGACCACTTTCTATATTTGTCGACCAATCAGAATATCCAACCAGACTATAACTCACAGAACTAATTATTTTATCGTGTCCACCAAAATCCGTATCTTTAAGTTCAGACCCAACTATTTGTGTTTCCGAATAACCACTTTGAACCCAAACACTTTCGTAATGACTCGTATCTACCCAAACCTCTTCATTATGACCATCAAACACATATTGTTGCTCATAATAACCTTGTTCAATCCATTGAGATTCATAGTGCCCATCTTGAACGAGTTGTTGTTCAAGATGTCCAACCTCTAGAGTATTAGGACCTGATAGTTCATATCCTGACTGCCATTGATTTAAATTATAATCATAGTACGTATTCACATATTGATTATACGAACCATCATCTGAATAGTAATTTATGCCATTTGAGTCCATGTAGACGTCTATTACGCCATCAACGACCCATGTATCTTGATAATAGCTTGTATCAATCCAAATATCTTGGGAGTAACTTGTGTCAATCCAAACATTTTCAAAATGGCTTGTATCTACCCATATATTATCAGTATAACCAGAAGCTACCCATTGCTCCTCATAATGACTTGTATCTATCCAGACATCCTGAAATACATTAACAGTAGCAACGCCATACTCTTGAACAAAATCACTTATATGATCAACTATATAAGTATTATCAGTAACATCACCTTTAAACTGATCAACAGTGATGGTAGGTAAATCATTAATTATTTGGCTAATGGTTTCACTACGGTTTCCGGCACGATCAATAACGGTAAGGTCAAATGATGTTGCATTCCCATACATATAAGTAGAGAAAGTTCCATCTGCCATGACCGTCGTACTTGTTACAGAAGGTTCTTGATCAGCAAAATGATATGTAACTTCAAGAGTAGCCTTACTTTCTGCATGTCCCGTGAGCTCTCCCCATCCATTTATGGCAAGCTGTGTGGCTACATTCGGTACTGTTGTATCATTCGTAGCAACAACCGTTGTACCTACACTCACATTTTGATTGGCATCAACTACTTTTACCGTCAATGTTTCGCCATGCCAATATTGTGACCATAATTGCGCTAAGAAAGTACCATTACTTCCAACCGTAGTCTGACCAACTAAATTATTATTAACATCAAAAATATTAACCGTTGAATATGCTTCCGCTTGTCCTGAAAGTATATTTCCATCTTCTAAGACAAGCAGAGTTGCTGCATTTGGTGCGACGATGTCTATGGGTGCCTTAATTTCGGTGTAAGCGCTTTGATAGCCATTTTGCTCCACAACAATGCGTAAAGTTTGCCCATTCGCCTGAGGTGAGTATAACTGGATATTAAAATGCCCTGTTTCATCTACAGAACCACCACCAATATAATTACTATACACATCAAAAATACGCACCTCACTATTAAGTGAAGCAGTTCCCTCAATAAAGAAACCATTTTCAGATACAACGACCTGATCTACTGTTGGTGGTGCATTAGTGTCTGGATTAAAAGTAATATTAAGTGGGGTACTTATATTTTTGGCTAAATCTGTTGCCGTGATAAATAACTGCTCTCCACGTAATAATGGTGGATAAATACTAGCATTGAAATATCCAGCTTCATCCGATTGAAATTCTGCTCTAAAATCTCCATCCGCATCCATTACTTTAATGATTACTTTCGGATCAGCTTGTCCCGTAATACCATAACCGTCATTACTAATCACCACATCATTAATTACTGGAGCAATATTGTCTAAAGGCGCAATAATTTCAGAGATTAGGCTGTATTGATTGATATTCTGGTCATAAACTCGAACTTGTAATGTTTGTCCCTGTAGATAGTAATCAATTAACTGAATGGCAAAACTACCATCTTCATTCGCAACATTATTCCACCCTCCATTAATGATCTGACCATCAGTAGATGTAACAACAATCGACATTCCTGCTGTTGCCTTTCCTGTCAGAATATGACCATCTACATCCAGTTTTAGCTCTGTTGCAGTAATTGGTGAGTTCGAAAATACAGGTACTAACTGATGAGCAACTTCGCTTCGGTTACCAGCAATATCTTTGACAACAATACTCAAATTTTGTGTCTGGTATTGACTCAGATTAATCCATTGATTAAATGTGCCATCGTACCAAACATAAGTTGTTGCGATAACTGCACCATATTGATCAATAATTTCAATCGTTGCATTTGGCTCAGCCTCACCAAAAAGCAATCCGTCTGAGGTTAATGTAATATTTGAAGCAGCTGATGGTGCAACATCATCAATTAAAGCATTGTGTTTAACCTCAATACTTCGGTTACTTGCTTGATCAATTACAACAAATATAAGCTCTTCTCCATGTAAATAGACTTGATTAAAATAACCTGACACGTTACCAGTACTATCTACATAACCATAGCCTACAACCTCACCCGTAGCATTTTTGACTTCAATCCGAGTATTTACTTCTGCTTGTGCAGTAAAGTTTTGACCGTTTGAGTCGAGCACAATATTTTCAATCGGATTTGGCGAGATATCATCAATTAAGGCATTCTGTTTGACCTCTGTACTGCGGTTACCCGCTCGGTCAACTACAACAAAAGTAAGCTCCTCTCCATGTAAATACACTTGATAGAAGTAACCAGAAACATTACCCATGTTATCGGTTGAACCAGATCCTACCACCTCACCAACAGCATTTTTAACTTCGATTCGACTATCTGCTTCCGCTTGCGCTGTGAAGTTTTGACCATTTTCATTTAAGACAATGTTTTCAATCGGATTTGGTGCAATATCATCAATCGAAGCATTTTGCTTAAATTCAATACTTTGATTACCTGCTTTATCTATAACGATAAAAGTGAGTTCCTCACCTTTTAAATAAACCTGATTGAAGTGACCGGACACATTACCAGTGCTATCGACATAACCATAACCGACAAACTCACCCGCAGCATTTTTGACACCAATAAAACTATTGGCTTCTGCTTGTGCCGTAAAATTTTGCCCATTTTCGTCAAAGATGATGTTTTCAATTGGGTCTGGCGCAATGGTATCTACCAAAGCATTTAACTTAAGTTCGACACTGCGGTTACCCATTCGATCTATGACAACGAAAGTTAATTCCTCTCCATGTAAATAAACTTGGTAGAAGTAACCCGTCACATTACCAGTGCTATCGGTAGAGCCCCAACCTATCTGGTTACCAAATGAGTCAAAAACTTCGATCTGACTGTTTGCTTCCGCTTGTGCTGTAAAGTTTTGACCGTTCGCATCAAGTACAATATTTTTAATCGGATTAGGC
Organism: Acinetobacter sp. V116_7; assembly: GCF_056735735.1. Lineage (NCBI taxonomy): Bacteria > Pseudomonadati > Pseudomonadota > Gammaproteobacteria > Moraxellales > Moraxellaceae > Acinetobacter > Acinetobacter sp. V116_7. Next base: position 450,688 of record NZ_JBWZIF010000014.1, read on the forward strand.
GCAATATCATCAAGCGGCGCCTTAACTGAAACAGCTTCACTCACATTTCCAGCAAGGTCTTTAACAATGACTGTAAACTCTTCACCATGTAAATTGTAAATACCGAAAAAAATAGTAAATGTACCATCAACATTTACACTCTGACTCCACGTATTCATCTGCTGACCATTTTGATCAAAAATCTGGATGAAAGTATTTGGTTCAGCTACTCCAGAAAGGGATGAACCATCTTCACTAAAGACCAGATTACTTGCAGCTACAGGAGCAATATCATCAAGCGGTGCTTTTACAGTAACCTCACCACTCAAATTACCAGCCTGATCAACTACAACTACTTTAAATACTTCTCCATGCATGTAGTTACTATTTAAATAGATGTTAAATGTTCCGTCCCAATTAACATTATTATTCCAAAGATTTAATAATTGACCGTTCTGATCAAATATTTGAATCGTCGCATTTGGCTCAGCGATACCACTTAGATATGAGCCATCTTCACTAAATACTAAATTAGTCGCATTTTCCGGTGCTGTATTATCAAGAAAGGCTGTTTGTTTTAATTCAGCGCTGCGATTACTGGCTTGATCAATCACAACAAAAGTGAGTTCCTCACCTTTTAAATAAACTTGATTCAAGTAACCTGACACATTACCAGCACCATCCACATAACCAAAACCTACAACCTCACCCACAGCATTTTTAACTTCAACTTTGCTATTTGCTTCTGCTTGCGCTGTAAAGTTTTGACCATTTTCATTAAAGATAATGTTTTCAATCACATTCGGAGCAATGTCATCAATCAAGGCATTCTGCTTGACCTCGGTACTACGGTTACCAGCTCGATCAACTACAACAAAAGTGAGTTCTTCACCATGTAAATAGACCTGATAGAAGTAACCTGAAACATTCCCCATGCTATCGGTTGAACCAGATCCTATGACTTCACCAGCAGCATTTTTGACTTCAATTTGAGTGTTTGCTTCTGCCTGAGCTGTAAAGTTCTGTCCGTTCGCATCAAGTACAATATTTTCAATCGGATTTGGTACAACATCATCAGTTAAAGCGTTTTGCTTAACTTCTGTACTACGGTTACCCGCTCGGTCAACGACAACAAAAGTGAGTTCTTCTCCATGTAAATAGACTTGATATAAATAACCTGACACGTTACCAGCGCCATCCACATAACCTGAACCAACAATCTCACCAACAGCATTTTTAACTTCAATTTGAGTATTTGCTTCTGCTTGCGCTGTAAAGTTTTGACCATTGATATCTAATATAATATTTTCAATCGGATTTGGTGCAATATCATCAATCAAGGCATTCTGCTTGACCTCTGTACTGCGGTTACCCGCTCGGTCAACGACAACAAAAGTAAGCTCTTCGCCATGTAAATGCACTTGATACAAATATCCTGAAACATTACCTGCACTATCTGCTGATCCATAACCTACGACGTCACCGTTATTATTTTTGATTTCAATTTGGCTATTTGCTTCTGCCTGAGCTGTAAAGTTCTGTCCGTTCGCATCAAGTACAATATTTTCAATCGGATTTGGTGCGACATCATCATTCAAAGCACTCTGCGTGACCTCTGCACTGCGGTTACCTGCTCGATCGATTACGACAAAAGTAAGTTCCTCACCGTGTAAGTAAACTTGTTGAAAATAACCAGATACATTACCTGAGCTATCGGTGTAACCAAAACCAATCTTATTTCCAGCCTGATCTAATACTTCAATAGAGCTTCCAGCTTCTGCCTGAGCTGTAAAACTTTGGCCCTCTTCGTTGAAGATGATATTTTCAATCGGATTTGGTGCAATGGTATCAATTAAAGCATTTTGCTTAAATTCGATACTGCGGTTACCTGCTCGATCTATAACAACAAAAGTAAGTTCTTCACCATGTAAATAGATTTGATTGAAAAAGCCTGAGACATTACCAGCACTATCTGTAGAGCCCCAACCCGTCTGATTACCTAATGAATCAAAAACTTCGATCTGACTATTTGCTTCTGCTTGCGCTGTAAAGTTTTGACCGTTTGCATCAAGTAAAATATTTTTAATTGGATCCGGTGCAATATCATCAAGTGGAGCATTTATTGAAACAGCTTCACTCACATTTCCAGCTTGGTCTTTAACGGTGACCGTGAATGCCTCCCCATGTAAATTATTGCTACCTAAGAAAACAGTAAATGTACCGTCCGAGTTGACGGTATTATTCCATATATTCAATGGCTGACCATTATGATCAAAAACCTGAATTGTAGTATTCAGTTCTGCTACACCCGTAAGATATGAACCATCTTCTGAGAAAACTAAATTACTGGCTGGTGTAGGAGGAACTGTATCAGCAGTAATTACAGTATCGGTGCTTATTTGTCCACGAGCATCCTTAATTGATAAGAACAACTGCTCACCATCAACAAGAGGGCGGTCAAGCTGGAGTTTAAAATAAGTTGATCCATTCCAGCCGTTATCTTCACCGACTTTAATTTCAGCTACGACTTCACCTTTGGTATCTTTAACAATGAGAGTACTATTATTTTCAGCTTGCCCACTTATCACTCCATCCGAAGTAAAGCTATCTACATATGGGGCAAAAGCATAGTTAGGCGCCTGTATCCGAGCAGCTAAACTTACATTTCCATTTACATCTGTAGCCGTAACATAAACTGTCTCAGCATTGGTTAAAAACATACCTAATTCTATCGAGAAACTTCCACTCTCGTCGGTCCAGTTATTCCAAAACCATTTATTAAGAATGTTTCCTTGTCCATCTTTAACTAAAATTTCAGAGAAAGGTTCTGCATGACCATAAACTAAATCGCCAGCATCATTAAAATTTAAATCTGTTGGAACAGGTGGAGGAGTCAGATCTACAACAATATTCTGCTCAGGGCTCATCAGACCTTTATTATCAATAATTTGAACGGAAATTTGCTCTCCATCAATTAAAGGTCGGTTTACACTCAAGCTAAAATGACTAAATTCATTCCAACTATTGTCATCACCTAATGTAACCTTTCCTAATTCATTACCGTCAGCATCACGCACAATTACCGTACTATTATCTTCAGCAAACCCAGAAATTAAGCCTTCTTGTGTAATACGTTCAACATGTGGAATATAAGCAAAGTTTGGAACTTCGATTAGGGCTTCACTCGTATTTTGATTTTTATCTACTACTTGTACGGTAACCGACTCACCTTCTTTTAAAAATTGGAACACAGGTAAACTTGCAAAGCCTTGTTCATCTGTAACACCGTTAGCGATTAGATTTCCTGTTCCGGAAAACACAAGAATAAGGCTGTTAGGTTCATTGACATGTACTGATAAGGTTTCACCACTGATATCAAATTGTGGCGTTTCTAAAAATACTGCGGGCGTATAGTCTGCGGTAATATATTGTGGATGGCCTGAAACATTATCTTTATCGGTAGAGATAATAATTTGAGTACCTTCCTCCAAAGGTTGGTCGAGGGACAAAGTAAATGGTCTAACTTCACCTAATTCCATTACACTAAAAGGTGTAATACCTGAGCCCTCAAATGCAATAGAGTTAAACTCTTGTAGAATATTTCCATTCTGATCTTTTACAATAAAATGACTGCCTTCAGTCGCATAACCAGTGATCACGCCTTCTGGACTAATTCGTAAAATACTAAGAGCTGGAACTTCAGTAACTAGTCCAATTGATGAGTTTTCGCTGCTGTATCCATTATAAGTAGCAACTGCATAAACTTCATTATTTGAGCTAATTGAAAGATTTTGTAAGGTGAAGTTACCCTCTTCATTGGCTATTGTACTTGCAAGCCAATCTCCATTTTTATTGTAGATATCGACTTTACTTCCTTTATATGCGCTACCCGAAATGATAGCTCCATCTATATTATTAAAGGTTAGTGAATCTAGTGTTGGTGAATTCGGAGTATGATCTACATTATAATTTTGAATCTGTTTAATAATCGCTGTATTGCCAGCTTGATCAGTAAGGCTAATATTAATTGATATATTGGTTTGCGATTCTTCTGACCACAAGAACTCTGCTGGAATTTCAGCAACCCATTCTTGAGTTAGCTCATCAAAATGAAAGTTATAAACAACATCATTTAATGTCGTATTTATTGAAGTCAGTGAGCTATTTAAATCTGTTGGTAGATTATCTACGTCCAGTCTTATAGAAATAACTTGATCTTTTTCAACTAGGCTTATTGTATTGTCTTCAGTAATCGGCTTTACAGTTACTGCAATTTCTTCAACATTTAAAGAATTATCTACAATCACTTTTTGTACAGCGGTTTCTGAGGTATTGCCAGCAAGATCCGTTACTACGGCTTTATAGAGATAAATACCATCAGCTAAATCTTTTTGTTCAGCTGTTGTTTCCTGCCAAGTTTTTCCTTCATCTTTCGAAATTTCATAGTGGTCTAGTAAAGCAGCTTGTTCACCGATCACAATTGGTTGAGTTAACTTCAAAGTAAAATTATTATCTTGCGTAAGTCGATCCGTTGCTGAAACACCTGTATCGCTCAAATCAGATAAAGTCAGTTCACCTGCTTGCGGTGCTATGGTATCCACAACCACTTTTTGTATAGCAGTTTCTGAGGTATTACCTGCAACGTCTGTTACTACAGCTTTGTAAAGATAACTTCCATCAGCTAAATCTTTTTGTTCAGCTGTTGTTTCCTCCCACGTCTTACCATCATCTTTCGATATCCAGTAAGTAATTTGGCTATTTACTTCTTGTCCACTAATCTTTAAATCAAAAGTTTGATCTTGCGTAATCTGATCCGTTGCTGAGACGCCTGTATCAGTCAAATCAGATAAAGTCAGTTCACCTGCTTGTGGTGCTGTGGTATCCACAACCACTTTTTGTATAGCGGTTTCCGATGTATTTCCAGCTCGGTCTGTTACTACAGCTTTGTAAAGATAACTTCCATCTACTAAATCTTTTTGAGTTACTGTTGTTTCTTGCCACGTCTTACCATCATCGGTAGAGACCAAATACGTTACTCGACTTCCACTTTCCTGTCCCTCAATCTTTAAAGTGAAGTTTTTATCTTGAGTGATCTGGTCGGTTGTTGAGGCGCCTGAGTCTAAAAGATTTTTGAGAATCAAATGACCTGGCTCAGGAGGCGTCGTGTCTTTAGGATCTTTCCTTGACAATAAAGCAATTGTTCCTGCGCCTGCTAAAGCACTGACCACCCCAGTCCAGAGAGGTACAGAAGATGAAGAGTCTATAAGTTTTGGTGCATCTTTTACTTCTAAATAATTAACAGTAGTCTGTCCAGTAGCATCTTCACCTAAACTGGCAGTCCAATAACTCTGCCCATCATTTAAAAGAATTTGCGGATTTTCGCTAATAAAATAGTTTTCTAAAATAATTTCAGTTCCATCTTTTAGATGAATAATTGCATTATTTCCTTCTCTTGTTATTGAGGCAATTTTTTCTGGGCTTATATCGATCTTTGCGATTTCTTTAGGATCTACTACAATAGTTTTTGTCTGGCCTACATCAATATCAACTGTATTATTTTTTGAAGCATTATTTGCCATTAATGATACTTGTACCATTTATCCACCATGAAATTTTAAATATTATTAAGTTTTTCTAAAATATTAAGTCAATAGATACTCATTTTATAAAATATTATTAAATTTCACAAAAGACTAAAACCCTTATTATAGCTAGTTAAAAACATGGCTTTTTATATAGTTAAAAATTTTTATGTATCCATTAATATTATTTTTAAAATGATAAAACATTAAGAATGTTTTCCTATTCCCCATATATAGAATTTAAAGCTTAGGCATTGTAATGGATAAAATTTTATCAATCTACTCTTAAGTTAAATGTCTTATAGAATTTTTATAAATTAAATTAATTGAAAAATCTTTAAATCATAATTAAACCAATAATGATTAATTCTTCCTTCATTTGAAATGACATTAAAACTATTTGGAACATGATAATGCAAACGGCTAGATGTCGCTGTTCCTGCATGAATATCATAAATAGGATGATCTATTTCTAATTGATAAATTTGCGTTAAATCATATACGGCTATTTTATGAAGATGCCCATGTAACATACCAAATAGTCCTGTCTTACTCCATTTTTCGAGAGCCATTTTCCCTAATACAGGACAATCTTTAATACCATGCTCATCATCAGGTGGGGTATAAAAAGGCTGATGAAAAACAACTAATTTGATTTTATTCTCTGGCCCTTGCTGTAATCGCTCATATGTAGTTTGAATTTGCTCAATCGAAATATGTCCACGAGTATGATAACGGCGGCGTATACTGTTTACGCCAACAATATAGAAATGTTCAGTTTCTAAAGTTGGCTCAAGCTGGCCAAAAAAATATTGATAGCGAGTAAATGGTGAGAAAAAACGGTTCCAGACATGGTACAACGGAATATCGTGATTACCAGGCACAACAAGATAAGGAATATTAAGACTATCTAAAAACTGACGACAATTATAAAACTGTTGATATCTGGCTCGCTGAGTGATATCTCCACTCACAACAATAACTTCAGGTTTATGTTCGGTACAAAAAAGCCGAATTGCATCTAAACAGGCCTCAATTTCTGTTCCAAAATGCAAATCAGACAGATGTAATAACATTGGGCACCATAATATTTAAAGCATTCTTTTCTACAGTGAAATTTAATGGTGTTTTCATCTCTAAAATTTCACCATCTAAAGCTACAGTAAGTTTTGATTTTTTTGCACATTCAACAATGACATGATCAGCACAAAAACTATAAACATCTTTTGTCTCTTCAACCTTTCCTTGAATCCATTGCCAAAGCATATGTAATAAACTAAGCCTATCACTTTTTGTAATGACTACTCCAGCGACTCTCCCTTGTGCAGCACAATCAGCAATTCTTAATTTCATATCACAAAGTTGCAGTTGATTATTACCAAAGAAAATTAGTGGGGTTTTGACTGGATATTTTTTTCCATCAACTGTGACGGAGAGCTTCATAGATTTATTTTCTCTTAATAAAACATCCAAAGCTGAGGTATACGCATGTAAAGGCAAACGTCCTAAGTATTTATTGTAGAGCTCACGTTTTTTTATAAACAATGGATAAAGGCCTAGGCTCGCATTATTTAAGTAAATATGATCGTTAATAGTCGCAATATGTACAGAACGGGGTGTTCCTGTAGCAATGACTTCAGCCGCCTCTAACAAATCTAAAGGAATATCTAAAACTTTAGCGACGTAGTTAAAAGTTCCCAAAGGTAAAATTCCCATAGGAATATTGGTATGACGAAGTTTTGATGCTACTGCATTTAACGTCCCGTCTCCACCTGCTGCCACAACAACACCTAAATTTGCTTTTTGACTATGCCGATGAATCACTTGATTCATTAAATCATCAAATGAAACATCTTCCGCTAATTCAAAAACTTGTATTTCAAAACCAAATTCGGTGAGTGCAGTCATTAATTGTTCATACATATCTTCATGTTTTGAAGCATGAAAACCCGACTTCTGGTTATAGATGATAGAGAGAGGTTTTAAAGTCCGCATTTTTATTATCTTAAAGAGGATTTACCTTGTATTTTGTATAGAAAATCGCCTAATAAAAGTCTCTTTATGTAAATTTCGAATGATGATCATTTGTTTAATCAATAATAATTCTCAAGAAAAATTTAAACATCAAGTTATTGATTTTAAAAAAAATAAATAATATAAATAACACACATACAACATAAAAATGTAAAGAATAAAATACACCAAAAAACAATAAATATATGATTTAAATTAAAAAAAATAAAAAATCAAAATATCTATTTCTTATTCTTTAGTCTTATTTTTTTTATGATTTTGTGCTTTAATACAGCCACTTTTTTATTTGATCTTTCATTGTACCTCAATGAATGACTTGTACGTTGTACATATTTTGAATAGGCCTCACCATGACCACAGTGAACGCACCAGAATTCGTTCGTCATCCTAAGCTTATCGCATGGGTTGAAGAAATTGCAAACTTAACCAAACCAGCAAAAATCGAATGGTGTGACGGAAGCGAAGAAGAGTATCAACGTCTAATCGACTTGATGATCGCTAACGGCACCATGCAGAAATTAAACCAAGAAAAACATCCTGGTTCTTATCTTGCAAATTCTGACCCATCTGATGTTGCGCGTGTTGAAGATCGTACTTACATTTGCTCTCAAAAGAAAGAAGATGCTGGTGCGACAAACAACTGGGAAGAACCAGCTGTTATGCGTGAAAAGTTAAATGGTTTGTTCGAAGGATCAATGGAAGGTCGTACAATGTACGTTGTGCCTTTCTCTATGGGTCCACTTGGAAGCCATATTGCTCATATCGGTATCGAGTTAACTGACTCTCCTTACGTTGCTGTTAGCATGCGCAAAATGGCACGTATGGGTAAAGCAGTTTATGACGTACTAGGTACAGACGGCGAATTTATTCCTTGTATTCATACCGTAGGTGCTCCACTTGCTGAAGGGCAAAAAGACGTTGCATGGCCTTGTAACCCTGAAAAATACATCGTTCATTACCCAGAAACTCGTGAAATCTGGTCTTACGGTTCTGGTTATGGCGGTAACGCGTTACTTGGTAAAAAATGTTTAGCACTTCGTATCGCTTCTGTTATGGGTCGCGAACAAGGTTGGTTAGCTGAACACATGCTTATTCTTGGTGTGACTAACCCACAAGGTGAAAAACACTATATCGCTGCAGCCTTCCCATCTGCATGTGGTAAAACAAACTTCGCAATGTTAATTCCACCAGCAGGCTATGAAGGCTGGAAAATTGAGACTGTAGGTGACGATATTGCTTGGATCAAACCAGGTGAAGACGGTCGTCTATACGCAATCAATCCAGAAGCTGGTTTCTTTGGTGTTGCTCCTGGTACAAATACCAAGACTAACCCTAACTGTATGGCAACTCTTCACAAAGATGTTATCTATACAAACGTTGCGGTAACTAATGACGGTCAAGTATGGTGGGAAGGTCTTTCTAAAGAAATTCCAACTAACTTAACTAACTGGAAAGGTCAACCTCACGTAAATGGTGAAAAAGCTGCTCATCCAAATGCGCGCTTCACTGTTGCTGCTGGTCAATGCCCTTCTATCGATGCTGACTGGGAAAATCCAGCAGGTGTTCCGATTTCTGCATTTATCTTCGGTGGTCGCCGTGCAGATACGGTTCCTTTAGTTTCTGAAGCTTTTGATTGGGTTGATGGCGTTTATAAAGCTGCAACTATGGGTTCTGAAACTACTGCTGCTGCTGTTGGTCAACAAGGTATCGTTCGTCGTGACCCATTCGCGATGCTTCCATTTGCTGGCTACAACATGGCTGACTACTTCGATCACTGGCTAAGCCTTGGTCAAGAAGTAAGCACAAAAGCTGAAGCTGCTGGTAATAAATTACCAAAAATCTTCAATGTAAACTGGTTCCGTCGTGATGCTGAGGGCAATTTCGTATGGCCTGGTTTCGGTCAAAACATGCGTGTTCTTGAGTGGATCATTGACCGTTGTGAAGGTCGTGCAAACGCTGTTGAAACACCAATTGGTCTTGTTCCAACTTACGATGACTTGAACTGGGAAGGTACTGAATTCTCTAAAGAAGAATTTGACCTTATCACAGCTCAAGATAAAGATCAGTGGGTTACTGAAATTGAAAGCCACACTGAGTTATTCAATAAACTTGGTGAGCGCTTACCAAAAGCATTAAAAGAACGTCAAGCAGCTTTACTTGAAGCTGTAAAAACTGGCTTCTAATTGCTAAATATAAAAAAGGTCGCCTTGTGCGGCCTTTTTTATTATGCGGCATCATCTTTTTGTCGACGTCCAGTCAAATAGCTTTCCAAATTTTTTACTTGTTTTTCATCAAATGCCAAACCTAACTTAGTTCTACGCCACAATATATCTTCTGCCGTATTTGCCCATTCATTTTCACATAAATACTGAACTTCAGATTCAAATAAACCGTGACCAAAATCTTGCCCTAACTGCTCAAGAGCTTTTCGCTCATGCAAAATATCCCAAACCCTAGAGCCATAGGCATTTGCCCAGCGAGTAGCAAGCTGCTCGGTTATCCCTTCAACTTGGTTTTGAATCTTTATAACTAAATCTTCAAGTGTGGTCCAATTCTCCGCCCCAGGTAATACTTCATTTGCAGTCCACTCCTCTCCCATATCTGTAAAAAACGGGCCAAGTTGCTCCAGAGCCGATTCAGCTAATTTCCGATAAGTTGTAATCTTTCCACCAAATACCGACAGCAAGGGAGCTGTTTTATCTTCAACTTGCAATGCCAAAGTATAGTCACGTGTAACTGCAGACGGATTATCTGACTCATCATCACATAAAGCTCGAACTCCAGAAAACTGACTGACGATATCTGTACGGGTGAGCTGCTTTTTAAAATGTGAATTTGTGACTGTCAAAAGGTAATCTATTTCCACATCGGTAATCTCTACCTTTTGTGGATCATCTAAATATTCCTGATCTGTCGTACCTATTAATGTGTATTTTTCTAAATAAGGAATGGCAAACACTATGCGTCGGTCTTCATTTTGCATAATAAATGCTTTATGACAATCATAGAGTTTAGGCACAACAATATGACTACCTTGTATCAGCCGAATTTGATATGGCGATTTTAATTGTAGGTTTTCACTAATAATTTCTTCGGCCCAAGGACCTGCTGCATTCACTAAGGCTTTTGCTCGTATTTGATAAGACTCAGCCCCGCTTTGTAGTTCCAAATGCCACAGTTCTTGTTGTCTATAAGCCTTAACACATCTTGTCCGCGTTACAACTTTGGCACCCTTCTCTTTAGCTTGTAGCGCATTCAACACAACAAGACGTGCATCATCTACAGTACAGTCCGAATATTCAAAGCCACGCGTTATAGCGGGTTTTAGGGGACTATCTTCTTTGAAATAAATAAGATTTGACCCTAATAATTTTTCTCGTTTTCCTAAATGATCATAAAAAAATAGGCCTGCCCGAATTAACCACGCAGGACGCAAATGTGGCCGATGAGGCATAATAAAACGCATTGGTTTAATAATATGCGGAGCTTTAGCCAACAAGACTTCACGCTCTGCTAAAGCTTCTCTAACCAATCGAAATTCTTTATGTTCTAAGTAGCGTAAACCGCCGTGAATTAATTTACTGCTCGCAGATGAGGTGTGACTTGCTAAATCATCTTTTTCACATAAAAATACCGATAATCCCCGACCTGCCGCATCATTAGCAATACCGACGCCATTAATACCGCCACCAATCACGGCAATGTCATATATTTTTGAATAATCATTAGGCTGTACTGTCATTTCTCATTTTCTTTTTATTGTTGATCTTATAAAAATTAAAACATCAAATTGATGAAACAACAATCAAAAAAGTAGAATAATCAATTTTAAATAACCGAGTATTTACCGTTAATTGATTACCCTACTATTGAATTTAACCAGTTAAAGAACAGATCAATCCTCAGCCCAACTTTGACTACGCTTAACTGCCTTCAGCCAACCTTTATAAATAACTTCAGATTGCTCACAAGACATTTTTGGTTCAAATACTTTTTCTATCGCAGACTTATTTCTTAACTCATGAAGATCTTGCCAGAAACCCGTTGCCAATCCTGCAAGAAAAGCTGCCCCCAAAGCAGTAGTTTCTTTCATTATTGGGCGTTCTACTGGGGTTGATAAAATATCAGCTTGAAATTGCATCAAGAAATTATTTTCCGTTACCCCTCCATCGACTCTAAGTGTACGAAGCTCTTCTTCTGCATCTTGCTGCATCGCATCAAGTACATCTCTTGTCTGATAAGCAATTGACTCTAAAGTTGCACGAATAATATGTTCTATACCTGCTCCACGAGTGAGACCAAAGATTGCCCCACGCGCTGTCGGGTCCCAATAGGGAGCACCTAAACCTGTAAAAGCAGGTACAACATATACACCATTGCTGTCTTTTACACGTGTTGCATAAAGCTCAGAGTCTTTAGCATTCTTAATTACCTTTAACTCATCACGAAGCCACTGTACGCAAGAGCCTCCATTAAACACGGCGCCCTCTAAAGCATAATTCACTTCACCATTTGAACCACACGCAATCGTCGTCAGTAAACCATGCTCTGAACGAACAATCTTTTTACCTGTGTTCATGAGTAGAAAGCAGCCTGTGCCATAGGTATTTTTTGCTTGTCCAGGTTCTACACACATTTGCCCGAAAAGTGCAGCTTGTTGATCCCCTGCTATACCGGCAATCGGAATCCCCACTTCTTGCCCGCTAATGGTATGTGTGTATCCATAAACCTCAGATGAACTACGCACCTCTGGTAGCATTGCTCTAGGAATATCTAAAGCTTGTAAAAGTTTTCCATCCCACTCAAGCTTTTCAATATCAAAAAGCATGGTTCGTGAAGCATTCGTAAAATCAGTGACATGGACTGCGCCATTAGTTAATTTCCAGATTAGCCATGTGTCCACCGTACCAAATAATAACTCCCCTTGCTCAGCACGCTCACGGCTTCCTTCTACATGGTCCAAAATCCATTTTATTTTGGTAGCAGAAAAATAAGGATCAATAACTAAACCAGTTGTTTTACGAATATATTCTTGCCAACCGGCTTTATGCAATTGATTACATATTTCAGTTGTCTGTCGACTTTGCCAAACAATTGCATTGTGAATAGGTTTTCCTGTTTTCTTATCCCATACAATTGTGGTTTCCCGCTGGTTTGTAATTCCAATTGCCGCAACTTGTTCACTCTTGATGCCAGCTTGAGCTAGAGCTTCTACCCAAACAGCACTTTGTGTGGCCCAAATTTCCATAGGATCATGCTCAACCCAACCTGGCTGCGGATAAATCTGAGTAAATTCTTTTTGAGCAATACTTACAACGTTAGCATCATGATCTAAAACAATTGCTCTTGAGCTTGTTGTTCCCTGATCAAAAGCAACAATATATTTTTTCGGGCAATTTGACATCTGAATGTCCCTTTCATTATCCACACACATCTAGTCCACAATGCCAAGACATCATGCCTAACTGTATTTATTTAAAATTTTCTTTGGAATATATCATTATTTTTAAGAGATATAGGTTTTCTTGGCTTAAACATTACGCATTCTTTATCACTTTTTACTACTTGGAAAAAATAGTATGTCAAAGATTGGAGTAAGACTATAAAAATGAGCTGATCGGCTAATTTGAAATCACATGAATATTCAACTTATTCCTTTGCTTAAATAATAAACATTGTTTTACAGACATAAAAAAAATAAAGTGAAATACTCCTCTAGATAATATGTAAAAACGGAATAAAACTTCTCTTTTTTAGCATTCAACCCAAGCGAAACATGGAGCGACTCATGGTTGATCAACCTTCTACCGCAACAACTCCGCATTCTAATTTAGATACAAAAACCCGGCTAAAATCAATTTTGGGCGGTTCCGCGGGTAACCTTGTCGAATGGTACGACTGGTACGTATATGCCGCATTTACGCTCTATTTTGCTCATGCATTTTTCCCAAAAGGAAGTCAAACAGCTCAACTTCTTCAAGCGGCTGCAATTTTTGCTGTAGGTTTTTTAATGCGCCCAATTGGTGCATGGATTATGGGAATCTATTCAGACCGCAAAGGACGTAAAGCAGGTCTCACACTTTCCGTTACTTTGATGTGCGTAGGCTCACTTCTTATTGCTGTGACGCCAAGTTACGAAAGTATTGGTGTATTTGCACCTCTTTTATTAGTTGTCGCTCGTTTAATTCAAGGCTTAAGCGTAGGCGGTGAATATGGTGCTAGTGCCACTTACTTAAGTGAAATGGCCGAAAAAAATCGACGTGGTTTTTTCTCGAGCTTTCAATATGTCACCTTAATTGCAGGACAACTGACAGCTCTATGTGTTCTTTTAATATTACAACTGGTATTAACCGAACAACAGTTACATGATTGGGGATGGCGTATTCCATTCTTTATTGGTGCTTTACTTGCCATTGTTGTGTTCCGTATTCGTCGTGGTTTATTAGAAACACAATCCTTTAAAAATGCCCAAGCTGAAAAAGACCAACCACAATCGGGCATGTTTGCTTTATTCAAACACTACCCTAAAGAAGCTTTTACAGTATTATTTTTAACAGCTGGTGGAACTTTAGCTTTTTACACTTATACCACTTACCTACAAAAATATTTAGTAAATACGTCCGGATTTACAAAACCCGAGGCCACTCAAATTACCACGTTAGCACTATTTATTTTCATGTGCTTACAACCTGTAGCGGGTGCTTTGTCAGACCGAATCGGTCGAAAACCTCTTATGATTTTCTTCGGAATAACGGGTGTTTTATTCACATATATTTTATTTGATGCACTCGCAAATACGCATAACTACTGGACAGCTTTCTGGTTATGTTTTGGAGGTCTAGTGATGGTGACTGGCTACACTTCAATTAATGCTGTAGTCAAGGCCGAACTTTTCCCTGCTCATATTCGGGCTTTAGGGGTAGCTTTACCCTACGCGATTGCCAATACATTATTTGGCGGTACAGCAGAGTTCTTTGCTTTAAGTTTTAAAGAAGCTGGACATGAATCTTGGTACTTTATTTATGTGAGTATTATGATCTTCATTTCACTTATTATTTATATTTTTATGAAAGATACTAAGCATCATTCAAAAATTAAAGAACATTAATATTTTAACAAAAGAGCTAATATCGCCAGCCGATGTTAGCTTAAATCGTGCGATTAAGCCCCAACAATCGCTGTGTTTTATGAGATACTAGAGATAAGAATATAAGGATGATACTGATGAATAGAAGTATTTTATGTTTAGCATTAAGCAGTATGTTTGTTTTAACCGCTTGTCAAACCACCCCTCGACAATACAATGGTTCAACTGGCTACCAGATTGAAAACCAAACAAAAACTTCGGCAACTTTAGCTTACACATTGGCTAGCCGCAATAATCAGCAGTTAGATGAACGTAAATTGCAACGTGCTTGTCAAAATGTATTAGGCGCTCAAAAAGTTTATAAATTATCAGTTCTAAGCATTAATGAGATTTCAAACCCAGCTCAACAAGAACATTATGGCGTTCAATTGGGTGAAACTCGTGCCTCATTTGGTTTATCGAATACGCCAAGCTTAAACAATGGTGAAGATTATGCGACTCGCCAAGCACTTGAAGCACGTCCAAGTACGTTAAAAGTAGTTCGTTATACTTGCTCATAATATAAATAAGACGCTGTTCTTTTACAGCGTCTTATAAAAACTTACATTTCTAAATTCTTTAGCTTCATCAAGATCTGGCCATGTCGATGCACTTCTTTCATCAATTTTTTGATATTTTGGATGACTAAAGTTTTTAACACGGCTATCTGCGACCCAAACCTCTGGCGCAAATTTCAAGAATTCATCTAAAAAGAAACGGTTGCACTGGTCATACAACACATCAGCAGCCAATAAAACATCAACTTGCTCTGCTTTATATAAATCGTCTAGATATTCTAGCTCAACATCATTCAATAAAGCATTTTCACGGCAGGCAGCAAGACTAACTTGATCAATATCACAACAAATTACTCTTTTAGCACCAGCCATTTTAGCTGCAATTGCGACTACGCCCGAACCTGCGCCAAAATCTAGAACAACTTTATCTTTAACATGATGTGGCTCTGTAAGTAACCACTGCGCCATTGCTAAACCAGATGCCCAGCAAAAAATCCAATATGGCGTATCATTCCAGATTCGGCGAATAACTTCATCATCTAAGCGATCGGTTGGGAAAACGGGTGGAATCAACCACAAGGAAACAGGTGTTTCTGGTAACTGTTGTACCATCAACTCACAATGAGGAATGACTTCATGCAAGGCTTGAAGTAAATGTTCAGGGGCTTTGGCAAATTGAAAGGTGCAGCTCATAAATAAGCTCAACAATTTATAATTACTATTTGATTAACCACATTGTGAGCAAGACTAAAACAGTAGCTTAAAGCATGATAGTGGCTAGTTACTAAAAATACGTTAGTTCAATTCCACTGCTTTAATTAGTGCAACCGTTTTGGTCTTGCGTAGCATTCGCTACTCATCCCGAAAGAAAAGTAACATACGAGCTCCTAACATTTGCGTTAAATGGTAGGACGCCGTCGTGAATAAATTAAATTAACCTAAAGCTTTTTCAGCAGCTTCTACAGTTTGACGAATCAAAGTTGTGATTGTCATTGGACCAACACCACCTGGTACTGGCGTGTAAGCAGAAGCAATTTCTTCAATACCTTGTAGCTGGATGTCACCTACACCGCCGCCATCACGTGGATGGAAACCAGCATCAACAACTACTGCACCTTGTTTAATCCAGTCTTTTTGGATGAGTTCAGCTTTACCTACAGCACCAACAATAATGTCAGCTTGTTTCACGAGTTCAGGTAAGTTTTGTGTGCGTGAATGGCAAATCGTTACTGTTGCATTCGCTTGCAATAGCATCATTGCCATTGGTTTACCTAAAATTGCTGAACGACCAACCACAACCGCATGTTTACCAGCAATTTCGATATTGTTTTCTTTTAAAATGGTCATAATGCCCGCAGGAGTTGCTGAACCATATGCAGCTTCGCCCATAGCCATACGGCCAAAACCAAGACAAGTTACGCCATCAACATCTTTAGCTAATGAGATTGCATCAAAACATGCGCGCTCATCAATTTGTGCAGGAACTGGATGTTGTAGAAGAATACCGTGAACATCTGGATTAGCATTTAGCTTTTCGATTTCAGCTAATAATTGTTCTGTTGTAGTTTCTTGTGATAACTCAATTTTTAAAGAATCCATGCCTACTCGACGGCAAGCATTTCCTTTCATGCGTACATAAGTTGCAGATGCGCCATCATCCCCAACCAAAATAGTCGCTAAAATTGGGGTACGACCTGTTTTAGCTTTTAAAGCTTCAACACGTACTGACAAATTTTCTTCAATTTGCTTTGCTAATGCACGACCGTCTAAAACCAATGCCACAGCACATCTCCAAGGTAGACATGAATTTAATGTGCCAATAATACATGATTATTTGGACAAATTTATTCTAGATGTTGCTTTTATGTTCATCTTATCTCAAAACAGTATTGTTTTTTTTCTAAAGGTTGCTAATATGTGCATCACCAAATGTAGGCGGGGTGGCAGAGTGGTCATGCAGCGGACTGCAACTCCGTGGACGCCGGTTCGATTCCGACCTCCGCCTCCAAATTTGGTAAAGCCCGGGTGGTGAAATAGGTAGACACAGGGGATTTAAAATCCCCCGCCCACAAAGCGTGCCGGTTCGAGTCCGGCCCCGGGCACCACTTTCTAGTATAGAAATTGGTGCAATAAAAAATCCAGCGTAAGCTGGTTTTTTTATGCCTAAGAAAAAGGATACTTATTAGCATCCCTTTCCCATCCATATATTTAAGCAGTTTTTTGCTTATCTTGTTCAGGCGTTAAATTCGCATCTAACACTAATTGATAGTGTCGACTTGAATCTACTTTATATTCTGCATTTTTAATTGAATCTACAAAAATCCAATCCGATTGCACTTGCGTATCATCGAGTGTAACGACCAAATAACCGCGTTGATTTAAATTACAATACGTCAATTCATCGATAAGTGTAGTAAAGGCAAATTCAAACTTTTGCAACTGATCCAAAGGAATACTTAAATATTTTTCAAGACCCGGCGAAGAAACCGAGCTTGTCGCCAGTTCAACACCGACATACTTCCCTTTTTGGCTATACAAGTAAGATGTCCATGCATTATGGGTATCGCCGGCCAAAACAATAATTTTCTTATTAAACTCTGCCAATTTATCATACACAAACTCCCGCTCAGCATAGTACCCATCCCAAGCATCGAGATTATATGGAACTAAAGTTGTGACCCGCGCTTTTTCTTGAACAGTTAAAGTTGGATCACCCTGCTCTAATCGCAATTTCAATGTGACTAATTCCGTAATTTGCGCATTCATTTTAGCTAACGCATCTGGCGAAGTTCCACCTGAAGTAATCTGCCCCAGAGAGACCAACAACTCAGCAGGAATCCACATTTTACTCATTAAGACTTGCTGACCAATCACATTCCATGTTGATGTCGATTGCTTTAATTTACCAACCAACCAATCTCTTTGTGTATGCCCCATTAAAGTACGCTTTGAATCTGTTAAATCAGCCTGAAATTTTTGAGCATCTAAACCAGAAGCTGTCATATAGTCCTTATATTCAAGCTGTTTATCTCGCGCAATAATGCGTGTATCTAGCATTGTTAGTTGTACAAGTGACCCAAAATTAAACTGACGATAAATATTTAGATGATCTGTGTTAGAAACAGGGCGAATTGGCATCCATTCAAAATAAGCCTGTAGAGCAGCTAACTTACGATCAGAAAAAGATCCTTCATTATCTTGATGGTTTTCCGCACCATCACGCCAAGTATCATTTGCTAACTCATGGTCATCCCAAATTACAATGAAAGGATGACGTTGATGAACTGCCTGCAAGTCTTTATCCTGACGATATAGCGCATAACGTTTGCGATAATCATCTAATTTAATAATTTCTTTATTATTATCAGATGGCAAAGTACGACCCAATTTTTCTGCATCTTCTGTCGCATATCCATCAGAGCCATATTCATAAATGTAATCTCCCAAATGGATGACTACATCCACACTCTGTTTTGCTATTTCACGATAAACGTAGAAGTAACCCGCAGGATAGTTAGAACAAGAACATACCGCAAAGCTGACCTTATTGGTAATTACAGGCAAAGTTTTAGTTTGACCAACAGGTGAAGTTTTATTACCAAAATGGAAACGGTAATAATGAATGGTATCCGCCTGTAGACCTGTTGCATCTACTTTCACGGTGAAATCATCCGTCTTAGTCGTTTGAACCACACCAGTCTTTAAATTCAGCTTAAACTGGTCATCGGTAGCAATTTCCCAAGTGACCTTAAGGCGCGCACTAAGATCTACCGGTGTTAAACGCGTCCATAAAATTACTTTATCCTGCAAAGGGTCGCCGCTCGCAACTCCATGTAAAAAATCTGCTTGTGCCTCCGAACTTTCTTCATCGGAACCATCATTACAACCCGAAAAAGCTACAGGCAAAGATAGCGCCCCAAAACCGAACAGACTTTTTTGAATTAATTCTCGGCGTGAAATTTTCTCTGACATAAAATTACCTAAGTTTTAAGCAATGAGTGTCTTAAAGTTAAGTAGATAAGATGAACAACTGATCTCAGTTTAATGAACAAATCATGACATAAATTGGTTAATTTATATAAATACTAACAAGAACTGATTGAAAATAAAGCAAACTATCTGATTTTCTCTTGCCAATCGCGTACTTGTCCTCTATTATTGCGCACATGCCCGGGTGGTGAAATAGGTAGACACAGGGGATTTAAAATCCCCCGCCCACAAAGCGTGCCGGTTCGAGTCCGGCCCCGGGCACCATTTTCAAATATTGAATTTGGTGCTACAAAGAATCCAGCGTAAGCTGGTTTTTTTATGCCTAATTAAAATGAATTGTATGATAAGAATATTATTACTTTTATTTAGCATTCTTCTCTTAACAAAGATTCATGCTACAGATCTTTTTTCTAGCACTGTTTATTTCAGAGATAACCATTAGTATTTTTCAGGTTGCTCTATCACCAAACATGACTATTTAATTAAAGCATCCAAACAGATAATAGATAAATTCAAAGCATTAGAACAAAAAAAGAAACTTATTAGGTCACTTTATTAGCAGATGCCGACTCTCAAAAGATAGTGTTTTAATTTTAAAGATTAAGGAAATAAATGAAATTCATTTAAAAGCATCTTGTCATTTATTAGATGCATTTGAAGGTATTGTGAATCGAGAGTAATCACCACTCTCGATTCATCACTAGCTCTTCCATTTCAAGGTCTAGATATCCTGCATCCTGTGCCACCATCATCATTGCTTCAGCAATATAGTCAGCAGCACTATCATCCAAGGAAGAATCTAGATCTTCGAACTGAGGTTTCATTTCATTGATTTCAATTACAGTTTGATGAGCATATCGATAAATATCCTGATCAGCTAAAGCAGGCTTCTGAACTTTTTTGGCAAATTGTTCAATTAACTGCTTGAGTTCAGCGACTAAAATATCTGGATAATACTCGTCATCAAACATTGGGAGAAGTAAGTCTTCGAACATACAAAAGTTTACACAGCAGCAGAAACCTGCCGCTTATAACATATTTTCAAAACAATAACGACAATTTTCCCTGACTCAATCATCTAACCCATGAAATTAATCAATCATAGTCTGATTATAAAAGCCTATTTTTTAAGCTTGTTTCATCGCTTTCCAAACAAGAATTGCATCATGCATAGCTTTTACATCATGTGCTCGAACAATTGACGCTCCTTGCTGAATGCTAAGCAAATGCCCCGTAACGCTTCCCACTGCGCGCTCATCTGCAGCTACGCCGTGTAAAGCTTCACCAATAAAACGTTTACGAGAAAGGCCAGATAAAATTGGATAACCCATTTCACTAAGCTTCCAGAATTCATTTAACAGTCTTAAATTTTGCTGCGCATTTTTTGCAAAACCAAATCCAGGATCAATAATAATATTCTGTTTTTTTACACCTGCAGTTAAAGCCTCTTCAACGCGCTGCTGAAGCTCTTGCATTACATCCAATGTCACATTCGTATATTGATCTAGCTGATTCATTGTGGTGGGCTCACCACGCATATGCATAATCACCACAGGGATATCCAACTCTACTGCCGTTTTTAAAGCATTTGGTCGAGTAAGCGCACGTACATCATTCCAAATATGAGCACCCGCTTCTTTTGCTGCACGGATAACATCTGGCTGACTCGTATCAATTGATAGAATCACATCATGTTTAGCTAAAGCTGCAACTACAGGTACAACTCTTCTAATTTCTTCTTCTACACTTACCTCAGATGCCCCCGGACGGGTAGATTCCCCACCAATATCAATAATGGTAGCGCCCTGCTCTATCATGATTAGCGCATGAGCAATAGCTTGATCTGCTTGATTATGTTTTCCACCATCACTAAAAGAATCTGGCGTGACATTTAAAATACCCATAACATGAGGCTGTGATAAATCCAACTGAAGCTGCCCACATTGTAGAATTTGCTGAGGTAAAGGCATTAACTGCATGACAAGCTCCAATTTAATATTCGGCAACATTTTAACAAGACTCTGATCAATATACTGCTGATTTCTTTTCGGCTTTGTCTGAAATACATGCATAAAAAAAGAGCCACATGACTGTGGCTCTTTTGCTTAACTCATTTAGTTCATTGCTGGTAATGGTGGTGGTGTAGATGGACCATCTTTTGGTGGTTCAAATGCAGCCACTGGATTTTCAGCAACATAGACTTTAGGTGGTTGTGGCTCACGACCTTCCATAATGTCACGAATTTGATCACGATCAATAGTTTCCCATTCCATCAAAGCTTTTACCATTGCATGTGCAATATCTTTGTTACCTTCTAAGATATTACGTGCAACTTTATATTGCTCATCAAGAATACGACGTACTTCTTCATCAACTAACTGTTGAGTTGCTTCAGAAATCGTACGGCTTCCTACATTTCCAAAGAAACCATTCTGGTTTTCATCTTCGTAAACCATTACGCCCATTTTGTCAGACATACCGTACTTAGTAACCATTGCACGCGCCATTTTAGTAGCTCGCTCAAAGTCGTTTGAAGCACCAGTAGATTGCTGTTGGATAAACACTTCCTCAGCAATACGACCACCAAACAAAATTGCAATTTCATTTAGCATCTTGTCTTTATAATGGCTAATCTGGTCTTGTTCAGGTAACTGCCAAGTTACACCCAAAGCCCAACCACGTGGCATGATCGTTACTTTATGGACAGGATCTGTACCAGGCAAGATCTCTGCAACAATTGCATGACCTGCTTCATGATAAGCAGTTGCACGACGCTCTTCTTCACGTAGAACCATCGACTTACGCTCTGGACCCATGTAGATTTTGTCTTTTGCATCTTCAAAGTCATGCATGTCGACCGTATTTTTATTACGGCGTGCAGCAAATAATGCAGCTTCGTTAACAAGGTTAGCCAACTGTGCACCAGAGAAACCTGGCGTACCACGTGCTAACACTTTCATATCTACGCCTGTAACTGAAGGTAATTTTTTCAAATGTACATTCAGAATTTGCTCACGACCACGAATATCCGGTAAACCAACCATTACTTGACGGTCAAAACGACCTGGACGTAATAATGCTTTATCAAGCACATCAACACGGTTAGTTGCAGCAATAACGATTACGCCTTCATTACCTTCAAAACCATCCATTTCCACAAGCATCTGGTTTAAGGTTTGTTCACGCTCATCATGACCACCACCTGTACCCGAACCACGGTGACGACCAACCGCATCAATCTCATCGATAAAGATGATACATGGCGCGTGACGCTTCGCTTGCTCAAACATATCACGGACACGGGACGCACCCACACCTACGAACATTTCTACAAAGTCAGAACCTGAAATGCTGAAGAAAGGAACCTTCGCTTCACCAGCAATTGCTTTAGCTAATAATGTTTTACCAGTACCCGGAGGACCAACCATAAGTACGCCACGAGGAATAGTCGCGCCCAAACGTTTGAATTTTGCAGGGTCTTTTAAGAAATCAACAATTTCAACAACTTCTTGTTTTGCTTCATCACAGCCGGCGACGTCAGAAAAATTGACTTTGATCTGGTCTTCAGAAAGCATTTTTGCCTTCGATTTACCAAAACTCATCGGTCCATTCTTTCCGCCTGCACCACCACCCATGTTACGCATAAAGAACATGAATAACAAAATGATTAACAGTACAGGGAAACTAGCAATGAGAAGTTGCATCAAAATGCCTTGACGTTGTGGAGCTGTTCCCTCAACAACAACATTTTGTTTATTTAAGCTTGGCATAAGCTCAGTGTCTTCAACTTGCGGACGAACAGTTTCAAACTGTGATCCGTTAGTTTTTTCACCATTAATATTTAAACCGTCAATTGTGACTTGCTTAATTTGGCCACTATTCACCGCTGCAACGAAATCTGAATATTTCATCGCAGTAGGCTTGTTGCGGTCACTGATATTACTGAAAATTAAAATCAGAACACCAAGTATTATTAGCCACAATACGGCATTCTTGAAGTAATCGCTCAAAGCTTTATTCCCATATCGATCTAATTTGATCATGCCCAATCTTGGCCGATCGTCATAAAAGCAGCAACTGTATTGCTTGCGGATAACCTAAAAGTACAAAATGCACAATTTTTAGGAGCTTGGCAAGTAAACTTTATTGCAATGCTTTCTTACGCCCTTGTCCAACCAAAAAAACTTCTTTAGATCGTGCACGAGAAGCTGCTGGTTTTACTGTTTTTAACACATCAAAACTATCAACTACTTGTTTACGAAACTCATCAAATCCTGCACCTTGGAACACTTTAACCACAAGTTGTCCATTAGGACCAAGAACCTTTTGAGCAAAATCTAAAGCCAGTTCACATAAGTAAATCTGTCTAGGTTGATCAACAGCCCTATTACCAGATGTATTGGGGGCCATATCAGAAATTACAATGTCTACTTGTCGCCCATTTAAAATATTTAACAATTTTTCAAATACATCTTCTTCTCTAAAGTCGCCTTGTAAGAAAGTGACATCAGGCAAAGCATCCATAGGCAAAATATCGGAAGCAATCACTAAACCTTTGCTACCAACAAGTTTCCCAGCGATTTGAGACCAACTACCAGGAGCCGCGCCTAAATCTACTACCGTCATGCCTGGCTTGATCAGCTTATATTTTTCTTGAATTTCAAGAAGTTTATAGGCCGCTCGAGCACGATACCCTTCCTTTTGAGCTTTTTTAACAAAAGGATCGTCTAGATGTTCTCTCATCCACGCACGACTACTTTTCGACAATTTCTGGTTTGTAATGCGTGTTGCCATAACTCACTAAATATCAAAAAAACTTCTGATCGTTCATTGTACGTGAAAATTACTCTCATTACAGTACGGATGTAGCGTAATCTCACTAAGTTTTACAGTTTTTTTCCAATAATGTTGATCGATTATTTATACAGTTTTTCGTACATCTGGATTTAAGTTTTTTGCTATACTAAGCCGTTTTTAAAATCAGGTATTTTTAATGGCCGCTTTATCTATCCATGAACGTAAACGTTTACGTCAAATTGGTCATGTGCTTAATCCAGTTGTCATGATTGGTGGACAAGGCTTAACAGACGCGGTAATCGAAGAAACGCTTCGTGCTTTAAACGACCATGAGCTTATTAAAGTTAAGATTGCTGGTGAAGACCGTGAAGCACGTACTGCAACAATTGAAGCAATTGTAGAAGCAACTGGTGCAGAAGCTGTGCAAAAAATTGGTAAAATTGTTTTGCTTTACAAAAAAGCAGCTAAACAAAACCAGCATTTGTCTAATCTTGTTCGTCACGCTCACTTAGCAAACTAATTTAATTTGACAAACTATGGCAAGTTACGAACTTTCAGCTTTTGATCGTTTTCATGCTGTTTCCGTTGTTGGCGCAATTGAACAGCAAGCACCCTATACTTTAAATATCGGTTTTTGGATTCGTGATCCAAATCAACTTATTATCTGGCCTCAAGAAGTCGCGGCTCATCCTCGTCAAGATTTTTTGTGGGAAGAAACTTGTTTCGAAATTTTTGTTGGCGTGCATGATGAAGATTATTATCGGGAGATTAATCTTTCCCCTTCTCAAGCATGGCAATCATATCAGTTTGAAGAATATCGCTATCCAGAAAGTATACCTCCCCTTGCTGCTTACGATATTGAACTGAATCATCTCAAGCGTACTCACTATGGCTTAAATGTTAGTCTCGATTTAGGGCAATTTATGCAACAGCATCGCTTGAAATGGGCAAACCTTTATTTAGGTTTAACTACAGTTTTAAAAACCAAAGAAGGTATGCAGTACTATGCAATGCAGCATAGTGGAAAAAGTGCAGATTTCCATAATAAACGTGACTGGTTACATCAGTTCTAAAAATAAAAAAGCGAGAAATTAATTCTCGCTTTTTTATAGCTGGACCAAAGCAGAGATCATTAATTGTCTCGTGCTTTATTCCAAGCTTCGACTGCATTATTTTTAGTACGTTTAATACTTTCACTTAGAGAATCTTTGTGTTTCAAAGAAATCTGGCTAATATCACCTTTAAGCTCTTTGCTCACTTTTGTTAAATCTTCAATAAGCGCATTAATTTCTGCTTTCAAAGCATTTTTAAGATCAGATAAGCCTTCTTGCGAAGTACTAAACTGAGCCTTAATCACATCAAGACGTTGTAAAATATCTTGTTTAATTTGGACAAATTGATTTTGAATATTTTTATTTAACTCGTGAGTTTCAGTTTCAATTTTCTCTTGAGCCTCGCTTAAAACTTCTTGGACTTGTTCTTGAGTTTCAGCAATCGCCTCTTTTACCTGAGCTTTAGCTTCAGTAGCAACTTCTTTAACTTGCTCAGTTTTTTCAGCAACAGTTTCTTTTACCTGTGCAGTTTTAGCGGTTACTGTTTTTTTAGCCTTAGTTGTAGTTGCAGCTATCGTTTCTTTCACTTCATTGACCTCAGCTTTGACTGATTCAACTACTGCTTGAGTTTTTTCACTCACTTCTTTTGAAACTTCATTATTGCTCATACTATTTCCTCATATTGTTTATTTTTTAACTAGCAATACAATAAATCCAGTTCAAAGAATTCTCCTTGCAAATTGTTAGACAATTTATCAAAAGTATCTGATTCAGATGAGTGGATAATTTTTTTATAAAAAGCAAGCAATGAATTATATTTTTTAGCAGAAAAGAAATAGACTTTTAGGGGTTCCATGCGTATAATGCGCTGTTAAGTTACAAGCGGGCAGACCGATAGGGAGGGCATGTTTTATCCAAACATTGCCGATCTTTTTTGGGTCTACTCGCTTTTTTACAGCCGAAATTCAGGAGCTTTGGTTTGAGCATCCCCGCCATTTTAGCCCTCGCAGATGGAACGATCTTTAAAGGAACGTCAATCGGCGCAACGGGAAGTACGACTGGAGAAGTCGTTTTTAACACAGCCATGACTGGCTATCAAGAAATTTTGACTGACCCAAGTTATGCACAACAAATTGTGACATTAACTTACCCTCATATTGGTAACACAGGTTGTAACGCGGAAGACGTTGAATCTGGTCGTATCCATAAAGTATGGGCGAATGGTTTAATTATTCGTGACCTTCCTCTACTACACAGTAACTTCCGTGCTGAGCAATCGCTGAGCGAATATCTGCAAGAACACAATGTTGTTGCAATCGCAGATATTGATACGCGTAAATTAACACGTATTTTACGTCAGACTGGTGCACAAAACGGATGCATCCTTGCTGGTGAAAATATTACTGAAGAAGAAGCAATTGCAAAAGCTCGTGCTTTTGGTGGCTTAAATGGCTTAGACCTTGCAAAAGAATGTTGTGATCCAACTGGTTTTGAATGGTCTGAAGGTTCATGGACTCTAGGTCAGGGCTTCTCTCAACCTGAATTAAAATATCATGTAGTTGCATACGATTACGGTGTCAAAACCAACATCTTACGTATGCTTGCAGACCGCGGTTGCAAATTAACCGTTGTACCTGCAGAAACTCCGGCTGAAAAAGTATTGGCACTTAATCCGGATGGCGTATTCCTTTCAAATGGTCCTGGCGATCCAGCTGCTTGTGATTACGCAATCGAAGCTGTAAAAACTATTGTTGAAACCACAACATTACCTGTATTTGGTATTTGCTTAGGCCACCAAATCTTGGCACTCGCTTCTGGTGCAAAAACTGTAAAAATGAACCATGGTCACCACGGTGCTAACCATCCTGTACAAAATCTTGAAGATGGTACAGTGATGATTACTTCACAGAACCATGGTTTTGCTGTAGATGCAGAAACTTTACCGGCTAACTTAAAAGCAACGCATAAATCATTGTTCGATGGCACCTTACAAGGTATTCACCGCACAGACAAACCAGCTTTCAGCTTCCAAGGTCACCCTGAAGCAAGTCCTGGTCCACATGATTGTGCACCTTTGTTCGATCATTTCATCGAACTTATCGAAGCATCTAAACAGTAATTACGGAGCGAATAATGCCTAAACGTACGGATATTAAAAGCATCTTAATTATTGGTGCTGGCCCGATTGTGATTGGACAGGCATGTGAGTTTGACTACTCAGGTGCTCAAGCATGTAAAGCTCTTCGTGAAGAAGGCTACCGTGTTATTTTGGTTAACTCTAACCCAGCTACCATCATGACAGATCCTTCAATGGCTGATGCAACTTATATTGAGCCGATCACTTGGCAAACAGTTGCACAGATTATTGAAAAAGAACGTCCAGATGCAGTATTACCAACTATGGGTGGTCAAACTGCATTGAACTGTGCCCTCGCACTTGATGAGCATGGTGTTCTTGAAAAATATAATGTTGAATTAATTGGCGCAAGCAAAGAAGCGATTGAGAAAGCCGAAGATCGTAAACTCTTCGATATCGCTATGCGTAAAATTGGATTGGAATGTCCAAAAGCTGCCATTGCTGAAACAATGGAAGAAGCTTTAGCAATCCAGTCACGCTTTGGTTTCCCAGTAATTATCCGTCCATCATTTACAATGGGTGGTTCGGGCGGTGGTATTGCATATAACCGCGAAGAATTCCTTGAAATTTGTGAACGTGGTTTTGACCTCTCTCCTACTCACCAGTTATTGATTGATGAATCTTTAATTGGCTGGAAAGAATACGAAATGGAAGTTGTTCGTGATAAAAACGACAACTGTATTATCGTATGTGCGATCGAAAACTTTGACCCAATGGGCGTTCACACGGGTGACTCAATTACCGTTGCTCCTGCTCAGACATTAACAGACAAAGAATATCAATTGATGCGTAATGCTTCGGTTGCAGTTCTTCGTGAAATTGGTGTTGAAACAGGTGGTTCTAACGTTCAGTTCGGTATTAACCCGAAAGATGGACGTATGGTTGTCATTGAGATGAACCCACGTGTATCTCGTTCATCTGCTCTTGCTTCTAAAGCAACAGGTTTCCCAATCGCAAAAATCGCAGCAAAACTTGCTGTTGGTTATACCCTTGATGAATTGAAAAATGACATCACTGGTGGCGTGACTCCTGCAAGCTTCGAACCATCGATTGACTATGTTGTAACGAAGATTCCTCGCTTTAACTTCGAGAAATTCCCGCAAGCAGAACCAGTTCTTACCACTCAGATGAAATCTGTTGGTGAAGTCATGGCAATTGGCCGTAACTTCCAGGAATCTGTACAAAAAGCATTACGTGGTCTTGAAGTTGGTGTAAGCGGTTTCGATGAAAAAATCGAAGCTGGCGCAACAAATGCAAAAGAAACCATTTTAAAAGAGCTTAAAGTTCCAGGCCCTGAGCGTATCTGGTATGTAGCAGATGCTTTCCGTCATGGTTTCTCTTTAGATGAAGTGTTTGAAGCAACCAAAATTGATCGTTGGTTCCTCATTCAAATTCAAGACATCGTTAAAACTGAAGCTGAAGTAAAAGCTTTAGGTTTTGGTGACTTAAACGCTGACAATATCCGTGCTTTCAAACGCAAAGGTTTATCTGATCTTCGTATTGCACACCTCATGGGTATTTCACAAAAGCAATTCCGTAAACAACGTTGGAACTTGGGTGTTTATCCAGTTTACAAACGTGTTGATACATGCGCTGCCGAGTTTGAATCTGGTACTGCATACATGTATTCAACTTACGATGAAGAATGTGAAGCAAATCCATCAAATCGTGACAAGATCATGGTGATTGGTGGTGGTCCAAACCGTATTGGTCAAGGTATCGAATTTGACTACTGCTGTGTACACGCTGCATTAGCTATGCGTGAAGATGGTTATGAAACAATCATGGTTAACTGTAACCCTGAAACTGTTTCTACTGACTACGACACATCAGATCGTTTGTACTTCGAACCTGTAACACTTGAAGATGTACTTGAAATCGTACGTACTGAGAAGCCAAAAGGCGTGATCGTACAGTACGGTGGTCAAACACCTCTTAAATTGGCACGTGCTTTAGAAGAAGCTGGTACACCAATTATTGGTACATCACCAGATGCAATTGACCGTGCAGAAGACCGTGAACGTTTCCAGCAAATGATCCAACGTTTACAGCTTCGTCAACCAAACAACAGCATTGTAAAATCTGCTGAAGAAGGTATCTCTGAAGCTGCGAAAGTAGGTTATCCGTTAGTTGTTCGTCCATCTTATGTATTAGGTGGTCGTGCAATGGAAATCGTATACAACGAAGAAGAACTTAAACGTTACCTTCGTGAAGCAGTTCAGGCATCTAACGAAGCCCCTGTTCTTCTTGACCGTTTCCTAGATGATGCAACTGAAGTTGATGTTGACTGTGTATCTGACGGTAAAGACGTTGTGATCGGCGGTATCATGCAGCACATCGAACAAGCAGGTATTCACTCAGGTGACTCTGCATGTTCAATTCCTCCTTATTCTTTATCTAAAGAAATTCAGGATGAAATGCGTCGTCAAACTGTTGCGATGGCAAAAGAACTTGGTGTGGTTGGTTTGATGAACGTTCAGTTCGCAGTTAAAGGCGATGATGTTTACGTTCTTGAAGTTAACCCACGTGCTTCACGTACAGTTCCATTCGTATCGAAATGTATTGGTGATTCTTTAGCAAAAGTAGCTGCACGTTGTATGGCTGGTCAATCTCTTGAATCTCAAGGGTTTACTAAAGAAATCATTCCAACGCACTTTGCTGTGAAAGAAGCTGTTTTCCCATTCGCTAAATTCCAAGGCGTAGACCCAATGCTTGGACCTGAGATGAAATCTACAGGTGAAGTAATGGGCGTTGGTAAAACATTTGGTGAAGCATTCTATAAAGCTGTTTTAGGCTCAAATGATCGCTTACCAGGTTTACCGACTGAAGGCGAAGTAAAACATGCTTTCTTATCTGTACGTGAATCTGACAAGAAATATATTGCAGATATCGCTAAGAAATTAGCTGCATATGGCTTCAAGCTTATTGCAACAGGTGGTACATACCTAGTACTTAAAGAAGCAGGTTTAGAATGCGAATCTGTGAATAAAGTGACTGAAGGTCGTCCACATATTGTTGACCGCTTGAAAAATGGTGAAATACACCTTATTGTCAATACCACTGAAGGTAAACAAGCTCAATATGATTCTGCAATGATTCGTCGTGCTGCCCTACAAGGCAAAGTGTATTACACAACGACTATCAATGGTGCAGAAGCTGTTTGCCAAGCTTTTGATGTGAAATTGCCAATGGATGTATACCGCTTGCAAGATTTAACTGTAGGTTAATTTGTTACCGATAAGTCCCGTCACCTTATCGGTGGCGGGATTTTTTCATTTTTTTTAACTGTGTTTTCTCAAATTAAGAGGGACCAAAATGCAACGCTATCCAATGACCCCTGAAGGTAAAATTGCCTTAGAGAAAGAATTACAACATTTAAAATCTGTTGAACGTCCACGTATTATTCAAGCTATTGCAGAAGCACGTGAACATGGCGACTTAAAGGAAAATGCTGAATATCATGCTGCACGTGAACAGCAAGGTTTCTGTGAAGGTCGTATTCAGGATATCGAAGGTAAATTAGGCGCTGCTCAAGAAATTGATGTTAAAACACTTGAGCAAAATGGCCGTGTTGTTTTTGGTGTAACAGTAACAATTGAAAATCTTGATACTGAAGAACGTAAAACTTATAAAATTGTTGGCGATGACGAAGCAGATTTTAAAATTAATAAAATCTCGGTGAACTCACCAATCGCACGTGGTCTTTTGAGTAAGAGTGAAGGCGATGAAGTAAAAATCGTGACTCCTCAAGGCGAAGTCGAATATGAAATCGTAAGTGTAGAATATCTCTAAGATAATGCACAACTAGCCCCTCTTTATGAGGGGTTTTTATTCAATATCATTGATATATTTTTGGGAAATCACACATGGATAACTCTTTAATTAACACACCAGTTCGTCATTGGTGTGAGTTTGAATTTATCCATAAAACTGTTAAAAACCCGAATATCCATATTAAAGGTAATTACTCATATTATTCAGCCTATTGGGATCAAGGTTTTGAACGTTGTGTCGTGCGTTACTTACATGATAAAGCCTCGACACCAGACAAACCAATTGACCAACTTTATATTGGTAATTTTGTTTGCTTTGGTGCTGAATGCGTCATTATGATGGGTGGCAACCAACTTCATAGACCAGACTGGATTTCGACTTTCCCTTTTGATACCCGTAGTTTTTTAGCAGCTGGTAATACTGTAATTGGCGATGGATGCTGGATTGGTAGTCGTGCAATGATTATGCAAGGGGTCACACTTGGTGAAGGTGCTGTCGTTGCAACTGGAGCTGTGGTCACTAAAGATGTTCCCCCCTATGCAATTGTAGGTGGCGTACCTGCAAAAATTATTAAATATCGTTTTCCACAAGAACAAATCGATAAACTGCTTGCTTTAAAACTCTATGATTTGGATGAGAAGCAAATTTTGAAAATACGCGAATATTTACAAACTGAAGATATAGATGCTTTATCTATACATATGGAAAATTTGCGGAATCTATAAAAATATATCTACAAAAATTTGTTGGTATAAACTCACAAATGATTACGTGCTTGAATTTAAATCGTCAAAAAATAAGTATAAAGTATTGAATAAATAAGCATCATTACAATAAGGAAAACACTCATGTTATATCAACATATTCTTGTACCAATTGACGGTTCTGAAACTTCTTTAATTGCCATGAAAGAGGCAATCAAACTGGGAAAAGCGTTAAATAGCAAAATTACGGTTGTGCAAGTTATGGCTCTTGATCCATTTATTGCTGACGCCTATGTAAAAACTGGTCAAACGAATGATTTGATTGAACGGACAAGAACCTATTTACTCGATATTTTAAAACACGCAAAACAAGAATTTGCCGATGAAGGCATTACTGTCGAAACCAAACTACTTGAAGGTTTTGTTGTACATGAAGAGATTATTCAGGCAGCTCAAGACTTAAATGCAGATCTGATTGTTATGGGTTCTCATGGCCGTACAGGGGTCCGAAAACTTGTACTGGGTAGTGTTGCACAAAAAGTCTTAGGCGAAAGTCATATTCCTGTTTTAATTGTTCGATAATTTCAATATTGCCTATTTTGTTAATTCTAATAATTTAGGCAATGATTTAAAAAAAGCCTTTTCAGGATCTTTAAGGCTGCCAAGCAAATTGCTTTAAGTTTACTTTACCGTTTAACAAATAGACTCCTTCAGCTTCTAGCTTTAACTGCTGAACATTTTCACCTTTGTCATTAAATTTACTTAGGCTAATTTTGCCTTGAGAATTAATAACCCGATACCAAGGGACTTGATGATCTGCTTCAAGATGTTTCAAAACATAGCCAACTAATCTCGCATGTTTAGGTAACCCTGCCATACGAGCTACTTGCCCATAAGTTGCGACTTTTCCGTAAGGAATCAAAGCAATGACTTCTAAAATCTGCCGATGTAGTTCATACTGAGTTGTCAAAATGGACTCCATAAAAATTGACATAATTCATATCATATAAAAATTTTTGACTAAAACTAAATGCAATCCAAGGTGGGCTTGAGGGAAATCTGCATGAAAAAAATATTATTGGTGGTTACTGGGACTTTACTGTGCGCTTCTTGTACTACTCGCCCTCCTATTCCTTCAGGAGAAGTACCTAAAGTATCAATAGATGGCCGCCCTATCGTTCCTGTCACATTCGTTTTTACCACTAATTCTCCAGAAGCTACGAAGTTTGATAATTACCAACAGATGCGTAAAGAAATCAAAATATTAAATAAATATTATGTAGATGATAAAAATAATAAGATTTTTAAATTCAAATTACACCGTTATATCCCTTACGAAGAGTTTTCAAAATTACATTGCGATTTAAAGCAGCAGATCAATCAACCCTACCCGATCTCTACTGAAACTATTCCTGCCAGTGTAAACACCTGCTTTCCTAAAAGAACTGCCAGCAAGGAAGTCATCGTTTTTATTTATGATGCCTATTCTACTAAATGGAAATTTGAAGATGTAACAAGTAGAGCATTTCGTAATAATGGTAAACCTTTTGTTTTATTAGATTGGAACCGACTCAATTATAATATTCAGGCTGGTAGCGTACATGAAATGGGGCATGTGTTCGGACTAAAACATGTCTGCGCGCCGAATGCTACAAAACGTACACCAACCAACATCATGGCGAGTGCCGAATGTAAACGTGGCAGCGGTGGACTTAGAAATTTAGGTTTTACACCGGTCCAACTTCAAACAATTTTAGAAAATTACCAACGTTATCCATAAAGATTTTAAAAACTCATTTCGACGTAAAAACCTAAATCATCTTGTGCTGCATAATAATTTTCAGGAGTCAGTAATGAAGTTATATAATTGCTGGCCTCTGAAAAATCGTCTTCATTGACTGGATGCGGTTGCCAAAATGTTTTCAAATTATTGGTATAGATTGGATATAAACGCAGTCGATCTTTTGACAAATCTAGCCGTGCTATACATCCATACGGCAAAGCGTTTTGCTCTGTATATTCACCATTGCTATTAAAAACCGCATTCCCAATACCAAATACCACAGGCTTCTGATTAATCACTTTAATCGGTTGAATGGTATGAGCTCCATGACCGATAACGAGGTCCGCACCAGCTTGAGTCAAAATATCAGCAAGCTTGCTCTGTTCCTTGGTAATCGGCTTAAAATCGATGCCCCAATGACAAATAACAATAACTTTATGCTCAGGGTTAGTCTGCTTATAACGACCTATTTGTTCAAGCAAAACCCCATTTAGACATGCAACTCCACTCTTAGGACCTAAGGCATAAAAATCATAATCTAGATAGGCAGTGTCTCTGTGCCAATAGCCGTTAAAAATAGTGTAATGCTTGTTATTAAAAGTGATTTCAAAGTGGCTATGAGCATCTTTTTGATTTGTGCCTGCACCAATATAAGAAATATTAGCCTGATCAAATTGTTGTAATGTATAGGCTAATCCACGATCCCCATAATCTTTTAAATGATTATTTGCCAATACCACATGGTTAAGGTGAATATTTTTGAACGCTGCTAATGTTTCTTCTGCATCAGCTTTAAGAATAAATGACTTTTTATGTACTAAAGGAGATTGTTTTTCTAAAGAGAAAACCGCTTCAAAGTTAGCAATATTTAGGTCATGTTCCCCTAAAAAGGCTTTTATTTTTTTAAATGAATAGTCATATCCATACTGTTGCAGAGCATCTATTTGCCCTTTAGCCTTACGTTTTTCGGTGTAGATTTCCCCAAAGTAGGTATCACCTAAAATGTTAATAATGCCACTTGGGGTAGAACAAACTTTAGGTCTTACAGTCTGTGCTTGAAAACAGTGATAATAAGGAATTAAGTGCTCAGCACGATGAATATCATCTAAGAAAGAAAAGAAACCGATAGTCTGGTTTTCCTCAAAGAACGTCAGATAAATTTTTCTAAATGAATTTGTAAGATATAAGACCTCTACTACATTCTGTGCCATTAATAGAGTCTGTGGTAGATAAAACTTTCCTTTAAAATTCAGCTCTTTTATAAAGAAAAGTTTTCTAATTTCAGCTGGATGGCTATAAATATTTTTAACTAATAAAAACAAATGTTTTAACTGGTTTTGTGTACTTTCTTTTTTCAAATTTAAATTATAAGTAGCAGCTCTTTTTGACAAAATTAAATAGGCTTGCTCATCTGTACCGCAGAGCATATTGCTTAAAGCATCCTTCACATCTACTGCTTGGGTGAAAATTAGCAACTGCAATAGATCAGTAAAAGTGTAATGTTCCGAAGGTTTTAAGCCTAGATTTTGCTGACCTAATTGCTCAGATAGGTGTCCAGGGACAACATAGTCATCTTGAGCTTGTACATTTTTTTGCTGAAATTGCTCTAATGCATAGTCGATTAGCAGTAGTGTTGAAATATCATCGTCAAATTCGAATTGCCATAAATCTTCATCGAAACTTGTCGTATCGATATGTGCTAATAACTTGATTTCAACAGGCTGATATTTCATGGCTCATCACCTTTGTAATCTTTAACGTAAGCGATGTAACCCGATAAGTTATGTTCTTGGTCATCAATCCGTACTCGAAAACGATCATGGCGAATATAAAACGCATGTAAAATTTTATCTGGCCGAGCCATATACATCGCCATTTCCGGATAAAAAAATCCTGTAGTTTGAAAATCAGCTCTAAACTCAATTAGCTTTTGAAGCTCAGGCATATACGCCTGCTCAAAAAGTGCTGTCCGCCCCTGCTCTTTTAAACGGTTCACCATTTTATAAGCAGCCATTAGCATTTCTAATAAAGTTGCATATGTTGTTTTTCGATTTTTAATAAAAATAAAATGTTTTAAATAATTATTTAAACCAAAAATAAAATATTTATCTTCGGGGCATATTTTAGTGAGTTCATTTGTACAATAACTTAACCAGTGGTCATGATATTTTTCATATCTATTTTTAATAAAATATTCAAACATTAATTTAACAGTTTCTAATAAAATAGAATTTTGATTAATTTGATATAACCTTAATAAAGCTAAAGCAGCTTCACCATCATAATAAATAATTCTGAATTTTTCTTTTAAATCATAATCTGGATAATTTAATACATGAGTTGTTGAGCCATTTGAATCGACTAATTTTAAAATACCATTTGCTAGTTTTTCTGCATATTTTTGATAATCATTTTTTTGAGTAATTTCTTGATATTTAGTTAACATTAAAATGGCGGCCGCATTGGCACCTAATTTGATTTCGAATTCCCCTTCTTTACCATCAATCATAAAAGCAGTTTCTAAGTCTTTTTCTTTATAAAAGTTGGCCAGTGCATAGTGAATGGCAGCATGTATTTTGGGCCAATATTCTGGCTTGCTCTGCACCTCAAAAGTTTCTAGTAAGGCATATACTGAGGTACAGTGGCGCACTGTATTGTAGTTACGAATGTCCCGATCATAGGCAGAGAAATAGCCATAAATAAATTTGCCATTTTCTTGAATCTGGTCATGCAGAAATGCCGAATTTTGCTCAATTAGATGCTGAAAATGCTGTTTTTTATTGCTTGAAATTCCTCTAATTCCATTTACATCATAACCACTCGCTAAGTTAATAAATTCCTCATTTTCATAAAATGCTGCGTAGGTATCAAAAGTCCAAATGTCTTGCAGCTCTTGTAATTTAATCTGTGGTTTTGGAGCGTTATATTTTTGCTTAACTGCATAATTCAGATTTGTTTCATCAAAAAAGTTCGGTTTGTCGTAGCTCAGGCCTCGAATGATTGCTTTTCCATAAATCTCTTGTTCGAGAAAAGCTACTGAACAGTGTTCATCAAATCCAATCCCTTTACGGTAGTGATTGTTGTGAAATTGATGGTGAACCTGCTGCTCTACTTCCTTCCAAGCTTGTTTCGTTAAGTTGTATGCCACATCAATTTTTATATAATCATCCAGCGGTGACTGTGCAAACTGTTCATTAATAAAATCTAATAATTGTTTTTTGGCCTGCTCTAAATTTGTTTTCTCACTGTGCCAAACGCTACATCTCTGGTCTTTAGGACCATAAGATAAAAATAAAATAATATCCTGTTTAAGACTCGGAATGTGCTGAACAACGTGTTCTAACCAAAGGCTCATTTTTCTTTGGAATTTTAAAAATGCCGTCACTCGAATTTAGTCCCTATTCGTTAATTGTTGTTCTATAAAATTTTCAATACATCATAGCACGGACAAGCTAAAAGCTAGATTAACGTATTGTTTAAACATAAAAAAAGAGCCCGAAGGCTCTTTTTTTATTTGGTTAATTATCTATTAATAGATAATTTGACCATTAGCAAGTAACTCTGCCTCACTAGTCGTAACACCTTGTAAAACCAACAGATTCGTAAAGTTATTGGTAGGAATAATTCCTGTTAATCCATCACGGTCAATCTGAATAGTTGTATTACCACCACTTACAACGACATTGATATATTGTCCAATAGTAAGGTCTGTTTGAGCTCCATCGAGTAATCCTCTGATATCAATCAAATCAGCTTGCTGATCTGTCGCAACATTACCCACATGGAAGTTAGTCCAAGTATCTACGCCATTACCACCTGTATTACCACCATTACCTATAGCAACGTTATTTAATACATGATAAATGAGAGTATCTGAACCAGCCCCAATCGTGCCAGTATCCGTATTGAACGTGTCATTTCCTGTTGTGCTAATTACATGAGTATTGTAATCAGAAGTAGTCAGGTTAATTGTCAATGATGATAAAGACTCGGAACCATTCGCTGCCACCAACTTATAGTTAATGGTATCGGTTGGATTGGTTAATGTTAACGATGTAGTATTGGCACGGTAATCATAGTCACCATTTGAATTGATCACAAACGTACCATTCGCAGTAGTGATAGATTGTCCAGTAGCCTCAACATACACACCAGGACTTGTTTCAACATAGAGTTTGACACCATCAGCGGTAAAGATGCCACTGTCTGCAACCCCACCAATTGTGTCACCATGGACAATGTTTCCATGAATCCAATCAGATGAATAATTATTCAAATGCGTTGTAGTTGTCGTTACTTGGGTATCCAACGTTGTTGTTCCAAGTGATACTCCAGTCAACGTATATTGAACACGGTATGTACCAGCTCCTAAGTGTAGAACAGCATCTTGGAAAGCTACAGTTCCCAAACTAATTGTTCCCACACTTCCAAGTGCAGTTGCTGAACCGGTATAAGTAGTATCAACCCATACTCCACCAACAAATTGTTGAACAACATAACTCACAGTTGGCAACACACTTACTAGAGGTTGGTTGGCATAAGTTGCTGCCACCTGTACATCTACTAGGTCATTTGCTCCAACAGTAAAGGTATTTGATAATACGCTATTTGAGCCAATTATACTTACAGATACGACCGGACTTGGAACATCTACAGGTGTATCAGTTGAGTTGCTAAAGTCAACCGTTGCAACAGCTTGGTCTGCATTGGCAACGATTTGAGTCGTACCATCCGTTCCAGGACTAGCTGTATTCCAAGTAATGCTGACATCAGGTGACCCAATCTGTATGTGCAATACCGCTGTACTAGTACCACCTGATACAGGATCAGTAATCGTGTAAGTGAAGCTATCTACTTTACCAATGTTTGCAGCATTAGCAGTTGGTGTATAGCTATATGAACCATTTGCAGAAATAGTAAGTGTTCCATAAGCTCCTATTACTGGGGTTGAAGAACCAATAGATGTTGGTATTGCACCTACTTGCTCACCCACAACAGTAGACACAACTGTTGTTCCAGTAATTGTATCTGGTACATATGAAGGACCATATATAGTTGAATCATCATCAGTAAGCACATTACCGCTCACTGTTGCTGCACTATATGTAGGTACTACTGTGTGATTATAGTCATCGCGAACCACACTCATTGTGCCTAACAATCCTACACCAACACCGGTATAGACCATAAACGCTCTATAAGAACCACTTGCCAAGTCTGTGATAGTCGCACCGAATCCATTACCACCGAGTATTCCGACGTTAATTAATCCCGTACTAGCATCACCTGCAACATTCTGCCACGAACCATCTGGTGCTTGTTTTTGTAACACTATTTTATAGTCGTTAAGCAAAGACAAACTTAGTAAAGCGCCATAGCTAATCGTTGCGTCTGAAGTATGTCCAGCAGCAATACTGAAGCTCACACTCGGGGTACCTAGAAGCGATACGTTGAGACCTTCAGTTACGCCTATCAATGCTAGATAGGTTGCAGAACCAGCATTAATACCCGTTGTAGTTAATGGAACAATATCAATTGCCACACTATCTACATTGTCATGTGCAGTAATTGTTGGCACAAGAACAAGACCAGCAAGGTTAGCGCCAGTACCCAGGTTACCTGCAAGGTCAGTATAGGTGTTATTTGCAACACTCAAGCTCGGTGCTGTTGCACTGCCATCTTGAGTGAAGGTCGCTGTCCAGGTCACACCACCATCTGCTGTAGTCAAGCCAGTAAGCGTACCACCTGCCAAGGTCACATCTGTTGCATCAAAGCCAGTTACTGCTTCACTGAATGTGAAGGTTACTGTGGTGCTTTCACCTACAGACAGGTTAAGGTCAGTTGCACTGATCGCAAGCGTCGGTGCAACAATATCTGCCACTAAACCAGCCAATGCCGCACCAGTACCTAGGTTACCTGCAAGGTCAGTATAAGTGTTATCCGCCACACTGATGCTCGGTGCTGTTGCACTGCCATCTTGAGTGAAGGTCGCTGTCCAGGTCACACCACCATCTGCTGTGGTCAAGCCAGTAAGCGTACCACCTGCCAAGGTCACATCTGTTGCATCAAAGCCAGTTACTGCTTCACTGAATGTGAAGGTTACTGTGGTGCTTTCACCTACAGACAGGTTAAGGTCAGTTGCACTGATCGCAAGCGTCGGTGC
>NZ_JBWZIF010000015.1:0-88989 GCF_056735735.1 Acinetobacter sp. V116_7
GTTTCCCATGTGAGAGTAAGTCATCGCCAGCTCATTATTCTAACACCCCCAACTTAACAGTTGGGGGTGTTTTTTTACATGCGGGTAATAAATATTGAGGGGTTTTAACTAAAAAAATTCATATTATTTTGATATTTGCTTATGATTTAAATAATTAAAATAGAGTTTCTGCCTATGCAGTTTAAAATCATCGCAGCTCATGACCTAAATAAGCAACAACAGCAACAAATTGCTGAGCTGTGTTTTGCTGCTTTTGATGAAGATCCCTGGAGTCAATATACCTTCATGCAAAATTCTGTACATATAATAGGCATATTGGGTGGTAATATTGTGTCACATGCTTTATGGACAGATCGAATTTTCACCTTAAAAGATGGAGTCACTGTAAAAACTGCTTATATAGAATATGTGACTACTGATTTCAATATGCGTGGGAAAGGACTCGCATCTAAATTATTAAGATATTTAACCAATGTTTTAACTACTTTAGGCTATGAACTCGCAGCATTACAGCCTGAAGATGATACATTCTATAAAAAATTAGATTGGATTTCGTGGTGGGGAGATTTATACATCAAACAAGATGCTTCCACTTATCTAACAGATGATTATCAAATTATGTTATTTCCGTTGAGCGCTCAGCTGAAAGAGCGACTAACTCATAATTTAGAAGACGATATTATTTGTGCCGATTGGAGAGAGGGTGAGCTTTGGTAACTCGCTATATAAAATTTTGGAAAACCTTACTTTAGTGTGTAACCAGAAAATTAGGGTAGTGTTAATAACGTAATATATGGATGAGAAAATAAACTTATTTAATCTAATAATTTGATTTTTAAAATAATTCTTAATTTTTTGTTTCTTAAAAAGAAATCTATGATAAGAGACACTCCTCATTTAAGAATTCAGGCATTACTTAGCTTTTCTACTTTCCTGTTTATTCTAGAAGCTTATAATGATTCAGAATCATTCCAAATCTAATAAGGATATAACATGTCTACTGATCAGCAATTTCCAACACCCAATAATTTAGGAATAGCAGTTTATCCAAATAATGCAGAAGCTATTGGCAATACTCCTTTAGTTCGCATTAATCGTTTGATTAAAACTGGTGCAACCGTATTAGCAAAAGTGGAAAGCCGTAACCCTGCATTTTCTGTGAAATGTCGTATCGGAGCGGCACTAATTGCCGATGCAGAAAAGCGTGGTGTGTTAAAAGAAGGCATGCATATTATTGAACCAACCAGTGGTAATACGGGTATTGCATTGGCTTTTGTTGCAGCTGCTAAGGGTTATCCAATTACTTTAACTATGCCTGCAAGTATGAGTCTTGAGCGTAGAAAAGTATTAAAAGCACTTGGTGCCAATTTAGTTTTAACTGAACCAGCGAAAGGGATGAAAGGTGCAGTTGATGAAGCCATACGATTAGCAGCTGAACAGCCAGATGTTTATTTCTTACCTCAGCAATTTGAAAATCCAGCGAATCCTCAAATTCATGTAGACACAACCGGTCCTGAAATTTGGCAAGCTACAGGTGGACAAGTTGATATTTTGGTTGCTGGCGTAGGTACTGGTGGCACAATTACTGGTATTTCTTGTTATTTCGAACAAGTTCAAAATAAACCTTTGTATTCTGTAGCCGTTGAACCTGCTGAGTCTCCAATTATTACTCAAACTAGAAATGGAGAGAACATTACACCTGCGCCGCATAAAATTCAGGGAATTGGTGCGAACTTTATTCCAAAGAATCTTGATTTGGATCTTGTGGATGAAGTCTTACCAGTGACTAGCGAAGAAGCAATTCAGTGGGCAAGAAACTGTGCAACCCAAGAAGGTATTTTAGTGGGTATTTCAAGTGGCGCAGCTTTGGCTGCGGCGGCAAAAATTGCAGAACGCCCTGAAAATGCTGGTAAAACTATTGTTGTTATTCTGCCAGATAGTGGGGAGCGTTATTTATCTTCTGTTCTGTTTGACGGTTTATTTGACGAATAAAATTAACTGTATAAAAAAGCCCATCTATTGATGGGCTTTTATTTAATCTTATTTATAAAGCACTTTTTAAAGCTTTTTGATGACGTTTAACAGATCGAGCATATTTTTTCGCTTTGTGACGGGTCCAGAAGCTTCGCTCATATCCAGTTGGTCCTACATTATAATAGGCCGTGGCTTTGAACCAACTATCCGCGGATTGATAATAATGATTTAAGATATAAGCACCACATTGAATATTTGTAGATTCATCATACAAATTACCAGCACAAGTTTGTTGCCAATAGCTGGGAATAATTTGAGTTAAACCTACTGCACCCGTAGGCGAGAGGGCATTAGTATTGTAACTTGATTCTTGTCTTATGACTGCGGCAAGTAAAAGAGGGGGCACGTTATATTGGTCAGCACTTTGAATAATTATTGGAGATAACCGATTCGCTGTGCTTTGTGGAACAGAATAAGCTTTTTGTAGACCAGACGAGAGCTTATTTGAACGCCATGAAAATGAACCACTATTCGGGCCTAAGCTGGTACACCCCGTCATTATTGTCATTAAAGCAATTACAAAAAATTTGAGACTCAAAATGTTTATTTGAGTTGGTTTAAAATAATTGTTAGATAAAGATGAGGTAAGCAAAATACAAAACCAATAATCAAATTTCAAATGAAATCATGGTATTCAGCTGTAACTACTCGATCAATATAAGTTCTGTTGCTCAGCACAAGCAAATAGTGAGAATTTTGTACAATTAAAATGAAAAAACCCCGACATCCTGTCGGGGTTTTTTCGTATTCAGCTTATGTAGCTAACTCCTGTCAACTACCGCTTCCTGCGTTCTTATTCTTCTTCAATGAGACATCCTGTCTCTCTATGTTTGATATATTATGAAAAAATACTAAAGATGAATATCCGCAAATCACCGCAAGTTTTGTACGTTTTAACTTACAGATCAACTTACTTAAATACGATGTCGACAAGTTTCTGGGCTATCGGCGCACAAATCAATACACTTAGAAAAGCCAATATCCATGCAATAATCCAAGCCGATACCCACAATGAAAGGAAATGATGATTTAGTCCCACTACTTTAAAAGTTGAAATACCTGAAACTATAAAAGACATCATTCCTGATAAAATTAAGAGAAATAAAAGCCTCTGTGCTTTCATGGTCTTATATTCCTTGATAAGCATTTAAGGTCAATGCAAAATTTTCTCCAAATTGTTGGGCAGTTTTAATATCTCCTTCATCAAACCTATCGGCATTACTGCCATGTTCAGCCTGAGCCATTAAGCCTGACCATGAGCCTAGACGATTGGCTGCTTGAGTATAAGGAATACCTTGGTGTTGCTCAGGCATAATCGGGTTGCCGACCCATAACATGCCGTGT
Organism: Acinetobacter sp. V116_7; assembly: GCF_056735735.1. Taxonomy (NCBI): domain Bacteria; kingdom Pseudomonadati; phylum Pseudomonadota; class Gammaproteobacteria; order Moraxellales; family Moraxellaceae; genus Acinetobacter; species Acinetobacter sp. V116_7. The sequence goes on from NZ_JBWZIF010000015.1 coordinate 3,379, forward strand.
TGCATACAAAAGGTAAAAATCGAAATTAATGTCGATTGTTTATCACCAGCGGGAAGAGAGGAAGCGGTAAAGCCAGCTGATAGCTTTCCTTTAAAGCTCTGTTTTTTCCATAATGGACCCGTTGCATCCATAAGTTGTTTTAACTTGGAAGATACACCACCTAAATAAGTAGGAGATCCCCAAATTAACCCGTCATATTGAATTAGAGTTTCTGGGCTTTCGACAAGATGTTCAGCATTGAGTAAATCTACTTCGATATTTTCTTGGCTCAAAATACCAGTTTGAATTTGCTGAGCAATAAATTGGGTGTGGCCTTGGTGGCTATGATAAATAATGGCAACGGTTTTCATGGGTAGTTTCCTCTTTATTTAAAGTTGAAATAGTTTTGCAGTGAGATATAAGCCACAACCAAAAACACTATGGTTCATCAAACTTTTTAGACAGTTCAGAAAAGGATGCGGGGTTTTTGACGAAGCAAAGCCACTACCCATCGCAGGTTGCATAATAAAAAAAGGAATGAGAACGGTGACTACACCAAACAGAAGTGCTGAATAAAACTGAGGATGGCTAAGCCAAGTTGAGCCAACAATTAAAAGAAAGCTAAATGAAAAGATTAGCCCGACACTATAGTGAGCAACCCAACCTAATAAATATTCACCCTTAATTTTAGGGCTTTGAGCTATAGATTGATGGATGATTTTTCCGTGGAATACCCAGCCGACCCAGCGACCGAGAAAGGCGAAATTTAAGGTTGGAATTTTGAATATCTTTAATGTTAACAGCCAGATATCCATCATAATTGTTGCGCCAATGCCGAGACATAAAGCCTGAAAGAACAATGTGGAGAGATTCATTTTGAAACCTTGCTTTTATACGTCTGAAACGTGATAAATTTATTGTGCAAGTTAAAGTTCACTTGAAGTCAAGAGGTTGTTATGGATATTGGTAAAGTCGCTAAAAGGGCAAAAGTCACAACAGCAACACTACGTTTTTATGAAGAGAAAGGATTAATTAAATCGATAGGACGGCAAGGTTTACGTCGGCAGTATGGTAAGCAGGTGCTTGATCAGCTAGCACTCATTGCTTTAGGTCGTGCCGCAGGTTTTTCTTTAAATGAAATCGCAACAATGTTTGGACAAGATGGTAAGCCAGAACTTGATCGGCAAAAACTAAAAGATAAAGCTGAACAGCTAGAACACATGGCAAAGCGATTACATTTTATCAGCCAAGGATTAGAGCATGCTGCTGTATGTCCTGCTGAAAATCATATGGAATGTTCAACCTTCCAGAACTTTTTAAAAGCAGCAATTGCTGGAGAATTTCAGCCAACGAAACTTTAATTCTTTTTGATGAAGTTATTTAGTTTGTGTTTGTATTGAACAGAGGAGTTTGTCATATTTTCGCCATAAAGATTTCATCTTTTTGAAGTAAAAACTTCATATAAGCTTGATTAAATTTGCTTAATTTTTTACCAACTGTATAAAACTATGAGCAAAAAAACATTAGTGGCATTATTATGCTGTGCCAGTTTAGGATTGACGGCATGTAATGATGATAACGATCAAGAACAAACTTCACCTACTGAAAAAGTTACCGAACCGACCTTAATTTCTTTTGCCAAATTACCTGTAGAAACTTATGCGGCTGGCCCAGACTCTGGGGCATATGTGAAAGGTGCAAATGGTATTTATCCTCCATTTAAAGGGCAACCTGTACAAGGCTTTTCTGCTGCATTAAAAAATGAAGATGGCAGCTATATGGCAATGGCCGATAACGGTTTTGGAACTCAAGATAATTCAGCAGACTTTTTACTTCGTATTTATAAATTAAAGCCTGATTTCAAAACTAAAGTTAAAGGCACTAGTCAAGTGACTGTGCAAAGCTTTATCCAGCTGCGTGATCCGAACAAATTAATTCCTTTTAATATCGTGAATGGTGATACAGCTGAGCGTTTATTAACGGGCGCTGATTTTGATCCAGAGTCTATGCAACGTACTAATGACGGGACTTACTGGATTGGCGATGAATTTGGACCTTATTTACTTCATTTTTCAGCGGATGGTGTATTACTAGATGCACCAATCGCTTTACCAAATCCATTAAATCCGACTCAAGAATTACGTTCACCACAAAATCAGTTTAATAAAGCGCAAATTAATTTTGTAGAGCCTTTGGTTCAGCAAAGTGGTGGTTTTGAAGGAATGGCAATTTCACCGGATGGGCAGTTTCTTTACCCTCTTATAGAAAAGCCAATTAAATCAATTCGAGAAACGGAACGACAATTATTGATTTCTCAATTTGATGTGAAGAAAAAAGCTTACACAGGAAAATATTATTGGTTCCAATTAGACAGTAAAGCAACCAATATTGGTGACTTCCAACTCTTTAATGATAAAGAAGGCATTATTATTGAGCGTGATGCGACCCAGAATAATTTAGGCGGCTATAAAAAATTAATTCGTATTAAATTAAATGAGTCAGGTCAACTTGTTAGCCGTGAAGATTTAGTCGATTTAATTAAAATTGCTAACCCAAATATGTTGTATGGCACAGCTAGAGCAGGGGATATTGGTACGGGACAGGTTTTTGCTTTCCCATTTGAAACCATTGAAGATGTGATTATTGAAAATGGTACAACACTTACCGTTTTCAATGATAATAATTTCCCTGGTTCGACAGGACGTAATGCAAAATTAGCTGACGATAACGAGATTATTCAGATTCGTTTGCCAAAAGCTTTGTTCTAAGCTCTATAAATAAAAAATTAAAACTGCGGCGGATTTTGTTCCGCCGTATTTATTCCAAGAATAAAATTTTGAGTAAAGTTTAATCAAATTAATTTCTATATTGTTGTTTTCGCATGTTTTATAAACAGGGAAAATGAATGAAATTCATGTTAAAATGATCGGCTTTCATCTTTAGATGTCTCTCCTCCATCTGCTAGCCGAGATTCGCAACCCATGTCTACTGCCTACACCATGCAAACTGCGCCCAAAGCGCTGTTTGATTACGACAAATATTGGGCGTCGTGTTTTGAACCCGCACCATTTTTGCCGATGTCACGAGAAGAAATGGACCAACTCGGCTGGGATGCATGTGACTTTATTTTAGTCTGTGGCGATGCTTATATTGATCATCCATCGTTTGTATCAGGTGTCATTGGGCGTGTTCTTGAAGCACAAGGTTTCCGTGTTGGAATTATTGCGCAGCCAGACTGGACCAATGTTGAAAGCTTCCGCGTTTTAGGTAAGCCAACAATTGCTTGGGGTGTGACCGCAGGTAATATGGATTCGATGATTAACCGTTATACGGCAGATCGTAAAATCCGTTCTGATGATGCATATTCACCAAACAATGAACCAAATAAACGTCCTGACCGTGCAGCAACAGTATATTGTCAACGTTGTCGTGAAGCTTTCCCAGATGTACCAGTGTTATTAGGTGGTATTGAAGGTAGTTTACGTCGTATTGCTCACTACGATTATTGGTCAGATAAAGTCCGTCGTTCGATTTTGATGGATTCAAAAGCCGATTTGCTCATGTATGGTAATGGTGAGCGTGCCATTATTGATGTGATGCATCGTTTGGCGAAAGGTGAAAAAATCCACGAGATTACTGATGTTCGTGGTACAGCATTTATTATTAATAAACATAACAAAGCATCAAAAGCAAAGTTTGTTGAAGTTGCGAGTAATGATGTAGATACGATTGGGCGTGTTGATCCAATTATTAACCCATATGTCATGACTGAAGATATTGATGGCTGTGAGGTTGAAAAAGAAAAAGGCAACTCATTAGCTCAGTATCAAGATTTCCAGAAAGAGATTGTTGCAAACCCGATTGTGCGTGAAGGCGACAAACTAGATGACGACACTCAAATCGTTCAATTAAAGCCGACACCGTCAAAAGCAATTAAACACAAGTTACCTCCACGCGAGTTAGCGGTAATTCGTTTACCTTCTTTTGAAGAAGTGTCAAATGATCACGTACTTTACGCGCATGCAAACCGTATTTTGCACCTTGAAACTAATCCGGGTAATGCCCGTGCTTTGGTTCAACGCCATGGTGAACGTGATGTTTGGATCAATCCTCCACCAATTCCTCTAACCACTGAGGAAATGGATTATGTGTTTGATCTTCCATATGCGCGTTTGCCCCATCCTACTTATGGCGATGCTCGTTTCCCTGCATTTGATATGATCAAATTCTCGGTCAACATTATGCGTGGCTGTTTTGGTGGCTGTACATTCTGTTCGATTACAGAGCATGAAGGTCGTATTATTCAAAACCGTTCGGAAGATTCGATCTTACGTGAAATTGAAAAAATCCGTGATACAGCGCCAAACTTCACCGGCATTATTTCAGATTTAGGTGGTCCAACGGCAAACATGTACCGTTTGCACTGTAAAGACCCAGAAATTGAGAAGAACTGTCGTAAACCTTCTTGTGTTTATCCGGGTGTTTGTCAAAACTTGCATACCGATCATGCACCTTTAGTACAGCTTTATCGTAAAGCACGTGCGATTAAAGGTGTGAAGAAGATTCTGATTGGTTCAGGTTTACGTTATGACCTTGCCGTACTCAACCCTGAATATGTAAAAGAACTAGTACAACACCACGTTGGCGGTTATTTAAAAATTGCTCCTGAACATACCGAAAATGGTCCTTTATCTAAGATGATGAAACCGGGAATTGGTACGTATGATCGTTTCAAGCAAATGTTTGACCGTTTCAGTAAAGAAGCAGGAAAAGAGCAATATTTAATTCCTTACTTTATTGCAGCACATCCGGGTACTTCAGATTATGACATGATGCACCTTGCAATTTGGTTGAAAAAGAATGGTTTCCGTGCTGATCAGGTACAGACGTTCTATCCATCACCAATGGCAACTGCAACAACCATGTATTATTCGGGCAAAAACCCGCTTGCTAAAGTCGCTCGTTATACTGAAAAAGTTGATATTGTAAAAGGTGAAAAACGCCGTCGTCTGCATAAAGCATTCCTACGTTACCATGATCCAAATAACTGGCCATTACTTCGTGAAGCTTTAAAAGAAATGGGCCGTGCCGATTTGATTGGTAATTCAAAGCAGCACTTGATCCCGACCTATCAGCCACAAGGCACTGCGGAAGGTGAATATAAGTCGGCACGTAAGAAGAACTCTTCTGTAGCGGGTGATTCAGCAAAACGTGGTCAGGGGCAATCTCGTTCAGCAGCAGGGCAAAAACGTCCACAAAAAGGACAGGTTTTAACCCAGCACACTGGTTTGCCTCCTCGTGAAACAGGTGAGAAAAGACCATTTGGTGGAAAAAGTAAACCTAAAAGCAAGGTTCGTGGATAGTGATAAAACAGGCTCTTAAATAGAGCCTGTTTTGTTCTTAAAGTATTTATTTAAATCGTATAGTGAGATTTTTGAAGATTAAAAGTACAAAAAACGTAACGAATAATGATAAATAGCAAAAATCTGACGAGCTGCACTTGATTGTTGTAGACTCTATGATTATAAATAATGTGAGGGTGGCTAAATTTAAGCCAAGCTTGATAACTACAAGTGAAATTACTAAGTGAACCTTTTAAAAAACGGCTGTGTCGTTATCAATTAAAACAAAGTGTGATCTAGCAAAATCATTATAAAAAACCTAAAGGATTGGACCCATGTACTATTTAATCACGATCTTATTATTATTTTTGGCTGTTGTAATGGCAGTGAAAAGTCTTTCGCGAAGGCATCAACATGATAGTGCCTTGAAGCGCCGTGCAGTATTAACTAGCCATGAGCAAATGACATTAACCAGACTACAAACAGTTTTACCTAAATTTACCGTGTTGGCACATGTATCCTTTGATGCCTTATTAACTACAAAATATGCGCATACACGTCGAAAATATCAAAATATGGCAGCTGATTTTGTTGTACTTGATCAAAATTATCAGGTTGTTGTCATTGTGGTTCTTGGCGAAAATGGTTTACGCCGTGCGCATCAACAATATGAACGTCGTCTATTACAATTGGCCGGCTATCGTGTACTGCATTACAGTGAGGTGCCTGATTATCACGATCTAAGAAGGGACTTATTGACACCAGAAACAGAGATGGCAACTTTACATGCAACGCCGCAACTAGAAAGAATGTCAAATGCGTTTGTGAAGTCTTAAAAATTAGAGATTATAGCAATTGATTAGAGAACTCATTAAAGAAGATCTTAATAACATGCTGACATTAAAAATGTTAAAACTACTAAAAAATTGAGCAATATAACTAGGGATATTGCTCAATTTAGTGTCATTTTATATTTATAAAAATTATGGAAGTACTGCAACAACCGTCATTTCTACAAGCACGTCCGGCGCATAAAGTTTAGATTCTACACAAGTACGTGCTGGTGGATGTCCTTCACTAATCCATGCATCCCAAACAGCATTCATTGCTGCATAATCTTTGTCGATATCTTTTAGAAAAATCATAACAGAAAGAATATGGGTTTTATCTGTTCCAGCTTCTGCCAATAGACGATCAATATTATCTAAAGTTTGTTGAGTCTGTGCTGTAACATCTACGCTTGTATCATCTGCGAGTTGGCCAGCTAAATGTACCAAATTACCTGAAATCGCAACTTCGCAGTAGCGTGAAGTCACGTGTAAACGCTTTACCGTCATAAAAATGCTCTAGGGTGGTTTTATTTAATAGTTTTGATTTTATGAAGAGTTACTGGGTTGGTGCAAGCAAGCAGAAAGGAATTTCAGTAGATTATTGTGATGAAGGGATATCTAAGCCATGTATCAGAAGAGCCCTGTAATATTCGGATTTGGTCGTCACGCCAATCACAGGACGATATGCCGAAAGTAAAGGTTGCTTTGGCATGTTGCAAATACATGGGTAATGAATATGCGTTGATTAGGTTACTCTAAAGTCTCAGTAAAAGGGAGTCTATTTTGTTTAAAAGTTGCTCTTTTGGGTGAAAATTAATCAATCACCAAAGGTTAAGTTGGAAGTCATCCGCTTGGGTCTGTAATTGATAAACTCCTATACCAATTAAGCGGAACTGAAAATGTTCAGGAATCTGCATTTCATTTAATAATAAAAATAAAACTTGGATTAAGTCCTGTAGCGACTGGATCGGTCTTTTAAAGCTTTTACTATGTTGTAAAGTCTGAAAATTCTTGAGTTTAAGCTTAATATTCACACCACGTGCATTGAGCTGTTTTTTCTCTAAGCTTTGCCAGACTTTCTCGGCTAGTCCCTGCCAATAGGGCTGACATTGAACCAAAGTAAAGTCACTATCGAAAGTTGTCTCTTTCGAAATTTGTTGGCGAGCTCTTTCAGCTTGAACAGGTCTATGGTCAATTCCTTGTGCATATAGATAGAGCTGTTGCCCATATTTACCAAAGTGGTGAACTAAAACAGCCTCTTCAATTTTCTGTAAATCGCCCAAAGTATGTAGTTGAAGTTGCTGTAATTTTTCCTGAGTGACTTTACCGACGCCAGGAATTTTTTTAAGGGGCAGGTCTTGAATAAAACTAGCGACTTGCGAAGGTTTGATTACACATAAACCATTAGGTTTGTTCCAGTCCGAAGCAATTTTTGCCAAAAATTTATTGGGGGCTACACCTGCTGATGCAGTCAGTCCAGTTAACCTAAAAATATCTTCCCGAATATGCATCGCAACCTCGGTTGCACTCGCAATCTGTTTTAGATTTTCTGTGACATCCAAATAGGCTTCATCGAGCGATAAAGGCTCAATAAGCAGAGTATATTGCTGAAAAATAGAGTGAATTTGAGCGGAAACTGTGCGGTATTTTTCAAAATTTGGCTCAATAATAACGACTTGAGGGCATAGTTTTCTTGCCTGAGTCATCGACATGGCTGAACGCAGACCAAATTCACGGGCAGGATAGGATGCAGCAGCAATGACAGCTCGCGGATGATGCGAAGAAATAACCACAGGGAGATGCTTTAGATCAGGACGCTCTCGCAATTCGACTGATGCATAAAAGGCATCCATATCGATATGAATGATTTTGCGCATATTATTGTGCTTTTACGATGCCTTGCTGCTGTAAGAATTGGTGCCATTCTTTGACTGAACCCTCATAAACATTTAAGTCTACGGGCTTTGTTATCCCTTCAATTTTACCCTGATTACTATGCTGCCAAAAGAGCCATTTTCTCTTGTCTTTAAGTTCAGGTTTTCCTTCATAATCACGAACCCAAAGTGGTGTATTAGGAAAGCTACCGATTAACACAATGTGATAAAAAGTTTTAGAAATATAAAAGATAGGCTGTTTGCCATAATGCTGTTTTAGGCGATCATGCATGATGCCTATTTCTTTAAGTAATTGTTCTTTGGTATGCGAATTAATACAGTTGCTGTCGTATTCCAGATCAATGACAGGGGGGAGCGTATCTGCTTTTTTTGGAACTGTTGCAATAAAATTATCTGCTTGTGTTTTACCATCACGACATAGACGATAAAAGTGGTAAGCCCCTACATGAAGCCCATGTTCACGAGCTTTGAGCCAGTTTTCTTGAAATTTTGAATCTTTGTAATCACCACCTTCGGTTGCTTTCAAATAAACGAATTGGAATTTTTCCGGCGATATTTTTTTCCAGTCAATATCACCTTGATGATGAGAAATATCAAAGCCTTGAACTGGATAATCTTGAGCAATTGCTTTTTGTTGGTAAAACAGACCAAAGTAAGTGAGAACCCCCATAACACAAGCTAGAACAATCCCGATTAGGGTGTTATAGCGTGGTGCAGAAAAGGTTTTAGCCAGTTTGGTCATGCAAAACTCATTACAGATTTGAAGCCGACATCATAACGTGATTCAAGAGGGAGAAACCACGCTAAAAATGCAACGGCTTATACGGGGGTATTTTTTGGAATTTGCCAGAAAATAAGCGCTGTAATGACATTTATGCACCCGAGGCAAATTAAAGTGACATGGAATGCAGTGGTCACATGGTCAGCTCCATAATAATTAGTAAAGATATTAATGAGCGTGCCAGCGAGTGCCACGCCAATACTCATTGATAGCATCATGATCATCGATAAGAAACTATTACCGCTGCTTGCATCTTGTTGAGGCAGATCTTTTAAGGTCAATGTGTTCATACCCACAAATTGCAGTGAGTTTAATGTGCCAAATAAGAAAAAGTGCAAGGCTCTAAACCAAGTTGGAGTGTCAACTGTCATGATGGCGAAAGAGGCGATACATAACCCGACCAGCGTTGTGTTGATGAGTAAAAAACGTCGATAGCCAATCTTTTGAATAATGGGTCTGACAATTGGCTTTGAAAATAATGAGCCTAGGACCAAAGGAATCATCATTAAACCGGCAATAAAGGGTTCAAAGCCAAAAGCGACTTGTAGCATGAGCGGTAAAACAAAAGGTAAGGCATTACCACCAAAGCGAGCAAAGAAATTACCTAAAATACCAATCGCATAAATTTTGTTTCTAAAAAGTCGGCTACGGAACAACGCATTTTGATGAGTATGAGAGTGATAGGCATACCAAAGCGTTGCAATTATGCCGACGACTAAAAGTGAAATGCTGAACCATTTTGAATATTCAGGTGAGGCTAAATGTTCGATACCCAAAGACCATCCAATCATGGCCACCACTAATAAGATGAAGCCGCCTAAATCAAATGTTTTGACTGAAGGTTCTTTTAAATTAGGCATGACTTTTAATGTCATTAAGATGCCTAAGATACCCATGGGAATATTGATGAGGAAAATCCAGTGCCAAGTTGCAACTTCAACTAACCAGCCACCTAAAGTTGGACCAGCCAACGGCCCGAGTAAACCTGCAAGACTCATTAAGCTCATTGCAGCTAAGAACTGAGTTCGTGGAATAATCTTTAAAAGTGATAGTCGACCAACAGGAAGTAGTAAGGCTCCACCTACGCCTTGGATGACTCGGAAAAATAAGAGTTCATTGAGACTCTGAGAAAGACCACAACCTAAAGAGGCTAAAGTAAAAATAACGATTGCCGATAAGAAAATATTTCTAACACCAAAGCGGTCTGCTAACCATCCACTTAAAGGAATGCATGCAGCTACTGATAAAACATAGGCCACAACTACGCTATGCATGCGTAGAGGGTCTTCATTTAAATGGTGAGCCATTGCAGGAATAGCTGTATTTACAATTGTTGTGTCCAAAGCCTGCATAAAAAAGCCAATGGAAACCAAAAGTACGAGTAAGCGATATTCAGGTTGCAAGGCTTGGTGAGTCGGCGTGGCATTCATAACATTTGAAAGTTAACGTTTTGGTCTAGTGTAAAACAAATTGAAAGTAAAAAAAGTAAGACAATGTTGATTACCCCTTTAATAAATCTAAGTGCTTTTGAAGGTAGCGGTGAAAATAGTTAAAACAAAAAAAGCGGCAGAACCGCTTTTTTATGGAGAGTAGGTGAGTAACTAAACAACAAATCTTTTCGGCATTTTTAAATTTTTAATGACGTTATAAATTTGATCGACATCATCACATACAATTAATTTAGCTCGGTGCTGAAGGGGAAGAAAACCTTCTTGAACCGCATGGTCTAGTTGGGCAATCAATGCATTATAAAAGCCATTTACGTTATACAAAATCATGGGTTTTTGGTGTTGGTTAAGTTGGCCCCAAGTGGCTATTTCCAATATTTCTTCGAATGTTCCTAAACCGCCGGGTAATGCAATAAATGCACTTGCACGCTCTGCCATCATGGCTTTGCGCTCGTGCATGGTTTCTACGATATGTAATTCGGTTAAGCCAGCATGGGCTACTTCATAGTCGAGCATAAATTCAGGAATGACACCGACAGCTTCTCCGCCGTTTGCGAGAACGCTTTCAGCAACTTGTCCCATTAAACCAATACTGGCACCACCGTAGACTAAACCGAAACCTTGGTCAGCAATTCCATGAGCGAGTTCAATCGCCTTTTCTCGGTAGATCGGGTTATTTCCCGCACGTGAACCACAATATAATGCAATAAGAGGTTGTTTTGTTTTTACAGCTGTTATTGGTGAATCATTTACTGCCATTGTTAATACGCTATTCATTGTTTTATTTTCACCTTATCACGTTCATATTTCTTGTCTACACTAAGCAAAAAATATGACAACTTTATAAGCAGATTTATAGTAAAGACTAACGTTTTGTATGGGTTTAGTGAATGCCTGTCATGAACAAATAAAAATGATGAATTTATGTTAAATCTTGCCTATACTAAAAATTCGTTTAACAACATATGAACAAATATGGGTAGTGGTTGTAGTCGCTCCGTTTTAATTTCTTGTCCTAAAAAAACATTTTCCCTCTTTTGTATGGGCATGCCTGCTGTGTTGCCAAATAAAGATAAAATCCAATCAGCACAGGAGCAGGATCGATGATCTTTGAATGGATGTCTGATCCATCTGCTTGGGTGGGCTTAGCAACTTTAATCGTTCTTGAAATTGTATTGGGGATCGATAACCTCGTTTTCATCGCTATTTTGGCCGAAAAACTGCCGCCAGAGCAGCGAGCTAAAGCACGTATAATTGGTTTAATACTCGCCTTAGGAATGCGGCTAATACTTTTAGCCTCGATTGCTTGGGTCGTGACACTGACAGAACCACTCTTCCATATTTTTAATCACCCATTCTCTGGCCGTGATTTGATCTTGTTGTTCGGTGGTGTGTTCTTGCTCTTTAAAGGCACCATGGAATTGCATGAGCGCATGGAAGGTAATCAACTTCATAAAGAAGATAACCCTGTTCATGCTGCGTTCTGGATGGTTATTGTTCAGATTGTTGTGCTTGATGCTGTGTTCTCGTTAGATAGTGTGATTACCGCTGTAGGTATGGTGAAAGAGCTGTCAATCATGATGGTTGCAGTTGTAATTGCTGTCGGAATCATGTTGTGGGCATCGAAACCGCTCATGGACTTTGTGAATAAGCATCCAACGGTCGTTATTCTGTGTCTTGGTTTCTTGATGATGATTGGTTTCTCTTTGGTGGTGGAAGGTTTTGGTTTCCATATTCCGAAGGGCTACTTATATGCTGCAATTGGCTTCTCGGTTTTGGTGGAAATTATCAACCAAAGCATGCGTCGCAATCAGGAAAAACTGGTTACAACCACCGACTTACGTTATCGCACTGCTTCAGCCGTGTTACGTATGCTAGGAAGTAAAAGCAGTGGTTCTAGCTCAGATACGCAATCTTCTGATAAAGAAGACGTATTGGCTACACAAGCTTTTGCAGATGAAGTATTTGATGAAGAAAATGGCGCTTATCATAGTGTGCTTGTGCAAGGTGTTCTTAGTTTATCAGAACGTCCTGTAAAGTCTGTTATGACTCCACGACCTGAACTTGAGTGGATTGATTTAGACGACGAGCCAGAAGTTTTAAAAGAACGTTTAATGTCAATGACACACTCTCGTTTGATTGTTGCACGTGGTGAGCTTGATAATATTGAAGGTATTGCACTTACTCATAAAGTTCTAAATGGCTTTATTGAAACAGGTGTGGTCGATTTCCAAAAGCATTTACGTGAACCTGTCATTGTGCATGAAAATGCTCAAGTACTTATGGTGATGGAGCAATTACGTCAAGCACCGTTACAAATGGCAATCGTTTTAAATGAATATGGTTCAATTGAAGGTATTGCAACGCCAATTGATATTTTAGAAGCCATTGCGGGTGAATTCCCTGATGAAGATGAGCTAGATGCAGCAGCTGAGAGCTTGGCAGATGGTTCATTAATACTTGAAGGTTCAACGGACATTCGTCACGTATCGCTTTTATTAGGCCGTGATTTGGTTGATGAGAGTGAACAGTATTCAACTTTGTCGGGTTACTTGCTATTCCATTTAGGCCGTTTACCAGAAAATGGTGAAGCTGTTGAAGCAGATGGTTATCGCTTTGAAGTGATTACGATGGAAGGTCATAAAATTGAGAAAGTTCATATTGTTTCTATCGAACAAGATGAATCAAAAGATTAAATGACATTTTAAGTCTAGAAACATCATAAAATAGCTCAACTCTGAGCTATTTTTTTATTTGAGAAACACATAATGACTCAACACACTTGTCCATGTGGAAAAGGCAGCTATGCAGAATGTTGTGAGCCTTTACATTTAGGCACAGCAAAGGCCCTGACAGCAGAGCAGCTGATGCGTTCGCGTTATAGTGCTTTTGCATTACAGCAAATTGATTATATTGTTCAAACAACCGCTTTAGGCCAGCAAACTGCACTTGATAAAGATGCCATTGCAGACTGGAGTAAACAAAATCAATGGTTGGGTTTAGAGGTCGTTAACACCAAAGAAAAACTCGATAAAACCCATGCACAGGTTGAATTCAAGGCACATTATCATGATGGACAAAAAGCTCAGGTTCACCATGAGGTTTCACATTTTGTATATCATCAACAACAATGGTTTTTTCTTGATCCCACGGTAGATATGCATGTCACCATGAAACAGCCTTGTATATGTGGCTCTGGAAAAAAATTTAAACAATGCTGTGCACAATTCCTATAACTTTATCTTAAAATACGCGCACCGTTTGGCCTGAGGGAAAGGGCAATGTTACTCACCGTTATTTATATTATTGCGATTACTGCCGAAGCCATGACAGGCGCACTGTCTGCTGGGCGACGGAGTATGGACTGGTTCGGTGTCGTACTGATTGCCTGTGTGACTGCTTTAGGTGGTGGGTCTGTACGTGATGTATTACTTGGTCACTATCCTTTAACTTGGGTAAAACATCCTGAATATTTAGTTCTGACTTGTTGTGCTGCATTTGTCACAATCATTATTGCCAAATGGATGCGTCACTTACATAACATCTTTTTGGTGCTCGATGCTTTAGGTCTAATTGGATTTACCATTATTGGTTGTCAGATTGCCTTACAAATGGGGCATGGTTTTGTCGTATCGGCAGTAGCAGGGGTATTAACTGGAGTTTCTGGCGGTATTTTGCGTGACATTTTATGTAACGATGTTCCGTTCGTTTTCCGTCGTGAACTTTATGCGAGTATTTCTTTTGTAGCAGTCATTTGCTATTGGGTATGCTTAGATTTGGGATTCAGTTTAGAGTTAACTGTTATTTCAACCTTAATTTTCGGTTTTACTCTGCGTTTGATTGCGATCTATTTCGGCTTAGAAATGCCTAAGTTTATTTATAAAGATGACGATGCAGAATCAGCTTCATCAACCGATGAACATTAATCATGCAAAATACGATGTGAGCATGCTATAACAATTAAATATTGTATTGCTCACTTATTCTTTCCAGTAGAGTTTTCTTATGGATCTGGTTTCACGTATACAAAATCTTCCAATTGGCAAATTCCACTACACTTTATTGTGGGTAGTTGGTTTAGGTTGGATGTTTGATGCGATGGACACCGGTATCATTGCTTTTATCATGACAACGCTTGTTAAAGACTGGGCATTAACACCAGCCGAAAGCGGTTGGATTGTCAGTATTGGCTTTGTAGGAATGGCGATTGGAGCAGTTTGCTCGGGAGCTTTAGCCGATCGTTTTGGTCGAAAGACAATATTTGCCACAACCATGGCAATTTACAGTATTGCGACTGCCTTATGTGCTTTTGCTCCAGATTTAAAATGGTTACTGATTTTCCGTTTTATTGTTGGCCTTGGACTTGGCGGGCAGCTACCTGTTGCGGTGACATTGGTGAGTGAATATATACCCTCACATGTGCGTGGTCGTTTTATTGTATTACTTGAAAGTTTTTGGGGTTTAGGCTGGTTAGTTGCAGCGTTAATTTCTTATTTTATTATTCCTAAATTTGGCTGGCACATCGCATTTCTGATGGGCGGCCTACCACTAATTTATATTTTAGTAATTTGGAAAAAACTCCCCGAGTCGATACCGTACCTGATTAACCGTGGACGTATCGAAGAAGCGCATGCTTTAGTACAAAAACTAGAAGCTCAGGCGGGTGTTCAAATTGTTCATCACATTGAAGTTGTGCCTGTCGCCATACAACAAAAAGTCTCTTTTAAACAACTTTGGAGTGGCCCTTTTGCACGCCGTAGTTTAATGCTTTGGCTCATTTGGTTTGGAATCGTCTATTCCTACTACGGTATCTTTACGTGGTTGCCAAGTTTATTGGTAAAACAGGGCTATGACATTGTTAAATCTTTTGAATATGTTTTGCTGATGATTTTGGCGCAACTGCCGGGGTACTTGGCGGCGGCGTGGTTTGTAGAACGATTGGGTAGAAAAATTACTCTTGCTTCATTTATCGGGTTTTGTGCACTGTCTGCATATTTCTTTGGACAAGCCGATAGCGTAAATAGCATTATGTTTTGGGGCTGCCTCATGTCGTTCTTCAATTTAGGGGCATGGGGCGTGTTATACACCTATACGCCAGAACAATATCCAGCCAATATTAGGGCTTTCGGTTCGGGCTGGGCATCGGCAATGGGGCGATTAGGCGGAATTTTGGCGCCGATTGTGGTTACCCATATGATGGTTGCAAAGCATGGGTTTAGCCATGTTTTTATGATGTTTACCGTTGTTTTACTTTTGGTCGCGGCTGTAATTTTAATATTAGGTGAAGAAACCCAAGGGAAAAGACTAGAGTCGATAGGCCTGTAGTTTTGCCTAACTTTATAGCAAGTAACTAAAAATATAGAGAGATGAGACATAATTTGACGCTCAGGTGACAGACTCCCTCTTGTGTCTGTAACATAGCCCACTTAGCATAAGACTCATTTAAAATAACGACTGATTTGGAAGATAAGCTGACTATGACCAGCCTTGCGCATCAAGCGACAGAAAACCGCTCTGTAGCCGAATTTACTGAACAGGCTTACTTGAATTATGCCATGTACGTCATTATGGACCGTGCATTGCCGCATATCAGTGATGGCTTAAAGCCTGTACAGCGCCGTATTGTCTATGCCATGAGCGAGCTAGGCTTAAAAAATAGCGGCAAGCCAAAAAAATCAGCGCGTACAGTAGGTGATGTGCTCGGTAAATACCATCCTCATGGTGACTCGGCATGTTATGAAGCGATGGTATTGATGGCTCAGCCATTTAGTTATCGTTATCCTTTAATTGAAGGACAAGGTAACTGGGGGGCGCCAGATGATCCTAAGTCATTTGCTGCGATGCGTTATACCGAAGCAAAGCTTTCTGCTTACAGTGAGTTATTGTTAAATGAGTTAGGTCAGGGTACAACTGACTGGCAAGATAACTTTGATGGTTCATTAAAAGAACCTATTACGTTGCCAGCGCGTATTCCTAATATTCTACTCAACGGCACAACCGGTATTGCCGTTGGTATGGCGACGGATATTCCTCCACATAATTTACGTGAAGTGATTAAAGGAACGATTGCATTAATTCGTAACCCGCAAACTTCAGATGAAAAATTGGCTGAATATATTCCAGGGCCAGATTTACCAACAAAAGCTGAAATTATTACTCCGCCAGAAGAATTACTAAAAATCCAGACCACTGGTCGTGGCAGTTACCGCATGCGAGCGGTTTATACCATCGAAAAAAATGAAATCGTGATTACTGAACTGCCTTATCAAGTATCGGGCTCTAAGGTGATTACTCAAATTGCCGACCAAATGCAGGCCAAAAAGCTGCCATTAGTCGTTGATATTCGTGACGAGTCGGATCATGCAAACCCAACACGATTAGTGATTGTACTTCGCTCTAACCGTATTGATGCAGAAGCGGTAATGAGCCACTTATTTGCAACCACCGATCTAGAGTCGAGCTACCGTGTTAATTTAAATATGATTGGTGAGGATGGTCGTCCTCAGGTTAAATCGATTCGTCGTATCTTGCTTGAATGGATTGAGATCCGTAAAAAAACGGTAACTCGCCGTTTAGAATATCATTTAAACCGAATTGAGAAACGCCTGCATATTTTGGCAGGTCTTTTAATTGCTTATCTTGATATTGATACAGTGATTCGTATTATTCGTGAAGAAGATCAGCCTAAACCTGTATTGATGGAACATTTCAATATTGATGAGATACAGGCAGAAGCAATTTTAGAACTCAAGTTGCGTCATTTAGCAAAACTTGAAGAGATGGAAATCCGTCATGAACAAGATGAGCTTGCTGCAAAGGCTGCCATTATTCGTGAGCAATTAGAAAATCCAGAATCTTTAAAAAATCTGATTATTGGTGAGTTAAAAGAAGACGCGAAAAAGTTTGGTGACGAACGCCGTTCTCCAATCGTGGTGCGTGCTGAAGCTGTTCAGATTAAAGAACAGGATTTAATGCCAGCTGAAGCAGTAACGGTGGTTTTATCTGAAGCGGGATGGATTCGTGCTGCAAAAGGTGCGGATGTTGATGCAGAGAATTTAAACTATCGTGCGGGTGACCAATATTTAAGCCATGCTGTGGGTAAAACCAATCAACGGATCTATTTCCTTGATGAGACAGGGCGTAGTTATGCCTTGCCTATTAGCAGTTTGCCATCAGCAAGAGGTTTGGGCGAACCTTTAAGTTCTAAACTTGCTCCTGCAAGTGGCGTGTCATTTATTCAGGTTTATCTAGAAGATGAAGAGTCTGAACTTATCGCTGCGAGTACTTCTGGTTACGGGTTTAAAACTCAAACCAAACAGTTAGATACTAATGCCAAGGCAGGTAAGACATTCTTGTCTGTTCCTGAAAAATCAAAAGCTTTACCATTGATATCTGCTCAAAATATGACGCACTTAGCGGTGCTCAGCTCAGCAGGTCGACTCTTGATTATTGATTTGGCAGAACTACCAAATCTAAATAAGGGTAAAGGTAATAAGTTGATACAACTTGATGCGAAAGAGCAAATTTTATCCATGACAACCCTGAACTTAGATGAAATAATTCAGGTGGTTGCAGGTCAGCAACATCTAAAATTAAAAGGTGATGATCTACAAAAATATATGGGTAAACGAGCTTCAAAAGGTCAGCTCTTACCACGTGGATATCAAAAAGCAAATAAACTGTTGATTCAGAGATAAAGCTAGCGTCTGGCAACATAAATACGCTATATATGGCAACATGTTCAAGCAATGAACTGAACTTGTTGGTATTGAATAACGATTAAAAGGACAGCAATTTGGAGTACGTAATTTGTACTCCATGCAAAAAATTTGGCAGGGTTAAATTGTCAAAACTTCTGTCTCATAATCTTGTTCGAAGTGTCATGAATGTGCCAATAAGTTTTAAATATGTTCTGGCACCAAGAAGCTAAAGAATAGCTGGGGCATTGAATAACAGTTATTACTAAGGATTACGAATCGGAGATAATGGCATTATGGAAAAAATTTGGTTTGCAGAATACCAAAAAACAGGGATTCCAGAAACAGTAGCATTGCCTGCGGAAAATACCTCACTTGTTGATATTTTTGAGAGTAATTTCCAAAAATTTGGTTCTCGCGATGCCTTTATCTTTATGGATAAAGCGATGTCATTTAATGAGTTAGAACTTGCAAGCCGTAAGTTCGCGACCTATTTGCAAAATTTGGGGTTAGCAAAAGGAACTCGTGTGGCAGTGATGATGCCGAATGTATTGCAGTATCCTGTAGTTGCATTAGCTGTGTTACGTGCAGGTTTAGTGTTAGTAAACGTTAACCCACTTTATACTGCGCGTGAACTTGAGCATCAATTAAATGACTCAGGTGCAGAAGTACTCGTGATTATCGAAAACTTTGCCAGTGTTTACCAAAGCATTTTGGGTAAAACTCCAGTAAAGCATGTTGTAGTTGCATCAGTCGGAGATATGCTCGGTACACTCAAAGGTACTCTGGTGAATTTTGTATTACGTAAAGTACGTAAACAAATTCCAGCTTGGAATATTCCAGGACACGTTAAATTTAACTCAGCATTAAATAAAGAAAATGCGAGTAATTATAAGCGTCCGACTTTAACTTTAAGTGACACGGCTGTACTTCAATACACTGGTGGTACAACAGGCGTTTCAAAAGGTGCAGAGCTTACTCATCGTAATCTTGTAGCAAACCTACTTCAGTGTGACGGTATCTTCCAAAGTAAATTTGGAGCAAACGATGGCGCTAAAGGCGACCGTATTGTTTGTGCATTACCGCTTTATCATATTTTTGCGTTCATGGTTTGCGCGATGTACGGTATGTATAAAGGTCAGGCAAATATCTTGATTCCGAACCCTCGTGATTTACCAGCTGTTATTAACGAATTACGTAAATATCAACCATCATTCTTCCCAGCAGTAAACACATTGTTTAATGCTTTAGTGAACAATGAAGAATTCAAACAACTTGACCATAGCAATTTAAAAATGGCGATGGGCGGTGGTATGGCCGTTTTACCTTCTACAGCAGAAGCGTGGAAGAAAATTACTGGTACAACCATTATTGAAGGCTATGGTTTGTCAGAAACTTCACCGGTAGCAACTGCAAATCCACCTGCTTCTACTGAATTTAGCGGCACTATTGGTATTCCGTTACCTTTAACTGAAGTTGCTATTTTAGATGATGACGGTAAAGAAGTTGCTTTAGGTGAGCAAGGCGAAATCTCGATTCGTGGTCCTCAAGTGATGAAGGGTTACTGGAACCGCCCTGATGAGACAGCTAAAGTCATGACAGCAGATGGTTTCTTCCGTACGGGCGACATCGGCGTGATGGATAGCCGTGGATATACAAAAATTGTAGATCGTAAAAAAGATATGATTTTGGTTTCTGGCTTTAATGTTTACCCAAGTGAAATCGAAGAAGTTATTGCTAAACATCCAAAAGTATTGGAAGTTGCAGCGATTGGTGTTCCAGATGAAAAATCAGGTGAAGTGCCAAAACTCTTTATCGTGAAAAAAGATCAAAGCTTAACGACTGAAGAAGTTTTGAGCTTTGCTAAAGAGAACTTAACAGGCTATAAGCGCCCTCGTTATGTTGAGTTTATGGATGAATTACCAAAATCAAATGTAGGCAAAATTTTACGTAAAGACTTACGTAAACCAGCTTAATCGGTTAATAAAAAAGCGCCTTAGGGCGCTTTTTTTATTTTAGTTTTTATGGCTTTTTATAAACCAGCGGTCTATATAAGGACGTCCAATTCCAACCATCCCCACAAAAACAAGCATTGTGCCGAGTTGCAGGCGTAGGTGAGTTAAATCAAGCTGACCATAACTTAAATAATTATCTGCTAAGCAATATAGTGTAATCACAATGAGCCAGTGCCACAAAGGAAGACGTTTAATACCGACTGCAACAAAGGTAATTGTTAAAATAACAAAGGTGCCAAGTGTAGATTGCCAATTCAAATTTGCACAAATCACACTCAGTAAAAAAGCGACAATAGGGAGTACGATCTTTAATATGCGATCTATCTGAAGTTGATTCTGTTTTTGCTTATCCAAGACTTCAAACAGTTCTTTTTGATCAGGTTGTTGCATACATGGCCCTATTCATCAGTGTTGACAAGTGATTGCATAAAATTTCAGGTAAAAACGCAATGTTATGATAGCATGATCAACAGTATTTTCAGTGATGGATGGCACTATGCAGGGCATCAGCGGCATTATCTATATTATTTTAGTGGCATGTTTACTGCCATACGCATTTACCGCAATTGCAAAAATTACAGGTGGTTTTCAGCCTGCCGATAATCAAAACCCGAGAGCTTTTTTTGCCAAAACAACTGGTCTGGCTGCTCGCGCTAATGCCGTACAACAAAATAGTTTTGAAAGCTTACCTTTATTCTTAACGGCTATTTTAATGGCCGAATATATGGTTGTTCCAGAATATTTTATTCTTAGATTAGGTTGGGCATATATTATTTTAAGAGTTATTTATGGGATCTGCTATTTAAGTAATTGGGCAACTTTACGCTCGATTGTCTGGTTCTTATCTATATTGTGCCCAATCTTCTTATTAGTGGTCACGATTAAACTGACTTGAGTGTCATTCTGTCATCATTCATATCAACTTTCGCGTGTGCGCATTGTATAATCGGCATCATTTTGATGATATCCACGCTATAATCGAGTGGATTTTACATCTGACTTCATAACGAAAGAGTATTGATATGAGTTACAGCAATATCCCAGCAGGTAAAGATGCCCCAAATGACATCTATGTCATCATTGAAATTCCTGCAAATGCAGCACCAATTAAATATGAAATCGACAAAGATTCTGATGCATTGTTTGTAGACCGTTTCATGGGCACAGCAATGTTCTATCCAGCGAACTATGGTTATGTTCCAAATACTTTGTCTGAAGATGGTGACCCGTTAGACGTACTTGTTGTAACTCCACATCCTGTTGCTGCTGGTTCAGTCATTCGTTGCCGTCCAGTGGGCAAATTAAAAATGGAAGATGATGGTGGTATCGATGCGAAATTAATCGCTGTTCCACACGAAAAATTGTCTCCATTATATAAAGACGTTAAGGAATATACAGATCTTCCTCCGTTATTAATTAGCCAAATTGAGCATTTCTTCAGTCACTATAAAGATTTAGAACCAGGTAAGTGGGTAAAAATCAGTGGTTGGGAAGGTGCTGATGTTGCTAAAGCTGAAGTATTAAAAGCAATTGAAGCTGCTAAATAAGCTTTAATTGATAAGGCTCAGAATACCTCAATTGATATTCTGAGCTTAATAAAAAACCTACATCTGTTGCCAGACGTAGGTTTTTTTATGCTCGATAAGTTTGTGAATTAGAATAATTTCACAGGAATATCAAGGAAGATACGCCATTCATTAGTGTCACCAATGTAAGCACCTTGGTATGAGTCACTTGCACGATAGTACGAGTTACGAATACGAAGGCTTGCATCTTTAGCAAAACCGCTTTGAACTGTATATTTCACTTGGTTAAAGAACTCACGTTCTTGAGCACTGTCAGTTACATTTCTAACTTTGATGTCCCAACCATATACAAATGCAGTTGTCCAGTTTAGACCTGGCAATACGCCTAACTTACCGAAATCAACGTTGTACTGAATTTGTGCAGATTTTTCATCGTTACCGATGAAGTCAGACATGTAAGAGTTCGGTAAATAGATACTTTGGAAACCATCAGCATTTTGACCATAGTCATAACCAACATTACCACTGTTTTGTTGGTATGCTAACATCACACTATGTGGGCCAGTTGCATAAGTTCCTGAAATCGCCCAAATATTATTTGTCTTTTCTTCGCCTGCGATACCATCATTACCATAATTTGGTGCTACAGCCCCAGTTGCTGAGTAAGTATGTGCACTTGCATCGAATTTAGTGTGATAACCACTAAAATCGTAAGTTAATGAACTGTCATTAGCCAAAGGCTGTTTAAAGTTTACATTTACATAATGGCGTTCAAGAGCATTTTTGCTGTCTAAGCCATAATAAGATGCATTTAAATTATCATCAAACTTGTATTTCGCACCCCAAACAATGGCACGATCAAGACCTCTGCCAGAAGCATCAGCATCGGTATTAATTTGATCAGACATTTGGTCTTTAGTAAATTTACCAGCAACCAATTCAAGGTTCTTGATTTCATGGCTAGTTAATAAAGTACCTGTAAAGTATTCAGGAACCATACGTCCAGTATTACTTGCAAGAACAGGTAAATCGAGTACTTGAGTACCGTAACGTACTGTTGTATTCGAGAAACGTGCTTTAACGCTACCGCCACCACGAGCCCAGTGATCGTAAGCCGAACCGTCATTATGCTTAGGAATCATTTGGTTTCCGGCATTTTTATTTTCACCGATCTTAAATGAACCATCGCCAACAACGCCAACACCGAAGCCAACAATACCAGGGGTAAAGCCTGAATCGATACTTACAATTGCTGATTGAGCAAATGAGCTAGTATCTTTTGCGCCCTGTTTTTTATCACGGCTGATGTAACCTGTACGGAAGAGAATAGAACCGTTCGCATCTTCAACAAATCCTTTTGCCTCACTTTGCTCGCTTGCCTGAGCTGAGGAAATTATTGCCGCAGAAATGAGAACTGCTAATGTAAGTTTTTGTGCATTTAGCATATTTAAAGAACCTCATAAAAACGATAAATCCTGTGCCTTGTTATTGTTCAGGGCCTAGGATTTGAATCAATTGTATAAGTAATCTATAAAAAAGATATATTTTTGTTGATTTTATTTTATATATGCTATGCAGAAATTGATTAATGTGCTACTGCTTGTTGACTAAATTTACTATTAACCTTTTATACTTAATGTATTGTTTAAAATAAAAAAAGTAATTTATTTTTTAGTGTATTTTTACCATTTATTTTATATTCCAAGCTCAAAAAATAGTTGATTCTTCTGTTTGTTTTTTGATCTTTTTTGGTGGATATGTTTACTTTTTGATCTTATCTTGAGTTGATTTTTTCGACGATTTATTTTTTAATATTTTTTAAAGTGTTACTTTATAACATTATTTTAAAGAGTGATGTGCAAAAATAGATCACTGTAGAAGACCAATAGAATTTAGTTTAATTGGTCAAATTTAGTGCGATATTCTGCGTAAATTTTGTGCATTACTCTTTTTACTCATATTACTGATTAAAAAAGACCCAAAATGGTTCATAAGTTTAAAAATAGAAAAAATAAAGAAATCTAATTAAATGAAATGCCCATTTACAGACCATTAAAAGTCCAGCTTTAAGAAATTTACGTAATTTTTATATTTCCTAATCAAGGTTAAATAGAAAGTTTACATTGAGTAAATGAATACTTCCCATCTCGGTTACTAGTTTCCGATAAGGGGTTTTCATATGTTTATTATTTCTAAATGCACAAGAGTTTTATTTTATTTTATTGTTTTTTATGAATTTATATTTATACAAAACAAGCAGGGGTTTCAGTATAAAACAAGTTTGATCTCAAAATTAATGAAGTGCGTTGATAGCAAATATGGAATTGGCACAGCAATTGCTAAAGCTTAAGTAACACAATGTGTTTTATATACATAAATCGTGCATTCATTATGGGGGAGATCAGAATGATGAAATTTGCACTTAAGGCCTTAGGTCTTGGTATCTTTGCAGCAGGTTCAACCATGGCTATGGCTGAAGATGCACCATCTTTTTATGGTATCACCGCAACAGGGAGCGTCGCAGCAACCACAGACTACCGCTTCCGCGGAGTTACCCAATCATCAAATAATCCAGCCATTCAAGGTGGTTTTACTTTTTCTCATAAGTCGGGTGCTTATGTTGCGCTTTGGGGTTCAAGCGTTGACTTTAATACACCAGGTGTTTCAACTGAAACTGATATCTCATTAGGTTATACCAATACCTTAAAACTGTCAGATAAGCTGGCACCAACCTATGACGTGGGTGTAATTCATTACGGCTATATTGGTTCTGACTCAAAATTTACTAACCCATACAATGGGGATACTGGTTTTGACTTTAACGAATTTTACGGAAAATTAACTTTTGCTGATTCTTTATTTAAAGGTGATGCACTTAGTGTGGGCGTAAGCTACTCAGATGATTATTGGGGCCACTCTGACGAGTTCTGGTACTTCAACGTCGGCTATTCAGCGCCAATTGCAGATACAGGATTTACAGGCCTTGCTTCAGTTGGTTATAACAAGCTCAAAAATAAAGACTCTTTACTTGTAGTTGCGGGTGGACCAGGTGAAGATGATAGCTATATCGATTATAAAGTCGGCGTAAACTATAACATCTTGGGTATTGTTGCTGAGCTAGATGTTGTTGGTACAGACATTAGTACTTCTGGCATGACTGATGCTCAGAAAAAACCTTATGACACAGGTTTAGTATTTAGTTTAACTAAAACATTCTAAGTTTATGCTGTAAAAAAGCGGGTTTATTGACCCGCTTTTTTATTAGTTTTCTATTTCAGAAAGTAGCTGTTTTAACTGGTTAAGCTCAATATCTGTGGCTTTGAACAGTGGCTTACGTGGTGAACCCGCAGCAACACCTTTTAGCTGCAAACCTGCTTTAATCGTTTTGGGTAAACCACCAGTTACGATAAAGCGTAGTAGAGGAAGTTGCTGATAAAATGATTTCTGGGCCTGTTCTAATTCACCATTTTTTACATGTTCGATAAGTTGTTGAGGTTGTTGACCTAACAGATTTGGTGCAGCTGTACACCAACCACTTGCTCCAGCACATAAAGCTTCTAACGCTAGAGGGTTGCAGCCGTTATAAAACGGAAGTTCTCCTTTTGAGAGCTCATAAATTTTATGCATGCGCTGAATATCACCGCTACTTTCTTTTACCATCGTGATGTTTGCAATGTTGTTAAACATGCGCACGATTAATTCTGGAGACATATCAACACCGCTAGTTGCAGGGTTGTTATAAATCATAATCGGTAAAGTCGTTGCTTGTGCAATCGATTGATAATATTCAAAAATCTCTTGATCTGTTAGCTTCCAATAAGATACAGGAATCACCATAAGTGCATCTGCACCATAGCTTTGAGCGATCTGCGCTTTTTTGATGGCTTGATCCGTCGTGAGTTCTGAAATCCCAATAATGACAGGTAAGCGTTTATTAATGCTTTCAATTGAAGTTTTAGCGACTAAACACCATTCATCCCATTCAAGATAAGCACTTTCACCAGTACTACCCAAAGGTGCAATCGCATCACAGCCATTTTCAATAAGCAAATCCAGCATCTGTTTTAAAACAGGAAGATTAATGGTGTTGTCATCAGAAAAAGGAGTAACAGGGTAGCCAATAATGCCGTTTAGTTTCATGGTCGAGATCTCTTTTTAAATACAGTCAGAATGTTTTTTCAAAGCTTTACGTGCGTAGTAAGCAAAGTTCACCTTGTTGCGTTTATCGGTAGATACCCAGTCATGAGCTTCTGTAGCTAAATCGTGTGGGATCGGCTGAATTTGCCCGGCCGACATGGCTAAAAGTTGGAGTTGAGCTGCGCGTTCAATTAAAAGCGCCAAGTTGCAGGCTTCTTCAATGGTTTTTCCTGTGACCAGTTGACCATGGTGAGATAACAAAACAGCACGGTTTTTACCCAAAGCAGAAGAGATCAAAATACCTTCTTCATTGCCCACAGGAACACCTGGCCAATGGCCTACAAATGAGCAATCTTCGTAGAGTGCGCAGACATCCATTTGAGAAATCATGAGCGGAATTTGAAGCATGGAAAGAGCCGCTACATGAGTCGGATGCGTATGGATAATGCAGTTCACCTCTGGGTGTTCTTTATAAATCCATGTATGAAAACGGTTGGCTGGGTTTGCCATACCTTCTTGATTAATGGGTTCTAGGTCTTGATTCACCTCAAGCAAGTTTGAGGCAGTAATTTCATCAAAACCTAAACCAAAACGTTGGGTAATAAAGGATTCTTTACTTTCACTACGACAAGTAATTTGGCCTGCTAAACCAGCATCATGGCCATGATCAAATAAAATACGACAAGTG
Source organism: Acinetobacter sp. V116_7 (assembly GCF_056735735.1). NCBI lineage: Bacteria > Pseudomonadati > Pseudomonadota > Gammaproteobacteria > Moraxellales > Moraxellaceae > Acinetobacter > Acinetobacter sp. V116_7. Next base: position 29,717 of record NZ_JBWZIF010000015.1, read on the forward strand.
AGTGCAAGCTTTTGGCGGTCAGTTAAATCTGAGTCACTAATCCAATTTTGCATGTCTTGGTGTGCATGTTGCATCAGGTCTTGTTTGTTTACAGAAGCAGTCTTCATCTCTTCTCCAGTCCAGTTGACCAAATTAAGTAGGTGAAGGCAGAATAGAAAACAACTGGATGAATCAATACATCCAGTTTTAATAAGTTATATGGTCCAGATGGGGCAAATATGCTAAGACCTTGGCAAGTACATTTTCGTATCGATGAAAGAGAAGAAAAGACGGTTTTTCTAAAACTGACCAACTTGATTAGTCAGGAAATTTTAAGTGGCCGATTGGCTCAAGGGACTATGTTGCCGGGGTCTCGTAGCCTATCAAAAGAATTAGGAGTTAATCGGAAAACGGTACAAGCGGTTTATGAAGAATTAGAAGCACAAGGATGGCTTGTGACTCGTCCACGAAAAGGCACATTTGTGGCAGATGTTTTGCCAGAAAAACAACTCCAAATAGAGTCGATATCTGAGCGAAAAGTGAATGAGAAGCCAATTATTCAAGAAGTTGCTTTATATCCACATAACGATGGTGTACCAGATCCGAGGCTTATTCCCTACGAACTATTTTCACGCGCCTATCGGCATGCACTGATTAAAATTACTCAAAACCAGTACATGGGATATGGTGACCCACGAGGTATGATTGAGTTAAGACAAGCCTTACAACAAATGTTGTCGATGGAACGTTTTATGAATGTTGCCGAAGATGAAATTTGTATTGTACGTGGTAGCCAGATGGGCATTTTTCTTGCATCTCGGGCATTACCTAATCGGCAGGGTGTTATCGTTGTTGAAGAGCTTTACTATCCATCTGCTTTTAAAGCGTTCCAATCAAATGGTTTTCAGGTCGTTTCTGCCAAATTAGATGAACAAGGTATTGTCATTGAAGATTTAGAACGGATTTTAAAAGAACATTCGGTTGCTGCCATTTATACAACTCCGCATCATCAATATCCCACAACTGTCACGATGCCAATGAGTCGCCGTCTTCAACTCTTAGAGCTTTCAAAAAAATGGGGCTTTTATATTATTGAAGATGACTATGATCATGAATTCCATTATGACAGTCGGCCTATGCCACCCTTAGCGAGTTTGCCTCATTCTGAATTGGTTATTCATGTTGGCTCATTGTCTAAAGTTTTTGCACCAGGGATCCGTTTAGGCTACATCGTGGCATCACCATCAATCATTCAATCGATTACTGAAGATATTTTACTGATTGATCGTCAAGGTAATAATATTACTGAACTTGCCTTAGCAGATTTAATGCAACGGGGTGAAATTAAAAGGCACATCCGTAAAATGAAAAAAATATATCAACTACGCCGCGACCATGCGTTAGCTGAGTTCCACCGAATTTTTGCAGAGCATGTTCATATACAACCACCCGCGGGTGGAATGGCGTTATGGGTGAAATTCAAGAAATCATTTACTCGAGATCAGCTTATAAAATTAAAAGAACTCAACATTGATACAGAGCATAAGTTTAAACAAAACGAGTCTTCTAATCGTTGTATTCGCTTGGGTTTTGCTGCTTTATCAGAGAAAGAAATTACTTCTTTAATCGAGACCTTAAATCAAGTTCTTAACTAAAGAACAGCGGACTCATCATCCGCTGCTTCATTTTAAGAATGATTGCCTCGATAGGAGAGTGCTTCTGTAAGATGAATGCTTTGAATCATCTCACTTTGAGCCAAATCGGCAATGGTCCGCGCTACTCGTAAAACACGATGATAAGCACGAGCCGATAGATTTAAACGTTGCTGTGCCATTTCAATCATTCGCTGGGAAGTACTATCAAGGACAGCATATTGTTCTAGTTGCTTCGGCGAAAGCGCTTGATTTAAACAATTTTGTCTTTGCATTTGTTGTTCATAAGCAGAAATCACGCGCTGTCTTACAGCCGTAGAACCTTCAACAGGTGTTGAATCTTGCAGTTCCTGAGCTTTTAAAGGCGGTACATCAATATGTAAATCGATACGGTCAAGTAAAGGTCCTGATATACGGTTTTGATAGCGCTTAATGCTCTCAGGTGAACATTGGCAACGGCTGTCTTGATTAAACGCATAACCACATGGGCAGGGATTCATCGCAGCAATCAGTTGAAAGTTAGCCGGATAAGTAATTTGCCGAGCTGCTCGTGAAATAATGATTTCTTTTGACTCAAGCGGCTGACGTAAAACTTCTAGCACCTTTCTATCAAACTCTGGAAGTTCATCTAAAAAGAGCACACCTAAGTGAGATAAGGTTATTTCACCCGGTTTAGGGTGGGATCCGCCCCCAACGAGTGCAATGGCAGATGCCGTATGGTGGGGTGCACGAAAAGGACGCTGTCCAAACGTATGCGGTGTATTGGAAATTGAATAAATACTCGCAACTTCAAGTGTTTCTTGATTAGAAAGAGGTGGCAAAATTGAAGGAAGACGTGAAGCGAGTAAAGTCTTACCTGTGCCCGGTGGTCCTTTAAAGAGCAGAGAATGTCCGCCTGCTGCGGCTATTTCTAGTGCACGACGTGGGCGTAGCTGACCTTTTACATCTGCCAAATCAAATTTATAAGGCATTTGATTTGATGTTGTTGAAGGTTCAATCGAAGATAGAGATTTCGTGCCCAGAAAGTGTTCACAGACTTCTTTTAAATGGCTCACCGGATAACACTCAAGGTCCGGTAAATGGTTAATATCTTGACTATTATCGAGAGGTAAAAGCATTTTATGCTTGGCCTGTTGACACGGCATGGCCAAAGTTAAAGTACCTGACACTGATCTTACATGCCCATCCAGCGCTAATTCACCAATTAATTCAAAATCTTCGGCACAGTTTTCGGGAAGCTGACCAGAGGCAATTAAAATGCCTACAGCAATTGGTAAATCCAGACGTGACCCATCTTTGGGCAAATCTGCTGGTGCAAGATTAATGGTCAGCCGTTTAGTTGGAAATTGAAATCCACTATTAATAATGGCTGAGCGAACTCGGTCTTTACTTTCTCTTACTGCCGCTTCTGCTAGTCCGACAATAGTAAGAGAAGGTAAGCCTTGACTCACATGTACCTCAACTTCAATTAGAGGTGCATGTAAACCCAAAAGTCCCCGTGTATAAATTTTAGAAAAAGACATCTTATTGTTCCATTATGGTGCTTCATTTTTAATCGTTGTAAAGTATAAGTGCGCTACGTTGGTGCTTATTTTTTATTCTTTAAAGTTTCTTCTAACAGACTTACTTGTTTTTGTAGCTCTTCTAAACGTTGAGTGGCCGATTGAAGTGCAGTCTTTTGACGGTCAATTTCTTGTTTGGACACAAGATCCAACTTTTCGACTGCTTCATTTAATAATGCACGTAAATTTTTTTCCAAATCTTTTTTAGGCTCATCAATTTGTTCCAAAATGGCCTGTAGTAATGTTTCTAGCATAAAATATCCAAAGTGTTGTATTACCTTATGGTTTACAGTTTAACACTGCTTGAACTTGGGATATAGGTTTCAATTCTTTTAGTACAAATAGAACATTAAATAAGCACTCAACGATACTTAAAATTCATTTTATTTTTAATAGCTCATCTACATCTTGATCACTAAATAGGTTATAAAGAAAGTTCATGCAATAGATTCATTTCCCTCAACCTTTGAAATATTGGCATGAAAATTGAACATAAAACCTTACTGGTGAAAAGAAGCCGAAGGAAACAAACATGAAGCTTGTAACTGCAATTGTAAAACCGTTTAAATTGGATGATGTGCGTGAAGCGCTCTCTGACATTGGTGTACAAGGGATTACCGTAACTGAAGTTAAAGGTTTTGGTCGTCAAAAAGGACATACAGAACTCTACCGTGGCGCAGAGTATGTGGTTGATTTCTTACCTAAAGTAAAAATCGAAATTGCGATTAGTGATGAAATGGTTGATGCGGTAATTGAATCAATTACTCGTGTAGCAAGCACTGGAAAAATCGGCGATGGTAAGATTTTTGTGACTAACCTGGAACAAGTTATCCGTATCCGTACGGGTGAAACTGGACCAGATGCTGTCTAATTGGCACAAAGCTTGCTGAGTAGAAAATAACTCGCAAATGAGGTTGGGGGACACGAATGAAAAAAATGCTTATGGCGCTGAGTCTATCAGGCGCTCTTTTGGGTGGTACTGCCGTTTGGGCAGAAGATGCTGTAACAACGCCTACATCGGAAGTTGCAGCTACATCAACATCTCCAGCTACTGCAACCACTGCAGAAGCACCAGTTGCTGAAACTCCAGCAGCTCCAGCACCAACACCAAAACTTGATACAGGCGATACATCTTGGATTTTAGTTTCAACAGCTTTGGTTCTATTAATGACCATTCCTGGTTTGGCACTATTCTACGGCGGTATGGTACGTAAGAAAAATGTATTAAGTACTATGATGTTCAGCCTTTCTGCTGCAATTTTAGTAAGTTTGCTGTGGGTGATTGCAGGGTATTCAATCGCGTTCTCTGGCACAGGTGCATTTTTTGGTGATTTGTCTAAAGCCATGCTCAACGGAGTCGCGTTTGATGCATTGAGCGGGACAATTCCTGAAAGTCTCTTTGTTATTTTCCAAATGACTTTTGCCATCATTACAGTTGCAATCCTGAGTGGTTCTATTGCAGACCGTATGAAATATTCAGCTTTCATGGCATTCATTGCAATTTGGGTACTTGTTGTTTATGCACCAATTACTCACTGGGTTTGGGCAACAGATGGCTGGTTATTTAAAGCAGGCGCATTAGATTTTGCTGGTGGTACAGTTGTACACATCAACTCAGGTGTTGCAGGTCTCGTTGCTGCTTACATGCTTGGAAAACGTATTGGCCTTGGCCGTGAATCTATGGCTCCTCATAACCTGACTCTAACTGTTGTTGGTGCAAGCTTACTTTGGGTGGGTTGGTTCGGCTTCAACGGTGGTAGTGCCTTAGGCGCGGGTGCTCGTGCAAGTATGGCAATTTTAGTGACTCAAGTTGCTGCCGCTGCTGCTGCATTCTCTTGGTTAGTTGTTGAACGTATGATCCGTGGCAAAGCATCTGTATTAGGTGGTGCTTCTGGTGCTGTAGCTGGTTTGGTTGTGATTACACCAGCAGCAGGTTTTGTCGGTGTAGGCGGTGCTTTAGTCATGGGCCTTATCGGTGGCGTAGTGTGCTTCTGGGGTATTACTGCACTTAAACGCTTACTTAAAGCAGATGATGCTTTGGATGCGTTTGGTTTACATGCTGTAGGTGGTATTGTCGGTGCGATTTTAACTGGCGTATTCTACAGTGACGAAATTATTAAAGCAGCTAACGTTACCTTAGCTCCAACATTCGCTGGCCAATTATGGGTACAAGTTGAAGGCGTATTGGCAACCATGGTTTACAGTGGTATCGCGACTTTCGTTATTCTTAAAGTGATTGATCTTGTAATCGGTATCCGTGTGAACGCTGATGATGAGCGCATGGGTCTGGATTTAAGCCAACATGGCGAACGTATTGAATAATCATCATTAATATATCTGCTGTCTTAAAAGAACAGTCTTGCGCTGTGATCAAAGCGATGCTTTGATCTTGCTCAGGGCTGTTTTTTTGTCTTATAGAATGCTGGTTCTGTAAGTGTAGAAATTTTGCTACACTAGGTCAAAGTAATCGACCCTATAAATCCGCTATGCATTGTCCATTTTGCAACGCCGCAGATAGTAAAGTCATCGATTCACGTTTAGCCGCCGAAGGCTGTCAGATTCGTCGACGTCGTGAGTGTGTAAGTTGCGGTGAACGTTTTACCACTTTTGAAAGCTATGAAGTGGTAATGCCCCGTGTGATCAAATCGAATGGAAAAAATGAACCTTTCGATGAGGCCAAATTACGTCGTTCGTTAATGCATGCTCTGCAAAAACGTCCGGTCACACAAGAGCAGATCGAAACAGTTTTAAGTGATATTCAGTTACAGATTCGCCGTTTAGGTGAGCGTGACGTAAAATCTAGAACAATTGGTGAAATCGTCATGCAATCTCTATTTGCCCTTGACCATGTCGCTTATGTCCGATTTGCTTCTGTATATCAAGATTTTCAGGATGTTGAGGCGTTTCGTCGTCAAATTGAGCAAATGCAACAACGTGAACAATAACTATTTGAGATTTTTATGTCTGAGTTGAAACAAGATCAATATTGGATGCAGCAAGCCATTGAACTTGCCAAACGAGGTCTATATTCGACTAAGCCTAATCCAAATGTTGGTTGTGTCATTGTCAAAGATGATCAGTTAATTGGTGAAGGCTTCCATCCTAAAGCGGGTCAACCACACGCAGAAGTCTTTGCTTTACGTCAGGCAGCTGAACAAGCACAAGGTGCAACAGCCTATGTCACACTTGAGCCATGTGCGCATTATGGAAGAACTCCTCCTTGTGCTGAAGCACTGGTTAAGGCACAGGTTAAAAGGGTGGTTGTGGCATGTTCTGATCCAAATCCTCTCGTTGCAGGTAAGGGCGTTCAGATTTTGAAAAATGCCGGAATTGAAGTAGACGTTGGCATTTGTGAAGATTTAGCAGAAAAATTAAATCAAGGTTTCTTAAAGGCGATGTCTACGGGCATGCCTTATGTACGCTTAAAAGTAGCTTCAAGTCTAGATGGACGTACGGCAATGGCATCTGGTGAATCGAAGTGGATTACTGGTTCTGCTGCCCGTCAAGATGTCCAGCATTGGCGTGCCATTTCAGGAGCGGTGATTACAGGTATTGAAACTGTGATTGCAGATGATTGTCAGCTTAATGTGCGTTCACTCGGTCATATTGATATTGAGACAGTTGCTCAACCAAAACGGGTTGTTTTAGATCGTCAGGGGCGTTTGCCACTTAATGCTAAAATTTTAGAAAACCCTGAAACTGTGCTGGTGATGGGGCCATATCGTCAAGAACTTGCCGATTTAGGCGTGATACAATTAGAAATTCAGCCTTTAAAAATACTGTTACAGACCCTATCTAAGCAACATCAAATTTATGATGTATTGGTGGAAGCCGGTGCGACATTATCTACTGCCTTTTTACAAGAAGGGTTGGTAGATGAGTTGATCAGTTATATTGCCCCAACATTTTTGGGGAAAAGTGCAAGAGCCATGTTCAATGCAGAGTTTGAATATATGGCACAACAACTTCGTTTTACACTTCTTGATGTGACACAACTTGATCAAGATATACGCTTAAGGTTAATCCCTACGCAAGAGAAAGTATGAATTCAGAGCCTTCGGTTTATCACAAACGTCGTCATGCGGCCCGCACGACAGACGAATATCTTTTCCATCAGCTTGTTCCTTACCTAGGTAACAAGCGCCGATTGCTCCATCTAATTTTAGAAGCCCTTGAAATTACAGGGACACTGAATAGCAAGAAAAAGAATCCTCCGATTTTTGCCGATTTCTTTGCCGGCAGTGGTGTCGTGTCTCGTTTAGCACGTCAAAATGGTTACCGTGTGATTGCAAATGACTGGGAACCTTATAGCCATGCTTTAAATCATGCGATTTTAGCTTGTACCGATGCACCTGCATTTAAAGAGTTGGGTGGCTATCAGAAGGCAATCGACTATTTAAATCGCTTACCTGAAGTTAAAGGTTGGGTAACGCATAACCTTTGCCCACGTAACGATGATGTATACGATCCAACTCGTGACCGTTTATTCTTTAAACGCCGTAATGGTATGCGTATTGATGCGATTCGCCAGCAGATTGCAACATGGCAGGCACAAGGTGCAATTAATGATGTAGAGATGAGTGCTTTGCTAGCACCATTACTCTATTCAGCAAGTTTTGTGAGTAACACCAGCGGCGTATTTAAAAGCTTTCACCAAGGGTGGGGCGGACGTACACAAACTGCATTGGAACGAATTGAGTCATTGCTTTGGTTAACACCAAGCCGTTTTTGCGAGATTGGTGACCGTAAGCGCCCTGCTGCTGAAATGTGGTGTGTAGATTCACAGCATCTAGCAAATCAAATGAGTGGCTTTGAAGTAGACGTTGCTTATCTCGATCCACCCTATAACCAGCACGCATATAGTAGTAATTATCATGTTTTGAATGCATTAACTTTATGGGATCAGGTCGATTTACCATCACCAGATACTAAAGGTTATAAGAGTGGAATTGATAGAGCTTGGCGTAAAGAGCGTCCAAGTCCATATAACTCTTCTAAATATGCGAAAGATGCGTATGAAAAGTTACTTTCAACCATCAATGCCCGCTATATTCTGACCAGTTATTCAACTGATGGTAATATCGAGCCCAAAGATTTGCTTATGGCTAATCTGGAGCGCGGCAAAGTGACCCTGTTAACACAAGATGTTCCACGCTATCGAGTAAGTAAACAGCGACAGTCTGAGCGTGCACGTGTGCTTGAGTTTATTGTAATTACTGATACTCATGCTAAGTCAGGACCACCATTACGTCAGTTATTAGGCCAGCTTTACCACTTCGCCGAGCTAGGTGGTGTAGATACCTCAGGTAATAGTACACAGCTCGCACTTTGGTAAGCGCTGCAATTTAAGCAGTGTAAAAAGATTTGGAGATTGAGCCATGTTTACAGGCATTATTGAAAGTTTAGGAAAAGTCGAAAGCCTGCAAAGCGTAGGTGGTGATGTGCGTTTACGTATTCAGACTGATCTGGATATGTCCGATGTACATTTGGGAGACTCAATTGCGACCAATGGAATCTGTCTCACTGTGATTGAATGGGGCGATAACTGGTACGCAGCGGATGTTTCTCGTGAAAGCTTGAATCGTACGACTTTAGGTAACTGGAAAGTTGGGCAACGTGTCAATGTTGAAAAGGCAATGTTACCGACAACACGCTTTGGTGGACACATTGTGAGTGGCCATGTTGATGGTGTGGGTGAAATTACTGTAGTACGTGAAGATGCTCGCTCAATCTATTATGAAGTTACAGCACCGACAGAACTTGCTAAATATTTAGCCGAAAAAGGTTCTGTGACTGTTGACGGAATTAGCTTAACGATTAACCACTTACGTGGAAATATTTTAAGTTTAAACTTAATTCCGCATACAGCAGAGCGTACTAACATTGGAACATGGCAAGTTGGTAGCAAAGTAAACCTTGAAGTCGATGTTTTGGCGCGCTATATCGAGCGTTTATTGCTAGGTGACAAGGCTGCTGAACAAAAAACAGAGTCAAATATTAGTATGGCTTTTTTAGCTGAGAATGGTTTTTTAAAATAAAAAGCTGAATTGTTAAAATAAAAAACCGGACACTTGTTCCGGTTTTTTTATTTTGAAAACTTATTGCTTGGTTAGCGTAACCGAGTTTGTGCCGACCCATGGTTTATTATGTTGGGTGCGTGTAATTGAAAATTCGCCTTTTTCTGACTCTCGTGTGAGTAAGATAGATAAAGAGTTAAAGTCGTTATGACTCATATAAAGTTCTTGTGCTGAAAATGTCCATTGTTCACCCTGATTAAGCTGCTCAAGTTGCATTGAAATCTGATGCGGAATGTCCATTTTTACCCTCATTAATTTTCATAAATAACCATGCGGTATTCTAATAATTATTTGAACTAAAAGAATATTGTGCATGACTATTCTGTGACAATTAAATGTCATTTTTATGACAAAGAGAGTCTTAAAAACTTTACTTTTCTATTTTTTCATCAGAAAACTTAGAATTCTTTAAAATGTATTCAATTTCTTCTTGAGCTGCCGAATTTAGCTTGGCTCGGAAAGCTGTTACAGACTGTTCAATTAAGCTCTCAGCTTCAAGTTCTAAACGAATGCGTAAACTTTCAAGCTCAGATAAGATTTGATCATCGGTAATACTAAGTTTTACGCCAGCAGAGTAATTGACTGCTGGTGTTTCAGGGTTTTTCTGATAACGCGCAGTTTGCTCTGCAACCTCTTGTTCTAAATGGCTACGTAATGTGTGTAATGTTTCAGTCTGTTCATTAAATTTACGAATTTCGTCTGCTTGCAACTCCGCAGCATAAGCAGCTTCTGATGCACGTTTGTCAGCAAGCGATTTTTCTAAAGCGAGTTGACGACGAATACGTGCTTGCTCAATCAGCTCTGCTTTAAGATCTGCGTAGGCTTGTTCAATTTTTTGCTGTGATTCTAACTGCGCTTTTTCATCATTTAAAACCCAAAGCTGAATAGGCGTTTGAGGCTCTAGTAAGTCACAAATACGTGCCAGATCCTGTTGATAGGTATGACGGACAGCTTCAGGCGCATTTAACCATCTTTTTTTAAAATCTTGCCCGACATTTAATGCCACCATGTTTCTCCTTGATCAACAGTATTTACATTTTAGCGCGTTATAATTTAAAGGTCCGCGGTTCTATACCCAAACGGCGATACATTTTAAATTTTTCTCGACCAATTTGCTTGGCTGTTTCATTATTTTCAACAATTTCTATAATGTGGCTAAAATGATCAACTTGTTCAAGTGCATGATTGTTAAAATTAAATACTAACAGGCCTTGTTCAAGTGGTTGTTTAGCCGAAATACATACAGCAGCATCAGTTTGGTCAATGCCATGCGCAATGAAACTGACAGGGTCGAAATCCCATAATCTTTCATCGAGCATCTGTTGTAGCTGCACATCTGGGCAATACCACCAGATTTTAGGATGCTTCTGTAATATTTTTCGACATAAACGGCAAGCACTATCGACTTGCCGTTCTTCGCTGGTTTCAAACAAATAAAAACTAACTTTAGCCATTCGTATTTACACGATTCGCTAGAAATTGCATGAGTAATGGTACTGGACGACCCGTTGCACCTTTAGCTGGACCAGATAACCATGCTGTTCCTGCTACATCTAAATGAGCCCAACGATATTCACGTGTAAAGCGCTCAAGGAAGCACGCAGCTGTAATCGCGCCGCCATATGGTCCACCGATGTTTGCAATATCTGCAAATGGTGAATCAAGTAATTCTTGATAATCATCAATCACTGGCATACGCCATACACGGTCAAATGATTGTTCGCCAGCTTGTTGGAGCTCTGCTGCCAAAGCATCATCTGGTGAGAATAACCCACTGAGTACTTTGCCTAAAGCAACTACACACGCACCTGTTAAGGTCGCAATATCAACCACGACTGCTGGATTAAAGCGTTTAATATAGGTCAATGTGTCACAGAGTACTAAACGGCCTTCAGCATCTGTATTTAGAATTTCAACAGTTTGACCGCTCATGGTGGTCACAATGTCACCTGGACGAGTTGCTTTACCAGAAGGCATATTTTCTGCTGCTGCAATTGCACCAACTACATGAATAGGAAGTTTTGCTTCGCATAGGGCACGAATGGTACCAAGTACAGATGCTGCACCGCACATATCGAATTTCATTTCATCCATGCCAAGGCCTGGTTTTAATGAAATACCACCTGTATCAAAAGTTACGCCTTTACCAACGAGAACAACCGGAGCTTGATCAATTTGTGCTTGATATTCGAGCGTTACAATACGGCCCGGACGTTCAGATCCTTTACTGACTGCAAGAAAAGCATACATGCCTAAATCAGCCATTTGTTGCTCATTTAAAACAGTTACTTTAAGTAAGTCAGGGAATTCTGCGGCTAAAGCTAGAGCTTGTTCTGCCAAATATTCTGGGAAACAAATATTACCCGGACGGTTGCCAAGATCACGTGCATAAGACTGACCAGACTGTACTGCATGTACTAAAGCCAGTTGTTTTTCATCTAGGCTAGTTGTTGAACTAATTAAATCAACCTGTTGTAACACAAATTCATTTTTTTTCGATTTAAACTCATCATAACCATAAGCTGCTTGAGTTAAGCTTAAAGCAAATAAATAATGGTGCTCGACAGGTAAAGCAGCAATATCAATTGCGATATGCTTAAATTTATTTTGTGTCGATTTGATAATCGTTTGGGCAAGTTTAGCGAGCTTGACTGCCTGAAGTTCAGCTGTTTTTCCTAAGCCAAGTAATTGGCTGTGAGGCTGATTTGAAATCTGACCAAATAAAGGCAGAGTTTCATTGAAGTTGCCTTTAAATTGGGTAGCGTTCAGAACGCTTTCTAGGTTATTGATTTGATATGTGTTGACGTTGCTTTGTAGCTGTTCTGAATCAACTAAAACCCACAAAGATTCATTAGATGTCTGTTCGGGAAAAGTTGTATAAGTTGTAAATTTCATGGCTGTCGTGATTGCCTATAGAAAGTTATGATGAATTAAAACATTGAAACACTTTCAAGCATAGCGTTGCAATGTGCGGTTTTATATTTTTAACATTCGGGTAAACTAGCAGTCGTCCCGATTAGCCTTTTGGAAGTATTACTTTGATTATTCGGCGTTATCTCGTCAAGCAAGTTGTCTCTACCTCATTGGTGGTCATTTCTTTATTGACCTTAATCATGATGGGTGGTCGTCTGATCAAATACTTTGGTGTGGCGGCGCAGGGGCGTTTAGATGCCAGTATCTTATTTAGCATCATTGGATATCGGTTACCTGAATTTCTAACACTCATTTTACCACTGGGTTTTTTCATTGGTTTAATGTTGGTGTTTGGTCGTTTATATGTTGACCATGAAATGGCAGTACTGAACGGTAGTGGTGTGAGCCGTCATCAATTAGCACGATTACTCATTCCAATGACGCTTGTTTATATGGTTTGTCAGTCTGTGCTTATGCTCTGGATGACGCCGTGGGGACTGCGTGAGTTTGAAAAATTAACCACCACCCAAGCGGTTCGGACAGGCTTCGATTTGGTTCGCCCAAGAGAATTTATTTCTTCTGGACCCTATACGATTTATGCAGGTTCCTTGTCAGAAGACCGAAAGAATTTGAAGGATATTTTCTTTTATCAACGTGCGACCAAAGAAGATAAGCCAGATGTCATGATCTTGGCAAAAGAAGCGACTCGTGTAGAAGTTGCAAATGACACAGCCAATGTCGTTGATCTGGTGCAAGGCCGTCGTTATGAAATATTTCCGGGACAACCAAAATATACACAAGCAGAGTTTCAGTCTTATCGTCTACGTTTAGAAAATGATAAAGATGTTAAGTTTGAGAGTGGTGATGTAGAAGCCTTATCAACGACTAAACTCTTTTCAAAAACAAATGATCCAGTCATAAGAAGTGAGTTGGGATGGCGTTTGTTTGGACCATTCACCATTATGATTGCTTTAATGCTTTCTGTGGCATTGTCTGAGGTGAGTCCACGACAAGGTCGTTATTACCGTCTTATTCCGGCGATTTTTATTTTTTCCAGTCTGATCGTATTAATGATTGCAATCAAGACTCGTATTAGTAAAGAAGAACTCGATATTTGGGCTTATCCTGCCGTTTTGGTAGTTTATGGCGTTGCAGCAGCCTTATTTTCACGTAAACAGAAGTTGGCACCAAAAATCAAGAAACAGATCAAGCGAGTGAAATTATAATGTTAGCACGTCGAATAGTCGCCAAATATGTGACGAAAACCACTGCGCTTGCGATGTTTGGCACCACAGTTGTTTTGTCTATTTTACAGATCCTATTTACGTACCTTGGTGAGTTAGGTGAGCTCAAACCCGACTATAACGCATGGCAAGCTCTCATCTATGTGCTGTGGGGGGCGCCTCGTTATCTATATGAAATTTTACCTATTTCTGCCTTGATTGGTGCTGTAATCGGTTTAGGTTCACTAGCGACCAGCAGTGAACTTATTGTTATGCGCTCTGCTGGTATTAGCTTATGGCGTATTGTTGGTTGGGTGATGCGCTCAGCTTTACTGCTTATTATTTTGTCTTTCGCTTTAAGTGAATGGGTTATTCCATATACAAATGAAAAAGCAGAAAGTGTTAAAAGCCACCGCTCTGTAGCTGCTTTAGGCGAAGTGAAAGGTTATTGGTCACGTGAAGGGCAGAGATTTATCTATATCGACTATGCTAACTCTCAGGGCAATTTAAAAGATATTCAAGTGGTCGATTTTGATCAGAACTATTACTTGCAATCATTAATCAATGCTCAGCAAGGACAGTTCGTAAAAGATGGTCAATGGGCTTTGAAGAAAGCACAACAAATGGATATTTTGGCGGCAGGAAATGCCATCAAAACCGACCATGACGAACAATCACTTTCTTTGGCATTACAGCCTAAATATGTGCACATGGTGACTTTAGATCCTGAAGATTTATCTCCAAGCCAGCTCATTAGTTTCATGCGCTATATGGATGAATATAGTCAGGTTCCAAAGACCTATCAATTGGCTTTCTGGCAAAAAGTTGCCTCGCCATTTTCGTTGATTGCTCTGGTTCTCGTGGCATGTTCATTTATTTTTGGACCATTACGCCAACAATCGATGGGTTTCCGTTTGGTAATCGCATTGTTTATTGGTTTGAGTTTTTATTATTTGCAAGATTTCTTGGGCTATGCCAGCTTGGTTTATGCCCCATCTCCTGCATGGTTCGTACTCGTACCTATCTTGTTAATGTTTGGCGCCGGAAGTTATTTGCTTTACCGCGCTCGCTAGTAATAATTGATATTTATGGTTTTCATCAATCGTAGATATTGGTGAAAGCCATAGGAAAAAATAGAGTCTTGACCGAAAATTCGGTAAGATATTGTGACGAAATTGTAGACAAAAGAGAAATAGATTATGACGGATGCAACTGCTGGCAAGATCCCTCACGTTCTGGTCATTATGGATGGTGTTGGTCACCGTGAAGCGATTGAAGATAATGCTTTTCTTGCAGCAAAAACACCGAATTTGGCGGCAATGACCGCAAAGCATCCAAATAGTCTAATTTCTGGTTCTGGTGAAGATGTTGGTTTACCTGATGGACAAATGGGTAACTCTGAAGTTGGCCATATGAACCTTGGCGCAGGTCGTGTGTTATATCAAGACTTTACCCGTATTACTAAAGATATTCGTACTGGCGACTTTTTTAAACATGAAGTGTTGATCGACGCTGTTGAAAAAGCCAAAGCTGCTAATGGTGCTGTTCATATTATGGGCTTGCTCTCAGAAGGTGGCGTCCATTCACATGAAGACCATATTGTGGCAATGTGTGAGCTTGCATTAAAACGTGGTGCAAAAGTTTATTTACATGCTTTCCTTGATGGCCGTGATACACCTCCACGTAGTGCTCAGCCATCTTTAGAAAAATTAGATGCATTATTTGCTCAATATCCAGGTCAAGGCCGTATCGCAACTATGATTGGCCGCTACTTTGCAATGGACCGCGATAACCGTTGGGATCGTGTTGAGCAAGCTTATCGCTTGTTAACTGAAGGCGAGGCACTTCGTACTGCGCAAACAGCAGTGGAAGGGTTAGAGTTAGCTTATGCAGCCAATGAAAACGATGAGTTTGTAAAAGCGACTCGTATTGGTGATGTTGCTAAAGTGCAAGACGGTGATAGCGTTGTATTTATGAATTTCCGTGCTGACCGAGCTCGTGAAATTACTCGTGCATTTGTAGAAAAAGACTTTGCAGGTTTTGAGCGTAAAGTTGTACCAAACCTTTCTAAATTTGTCATGCTAACCCGTTATCAAGCTAGCATTGATGCGCCAGTTGCATACATGCCAGAAGCATTAAAAAATTCATTGGGTGAATATTTATCTTCTCTTGGAAAGACTCAGTTACGTATTGCCGAAACTGAAAAATATGCTCATGTAACGTTCTTCTTTAGTGGCGGGCGTGAAGATGAATATCCGGGCGAAAAGCGTATTTTGATTCCATCTCCAAACGTTGCAACGTATGACCTTAAGCCTGAAATGAGTGCTTATGAAGTAACTGATGAATTGGTTAAAGCCATTAATTCTGGCGAATACGATTTATTGGTTGTGAACTATGCCAATGGTGATATGGTAGGTCATACAGGTATTTTTAATGCTGCTGTTAAAGCAGTTGAAGCGGTTGATACTTGTTTAGGTCGTGTCTATGAGGCAGTTATGGCGAAAAAAGGCCATATGCTCATTACTGCTGACCATGGTAACGTTGAACAGATGCAAGACTACGAGAGTGGTCAAGTTCATACTCAACATACAACGGAACTTGTACCGTTTATCTATGTTGGCCCAACACAAGCAACAATTGCAGAAGGTGGTGTGCTTGCCGATGTAGCACCAACAATTCTCAATTTAATGCAGATTCCTGTTCCTGCTGAAATGCAAGGACGTAACCTGATTACATTATCTGCATAAACCAAAGGTGATTGGATGCTGCAACACATTAAATATAAAAAACTTATTGTAAGTATGTTGCTGTGTTGCAGCCAATTTGCTTTTGCGGCACCAGTTGTAAAAGAGAAATTATCACCTTTGCATTCTGATTCGGAAGAACCAGAACATAGTTATGCAGAGGTGCCGATCGAGTCTATCCAACAGTTTGTTCAAATCTATGGAATCGTTCGAGATAACTATGTCGATGTGAAGTCTGACGATGCCTTATTTCAACAAGCCATTAAAGGGCTAGTGAGTGGGCTAGATCGTTATTCGCGTTATTTGTCGGCAGAAGAATATCGTCAATTGATTCAATATACCGAAGGTGACCTTGCCTCGGTTGATTTTGCTTTAAGCCCTGAATTGCATGTCCATAAATGGATGATTCGTGATCTTAAAACTGGCTCAGACTCATACAAATTAGGTTTGAGAAATGGTCAAGCGATTCTCAAGATTGATAATCAAGACTTAAAAAATTTAAACCAAGATCAGGTGTTTGGGCTGCTTTATGGCTCTATCGGAAGTACGCTTCAAGTACAAGCAGAAGATTTAAATGGAAACATCAACTTAGTTCGTAATAAAAAAATAGAAACCGATATAGAACCTGTAATGCTACATAATCAGGTTTTGGTGCTAAAAATTAGAGTATTCCAGCAAGACACGGCAAATGAAATTAAACGGTTAATTGAAGAAAATAGTTCACCACGTTTAAAAGCCGTTTTAATCGATTTACGAAACAATCCGGGTGGGTTGTTATCGGCAGCAGTCGAGTCGGCAGATTTATTTCTAAATAGTGGGATTATCGTCTCAACTAAAAGCCGTTCGGAAGGTAATCAGCAATTTCAGGCTCTGCCAGGCAATGAATTTCAGAATATAAAATTAGGTATATTGATTAATCATCGTTCTGCATCGGCAGCCGAGGTTTTTACTGCGGCCATGAAAGAACACCAGCGTGCATGGGTAATCGGTGAAAAAAGTTATGGGAAAGGCGTAGTGCAGAAACTATTTCCTTTGCCAAGTGGTGCGGCACTACAAATGACAGTCTCACACTATTACACGCCAAATGGCAATATGATTGAAGGGCAAGGTATTCAGCCTAACCAGACCTATCCTTTGCCCCCAGAAATGAAAGAAGACGTATATTTAGATCGCGTTGCAGACTTATTTCTAAAGAAAAAATAGTCTTTTATACTTCCTCTCCCAATTCGGTATCTAAGCCAAACTTTTTCAGTCGATAGCGTAAAGAGCGGAAGGTCATTCCTAGCTTTTTAGCTGCTAAGGTCCGGTTCCAATGTGTCATGTCCAATGCGTTCAGTAGAATATCTTTTTCAATATTTTCTAAGTAGCGTTCTAAGCCTTCCATTGGTAATTTTGGCCGAGTCTGAGTAATCGCAGTTGATGTGTCATTCACTTGTTTAGTTGCGATTTGCGAGTTAACGCTACTGCCTCTGAGAGGAGGTGCTAAGTGTGTTAAATCAATACATTCATCATCACTTAAGGTAATAGCTCGTTCAATCATATTTCTTAATTCACGAACATTACCTGGAAAATCTTGCTGCAATAAATAAGTTTCAGCAGTAGTAGTTAATTGTTTGCTTGAAATTCCCCATTCCATACAAACCTTTTGAATAAAATGATTGGCTAATAACAAAATATCTCCACCGCGCTCACGCAGTGGCGGCAACATGATATCCATAACATGAATACGGAAAAATAAGTCCTGACGGAATTTGCCTTGTCGGACTAATAACTCTAAATCTTGGTGGCTGGCGCTAATCACTCGAAAATCAACATCGATTTCCTGATCGGAACCTACTGGACGAATTTTTTTCTCTTGTACTGCCCGAAGTAATTTGACTTGCATACTTAAAGGCAATTCGGCAATTTCATCTAAAAATAAGCTGCCGCCATGAGCGGATAAAATAAGGCCTTGTTTGTCTTGGGTAGCTCCAGTAAAACTGCCTTTTTTATGTCCAAAAAGTTCACTTTCCATGAGCTCAGTTGGAATTGCTCCACAGTTAATCGCAATAAACGGACCTTCGCTGCGATTACTCAAGCGGTGAATAAGATTAGCAACAACCTCTTTACCTGTACCAGACTCGCCTGTAACAAACACTGGAGCTTGAGAGCGGGCTATTTTTTTAATAGCTGTTCGTAAGTTTTGTATCGGTGGAGAACGTCCGATTAATAGGTCATTTTCCAAAGTTATTTCACCGAACTCATGCTCTGGTTTTGGCTGATTTAACGCTTTTTTTAATAACTGATCTAAATGAATTTGGTTAATAGGTTTACTTACAAAGTCAAAAGCTCCTGCCTTTAACGCTGCAATTGCAATATCCATATTGCCGTATGCAGTTAAAACTGCAATTGGTGTGTGTGGGTAAGTTTGAGAAACGTGTTTAACCAATTCTAAACCGCTACCGTCGGGTAGGTTCAAATCGGTTAAACATGCATCGTAATGAAACTGAGTAAAGAGTTGTTTGGCCTGTTCAACCCGATAAGCAAGATGTGTTTTAATCCCCATTCGCGCAAGAGTCATTTGCATTAAAAGGCACAAATCTTCTTCATCGTCTACAAGCAAAACTAGTGGTTGCTGTTCTGCCATTTCCCCAAAAACCTAATAAAAAAATCAATATATTATTGAGCATTCCATTCGGAAGCATGCCCCTTGTTTTTGCTCTACATACGTGAGCTTTGCATGGTTTGCCTCACAAAAACTATGAGACAAATATAATCCTAAACCAGTTCCATTAATTTCGGTACTAAAAAATGGTTTAAATAATTGAGATATATCACGTTTTGAAACACCTTCGCCGTAATCGATCACATCAATATAAATTTTATTTGTTTGTGAGTGAATGTTGATCAGAACATGGGGTGAATCCGGGGCATTATGTCGTAAAGCATTCCTGACAAGATTAATCAGCACTTGTCTTAGCTGTTTCTCGTCAAATAATAATTTTAAGGATGAATCAGAGATTTTAAGCTGTATAGAATGTTTAACATCCGATAGATCTTCGTCTAATAACGTCTTTATGAAGTCGTTTAATTCAATCTGGATTGGATGAGTTCTTTCGCTGCTGGCAAGTCCTAAGGTGTCTTGAACAATACTATCAATACGTTTTGTTTGCTTACCAATCATACGGCGTAAAGTATTTTGCTGTTCTAAATCACTATCTTTAAGTAATTCATTTGCTTGAACAATTGCTGCCAGAGGATTACGGATTTCATGTGCAATACTGGCTGAAAGTTGCCCTAAAGCAGCAAGTTTGAGTTGTTGAGCTTGCTGATTGATCTGCTGTGCATCTTGTAAGATGAGTAGCGTCAATGCTTGTTGCGGCACCACAAGATGTTGCACTTTAATGTTAATAGAATATGCCGATAGTCGAGACTCAAAAATAAATCGATCACCTTCTTGTAGGTTATCAAACTTAAGAATTTCAAATAAATCGGGGTGCCATTTAGCTAAAGGATATTTTTCACTGGCAAATTGTGGCGGAATGCCTAACAGAGAGCAGGCAGCCGGATTACTTAGAACAATGTCATAGTTTTCATCTAGAACAAGATAGCCTTCTTCAATTTGTTCCAGAATATAGCGGTTAATATTTTGTAGTTGATAGAGTTCTATTGATTGGTGGAAGGTAAGTGCTTCAAGTAATTTAAAGCGCTGAACCGCAATTTGTCCGATCCCATGCACCACAAAAAATAAGAAGGCTAATAAGGCACTATTACCAATTGTATTTAGATTATTGTAGTCAAATAAACTACCGACAAAGCGTTGGTAAATAACGGCAATGACCGCAAGTAATGTAATGAGTAAAGACATTCTTGCGCTGAGTAAAATTGCCGAGGTAAATATAGCAATAACATACAGCAAGCTGAGTTGTAGATTTGGTTCACCTACAGAAAATGTAAGTAAACTCAGACAGATAACATCAACTACAAAAAATAAAATAAGCTGTTTGGTTGCCTGAGTTGCAACAAACTTAAAACACAAAAGCTGAAGAAGGCTTAATATGGAATAGCCGAGCAGGGTATAAGAATATAAAGCGGGTTGTTGTAGACTATTGTCGATTTGAGCATCGGTTAAAACCAAAATAATATTGAGGCTAACCGCAATAATAAGACGATATAAACCATACCACGTGCCCAAACGAAAAATCGTATGGGACAACGATGAGTTTAAGGGAAATTGCATATAAGTTTAATTATGGCTTGATCAAACCATAACGGATTGCAAGATGAGTGAGTTTAACGTCGCTATCGATAGCGAGTTTTTCAAAAATACGGTAGCGGTAAGTATTAACTGTTTTTACACTTACAAAAAGTTTGTCCGCAATTTCCTGAGCGCTAATACAATTTACAACCATCATTGCAACTTGCATTTCTCGTTCGGATAAAGCGTCAAAAGGCGATTGTTGCGTGTCAGATAGATAGGAACTCGCCAACTGCTCAGCAATATCGGCACTGAAGTATTTGCCGCCTTGCATGACTTTGTTGATTGCCCGAACCATTTCAGTAATTGGAGCACCTTTAGTGATATAACCTTTAGCCCCTGCTTTAAGCAGAAGAGAAGGGTACGGTTCTTCTGATAAACCACTTACAGCAATAACTTTTGTGTCTGGTGCGGTTTGTAGTAAACGACGTGTCGTTTCTACGCCCCCGATGCCTGGCATGTTGACATCAAGCAACACAACTTGAGGATGTTTCTGACGAACAATAGCAATTGCTTCTTCACCCGATTCGGCTTGTCCAATGACCTCTACATCGGCATGATCTTCTAACATACGGCAAATGCCTGTACGTACAAGTTCATGGTCATCCACAACTAAAACTGTAATCAAGAAGACCTCCTTTCTTTCAAAAAACAAGTTTTTTGTTACATAAAGCAAAATTAGCTTGCAATGGAATGACAAAATTAGCAATCCTATTCTTATATAGTGAGCGAATAGTTGTGCACAATTGTGTCGGTAAAAGCGTTATACCTTATACCTCAAATGTAAGGCATAATTATAGTAAGCGCAAATGTGTATCACCCTGAGTCGAGTATTGTGCCGTGAAAAATTCTAAAAAGTCTTTAATACATGTGCTAAGCATGTCTATTTTGCTTAGTTTGAGTTCAACAAGCTTTGCAGAACTCGTCAATAACCCGTCCTCAGGGAGTACTGGGACTGCAAATTTAAATTGGTCTTCAGCTGACGTTAGTCAACTGTTGAATGATGAAGATGATGAGCCGACTATTCAAGGATCAACATCTGTAACTACAACTTTACGTGGTAGTAATGCACCTAAAGTTATAGCATCTGCTCCTAAGCTTGCTCCAATTCGTGATACGAGTGGTTACAATGCTCAGCCGAGCGTAAGTGCTCGAGCTGCGTTAGTGATGGATGCGCAAACGGGTGAAGTGCTGTTTAGTAAAAACACCAATGCTTCTGTGCCAATTGCGTCTATTACCAAGTTGATGACAGCAGTGGTAACGGCAGATGCTCGTTTGAACATGTCAGAAGAAATTATGCTTGAGCAAATTGATTTTGCTGGGGCAAACGGTAAAAATTCAAGTTCAACACTTCGTGTTGGCGACAAAATGAACCGTGCAGAAGTATTGTTGTTTGCTTTGATGAAGTCTGAAAATCCCGCAGCGGCAGCTTTAGCGCGTACTTATCCGGGTGGTCGTCCTGCATTCGTAGCGGCAATGAACGCTAAAGCACGTGCTTTAGGTATGAATGCAACTCATTATTATGAGTCAACTGGTTTAGATCCACGCAATGTATCTTCTGCGCGTGACTTAGGGATTTTAGCGAGTACAGCTTCTCAATATGGTTTGATTCGCCAATTCTCAACTACACCGACCTATGACTTTAACTTGGGCTATCGTGTGTTGAAATCTAACAATACGAATGCTTTAGTACGTAATGGTGGTTGGAATATTAACTTGTCTAAAACAGGTTATATTAATGAAGCAGGTCGCTGTGTTGTCATGCATACGACTGTAAACTCGCGTCCAGCAGTGATTGTATTACTTGGCGAGCCAAGTACGCAGGCACGTAATAACGATGCAACTAACCTATTAGGTTGGTTAAGTAATTTACCAAAACGTATTTAATTTAAATATTCTAAAAACGCTTCTATCAAGAAGCGTTTTTTTATGGCTATAAAAAAGACATAAAAAACGGCTGTGTTGAACAGCCGTTTTTTGAAAACTCAGATTTTACATATTAGATAAAATCGAATCTTTTACTTGGCTCATTGTCGCATCAATTGACAACATCACTGCATCAGCACATTGTTTGATTGCAGTGTCAGGATCTTTCAAGCCGTTACCAGTTACTGTACATACAATTACAGAACCTTCAGCAATCTTACCTGCTTTAATATCGCGAATCGCACCGCCAATAGAAGCAGCAGATGCTGGCTCAACAAATACACCTTCATACATAGAAAGTAAGCGTTGAGCTTCTAAAATTTCGCTGTCTTGAAGTTCATCGAACCAGCCTTTAGAGTCACGTACTACAGCTTTTGCATGGTTCCAGCTTTGTGGATTACCAATACGAATTGCAGTTGCAACTGTTTCAGGGCTTTCAACTGGAGCACCACGTAAGAATGGAGCTGCGCCAGAAGCTTGGTAACCAACCATTGTTGGTAAACCTTCAGGTTTTGGACCAGTGAATTGATCAGTAGCTGCATCATAAATCACTTGTTCAAACTGATCAGCAGGTTGGTTTGCTACAGCTTCGGTATAACCCATCCAGTGAGCTGTGATGTTACCTGCATTACCAACAGGTAAGCAGTGATAATCAGGTGCGCGGCCTAAAGCTTCAACGATTTCATAAGCAATAGTTTTTTGACCTTGCAAACGGTAAGGGTTGATTGAGTTTACAATTGTTACAGGTGCTTGATCAGCAACTTCTTTTACAAGACGCATACCATCATCGAAGTTACCACGAATTTGCATAGTGATTGCACCATACATCATCGCTTGCGCCATTTTACCCATTGCAATTTTGCCTTCTGGAATCAAAACGAATGCTTTGATACCTGCGCGTGCAGCATAAGCAGCAGCAGCAGCAGAAGTGTTACCAGTAGATGCACAGATAATCGCTTTAGAGCCTTCTTCAACCGCTTTGGTTACAGCCATGGTCATACCACGGTCTTTAAATGAACCAGTTGGGTTTAAGCCCTCATATTTCACATAAATTTCAACATCTTTGCCAATAATACGTGGAATATTCTCAAGTTTAATGAGTGGGGTGTTGCCTTCACCCAAAGAGATAGCACGAGTAGTTGCCGAAACTGGCAAACGGTCACGATAACGATCTACAAGACCAGTATAACGATTGGCATTAGACATGATGGTGTTCCAATTAGAGGTGAAGCGGGAGAGGGAATCTTTCCCTCAACCTGATTAACTATCGAGCGATTCTAAACGAATTCTTACGATTTCGCCACGAATAGCAGGTAATGCTTGGATTTGTGCAAGAGCCTCATCCATTTTAGATTCAACGATTGGATCGGTCAGAATCACGATTGGAATAAGGTCTTTTAAACGGGATTGTTGCATGATGGCATCAATACTAATTCCAGCGCGGCTTAAGATGGTAGTAACATCTGCAAGTACGCCAGTTTGATCTTCTGCATTTAAGCGGATGTAATAACCAGTGGTCATTTCTTCACGGCTTAAAATTGGCACATTTGTTAATGCTTCAAAAGCCAACTGAGGAATTGTTCCTGCACCGTCTTCGGTATAAGAGATGTCACGAACAATATCAATTACATCGGCAACAACAGCAGAAGCTGTTGGACCAGCACCCGCACCAGCACCGTAATAGAGCGTTGGGCCTACAGCATGCGCTTGAACTAAAACAGCATTTTTAACGCCGTTTACATTCGCAATAAGCTGTTCATCTGGAATGAGCGTTGGGTGAACACGTAGTTCAATACCCTTTTCAGCGCGACGTGCAATTCCTAGGTGTTTAATGCGGAAACCAAGTTCTTCTGCATATTTCACATCTTGTGCAGTGATTTTACTAATACCTTCGGTATAGACCTTATCAAACTGAAGAGGAATACCAAACGCACAAGACGCTAAAATTGTAAGCTTGTGCGCAGCATCAATACCTTCAACGTCAAAAGTTGGGTCTGCTTCTGCATAACCGAGTTCTTGAGCTTCTTTTAATACATCATCAAATGCACGGCCTTTCTCACGCATTTCAGTGAGAATAAAGTTACCTGTACCATTAATGATGCCTGCCAACCATTCAATATGGTTTGCAGCAAGACCTTCGCGGATGACTTTAATAATTGGAATACCGCCAGCAACTGCTGCTTCATAAGCAATTTGCACAGCATTGTCTTCTGCTGCTTTAAATAATTCATTGCCATGTTCAGCGAGTAACGCTTTATTTGCAGTCACGACTTGTTTGCCGTGTTTGATCGCTTCCATGATAACTTCGTAAGCAGGGTGGATCCCACCCATAACTTCTACAACTACATCAACGTCTGGTTGACGAACGATGTCAAGTAAATCGGCGCTTTGTTTAATCCCTTCCAATTCAAGATCTGGACGAGGGCGGCGTGTTCCAACGTGGGTAATTTGAATTTCTCGACCGGTGCGACGTTTAATTTCAGCGGCATTTTCTTGTAGTAGTTTAAGGGCTCCTCCACCTACGGTTCCTAGACCGAGTATTGCCAGGCGAACTGGTTTCACGTCACACTCCATTCATCATTTAATCATTTAGTTGAAGCTAGATCATAGCTAAAAAAAACGCCAGACTCTAGCGCTTTTAGTGCCTGTTCAATGAATTAGAGTGCGATGTTTGGAAAAGAAGAGTAGATCAGTCTTTAAACACAGGTAGTTAAAGCATTATTTATTGAAAAAACAAAGCGCTGCAATGAGAGCAGCGCTTTTTGTAAGATATAGATGATTAATCATTCATCAACTTTAAGTAGATTATTTATCCAGACGTTTAATTAATTCATCTGGTGTTAGATATCCACCTAAGTACTCGCCATCAACACTATAAATAGCAGGTGTACCATTTACACCCATGTTTAAGCCAAGTTGATATTGTTCACGAACAGGGTTTTTACATTGAGCAGGCGGAATATTGACACCTTGTACAGCTTGGCTAAAGGCAGCTTTACGATCTGCACTACACCATACAGCTTCCATGGTCGGCATAAATTGCTCACCACGTGGCCAAGCGATATAGCGTACTTCAATACCCTTTTCATTAATTTCAGGAATGTGCTCATGTAGTTTATGGCAATAAGGACAACTTGCATCGGTAAACACATAAATCACATGTTTAGCCTTACCCTTTGCAGGGTAGACAATCAAATCTTCATTTTTTAAAGCAGCAAGATGCTTTTTATTTTCTGAAGCTTGGAGATTATCACCGATATTATGAAGCTCTTTGGCTCCTAGTCGGATTACATCACCCTGAATTAAATATTTTCCATCACTGGTTGTATAAATCGATGTCATCCCTTCGAGATTCACCCAATACAAATTAGGAACTTCAGTCGGCTTGATATCTAAAATTTTGGCGTTGATATTTGCATTCTTAAATTGTTTCTGCAAAGTTTCGATCAAACGCTGCTTATCATTACGTTCGATAATGGTTGAAGCTTCCCCAGTAGCAGGTGCAGTCGCTGTGAGCGCATCTTCTTTTTGTGGTTTGTTTTCTTTAGAACAAGCACTGAACAAAAGGCTAGATGCCAGCGTGCAGGCAAGAAAAATTTGAGAGCGGGTAAAAGACATAGATAACCCTTATTTCATCAGTATTTATAGTCAGAAGCTGCTAAGCATAACAAAAAATCTAATGTGTATTGTTAAAACTTTCTTAACCTTTGTGAACGAAATCAAACGATTGATATGAAATATTTACTTTGAGCTTCACAGCTTTATTATCCTCTAGGATGATGTTTTTCATGTAATTGTTGCATTCGTACTTGTGCAACATGTGTATAGATTTGTGTTGTAGATAAATCGCTATGACCCAGTAACATTTGTACTACGCGTAAATCAGCGCCGTGATTGAGCAAGTGTGTCGCAAAGGCGTGACGTAAGGTGTGAGGTGAGAGTTCAGCTTGAATATTGGCTTGAAGCGCGTAGCGTTTAATGGCATACCAAAAGTTCTGCCGACTCATAATTCCGCCATGTTGGGTCAAGAAAAGATAGTCAGTCGAGCTTTTGTAGAGCTGAGGCCGAGCATTATGCAAATAGCGTTCTACCCATTCACAAGCGAATTGTCCTAATGGAACTAAACGTTCTTTATTGCCTTTACCTGTAACACGTAAATAGCCTTGCTTTAAATTAATGAGCTCTAATCGCAAGTTAAGTAGTTCTGAAACACGTAAACCGCAGGCGTAAAGTACTTCAAACATTGCTCGATCACGTAAGCCAAGTGCTGTATTAATATCGGGTGCTTGGATCAGTGCTTCAACATCTTCTTCAGATAAATCTTTGGGTAAGGCCCGTCCAATTTTTGGAGAATGGTGAGTTGCCACAGGATTATCGCTTCGTAATTTCTGTTCACGTAAAAATTTGTAAAACTGGCGTAGAGCAGATAAGCAGCGAGCAATCGAGCGGGGACTTTTCCCTGCTTTTGTCAGTTCAATTAGAACATCAGCGATATCATCACTTGTCCACTCTGGAAGAGCTGTTTTTTTATGAAGTTCACTGCATTGAATGAGGTCAGATAAATAAGCATTTCGTGTATGTGGACTCACTGTCTGTGCAACTAAGTAGTCGCGAAAACCTTGTAAAAAGCTTAAATGTTCAGGAATTTGAACTGGGCTTGGAATACGCGGTTTTTTATTCAACATACACTAGATCCTCTAAACTACTGTACTTTAAAAGAAACTTTAAGGTTTGTCGATTAAACTTAATAAGAAGTGAAATTTAACCTTATTTGGTAATTATTCTCATTTATATGTATACTAGAAAAAAAGGTTTAGGATCGGATGCGGTGCGTTTATCAGCTTTAAAAGTGAAGCAAGCGGCGACCATCACCAAAGTGAATCGGATAGAAGTAGAGTCCGAGCAGCAAGATTTGGTCGCAATTCGTTTGGAAAGTCTGGGCTTTGTACCAGGCACACGAGTGGAAGTGATTACCAAGGGTATTTTTGGTGGTGATCCGATCTTGATCCAAATTGGCTTTACTCGTTTCGCTTTACGTAAAGCAGAAGCGGAAAAAATTGAAATTCTAGTAGAAGAAGGAGTACCCGCATGAGTGATGCGTTACGTATTGCCCTTGTGGGAAACCCTAACTGTGGTAAAACCTCTCTTTTCAACCACTTAACTGGAACTCGACAAAAAGTTGCAAACTATGCGGGCGTAACTGTTGAGCGTAAAGTAGGTCATTTTCAGTTACCGTCAGGTCGAGCAGTGCGTGTACTCGATTTACCGGGTACATATAGTCTAAATGCAACTAGTCCTGATGAAGTTATTACCCGTGACGTTTGTTTGGGTAAGATTGCAGAAGAAGGGCAGCAAGATGCGTTTTTGTGTGTGGTTGATGCCACTAACTTAAAATTGCATTTAGGACTGGTGCTCGAAATGATCGGGCTAGGCCGCCCGATTTTACTTGTACTGAATATGATGGATGAAGCGCGTCGTCGTGGCATCCAAATTAATACTCAAAAGTTATCTCAACGTTTGGGTGTACCTGTTGTTGAAACAGTTGCTGTTCGTAATGCGGGTATTGAAAATTTATTACATGCCCTTGATCAAGAAAAATACAGTGTGCCACAGACCGAATTGAGTGGTTTAACTGGAACTCATCATCAAAAAATCGATATGATTTTTAAAGATGTTGTTCATTATGTTGAGCAGGGTGATAAGCGTACTGATTTTCTAGATCGAATTTTCTTGCATCCAGTTTTAGGCCTGCTCAGCCTTGCACTCATGATGTTTATTGTGTTCCAAGCAGTTTTTGCGTGGGCAGCTCCATTCATGGATGGTATTGAAGGTTTCTTCGGTTGGTTGGGTGAAGTAATAGGAAGCGTGATTACACAGCCCCTACTACATAGTTTGGTCGTTGATGGAATTATCGCGGGTGCTGGTGGCGTAGTGGTGTTCTTGCCACAAATTCTGATCTTGTTCTTCTTCATTTTAGTATTAGAAGAATCGGGCTATTTACCGCGTGCAGCATTTTTGCTTGATAAATTAATGTTTCAAGCTGGTTTAAGCGGACGAGCCTTTATTCCTTTACTTTCAAGCTTTGCTTGTGCAGTACCGGGAATCATGGCAACGCGTAGTATTAGTGACCCTCGTGATCGCTTTACGACCATTATGGTTGCGCCATTAATGACTTGTTCGGCACGTTTACCTGTATATGCTCTGCTGATTGCTGCATTTATTCCAGAGAAAATGGTCTGGGGTATTTTCAACCTACAAGGTCTGGTGCTATTCGGTCTGTATATGGCTGGTATTGTGAGTGCGCTTTGTGTTTCATTTTTAATGAAATTCTTCCAAAAAGATAAGTCTCAACATGCCTTATTGCTAGAGCTGCCGAGTTATCGTTTCCCTGATTTAAAAAGTGTGGGAATCGGTTTGTTGGACCGTGCAAAGATCTTCTTAAAACGTGTCGGCGGAATTATTTTTGCGCTCTCTATTTTGCTCTGGTTTTTGTGTACTTTCCCACAACCACCAGAAGGGGCGACATTACCTGCTATAGATTATAGTTTTGCCGGTATGCTCGGACACCTTATTCAACCTTTATTTGCTCCAATTGGTTTTAACTGGCAAATCTGTATTGCTTTAATTCCAGCTATGGCTGCGCGTGAAGTTGTGGTTGCAGCATTAGGTACGGTTTATGCCTTGTCTGCAACGAGTGACGATGCTGTAGCACAAGGTTTGTCACATCTGATTAGTGCAGATGGCACAGGTTGGTCTTTGGCAACAGGATTGTCGCTTTTAGTGTGGTTCATTTATGCCCCACATTGTTTGGCTACGTTGGCAACAGTACGACGTGAAACAGGTTCATGGAAACATGTTGCTGCCATGACTGCATATCTGTTCGGTTTGGCTTATTTGGCATCGTTTGTTACCTATCAAATTGCTTCCCACTATTGGGGTTAAGGCAAGAAAGGAGGTTGTATATGATTCAATATCTGATTATTGCGGTTGTAGTGAGTTGGAGTGCGGTTGTTGTTTTTAAGAAAGTATTTCCAAAAACAGCAAATTCAGTCTTTTCTTCACTCTCTGTATTTTGTGAAAAGCAGGGTTGGACAACTTTGGCAAAATGGCTTAAACCAAAAATGACCTTTGGTTGTGCTGGTGGCTGTGGTTGTTCAAGCGAAGATAAACCTACCAATACAGTTCAAGAAATTAAGCCAATTAAATGGCAATAAATTTAGTATTTCCTGTTTCGTTTAAAAAGCCATCATATTGATGGCTTTTTTACGCACTGACACAAAAAAAGATGAATAAAGTTCAAACTGAAAAAGCATTCAAAACAGCAAAGTGCTAACATTTTTGCCATTCTGTCGATTGATAAATTGTGGGGCAAAAATGTTAATACAACGTGGTGGATTAAAAGTTGTCGCAGGCTTAGGAATATCAGGTGTATCTGCTGTTAATTTCCTGCATGAACAAGGCTACCAAGTTGCAGTAACGGACTCTCGTCCAACCCCTCCTGGCCATGACCAGATTCCAGCTGGTGTTAAAACCAGTTTTGGTCAACTTGACCAAGAATTATTATTACAAGCAGAAGAAATTATTTTAAGCCCAGGCCTTGCACCGCAATTACCAGAAATTCAGGCAGCTATTGCTCAAGGGATTTCAGTAGTAGGCGACATTCAACTATTACGCCGTGCGACTGAAGTGCCTATTGTGGCTATTACGGGTTCTAATGCCAAAAGTACCGTAACGACTCTAATTGGTTTAATGGCTAAAGATGCGGGTAAAAAAGTTGCTGTGGGTGGAAACCTAGGACGCCCAGCTCTAGACTTGCTAAAAGACCAACCAGAGTTGCTTGTACTTGAGCTATCAAGTTTTCAGTTGGAAACCACATCACATTTAAATGCTGAGGTTGCTGTGGTTCTTAACATGAGTGAAGATCACCTAGATCGTCATGGCGATATGTGGGGTTATCACCAAGCAAAACACCGTATTTTCCAAGGCGTTAAAAAAGTTATATTTAACCGTGATGATGCTTTAAGTCGCCCTCTTGTTCCAGATACAACCCCAATGCAAAGCTTTGGTCTAAATGCACCAGACTTAAACCAGTACGGTGTTTTAAGAGATGGTGATGGCGAGCTTTGGCTTGCACGTGGTTTGCAGCGTTTAATTAAAAGCTCAGATTTATATATTCAAGGCATGCACAACGTAGCCAATGCTTTAGCTTGTTTGGCATTAGGTGAAGCAATTGGTTTGCCTATGGAATCTATGCTTGAAACGTTAAAACAGTTTAAAGGATTAGAGCACCGCTGTGAGTATGTGAGAACTGTACATGATGTACGTTATTATAATGACTCTAAAGGGACTAATGTTGGTGCTACACTTGCTGCAATTGACGGTTTAGGTGCTGCAATTGAGGTTAAAAAAGGTAAGGTTGCCTTGATTTTAGGTGGGCAGGGTAAAGGTCAAGATTTTGCTCCATTACGTTCTTCTATCGAAAAATATGCCAAAGTTGTGGTATTGATTGGTGAAGATGCTCCAGTTATTGAACAAGCAATTCAGGGCGCAACCAAAATTTTGCATGCAGCAACACTCAAAGAAGCTGTAGAGCTGTGTCAACGTGAAACACAAGCTGAAGATGTGGTGTTGTTATCACCAGCCTGTGCAAGTTTTGATATGTTTAAAAGTTATAATGATCGTGGTCAGCAGTTTGTTGCCTGCGTCAATTCGTTGGTTTAAGAAAACATGATTAGGAATGTAGTATGGCAGGCTTAGCTCAGACCACAATCCAGAAAATCAATCATTTGTATGAACGGATATTGCCTAAATGGCCAGCGGAAGTGACGCCACGTAATGTCCTGATTTTCTGTGTCGTTGCATTGTTGTGTATCGGTTCCGTGATGGTGGCGTCTGCTTCGATGCCCTATGCTGAATATATGCATGAAAACCCGTTTCACTATGTGATTCGTCATGGTATTTCGATTGTTGCTGCGGCTGTGGTGGCATATTTGACCTATCGGATATCACTCAATACGTGGTTTAAAAATACTTTCCCGCTGTGGCTGTTGACCATGGTTCTGCTACTTGCTGCTTTGGTGGTAGGTTCAGAAGTGAACGGTTCTACACGTTGGATTAAGATCGGTGGCTTTACCTTACAGCCAACCGAGGTTGCCAAAGTCATGATGGCAATCTTTACCGCAGACTACGTTGTGCGCCGTGCCAAAGAGGTTCGTACTCATTGGAAAGGCTTATTACGTTTAAGTGGGGTCATGGCAATTACGGTTGGTTTGATTATTGCTGAGCCTGACTTGGGTGCTACGATCGTAATTGTATTGATGATGGTCGGGGTATTCTTTTTAGCTGGTGCACCGCCGACACAGTTCTTAATTATGTTAGGTGCGATTGTAACCGGTATCGTTTTTTTGATTTTGTTTGAACCATATCGTTTCCAGCGTTTGATTTCATTTACTGACCCATGGGCAGATCCATTAGGGGTGGGGTATCAGTTATCAAATGCATTAATGGCCTTTGGCCGTGGTGAGTGGTTTGGTACAGGCTTAGGACATAGTGTCCAAAAGTTATCTTATTTACCTGAAGCGCATACTGACTTTATGTTGGCGGTGTTAGGTGAAGAGTTTGGTTTCTTTGGTATTTCGATTGTCATTGGTTTGTCTTTCTTGATGTTGGCATGCTGTATCAAAATTGGTCATCGTGCATTGAAACATCATTACCTTCGCGCAGGCTATTTGGCTTACGGTATTAGTATTATTTTCTTACTCCAGATTTTGGTAAATGCGGGCATGAATATGGGTTTGATGCCGACTAAAGGTTTGACGCTGCCATTTATTAGTTATGGTGGTACATCTTTAATGATGTGTGCTGCGATGATTAGCTTGATCTTAAAGATCGATGCTTCAACCCAAGAAGTGAACCCAGAAAGGGAAGAATCAAACTTCTAGTTGAATATTTAGGCATGAGAAAACCCGATTTGATATCGGGTTTTTTTATTTATAGATATCTTCCGCTGAGCTCTTGCCCATGTGGAATTAAATCTATATTCCACTGTGCTACTGCCTGCTTGAGCATCACTTCGGGGCGGTCTAAATCAACGTTAGGTTGTCCCAGTGCTTGTATGGCTTGTTGTAGCAATTCAGGCGCTTTAGATAAATCGAGTGCTTGAGCAAGGTTTTGCTTAGAGAGCTTTTGTCCTTGATCATTCATGGCGAGAGGGAGGTGCATATAGCTCAGTTTAGGATATCCTAAAAGCTCGCCAAGCCAGATCTGACGTTCGGTGTTATCTAATAGGTCTGAGCCTCGAACGACATGGGTAATGCCTTGCAGATAATCATCCACGACGACAGCAAGTTGATAGTTAATAATCCCATCACGACGTTTAAGAACAAAGTCTCCAAGGTCATGTTGTAGATTAGAACAATGAAGTCCTTGCAGTCGGTCATCAAAACAGATCTGTTGATCTTTAACTTTTACACGAATTGCTTGGTCTTTAAAATCAAGATTGAGATTGCGGCATGTGCCTACATAGATTGCATTTGAACCCAGCATTTTGCGTGTACATTGACAAGCATAGATTAGACCCTCTTTTTTAAGTTGATCTAATACACTCTCGTAAATGTCTAAACGGTTTTTTTGAAAGATGATTTTTGCATCGGGTTCGAACTGGAAGGCTTCCAGTGAGGTGAGGATATGCTCTTCACTGCCTGGATAAATACGAGGGATATCTGTGTCTTCGACACGAACCAGCCATTTGCCTTGGTGAGCTTTAGCATCACAATAACTGGCGACAGCGGTAATGAGTGATCCAAAATGCAAAGGGCCGGTTGGCGAGGGCGCAAACCGACCTGAGTATGAAAAGCTAGGCTTTTCTTGAGTAGCTACAGCGGTCATATTAACCGTTATTTTGCTTCTCTTTAATTTCTGCCAAAGTTTTGCAGTCAATACATAACGTTGCAGTTGGACGTGCTTCTAAACGACGTAAACCGATTTCGATACCACATGTTTCACAGAAACCGTAGTCTTCGTTTTTAATTGCTTCCATAGATTGTTCGATTTTACGAATTAACTTACGTTCACGGTCACGTGTACGCAATTCAATTGCAAACTCTTCTTCTTGGGTGGCACGGTCATTTACATCTGGCAATGCAGTTGATTCGTCTTGCATCGTATTCAACGTACGATCAACTTCAGACATTAATTCAGCTTTCCATGCTTGCAGAATTTGTCGGAAATGCTCGAGCTGTCCTTCAGACATGTACTCTTCATTTTTCTTAGGTTGATAAGGTGCAATACCAAATAAACTTGCAGTTGTGCCTATGTCAGAAGTTTTAGGTTTCACTTTACGTGCACGTTTTGCAGAAGCTTTGTCACCTTCCACTACAACTTCTGTATGTTCATCCAAAACTTGGTTGTGGTTGTCATTCGCCATAATAGGGCATTCCTCATCATACACGTATTATCTATACGCAAAAAATATGGTGATATGCAAGTGTTTTTATAGAAAACCATCGATGGGATTTTCCCATCGGGTCGTCATCATATAGATTTTTCCTGCAAGATGATAGTCATTCCGTCCCGTAAATATTTTCAAAACGTGTTTACCCTAGTCATAATTGCATATAAGCATATATAAAATAGAGCTAATAGCCTGAAATATTGGTATTTATAAGGCCCTGAAAATTTTCAAGACGGAAGACTTCTGTTTCAAAACTACCATCGTTTTTTAGACGAATGTAACGG
Organism: Acinetobacter sp. V116_7; assembly: GCF_056735735.1. Lineage (NCBI taxonomy): Bacteria > Pseudomonadati > Pseudomonadota > Gammaproteobacteria > Moraxellales > Moraxellaceae > Acinetobacter > Acinetobacter sp. V116_7. The sequence continues at coordinate 63,766 of NZ_JBWZIF010000015.1, forward strand.
TAGCCGGGAGCATTTTGGTCTAGGGCAAACTCATTACTAAACGGTTTAAACTGCACGCTTGTTGAGGGGGTCGAGAAAAATTCGATCCCTTGCCAAGTGTTTAGTGAGTCTTGGTGAACGTGCCCGCAGATTAAAGCTTTTACATTCTTAAATGGAGCTAATGTAGTAAGCAAAGCATTAGAGTTTTGTAATTTGTGATGATCAATCCATTTAGATTTCATTGCAAAAGGATGATGATGACAAGCCAATAAAACAGGGTTATCTGAAAATTCTTCGAGTAATGTCGCTAAATTTTGTAGTTGTTCTGGCGACAGGTGCCCATTAATCTGACCTTTTACTGCACTATTTAATAAAATAACGCGCCAGTTTCCTAAACAAATGACCACAGGTTCCTGATGATTTTCTTTATGTAATGGAAAATGATCAACGTTATCATGATTGCCCAGTGTCTGGAAAAATGGCAGACCTAACGTTTGCATATATTGAATATAACGTTTGTAGGTAATGGGCGTTGGTGCTTGAGCCAAATCTCCAGTGTGGATGATGGCATCAGCTTCAGGATGTTTTTTCAGGATCTGTTGAATAATGGCATGAAAACTTTCTTCAGGATTCATCCCCACAAATTCTAAGTGTGGATACTCCAATAAGTGGGTATCGGTAATTTGTATAATGACATGGTCTTTTTGTGAAAGTGTTGAGACTTGAAAAGTCACCGTCCTACCTCGTCGGATTTTATTATCGTTGTGATGTGTTGAGATAGCCATTGTAACGCCATAATGACAGGGGCATTTCTCAAACGTCCTTGACTCAATAATGTTGATATTTCGCTGTAGTCAAACAGGTGTAAAAGAATATTTTCACCTTCATCAGGCATGCCAAAAACCCCACCTTTAGATGGTAAGTTGGTTTCAGCAGCATATAAGTGAAATAGTTCTGAACACGCCCCAGCAGATGGATAAAAGCTAAATAGATGATCTAAATGATTAACTGTGCATCCTGACTCTTCAAGTGTTTCACGGCGAATACAGCTCTCTGGCGTTTCATCTCCATCCAATACACCAGCAATTACTTCCAATTGCCACGGCGAATCGGGGTCATTAATTGCACCTACACGAAATTGTTCAATCAGCGCAAACTGTTGTCTTTGATCATTGTAGAGTAGAACGCCAGCCGCTTCTGGGCGATGAATCAGTTCACGTTGTAATACATGAGTATATTCAGTTTGATTAAATAGACGATGTCGAAGGCTGACTTTTTCAACTTGAATAAAACCACGGAATAGAGATTCACGTGATGTTACTTCGACATCTTTAGATGTATAACTTGGACGTTCAACAATACTCATGATTCGATCAGGACGAAATCTATTTATTTCATCCTAACCGAGAATCATGGCTAGGCAAGTGTTTTTTTTGAATATTTACACTTTGTGATACAGTTTTTGACCTTGCTCTTGATAAACCTCTTTCATCGCTTTGAGGCCTTCTTCAACCTCTGAATTGCTATTAGTGAGGTTGTTGGCATAGTCACGAACATTCTGGGTGATTTTCATCGAACAGAATTTTGGTCCACACATTGAACAGAAGTGAGCGGATTTATGAGCCTCTTTTGGTAAGGTTTCATCATGCATGCTACGCGCTGTGTCAGGGTCTAGACTTAAGTTGAACTGATCATCCCAACGGAATTCAAAACGTGCTTTTGACAGGGCATTATCGCGAACTTGCGCACCCGGATGTCCTTTCGCAAGGTCAGCAGCATGTGCCGCAAGCTTGTAGGTAATAATCCCGTCTTTAACATCTTTTTTGTTTGGTAAACCCAAGTGTTCTTTTGGTGTCACATAACAAAGCATCGCTGTGCCGTACCAACCAATCATGGCTGCACCAATTGCAGATGTAATGTGATCATAACCCGGAGCGATATCAGTCGTTAAAGGCCCAAGCGTATAGAATGGTGCTTCTTTACACACTTCTAGCTGAAGGTCCATGTTTTCTTTGATCATGTGCATTGGTACATGACCAGGGCCTTCAATCATGACTTGAACATCATGTTCCCATGCACGATGAGTCAGCTCACCTAGTGTTTTAAGTTCGCTGAACTGTGCTTCGTCATTCGCATCTTGAATACAACCCGGACGTAAGCCATCACCTAAGCTAAATGAAACGTCATAGGCTTTCATGATTTCACAGATTTCATCGAAATGAGTGTATAAGAAGTTTTCTTCATGATGCGCTAGACACCACTGCGCCATGATTGAACCACCACGAGACACAATACCTGTTAAACGGTTTGCTGTAAGTGGCACATAACGAAGCAATACACCTGCGTGAATCGTGAAGTAGTCAACGCCTTGTTCGGCTTGTTCAATCAGTGTGTCTTTGAAGATTTCCCATGTTAGGTCTTCTGCAACACCATCAACTTTTTCAAGCGCTTGATAAATCGGTACGGTACCGATTGGAACAGGTGAGTTACGAATAATCCATTCACGTGTTTCATGAATGTTTTTACCTGTCGACAAATCCATAATGGTGTCGGCACCCCAACGCGTTGCCCACGTCATTTTGGCAACTTCTTCGTCAATTGAAGAACCAAGCGCTGAGTTACCAATGTTGGCATTAATTTTAACCAAGAAATTACGGCCAATAATCATTGGCTCAAGTTCTGGATGGTTAATATTGGCAGGAATGATCGCACGACCTTCAGCAACTTCTTGACGAACAAATTCAGGTGTAATTTCTTTTAAGTTTTTTGCACCAAAATTTTGTCCAGCATGTTGACGCATATCAACACCTTCACGCTGGCGTTGATTCTCACGAATTGCAATATATTCCATTTCAGGTGTGATAATACCTTGCTTGGCATAGTGCATTTGAGTGACATTTTTGCCAGCTTTAGCGCGGCGTGGGTTTTGAATATGAGCAAAACGAATGTCAGCGGTACGAATGTCTTTTAAACGTTCTTGACCAAAAGTTGAAGTTAAACCAGAAAGTACGTCAGTATCGTTACGTTCTTCAATCCAGTTTTGGCGAACTGAAGGTAAACCTTTGTCTAAATCAATTTGAACATTTGGGTCGGTATAAACACCTGAAGTGTCATAGACCATTACAGGGGGATTATGTTCGCCACCAAGTCCGGTTGGGGTATCGGTGAGAGAAATTTCCCGCATTGGAACCTGAATGTCAGGGCGAGAGCCTTCAATATAAACTTTTTTTGAAGCGGGTAAGATGCGAGTTAAATCTTTTGCATCTTGTTCATGTTGCGCTGAAATTTCAACAGAAGAGAGATTCGTTAACTGGTTCATTACATGATCCTTATGAATAACATCAACGAATCAAGCACGACCAAAAACGATGGCGGATTTATCTTTACTAGATAAATTTGAGGCTTTAGTTTTTAGATGGCTTGATTCCTACGCAGGTCTTAACCTGATCAGGTTCAACGGTACTTGTGATCAAACTTGTGTTGCGATAACACGAAATTTACACAATCTCAGCGAGCTATTACTCGCGCTCCGTCAAGCGAATTACAGACTAACATGATTTAGGTTGGCTGGCATTGTCAATTTGTATCTATACAAACGGCATCTATATGGCAGTCACGATAGACTTCAGTGTTCCATGGCGAATCAAATTTTAATAGCTGCTCAAGTTGTTCATGAGTAATCTGATAATTTGATTTTTTATCGCCATTCTTTTCAGTTAAATCTATTTTAAATTGCTTATTGCGCTCTTCTACAGGCGTGGCAATAAATTTAAGAAATTGCTGGGCAGGTTTCGCTAAACTCGACTGGCTCTGTGTAGATAGAAAACGGATTTGCTCAAGTGCATCTTTATCAATCCATGTGTTCGGTGCATATTCATCTGAAACAGGGGTGTTATCTAGGCCAAAGAAAATAAAATAGCGATATTCGTTAAAGAGTAATTTTGCATCACCAATAAAGTGGCTTTTTGGATATTTTTGAATAAATTTTTCCCAAAACAGCGAACGTTCAGTAAGTTCTTTCCACGAAACAGCCAAAGCTCCATCGTTATAGAAAATATCCTGATTGTCTTTGGCCATACGAGTTAAGAACTCTTTTTGGTCAGCAGGTAAGGCTTTAGAAAAAACATCAACTAAATAGTTTGGCTGACGTCGATAGGTAAACATGCCTTCGCCTTGGTAGAGTAGTTCAATATAGGCTTGACCTTCATGTTGAAGTAAATATTGATCACGTGGGCTCAGTTGGTCGAAGAGTTTTTTCTGACTTTGGATGACCTTTTTAAGGTCTTGTTGTTTATGTTCTAAAACAGCATAGCCAAAAGCCTCAAACGCTCTACCTGTTTTTTCAGTGTAGTCTTGTTTAATAAAACGCTGATACATGGCTGTTGATGCATCAATCAGCTTAAGCTGTTCATCATTTTTTAAAGATGGAACACAGGTTTTAAGTTTTTCATTAATTTGATTTAAGTCTTCTATTTTGCTGTTTTGATTAATCGTGTGCATAGCTACCATAATTTGTAAGCAGCTACTGTCTTGTTTTTGAGTGGCCTTTTGCTCAGTTGATTTTTGATCTTTAGATACAGTCTGATCTTGCTCTGATGTTTTATTGCATCCAGCTAAAAGTAGTGCGCTGCACATACTCATCATTAGAACTTTTTTCATCATTGTATTTTTATCAAAGTGAATATTGCTCAGATTATAACTCGGAAAAAGATTGCATCATTGTTAGAAATCTTTATTATTAGGTAGGTCGGTCTACTTAAGTTAAAGCTATGAATGATAAAACAGCAAGACAGAAAATTCTCGATGCCGCTTCAACTTTGTTTTATAACGATGGCATTACTGCAACTGGAATTAACTCGGTTACGGCTAAAGCAGATGTTGCTAAGATGTCGCTTTATAATAATTTTTCTTCAAAAGGTGAGCTTGTCGATGCCTACATTGCTGCACGACATCAAGAGTGGCTTGATCTCTACCAAAAGCGTTTAGAAAAAATAAAAACAGCTAAAGAAGCCATCTTGGCCGTATTTGATGCCTATCAAGACCATGCAGAATTTGCCTATGAAAAAGGCTTTCGAGGTTGTGGGTTATTGAATGCTGCGGCTGAGTTTCCGGCGAATAGTGCAGGGAGAAGTTCGGTAAGACAGCATAAAGAAGAAGTCGAGGCTATTGTTGCTGAGCATTTAAAAAAATTGATATCAGACTCACAGCGGATTAGCTATGTGGCTACGCAGCTTTCTTTTCTTTTAGAAGGCTCTATGGCACGAGCAGGCTTAGAAGGAAATAGTCGTCAACTCCTGTTAGCAAAACAAATGGCAGAAGACATTTTAAATAGAGAATGCCCACATGATTAGCCTCATTAAAAATAGTAGCTATGGGGGCACAATTGCGATTTTAGTTGCCTCTGTTTTGTGGGGAACAACCGGTACTGCGGCCGCATTTGCACCGACACTTGGCCCACTCGCTATTGGTGCCGTAGCGATGGGCGGTGGAGGTCTTTTACAAGCTTTGGTCGCATCAAGAGCGATACGTGAAAACCGACAATTTATAAGAGAAAATCTTTTAATACTGCTTTTAGGTGTAACAGCGGTTGGTATTTATCCTTTGGCTTTTTATTCCTCAATGCATTATGCAGGCATTACGATTGGTACTGTGGTTTCAATTGGTTCTGCTCCACTGATAGCAGCAATTTTAGAGCGTTTTTTTGATCGCAAAGCTTTGTCAGCTATCTGGTTTCTAAGTTTTATTTGCGGTGTGCTTGGCGTAACAATGTTGTCGATGGGTGAAAGTCATGCAGTTGTAGACGGTACAAATCAATGGAATAAATACTTCGGTATTTTTCTTGGGCTTGTCGCAGCTACAACTTATTCACTTTATTCATGGGCTGCAAAAAGATTAATAGATCGAGGTGTCGCCTCTAAAGCTGCAATGGGCATGATTATGGGTGGTGGGGCAGTTATTTTGCTTCCTACTTTGTTGGTTACAGGTGGTGGGTTATTACAAAGCTCAACCAATTTACTTGTGGCTGGTTATATGATGCTAATTCCTATGTTTTTGGGTTATTTACTTTTCGGTTTTGGACTAAAAACAGTAAATGCCAGCAAAGCGACGACCTTAACTTTATTTGAACCTTTAGTTGCTGCGATTTTTGCCATTGTGTTGGTGGGTGAGCATGTTTCATGGTTGGGTTGGATAGGCATGCTTTTGATTTTTATTTGTATTTTAATATTGTCAAAAACTGAGAACGCTTAAAAAAACTAAAACTTTTAATGGCTTGAGTTTGATTCGAATTTTTCTTAGTCTTAAAGGCAAGTTTTATCGTTGATTTGAACAATGAAAATAAAATTAATGGTCGCTGTTGGCCTTTGGAGTTTTGCATCTTCGAGTTTTGCTCTAGATTTGGTTGAGACTTATGAGCGCGCAAAACAAAATGATCCGACATGGCAAGCCAATCAACAACAATTTGAAGCAGATCAACTTAATTTAGGTTTGGCAACGGGAGCGTTATTACCCACCGTTACACTGTCTGGAAACATTACGCGTAATCGACAAACTGTAAAGCGTTCAAACTTTCCGGGTGTTGATCAAGAAGGGCTTTCTGATGCTTTGGTGAGTAATACCTCAACGACTCGGCAAGCGACCTTAACAGCACGTCAGCCATTGTTTCGAATGGATGCTTGGGAAGGTTATAAACAAGTTAAAACTTCGGTTGCCTTAAGTGAAATTACCTTAAGACTGCAAAAACAAGATCATGTTTTAAATGTAGCAGAAGCCTATTTTAATGTACTGCGTCAGCAGGCACTGAGTGTTGCATACCTACAAGAAGAAAAAGCTTTGCTTGAGCAGCTTAATATGATGAATGCCAAACTCAAAGAAGGTTTGGTGGCGCGTAGTGATGTGAGTGAAGCAAATGCTCAATACCAAAATGCCAGAGCCAATCGTATTTCAACCAATGTTCAATTACTTTTAGCCCAAGAACAGCTGTCTGAATATATTGGTTCTTATCAAGATAAACTTGCTGTATTACGAAGTGATTTTAATTTTCAAAAGCCTTATCCAGCAGAACTTAATGACTGGCTTTCTTTGGCGCAGCAAAAAAACTTAAAGATCCAGCAAGCCCGTTTACAGCAACAGTATAGTGAAGATCAGCGCCGTGTGGAAAAAGCCGCGCTTTATCCTCAAATAGATGCTGTGGCGAGCTATGGTTATACCAAACAGACCCCAGAGACACTCATTTCGACTGACGGAAAATTTGATCAGGTTGGGGTAGAAATGAACTGGAATTTATTTAATGGCGGGCGCACTCGAACATCAATTAAAAAAGCGACTGTAGAAGCCAGTAAAGCTCAAGCTCAACTTGATGCGGCCGTCCGCCGTGCCAATGTTGATGTGAAAAGTGCCTTTATGCAAGTGGATACAGACCAAGCCAAACTCGAAGCAAGAAAAGCTGCAATGGATTCATCTTCCTTAGTTTCGCAAGCCTCGAAAGCGAGCTATAACGAAGGCTTAAAAAGTATGGTTGATGTTTTATTGGCGCAGCGTAATGCTTTTTCTGCAAAACAGGATTATCTTAATGCTCAATATGACTATTTATTGAATGTGCTTCGTTTAAAAGCTGCGGTAGGCCAGCTCGGGGAAAAAGATCTGGTTGAGCTTAATAGCTGGTTAACTTATCAATAATAAAATGCTTTTATCTGAAATTTAATTTTGTCATAAAAACTTAATGATTGCTGTGTTTTAATGCTCAATCATTTTATTCCTGCGCCATCATGTTGGAGGCTTCCCTTGAGTCCAAGTAATCCGGTGTTAACCCATCATATTTCTTCTCAATTTAATGAAGATTTGCAAGATGTAAACACAAAGTTTATGACCATGGGTGGCTTGGTCGAACAACAGGTCGCAAATGCAATTCATTCTTTGCTTGATACAGACGCAAATTTAGCGATTGATGTTCAATTTAAAGATAATGCAGTCAATCAATATGAACGTGATATTGATGAAGGCTTGACGTTAATTTTGGCGCGTCGTCATCCAGCAGCGATTGACTTGCGTATGGTTATTGCCATGAGTAAAGCCAATACTGACCTTGAGCGTATTGGTGACGAAGCTGCAAAAATTGCCCGTATTGCACAGAACCTTTGTGAAGAGGGTGGTTCGCCTCGTGGCTACATGGAAACACGTCATATTGGTAACCAAGTTCGTGTCATGATTCATGATGCACTTGATGCTTTTGCACGTTTAGATGCAGATCAAGCTTTACGTGTACTTTTAGCCGATGCTGACATCGACCGTGAATATCAGTCAGCAACACGTACATTAATGACCTATATGATTGAAGATCCACGCCATATTGCTCGTGTAATTAACGTCATGTGGGTTCTACGTTCTTTAGAGCGTATTGGTGACCATGCACGTAACATTGCTGAGCAAGTCATTTATATGGCAAAAGGCTTTGATGCTCGTCATACCAAAATTGAAGAAATTGAAGCTAAAGTCCACGAAAAGTAATTTTGAGCTGAAATATTTAAAGGCCTTGTTTGAAACAAGGCCTTTTTTATTTGTTTAAAAATAATAGATAAAAAAATGTCCCGAACTTTGGGGGGAAGTTCAGGACAGAAAATCAAGTGCATAAACACGACAGGGATCGTGTTCTTCTTGCTATGAATTGATATTAAGTTCTTTACTTTTTGATGTCATGTAGAGTCCTGTTCGCTCTATGTAAGGCTTTTTATGCTTGTGTAAGTTTCACGTAAAAAAAGGCGGGTCTATGTGTATAGGACCCGCCTTTTTAATGATGAAGAAGCTAAAACAAACCGATTATTCTGGTTTCCAGCCTTCAGCTTTTTCTACGCTTTCATCATTGTTAAAGAACTTCTCACGTTGTTCTTCAAGGAACTTCTTCGCATCTGGTTCAAACACGTTTAAGCGTTTTTCATTAATCAGCGTAGTTTGGTGTTTTAACCATTCTTGCCATGCTTGCTTAGAAACATTTTCAAAAAAATCTTGGCCTTTAGCACCTGGGAAAGGAGCGAAGTCTAAACCTTCCATTTCCTTTTGATATTTGCGGCAAAAAACTTGTCGACTCATGGTTTATCCTTAAGCGTATAACTGTTCTAAACGTGTATGGGCACGAGCAATCGCAGCTTCAACCTGTTTTGGTGAAGTTCCGCCAATATGATCACGTGCATTTACAGAAGCTTCTAGTGTTAAGGCTTTATCAAATACATCTGCTGTAATTAAGTCAGAGAATTGCTGTAATTGCTCAAGTGTGAGTTCAGATAAATCTTTTTCTTCAGCAACACCTAAAGCAACAGCTTTACCTACAATTTCATGAGCATCACGGAAAGCAACGCCTTTTTTCACTAGGTAGTCAGCAAGATCGGTTGCAGTCGAGAATCCACGAAGTGCAGCTTCACGCATGATTTCAATATTTGGAACCAATGCAGGAATCATATCTGCGAAAGCCATGAGTGAACCACGAACCGTATCGATTGCATCAAATAAAGGTTCTTTGTCTTCTTGGTTGTCTTTGTTGTATGCCAATGGTTGACCTTTCATGAGCGTAAGTAAGCTAATTAAGTCACCAAATACACGGCCAGATTTACCACGGATTAGCTCTGGAACATCCGGATTTTTCTTCTGCGGCATAATTGAAGAACCAGTACAGAAGCGGTCAGGAATGTTCACAAATTTGAACTGTGCAGAAGTCCAAAGAATCAGTTCTTCAGACATACGTGATAAATGCATCATGATAAGTGCAGCAGCTGCATTAAATTCGATGGCAAAGTCACGGTCAGATACAGCATCAAGAGAGTTTTCAGATACAGCTTCAAACCCTAAAAGCTCTGCTGTATATGCGCGGTCAATTGGATAAGTTGTACCCGCAAGAGCAGCAGATCCAAGCGGCATACGGTTAACACGTTTACGGCAGTCTTGGAGACGTTCAGTGTCACGTACCAACATTTCAAACCATGCTAACAAGTGATGACCAAAAGTCACAGGCTGAGCAGTTTGTAGGTGTGTAAAGCCCGGCATAATGGTATTTACATTTTTGGCAGCCAAGCCTAACAAGCCTTTTTGTAAACGTTCTAATAATTTTAAAATATCATCAATTTCGTCGCGTAGGTAAAGACGAATATCAGTTGCAACCTGATCGTTACGGCTACGGCCTGTGTGTAATTTTTTACCTGTAATGCCAATACGTTGAGTCAAACGTGATTCAATGTTCATGTGAACATCTTCAAGATCGATGCGCCACTCAAAGTTTCCAGCCTCAATTTCTGAGCGAATGGTGCTTAAACCTTCAATAATGTCATCGCGTTCTGCTTCTGTGAGTACGCCAACTTTCGCAAGCATGGTAGCATGCGCAATCGAACCAGCGATGTCTTGCTTATAAAAACGTTGGTCAAACTGAACAGAGGCGGTAAATTCGGCTACAAAAGCGTCCGTCGCTTCAGAAAAACGACCACCCCACATACCTGAGGTTTGGTCTGGGGTTACTGAATTAGGGGGATTTGAAGATGTGGTCATGGTGGCTCAGTAAAATAAAAAAGAGTATATCACTTGCCGAAGCTCAACAAACAAAGTTGTTTCCTACAGCATACCGAAATCAAAATTCCTCCTATTTTTTTACGAAAAACGGGCGTTGGCAACACTTATTCGAATTAATTATCGCAAGTAATGTTTTGGCTCTGGTCTTAGCATTGGCTGAAGCACAGTCTTGGCAAGCCTTGAGCGGGGGAAGGCTTTTTCAATACATCGTTTTTATTAACTGGGTAATATTGTCCTTTTTTGCCTTGGTTGAGCGTTTTCAAGCTTTTTTTAACACTTTACGTCAAGAATTTGCCTTGGCTATTGGCTTTATCATGTTGCAAGGTATTGTTGTTTTAACCACCTTAATGAGTAATTTTTTTCAGTTTGGTCTTTTAAATAAACATGCTTCTTTAACGCAGGGATGGAGCATTTATTTTACCAATGTGCCTTTATATCTAAGCTATGGAATATTACTCGGGGCTTTCTGCCTACGTTATTTATATGTCAGAGAACAATGGTTACATCAGCAATATGCAGAATTAAATGCCCGTATTCAGGCCATGCAAGCGCGAATTCATCCTCATTTTTTATTTAATAGTCTAAATAATGTAGTCAGTTTAATTGCGATAGATCCAGATAAAGCAGAAAGCATGCTTATTAGTCTGTCACGTTTATTTCGTGCCAGCTTCCAAGAATTGAAATTGGTGAGTCTGCATGAAGAAATCGAGCTAAGTAAACAATATTTAATGATTGAACAGGTCCGTTTGGGAGAGCGCTTAAAAGTAGATTGGAAAGTCGAGCTTTCACCTTTGCAACTCAAACAGATCACCATTCCTTTATTGACATTACAACCTTTGTTAGAGAATAGTATTTTTCATGGGGTAGAACCAATGATGGGTAAGGCAACCATAGGGGTATTGGTTGAAATATTGCAAAATCAGGTCAGTATAGTCATTACCAACCCATATACAGACGATACAATAAAATCAAGGAAAGGGCATGGAATCGCGCTTGAAAATGTTAAGCAGCGCCTGAAAGCATATTATGGGAGTTCCGTAAGATTTCAGGTTTATAAAGGTGAAACCTTATATACCACCATTATGAGCTATCAATATCAAACAAAATAATAAGTTAGTCAGAGTTAACCATAAAAAAATGGATCAAGTTAACGGTGACAAGGAGGATGAATGAAGGTGCTGATTTGTGATGATGAACCACTTGCAGTGGAGCGATTATCACGTTTAGTTTCAAAGATGGGACATGAAGTTGTATCAACGGCTCATCATGGACAAGAGGCCTTGGAACAGGCGCGGCTTCATCAACCGGATGTAATTTTACTTGATATTCAAATGCCAGGTATGAATGGTCTTGTCTGTGCGGAACAGCTAAGTCAGCTAAATCCTCGACCTGCGATTGTATTCTGTACGGCCTATGACCAACATGCATTGGAAGCATTTAAGTCTCAAGCTCAAGCTTATCTTCTTAAACCCATTGATCCTCAAGAACTTGAACAAGTTTTTAGTCAATTGACTCAGCTTACTCAAGCACAGCTTAATGCTTTACCACAACATGATTTTTTACATGATCTAAAAACACAACGACATCAAATTGCTGCAAAAACCTATCGTGGGGTTGAGCTAATTCCTGTTGAAAATATCTATTATTTTTTAGCCGATCAAAAATATGTCACGGTGCGTCATCAAAATGGCAGTGTATTAATTGATGAAACTTTAAAAGAGCTTGAAACCGAATTTGCAGATCAATTCATTCGTATTCATCGAAATGCCTTAGTTGCAGTTGCATATTTAGATGGACTAGAGCTCGTTAGCTCTGGGCAATATCAGGTTCGTTTACGTGGCTTAGATGAGCGACTTTCGGTGAGTCGTCGACATTTATCTATGCTTAGAGAACGGATCCATCAGCTCTAAAGTTAAAAAGAGTTATCTTGGGCGTGCGAGATTTTACTTGCAATTTTAAGGGATCAAGTTAAGTTTAGGGTGTATTGTTTGACCAGCCCATACTTGAATTTATGAAAACCTTGAAAATTGCTACACGACAAAGCCCACTTGCTCTTTGGCAGGCAGAATATATTCGTGCCCGATTACAGGAGCTTCACCCAGATTTAACGGTGGAGTTGGTTAAATTTGTCACTCAGGGCGATAAAATCTTAGATACGCCTTTAGCAAAAATTGGTGGGAAAGGGCTGTTTGTTAAAGAGTTAGAAGCAGCACTTTTAGATGGGCGTGCAGATTTAGCTGTACATTCAATGAAAGATGTTCCGATGGCTTTGCCAGAAGGTCTAAGCTTGGCAGTAATTTGTGAACGTGAAGATCCATTAGATGCGTTCGTTTCAAATCAATTTGAAAAATTTGCTGACCTACCTCAAGGTGCAAAAGTAGGGACCTCAAGTTTACGTCGTAAATCTCAAATTTTAAAACAACGTCCTGATTTGCAAATTATTGACTTACGTGGAAATGTTGGCACACGTTTAGCGAAACTAGATGATGGTCAATATGACGCTATTATTTTAGCTAGCGCTGGTTTGAAGCGTTTAGGATTGTCAGAACGTATTCGTCATTGTTTAACACCAGACATTAGTTTGCCTGCGGTGGGTCAAGGTGCGTTGGGCTTGGAATGCCGTGCAGCTGACCAAGATGTATTAGCTTTAATTCAACCACTATTGCACGAAGAAACAGATGTTTGTGTACGTGCTGAGCGTGCTTTTAATGCCTATCTTGAAGGTGGTTGTCAGGTTCCAATTGCAGGTTATGCCACACTACAAAATGGACAAATCCATATTGAAGGTCGTGTCGGAAGTCCTGATGGGCAAACATTATTACGTGCTGAACTGACAGATGAAGCTAGCAATGCTCATCAACTGGGTGAAAACCTTGCTCGAAACTTACTTGATCAAGGTGCGGGTGAGCTATTAAAGGCTCTTTACTAAACCATGTTGTTTATTAATACTCGACCTGATTCTCGTGCCGCTGAATTAACAGATGCTTTGCAAAATGAAGGTTATCAGGTTGAGTCTTTACCTCTTTTAGAACTCGTTGCTAAACCCTTTTCCGAACACTTACTTCAGCTTTACCAACAATTAGTTAAAGCACAAGCTATTGTTGTGGTCAGCCCAACTGCTGTTGATGTGGGTATGCAGTACTTAATACAAAGTGGTTTAAAGCTAGATGACTTAAAACATATTCATTGGATTGCGGTTGGGCAGGCTACGGCTAATCGCCTTCATGAATATGACGTTGATGCACATATTCCAGATGTGGAAACTTCTGAGGGAATGTTAAACCTGCCGATTCTTCATAATATGAATCAGGCTGGTAGTATCGCTTTCTGGCGAGGAGAGGGTGGACGTCAATTTATGATGGAAACTTTGCAGCAGCAAGGTATTCAGATTTTAAATTTCATTTTATATCATCGGCAATGCCCAGAAACCTCATGTTCTACATTCAAACATCTGACACAGAATTCAAATTATAATTTACACAAATGGCTGGTCTTAATTACCAGTGAGGCCAGCTGGAAATATTGGTTAAAGCTTTGTTTAAAAAATAATGTACAACCTGATTGTGTATATTTGGTTTTAGGCCCACGTCTTTTCCAAATTGTTAAAGAATATCGCGATCAACAACAGGCTCATTTTCACATTATTCAACTTGAAAATTTATCGCCTTCGGGGATGATTCATCACATTCAGGCATTATAAGGATTCGTATGAGAAAACTTGTTTCTATCATCATTTTACTGGGCATGGCTTGGTTGGCTAAGCTCAGTTACGATATGTGGCAAATTTCTCGTACTGTTCCCGAGCTTAAGCAAAGTCTGCTTCAATCAGAACAGCACTATGCCAATCTAAATGATCAATTGGTTGCTTTACAGCGACAACTACAGAATCAACCTGTAAATACAGGCGATAAACTAAGTTCAGTGGGGCACCCGGATGCTCCACCGACAGGTATTGCTCCTACAGTTTTAATTAAACAAAAGTTAGATTTAATTCAATTTGCAATTGATCAGCAGCAATTGATTTATGCAGTTGATCAATTAAATCAGTTGCAGCTATCTCTCGTGCACTATGAAATTGCTCCAGCATTGCAACATAGCTTGAACCAATCGCTTGAACAGGATAAGCAAGCAGTACAACAATTCACTTTGGCTCAAAATCAGCGCCATCAATTGATCGACGATTTATTACAGACGATTGATAAAAATATTCAGCAAGCTTTAGCTCAGCCTAAGCTTGAGATGGATCAATCCGAGTCTGTGTCTTGGTGGAAAAAATGGTTCCGCATAGAAAAAGTAGAAACGCCGTCTATTAATTTAATGAATCGAAGTGTGGTACTCAAAGAAGTGCAATTAAGACTATTAATTGCTGAACAGGCACTCAATCAAGGCAAAATGACAGAGTACCAAAACGAGCTGCAATCTGTGATGCAAAAATTAGATGAAATGCCTGATGCAACGAGTCAGCAGTTAAAAAAACGTATTGCTAAAGTGGCACATTTATCGATAGTGCCTGTTCCTAAATTATCTACACTTGGTCTAATTGGCTCATAAGGAGGAGATATGAAACACCTCCTGTCGGTTTATTTCGTAATTAGTTTAATACTCTTTGCCGCTTTAGCTTTATTGAGTTATGGCTATGGAATGGGTTATGTCTACATTTACTGGCGACAATTGCAGTTGCAAACAAATGTCTGGGGATTAACCCTTGCTTTTGTGGTCATGAGTTTTATTGCTCAACTTATATGGCTTTGGGTTAAACGTTATTCCTCTCGCGAGCAGAGGAAAAGTGAAAACATCTTCCAGTTTAAAAACCTTCATCCCTATGAACAATTAGGTATTGTCTGGTTATTAGAGGCCGCCGAAGATCAACGTGTATTTATTGAACGTGTTTTTACTCAGTCAGCGCTTTTAAAAAATATTATTGATGCCAAATTTCTGGTTTTAAGTGGGGACTATCCAAAAGCATTGGCTGCTTTAGATCAATCACCGCCTATGGCATTTGAATTGGCAGAGTTAGAACGAATCGAAATCTTTTTAGCCCAAAACGAAGCTGAACGTGCATTAACTCATCTTGAGTTTTTATACCAGCATCAGTTATCGCCTTGGCTTGAGGAAATAGAAACAGCCTACCAGCAACGATTAACTGCGTTATGGGGGCAATTGGCGCTGCAACACCCATGGGTGTATTTACGGTCAATGAAGTATGGTTTGCTAGATGCTGAGCACCGTGATTTATGGTTACAGCAACTTCTTCAGCAGTTTGATGAAGCTTCTGTTGATGATCTGCATGCTTTGCAACAACGTTATCTGGATTTAGAGTCTGAAATTCAAACTCGACCTTATAGCAGTAAGTTGTTATGGCTCAAACTATTGGCGCGTATGCCTGATATGAGTATGCAACACGCAGCCTTAACACTACACTTATTAAAAGAACAGTTCGATCCAGAAGTGTTTTATCTGTGGTTTCAGCAGCAACTGCTTAAACAGGTTCCAGACTATGCAGATGTCGAAGAAAAAATTATTGAGTTTGAAAATCAATATATGAATTTGCCTGTTTTAACCTTTGCAAAATGGCATATCTATATGGCAACTGGACGTCAAGCAGAGGCTGAAACATTATTATCATTATATCCAGATAATATTTTAATGAGCTATTTACGTATTAAGTCTACGCTTAATGAAGATGAAGTATTAATCAAACAGTTAAACCTAATCTTTGAAAATGATGCGAATTTTTTAAAATTTAAAATATGAGGCGAAAATGAAAGAACTGTCTGTCTACCCGATAATATATGAACAGAAAGTCGCATGGGGAGATATGGACGCTTTCGGTCATGTCAATAATGTACAATATTATCGATATATTGAAAGCTCACGTATTTTATATATGGAAGCAATAAATATATTAACGCCACAATTATATACCGTCGTAGCCTCAAGTCAGTGTAAATATTTAAAGCCAGTTTTTTATCCAGATGTACTGAAAGTCGGTGTTCGCGTGGAAGAGCTCCGTAATAGTGCATTCCGTATGGTTTATATATTATGGAGTGAGACACAACAGCAAATCGTGGCTACTGGTGAAGCGGTTATGGTCTGCGTAGATAAATTAACAGAACGAAAATGTGAAATACCTCAGGAAATAAAACAAAAAATTATTGAGCTAGAAAAATCTGTTGGGCATGACTTAATACATTTATCTTAAATAAATATTAATAAAATATATTTCATTTATAATTGATAATGTAATTAAAAGGTAATTTTTTTAGTTATTCTGATGAACACGGCTTTCAAACTATTGCTTATTGAATAGATTATAAATAATATTGGTCTTGATTTTATGTTTTTAAATTTTGTCTGTATTATTTTGAATTGTCTGTAAGACTGGAGTATTTATTAATGAAACCGGATATCAGTGAATTATCTGTTGAAGAGTTAAAACGCTTACAAGAAGAAGCGGAAGCTTTAATTGCAAGTAAAAAAGATCAAGCAATCGAAGATGCTTATAATCAAATTATCGAGATCGCTGAAAATGTAGGTTTTAGTGTTGAACAACTTCTTGAGTTTGGTGCTCAAAAACGTAAGAAAACAACACGTAAATCTGTTGAGCCACGTTACCGCAACAAAAACAATTCTGAAGAGACTTGGACTGGTCGTGGTAAACAACCACGCTGGTTAGTTGCTGAAATTGAAAAAGGCGCAAAACTTGAAGATTTCTTAATCTAATCGTATTGCCGATTTAAAAAGCCAGGCAGATTTGCCTGGTTTTTTTATGCATAAAAATAACTAAAGTGTGTTTTGAAAATTATTTAAGAAATTGGGTGTTTAAATTCATCTTTAAATAGATTGTTGAGATCAAATTTGCATTTAGTTCTTTTAGCACTCGGTTTTCATGATTTTGTCATACGTTCAACTTATAGTCTTAATACCGAAGCCAAGCCCGATTGCTTGGTTTTTTTATATGAAGTGAATTGGCGATGTTGAAAAAGTATGCATAATGTCAGACTAGAGAGCTACTCTCAAAATAAGGACGATAATTTGCATGTTGGTAAGGCTGAATGAAGAAAAAGTCTAAGCAATGGAAGTGGTGGTTATTTGCACTCATTGCATTTTTAATTTTTATTATTTTACAGATCCCGGCGACGTGGCTAATTTCTAAATTTTCAAAGAATAATCAAACTCTACACAATGTAAGTGGAAATATCTGGCAAGGCCAAGCAGATTGGCGGCGTGGTACTTTGAGAGGCTCGATTCATTGGAAAACTAGACCTCTTGACCTGTTTTTATTACGGTTCGCTGCTGATGTAGATATCCATAGTGGAAATACCCAATTATCTGGGGTAATGGGCTATGGCGTGGGTAAAAAAGTAATTGTAAAAGCTATGAATGGTCAGGTTGCGCCTGAAACATTAAAACAAATTGTGAACTGGCAATGGCCTGTGAATAGTATCCAGTTAAAAGATATTAATTTTAATTATAAAAAAGAGCAGGGTTTCGCCGCAGTTGATGGTCAATTGCATTGGGGTGGCGGTGCTTTAATTTATAATATTGGTGATCGTCAAGACCGGATGAATATGCCTTCTTTAAATGGGCAACTAACGGATCAAAACGGTCAATTACAAGTTGATATACGTGATCAACGCAGTCAGAAAATGGCGAATCTTTTATTAGATGCCAACATGATGCTTGATGTGCAGCTTACGCAAAGATTATTACTGAATATTCCATCTTATGATGGAAAAGCTGGTTTAGATACATTTGTCATTAGTTCTCGTCAGCCCTTAATACAAGGGGGTAACTAATGAAAGTGTGGATTGAGAAATTACAGCACCTACAATGGCAAAAATTAGATCGGTTAAGTGTGGTTGTATTTGCCGTTTTAATTCTATGGCTGTGCTGGAAATTGGCTTCATTATTTTGGTGGGTGATTGCACCTCCTCAAATGATGCAGTTTGATCGGGTAGAGTTAGGATCACAGCAACCACAAATTCCTAACATTAGTACTTTTTCGCTTTTTAATGAACCTTCAGCCAATGCAGCTCAGGAAAATGTCAATCTAGAATTACAAGGCGTGCTGCTGGGTTATCCCAACCGTTTTTCTTCGGCTGTGATTAAGCTTGATAATACTGCTGACCGGTATCGGGTGGGAGAAACAATAGGTTCTACCTCTTATCAGTTGGCAGAAGTTTATTGGGATCACGTGATATTGCGTCAAGGTAATGGAAGTACGCGTGAACTTCAGTTTAAAGGTTTGCCAAACGGTTTATATCAACCTATGACGCCAGATGCCTCCCAACCAGCTGCAACTGCGCCTCAGTCGTCGGCACCTGTTAATACGACTCAAGAGGCGTTAGGGCAGGCTATTCAGCAAATGCAGGGGAACCGAGAGCAGTACCTCAAAGATATGGGGGTAAGCGGGAACTCAAGCGAAGGTTTTGAAGTTACAGAACGTACACCCACTGCGCTTCGAAATAAGTTAGGTTTAAGGCCGGGTGACCGGATTGTTTCTTTAAACGGTCAAGCGGTTGGGCAAGGACAAACGGATGTGCAGTTACTTGAACAGGCTCGTCGAGCTGGGCAAGTGAAATTAGAAATAAAACGTGGTGATCAAGTGATGACCATACAACAAAATTTTTAGTGATAACACGTCACCATAAGAGTTAGGAATTATCGCAAGTTATGGCTTTATTGAATCATCAACGTCCACTTTGGGCATTACTTGCAGCAGCCCCATTGATTGCGACAGTGAGCAGCAGCGTCTATGCCCAGACATGGAAGATCAATTTACGTGATGCTGACTTAACTGCATTTATTAATGAAGTTGCAGACATTACGGGGAAAAACTTTGCAGTAGATCCGCGAGTGCGTGGCAATGTCACAGTAATATCGAATAAACCCCTTAATAAAGATGAAGTTTATGACCTATTTCTTGGGGTCTTGAATGTAAATGGGGTGGTGGCAATTCCTTCAGGGAATACCATCAAACTTGTGCCAGATAGTAATGTTAAGAACTCGGGAATCCCTTACGATTCTAGAAATAGACTGCGTGGTGATCAAATCGTCACTCGAGTCATTTGGCTTGAAAACACAAATCCAAATGATTTAATTCCAGCACTTCGCCCTTTAATGCCGCAATTTGCACATATGGCTGCGATAGCAGGCACTAATGCGCTAATTGTTTCGGACCGAGCTGCAAATATCTATCAACTTGAAAATATCATTCGTAACCTCGACGGTACAGGGCAAAATGATATTGAAGCTATTAACTTGCAATCAAGTCAGGCAGAAGAAATCATTACTCAACTTGAGGCAATGAGCGCTACGGGAGCATCTAAGGATTTTAACGGGGCCCGTATCCGTATTATTGCAGACAACCGAACAAATCGTATTTTAGTAAAGGGCGATCCTGAAACGCGTAAACGTATTCGCCACATGATCGAAATGCTGGATGTGCCTTCAGCAGACCGCTTGGGCGGCTTAAAAGTTTTTCGATTAAAATATGCAAGTGCAAAAAACTTATCTGAGATTCTACAAGGCCTCGTAACAGGACAAGCTGTTTCTTCGTCAAATAGCAATAATTCTTCTAATTCATCGAATCCAATCAATAATTTGATGGGTAATAACCAAAATTCCAGTTCAAACACCTCTGGTTCAAATGGTAGCTCAATTTCTACGCCATCTATTAACCTAAATGGTAATTCAAACAGTAGTAATCAAAACAATATCTCTAGCTTTAGCCAAAATGGTGTGAGTATTATTGCGGATAATGCCCAAAACTCGTTAGTGGTTAAGGCTGACCCACAATTAATGCGTGAAATTGAATCTGCGATTCAGCAGCTAGATGTTCGCCGTCAGCAAGTTCTTATTGAAGCTGCCATTATTGAGGTTTCGGGTAAAGATGCCGATCAATTAGGGGTGCAATGGGCACTTGGTGATATCAATAGTGGTATTGGTTTAATTAATTTTACGAACGCTGGTTCAAGTCTAGCTTCACTGGCAGCTGGTTATTTAACGGGCGGTGCTTCTGGTTTGGGAAGTGCAATTGGAGCAGGTAGTTCAATTGCATTAGGAAAGTATAAAGAGGGTGCAGATGGTTCTCGCCAACTTTATGGAGCTTTAATTCAAGCTCTAAAAGAGAATACAGCTTCTAATTTGTTGTCTACGCCTTCTATTGTGACGATGGATAATGAAGAAGCTTATATTGTTGTCGGTCAGAATGTTCCATTTGTAACAGGATCGGTCACTACAAACAGTACAGGCATCAATCCATACACAACTGTTGAGCGTAAAGACGTAGGCGTGACATTAAAGGTTATACCTCACATAGGTGAAAATGGCACAGTTCGACTTGAAATTGAACAAGAAGTTTCGAATGTTCAGGCGAGTAAAGGTCAAGCGGCCGATTTAATTACCAATAAACGTGCGATTAAAACAGCTGTATTGGCTGAGCATGGGCAGACAGTAGTTTTGGGTGGTTTAGTTTCTGACGATGTTGAATTTAACCGTCAAGGTATTCCTGGGTTAAGCAGTATTCCATATGTAGGTCGATTATTCCGCTCGGATACTCGAAGCAATGTAAAACGTAATCTTCTCGTCTTTATTCATCCAACAATTGTGGGTGATGCAAATGATGTGCGCCGTTTGTCTCAGCAGCGCTACAATCAGCTTTACAGCTTACAATTGGCGATGGATAAAAATGGCAACTTTGCCAAATTGCCTGAACAGGTTGATGATGTCTATAATCAAAAGATGACACCGCCAAGTATTGCCTCTCAGCCAAAAAATTATCAGCAGGTTCCTTCAGGTGGCAAAAGCTCGACAGTAACAACACCTGTAGCTGTACAGCCATCGGTTCAAAGACAAACATTACAGTTGCCTGAACCTGAAGTTAATCGTACTAAAAATACCGTAACAACAACGACACTGCGTCCAAGCACAGCACCGTAGTAGCATGTTATGATTGATAAAAAATGAATAGGACATACGCATGACTTGGAAATTACAAGCAATTACTGGCGAAATTACTGGCCAAGAAATTAGTGTTGATCGTGATATGTTAGTCGGGCGCCATCAAGATGCTGATGTATTGTTGCAAGCCGCTGAAATTTCACGTCGCCACGCTGCATTGCTTTTAAAAGATCAATTGCTATGGGTGCAAGACCTTAATTCATCAAATGGTACATTCGTAAACGATATTCGTATTGAACAAGAAAAACAGCTGCATGATGGTGATATTGTTCAATTTGCTAGCTTTAAATTTTCTGTATTAGCGCCTGCGAAAGAAATATTAGATTTACCTGAAATCGAAGCAGAACCCGTGCAAACTGCTGCACTAACACAAGACCTAAGTGATCAAGGAATGCCAAGTCTTGCAGAGCGTGCTGCAGAAACAGAAGTTCGTCGTGATGGTATGCCACAGAATATCTCTATACCAAAGCCTGCACCTATTCCAGAGGGTGTGGATGTCAATGTAAAACAACCATCACCTGTTGCCTTTGAGGAGCCTGTTTCTCGTGTTGCTGAAGAAAAAGAGCAACAGAAGAATGCCTCAGTTGGTTTAATCACTATTATTATTTTAGTAATTTTAGCTTTATTGGCATGGTTATTCTTTAAATAATCCATTGCTGCTTTTACAATCAAGGCATGCTAAACGCATGCCTTTTAAATTTTGAGAAGAAGAAGATGTCTGTTGCACAATTAAGTAAGCGCGATTTAATTTTATTTGATCTAGATGGAACACTAGTTGATTCTGCTGCTGATTTATATAGATCAATGAATTTAAGTTTGCAAGAATTAAAATGGCCTTTAATAACAGAAGCCCAGATCCGAGCATGGGTAGGTAAGGGAGTGTCTAAACTCTGTGAAAGTGTTCTGCTTCATATTTTTGGAAAATTAGATGCTGAACAGCATAAAGTCCTCTTGCAGAAATTTGTTGACATATACGGTGCTGAACTTTGTGTGAATACTCAAATTTATCCTGGTGTAACTGAGTTTTTAAAGCATTGTAAAACTTTGAATATACATATGGCATGTGTTACCAATAAGCCTGTGCAACTTGCTCAAGGGTTACTTGATGCATTAGAACTTTCTTCTTATTTTCAAGTTGTACTTGGAGGCGATAGCTTGCCAGAGAGAAAGCCACATCCATTACCTTTGTTGCATTGCATGCAAAGTCTAAAAATATCTGCGTCACAATCATTAATGATTGGCGATTCAAGTAATGATATTGAGGCTGCGCGTCGTGCGGGAATTGATTGTATTGTGGTTAGCTATGGCTATAATCATGGAGAAAATATCTATGATTGCAAGCCTCAGCAAGTGGTTGATAGTTTGGCTGAGTTAATTATCTAATGAGTGAAATGGAGATCAGCATGAATAAGCGTATGGTTTTTCGATGGCGTGTCTAAATCGAAACTAGAAAAACACACTTTTAAATCGAAACCATATTAGAGAAAAATTCATGACTACTTTAGCGCAATTCGAACAGCTTAAAGCATCAGGTTACAACACTATTCCAGTTTATCGTCAGCGTTTAGCAGATACGGAAACACCTTTATCTGTTTTTGCTCGTTTTAAGGAGCAAAAACAAGCTTATTTATTTGAGTCGGTTGAAGGTGGTGAAAACTGGGCGCGTTACTCTATGATTGGTTTGGGTGAATCGACAGTTTTTTCATGCAATGCAGGTGTTTTATCTATACAGCATGCTGATGGTTCGATCACACAAGAAGATTGTCTAGATCCATTTGAATATATTCGTGAATTCCAGAAGCAATTTACAGTTCCACCAGCTGAGCTTTTACCAGACTTACCAAGTTTTACTGGCGGGCTGGTTGGTTATTTAGGCTATGATGCAGTTCGCTACATAGAGCCACGTTTAAAAAATGTTCCTGCGGCTGATCCAATTACATTGCCGGATTTGTGGTTAATGCTATCAAAAACGGTCATTGTCTTTGATAACCTTAAAGATACTCTGTTTTTAATTGTTCATGCCGATACAGCACAGCCAAATGCTTATGAAGATGCGCAGCAAAAGTTAGATCAATTGGAACAGTTGTTGGCTACACCAGTTAGTTTGCAAGCTAAGCCGCATACACCCCCACATTTTGAATCGATTACAGGTAAAGCGAAATTTCTTGAGACCATAGAAAAGGTTAAAGAATACATCCGCGCGGGTGATGTTATGCAGGTTGTTCCTGGTCAACGTATGGTTTCCGACTTTGATGGAGAGGCTTTACAGGTTTACCGTGCTTTACGTCATTTAAACCCTTCGCCTTATTTGTTCTTAGTACAAGGTCAAACAATTACGGATAAAAAACCATTCCATATTGTAGGGTCATCACCTGAAATTCTCTCTCGTCTTGAAAATGGTATTGCGACAGTTCGCCCGTTGGCTGGTACTAGACCACGCGGAAAAACTAAAGAAGAAGATATTGCTTTAGAAAAAGACTTACTCTCTGATGAGAAAGAAATCGCAGAGCATTTAATGTTGATTGACCTTGGTCGAAATGACGTTGGGCGAGTTTCTAAAATTGGTAAGGTCAAAGTGACTGATCAGATGGTCATTGAGCGCTACTCGCATGTCATGCACATCGTTTCAAATGTACAAGGTGAAGTGCGTGATGATATCGATGCACTAGACGTATTTAAGGCAACTTTTCCAGCAGGTACTTTGTCTGGCGCACCAAAAATTCGTGCAATGGAAATTATTGACGAAGTAGAGCCTGTGAAAAGAGGTGTTTTTGGTGGGGCAGTGGGATATTTAGGATGGTATGGTGAAATGGATATGTCGATTGCAATCCGTACGTGTGTAATCCGTGATAAAAAAGTGTATGTACAGGCTGGAGCGGGCTTAGTTGCTGACTCAAATCCTGAATCGGAATGGAATGAAACCCAAATAAAAGCTCGCGCAGTGATCAAAGCGGTTGAATTATCATCAAACGGATTGATTTTATGAGTTTTTAGCAGTTTTTTTTAAAAAACTGCTTGCATCGTTTGGAAGTTTTGCTAAACTGCACACCGTTCCGATACGAAACGTACGAAACACTAAGAAGCGCCGGCATAGCTCAGTTGGTAGAGCAACTGACTTGTAATCAGTAGGTCCACAGTTCGAATCCGTGTGCCGGCACCATTTAAAGTGTGAAGTTGTTAAGTGTAGGATAACACTGAAATAAGTGTGATATGGTGAGATTCCCGAGCGGTCAAAGGGGGCGGACTGTAACTCCGCTACGAAAGTTTCGAAGGTTCGAATCCTTCTCTCACCACCATTAACTTCGATTGAAGTGCTAAGTATACCAGCATCGTGCGGGAGTAGCTCAGTTGGTAGAGCGGCAGCCTTCCAAGCTGCATGTCGCGAGTTCGACCCTCGTCTCCCGCTCCATCGAAGGATAATCGCTCTTATAGCTCAGTGGTAGAGCACTCCCTTGGTAAGGGAGAGGTCTCGAGTTCAAATCTCGATAAGAGCTCCAGATACAGTTTAGTAGATTTTCTACAAAGATTTAAAAAGCAGGCTTATTAGTCTGCTTTTCAAGTATTGGGTGTTTGATTTTTTAGGCGATATGTCGATGCTGAGTCTTGCTCAGAATTGTGTTCGACGTAAACGAGGACTATAAACATGGCTAAGGCTAAGTTTGAACGTAATAAGCCACACGTAAACGTGGGCACAATTGGTCACGTTGACCATGGTAAAACAACTTTAACTGC
>NZ_JBWZIF010000016.1:0-86493 GCF_056735735.1 Acinetobacter sp. V116_7
TGGTGCGCTCAGAGAGATTCGAACTCCCGACCCCTTAGTTCGTAGCCAAGTGCTCTATCCAGCTGAGCTATGAGCGCATTAAGTAAATGGCGGTGAGAGAGGGATTCGAACCCTCGATACCAGTAATAGGTATGCTTCCTTAGCAGGGAAGTGATTTCAGCCACTCATCCACCTCACCGGAACGAGCCGCCATAATACAAACTAAAACCACATTGTTCAAGTCATCATACTGAAATTTTCTTGTTTTTTAGTTCAATGAATTATTTTTTAAGCAATTTCCTCATTATTTTCGTCTTTTTCGATCAAACGCTTGTTAAGATAGATATTATTTCTTCATCAAAATACTGTAGTGCATAACACATTATTGCAAACCTGAACGTGCAGTTCGGGTCTGCATGGCTTATGCTAAACTTATCTGCCAAGCGTGAAACAAAACGACATGACAAAAAACTGGGCTGACCCTGAAGCGAAAGCTGAAGCTGAACGTTATGACAATCCTATTCCAAGCCGTACTCTGATTTTAGATACGTTGGAGCAGTTGCAAACACCACAATCTCATGCAGAGCTTGTCGATCATTTTAATATTCATGACCAAAAAAGTATCGAAGCATTAAGTCATCGTTTAAGTGCTATGGTTCGTGATGGTCAAATCATGAAAGACGGTTTTAAATTTCAGTTGGTGGCAGATCAACCAACATATGAAGCAACTGTTTATATTAATAGTAAAGGTTTAGGTACAGCACATATTGATGGTCAAACTGATCTTTTACTTCCTGAACGTGAATTACGTTTAGTATTTAATGGTGACCGAGTTAGAGTCCGCCAGACTTCAGTAGACCGTAAAGGTAAACCTTGGGGTTTTATCACAGAAGTTTTACAACATCGCGTTAAGCAATTAATTGGTAAATTGTCAGTTCATGAGGGTGAATATTTTATTCAACCCAACAATCCCAATCAGCATCAGCCTATTCCTTTAGAAAAAGAACTCGTAAAACATGCTGAGGCGAATGTTGGCGATATGCTACGTGTTGCAATTGATAGCTATCCAACCCGTGAAGAGTTTTCAACAGCACATATTATTCAGTCTATGGCAGACAAAGCTGATACAGAAATTATCATTCCACAAACCATTCTTGAATTTGGTTTGCCATATGAATTTCCAGATCAGGTATTAAAAGAAGCAGAAAGTTTTAAAGAACCATCTGCTCAAGACCGTGAAGGTCGTATTGATTTAAGAGATTTGGCATTAGTTACAATTGATGGTGAAGACGCTCGAGATTTTGACGATGCAGTTTATGCAGAAAAACGTCCGGGTGGTGGTTACCGTGTTGTCGTCGCAATTGCAGATGTCAGCCATTATGTACGCTTAGACTCAGCCCTTAACGAAGAAGCTGAGGAACGAGGCACTTCGGTATATTTCCCACACTTCGTATTACCAATGCTACCAGAGGCTTTGTCAAACGGCTTGTGTTCTCTGAACCCTCATGTAGACCGCTTATGTATGGTCTGTGACCTTAAGCTCTCTCGTTCAGGCCGTGTAACTGGTTACGATTTTTATCCGTCAGTTATGCACTCAAAAGCACGTTTGACCTATACACAGGTAGCGCAATACTTTGAAGGCGCAACAGATGCGATTCCAAAAGATCGTGATGTTCATAAATCTTTAAATACACTTTTCCAGCTTTATCAAATTTTGAAAAACTTGCGTGCCGACCGCCATGCAATGGAATTTGAAACCATTGAAACGTACATGACTTTTGATGAGCTGGGCGGGATTAAAGAAATTTTGCCACGTACACGTAATGAAGCACATAAGCTCATTGAAGAATGTATGTTGCTTGCTAACGTTGCTGCAGCTGAATATGCATTAGAACATGATGTTCCCATGTTATACCGTGTGCATGAAGCTCCAGAGTTTTCACGTATTCAGAAAGTAAAAGACTTTGTGAAGTTGCTCGGTCTACCCTTCCCTGACCAACCAACTCAAGCAGACTATCAAAAAGTTATTGAAGCGACCAAAGACCGTATTGATGCACCAAGTATTCATGCCGTTTTATTACGCTCAATGATGCAAGCTTATTATGGCGCAAAAAATGCGGGACACTATGGTTTGGCTTATGAAGCCTATACTCATTTCACTTCGCCAATTCGTCGTTACCCAGATTTATTGTTGCACCGTGCTATTAAAGCACACTTGAAACAAAAGCCTTATCCACTCTCTGGTGCAGCGCTTGATGATGCCGGTGAACATTTTTCTCAAACTGAACGCCGTGCAGATGAAGCTTCTCGTAGCGTAACAACTTGGTTAAAGTGTCACTACATGCAACAGCATTTGGGTGACGAGTTTATTGGTATCGTAAGTGCAGTAACCGAATTTGGTTTATTCATTACACTTAAAGATCTATATGTCGATGGCATGATTCATATTAGCCAACTCGGCGATGACTTCTTTATTTATGACCAAGCGAGCCAAAATCTGGTAGGTCAAAATCGTGGTCAAGTCTTTGGTTTAGGCGATGAAGTTAAAATTCAGGTTGCTGGCGTAAATCTTGAAGAACGTAAAATTGACTTCCAGCTTCTTCAACAAGTCACGCATGCAGGAAGAGTCGTTCGTAGCCGAGCTCCACGCACAACTAAAACATCTTCACAGGCAACTGAAGAAGTTTTCAGTAAACCAACAAGTAGCGATGGCGAAAGACCTGTTCACAAAAAGAAAGAAAAAGCCAAGGCGAGTTCTTATACTAAAAAGTCTGGTAAAAAACCTTCTGCAAAAGCCGAAAGTAAACCAGAAAAAGTAAAGAAAAAGTCTAAGCCTAAAAAGAAAAAGGCCAATGCAAAATCAAAGGCTGAATAATTAAACATTAGATGTTGCCAGTCTAGAAATAAGTCCCGATTTGGGACTTCTTTCTTTTTAGAAAGCTTATTTTGCACATTAAACTTGATTTCTGGCTTGAGAGGACCTACATCTAATAACATGTTAAAAAATAATGTGGCTAACAGCAATGACTTTACAGCAAGCGACCTTACCAACCCCGCGTTTTGATGAAATTAAATTAGAAAATTTAAAACAAGACATCCAACAAGCGATTCAAGCAGGCCAAGAATTTTTAAATACACTTACCGCTGTACCTACCGATACCGCTCAACAACTTGCCGTACTTGAACAAGTCGATACACTTGAAAATAACCTTAGTGAATCATGGGGTGTTTTATCACATTTAAATGCGGTAATGAACAATGCTGAAACCAGAGAAGTCTATCAATCGTTATTGCCAGCTTTGAGTGAATATTACACTCAACTTGGTCAACACACGGCGCTCTATCAAACTTATCAGCATATCCATGATGGTCAGGGTTATACCTCTCTTAGTCCAGCCCAACAAAGTGCTATTCGACTTGCTTTACGTGATTTTAAACTTTCTGGTGTGGCTTTAGAGGGTGAAGAGAAAAAACGCTATGCAGATATTTCTGCTCGCCTTTCACAGCTTTCTTCTGATTTTTCTAACCATGTGCTTGATGCAACACAAGCATACTTTAAACCGCTTACAGAAACTGAGCTAAAAGGTCTTCCTGAAAGTAATGTTGAGTTATTAAAACAATACGGTAAACAACGTGAACTCGATCAAGCTGTAGCAACTCTAGATTTCCCAGCTTATTTTGCAATCATGACGTATGCAGATGACCGCGCTTTGCGTGAAGAGCTTTACAGAGCCTATGTTACTCGTGCATCTGATCAGTCTGAACAAACTGAGTTTGATAACAGCAAAATTATGGAAGAAATTTTAAGTCTTCGTCAGGAAATGGCGAAGCTACTTGGTTTCAATAACTACGCTGAATATTCTCTTGCAAGCAAAATGGCACCAGATGTAAAAACGGTACATGACTTTTTAGTTGATCTCGCTGAGCATGCTCGTGCCCCTGCTCTTCAAGAAGTTGCTGAACTTCAAGAGATTGCCAAGCAAGATGGTGTTGACGAACTTAAACCTTGGGATAGTACTTACTATTCTGAAAAGCTCAAACAGCAACAATTCAACTTATCGCAAGAGGCATTAAAACCGTACTTCCCTGCACCTAAAGTCATTCAAGGTTTATTCCAGATCGTGCAGCGCTTATATGGTATTAGTATCATCGAAAGACAAGCACCAGTCTGGCATCCAGATGCACGTTATTTTGAATTAGAAGACCAAGGCCAAGTGATTGGTGGCTTCTTCTTTGACATCTATGCACGTACGGGTAAACGTGGCGGTGCGTGGATGAATGGTTTCCGCTCACGCATGCAAACTGTTCATGGTTTACAAAAACCAATTTGCTACATGGTGTGTAACTTCACGCCTCCAGTAGGTGATCAGCCTGCTTTACTCACCCATGATGAAGTGATCACGTTATTCCATGAGTTTGGACATGGTTTACATCATATGCTAACCGAAGTAGATAATATTTCAGTTGCAGGAACTCATGGTGTTGCTTGGGATGCAGTAGAGCTACCAAGCCAGTTCATGGAATTCTGGTCATGGGATAAAGAAAGCCTAGATGTATTAAGTGAACACATCGATAGTAAAAAAACTTTGCCACAAGAATTACTCGATGCTTTATTAAATGCGCGATTCTTCCAGTCTGGTATGCAAACTTTACGTCAGCTTGAATTTGCATTGTTTGATTTGACTATTCACACTAAAACACCTGCTTTGAATAGTGAGCAAATTCAGCAGACCTTAGATGACATTCGTAAGCAGTATGCAGTTGTTCCTGCTGTAGATTACAACCGCTTCCAACATAGCTTCAGTCATATTTTTGCTGGTGGATATGCGGCGGGTTATTACTCTTACAAATGGGCAGAAGTTTTAGCGAGTGATGCATTTGACCGCTTTGAACATGAAGGTATTTTCAACACTCAAACTGGCAAAGAATTCCGTCAGGCAATTTTAGCAGTGGGTGGTAAAGATACTGCACTTGAAGCATTTGTGAGTTTCCGTGGCCGTGAACCTAAAATTGATGCACTGTTACGTCATCAAGGTTGGACGAATGACAGTAAAACCGCTTAAACTATGGGCCTAAATTGATCGTGTGGTTAGGGTGATAAAGATGAAAAAACGTTTCATTGCTGGGGCTAAATGTCCAAAATGTGAAGCAACAGATCGGATTGTCATGCTAACCACCGCTGAAGACGAATGGATTGAATGTATCGAATGCGGTTATAGTGAAAATCGTCCGACTCATATTGATGAGCCTGAAGCACCCGCTGTACCTGATGAAGTTGGAGTAATACAGTTCAAGCCTCGTCGTCCTGACTAAAGGTCTTAGAGATGCCACTACAAAGAAAACAAAACTCAAAACTATTGTGGATTTTAATTGGGGGCTTAAGCATTCTTGTAGTGCTTTTTTTAGCTGCACAATGGTTTTTCAAAAAAACCGAGTCATCCGCACCAATGGTTGATCCTCAACCTGTTTCGACTCCCGCTCCTGCTAAAACTACTGATCCGTTACCAAGTTCAGAGCCCGTAGCAGAAGCTGCAAGTTCACAACAGCTTGTGAATGAAGATGTACTCAAACAGCCTGTACCAGCTCAAGAGTCTTTAGCAAAAGAAGAAGTGTCTAAACTCGATGACATCCATCGCCAGCTAAAAGATCAGGAAGCAACTTTAAAAGCTCAGCATGCTGATGCTGATCAATTAACTAAACTCAAAGAAGAACAAGTTAAATTGCTTGAAGCTCAGCTCAAACAGCAATAGTTTTTCAATGGGAAATAAAAAAGCTAAAGATAGATAACTTTAGCTTTTTTATTTTAATTAATAACTCCAGCCATTGTTTTTCCTAAATTTATTGAATCTTCTTAATAAAAAAGCCCTCCATTTAGGAAGGCTTTTTATATAACTGATACTTTAATTTAAGTTAATGATACCAACCGAATAACTTAAATACATATGGTACATAAGTAACTAATACCAGTGATGAGAACAAGACAATAATTGGTAGCAACCAGCGCTCATAACGGAAGTAGAAGCTTGTATATTTCTCTTTCGCTTCAGCATCAGCAGCGTTCACTTCATCATCTCCGACAGACAACCGCGTGAGTAGATGGTTCAAGGCAACTGGTGGAGTTACATAACCAAATTCGAATGCAACCAACACAATCATCCAGAAGTGAATTGGATGAATACCATTTTCGTATGCTACAGGCGCAATGGTTGCAGCAACTAAAATTACAGCACCAAATGGATCTGTACACATACCAATAATAGCAAGTAACAGGGCAATACATGCCAGTGATATATAGATACTGCCTAAATGAGTCGGCAATAATTCAACCACTTCAGAACGTTCAATTAAACCACCAACACTTGCAGACAATGCCATCAGAATAATTAGTGCGCCAATATGGCCCACAGTTTCTGAAGTTGCAAAACGAAGCGCTCCACCAAAACCAAGACGGAATTGAGAACTATGCGGATCATGTGCACGAAGGAATGGTGATTTCTGTTCGTGTTCACGAACAATCGCCTCATGAATATTGATCGCAGGAGTTTCTTTTGTAGCGACCAATTTGTCATACAAAATCATTGCAATCAGAACTAATGGCAAAATTACTGGTGCAGTAAATTCATTCATTCCTGTGTCTAACGCATATTTATAAATAGCAAGAACAACAGCAGTGATCAGAATGTATGGAATTACAGGTACAAAGGCGCGCATCATGCCCGGGATCGCAACTTTTGGCGAATTTACACGGAACTTCTCTTCAGCCAAGAGTAATGAAACACCCAAGAAAATAAATGCTGTTAACCAAAATACATAAACACCATGGCCAAACAACTCATCGGACGTTACATGACGGCTGTCCAGCATCGCAATTAAAACGACCAGTAGACATGGACGTACCACCACACCTAAAGAGCCTGACATTGCAGATACAGCCAATGCATATTGACGGCGAGCACCCGCATTCCATACTTCTTTATAAATAATTGCACCTGCTGCAATAACGAAAATACCTGACGCGCCTGTATAAGCCGTCGGTACCGCAGCTGCAATTAGAATTAACCATGTTAAGGTTTCTGGTGCCAAGTTCCATGGGCGAAGCACATTAAGGAACAAGTCCATAACGCGTGTTTGAGTTAAAAGCATACCGGCCCAAATAAACAAGGCAAGGTTTAAGAAAATACCTGAGAACTCAACCAACAAGCCAAGGTAAATCCCTTGCCCCATTGGATAATCCATAAAGAATGTGAATACTATGCCCGTAATCAAAGCCATGTAAGCATACAAAGGTACACTTAATAAGGCTAAACCAATATTACCGCCTTCACGTTTTGCTGGTGGTGAAAAAAATAGTTGATAAAGACTAATTAAAGTCAGAACAACGAATAGAATCATCCAAATCCAGTAAATAGTTACTGTTTCATAGGTAGGTGTCACACCAGAGTTAATGACTGAACGATACTGACTAATTACAGAGAAACTGAGTAGCGCATTACCAATCACCATAAAGATTGAATAGACTTTGTAATCTATTTTTGTTGCTGGATTACGTAAGCCAATATGGTGAAATTTTAACGATGCGGTAATCGCAGAAATTAGAACCATGAAAATCAGTAAAATTGCACGGTTTTCTGTACCAAATTTAAAAATACCAAAGAAACCTGTCTCGATGGCACGGTAAGTACGCACACCAGGGTTAGCTTCGATATATTTAATTGTCTTATCATATGCCTGATATTTCTCGTCACATTGTTGCTGCGCTGCAAGAAGCGATGCACGGACATCACTTTCCGATGCTGCACCAAAGAAACTCGAAAAATCATCAGATGCATTCGCTTTCATTTGTTCTTTTACTTGAGCATCGATATTTGGATGTCGATCACAAGTCGGCTTTTCAGGTTCAGCACGCAAAAATGAATATTGCATGCCTATCGCAGGATCACCATAAAGACGCTCCCCGATACGTAATAATTGCCCGTGGATCATCTCCCCGGTACCAATGATTAGTGTCATTAATAGTAGAATGAGGATGACGAATGTTGAGATCCATTCGTTCCAGATATAACCCAACAGACCTAATCCAGATCTTTTTTCCTGATGTTCTTGCATAAATATTCCAATTTTGTTCTCTCAAAAACCTGAAAACAGGAGCTTGAGTCATGCAATTTTCTTGGTCAGGGGTTAATTCCTTCCCCCTTCTACCAATCCCTTTATTCAACGATCAAATTTGCATCAAACTTTGTTAATAAAGAATGACTAAAATCACTTTTTTAACAGTTTGTATTGTCAATATTTCTTTTTTAATCTTTGAGCAAGCCAATAGCAGCCCCCAAAGATTGCTCCACCAATTGCTCCATATAAGTGAGCTTCAGTTAAGACTGGGCTCCCTATTAACTGGGCAGTTCCTGTTTGTCCAAAAGTATTTTCCCATATCAGTTTTGCAATAATTAATCCTAAGACCAGAAAAGCAAAATTCCGTTCTTTACGATATTGCAAATAAACTAAAGCAACTGCTGTATATAGCCCATGTAAAACACCTGACAAACCAGCATATGCCTCGATATAAGGTAAATAAAAATAGAAGACCAAGCTAATAAACGGTGGCAACAGTAAAAGTAGACTTAAAAGATGCCACGCTTTGGTGTGCGGAAAGATAAACGGTAAACAGGCGAATGCCATCATGTTTAAAAGGAAATGAATCCACCCTACGTGTACCCAATGTGCAG
Organism: Acinetobacter sp. V116_7; assembly: GCF_056735735.1. Classification (NCBI taxonomy): domain Bacteria; kingdom Pseudomonadati; phylum Pseudomonadota; class Gammaproteobacteria; order Moraxellales; family Moraxellaceae; genus Acinetobacter; species Acinetobacter sp. V116_7. The sequence continues at coordinate 8,703 of NZ_JBWZIF010000016.1, forward strand.
TCCATAAACGCCAGAATTCACCAAGTAAACTTTCCCGCCAATAAATAAAAGTATCAGGAAATACTTGTAGACATGCAGATATGGAAATGCACACTGCGACCAAAAGCACTTTATTATTCAGTACATGATCTTTCATGGCACACTCCTTGAAATTAAACTTCTTACAATTATTGTAGAACTTAACAATAGACTCGCAAGAAGTTAGTCTTTCAAATATGTTTACTGTGCTGCTGGTGGCGCAGATGAATCCGCTGGAGCTTCAGATGCGGCTCCGCCATCAAATAACTCATCTAGCTCTGCTGCACCTTCGTTCTTATCATCCCAGAAATGTGACATACCATCATCTCCAGTACGCACACCTGTATGCTCAGTCCAGTAACGGTCAGAAATACCGCGTACAATCAGACCAGCCATACTATCGATTAACTTAAAGTTCGGATTAACAGGCTTATCATCAGCTTGAGAGGCAGCATAGGATCTTAATGCATCACGGATTTTTGCATCATCACCACTTGCTTGAGCAGCTACCGCATATAACGCATGAGATAAGCGAACACCTTTTTGCTCACCGATTTGCACTGATTGCTTTAATGTCTGATATGGATCAGGTTTTCCTTCATCTGCCCCAGGTAATAAAGTCCAGATAACAGCACGCGTTGCGTTAGGTGCTCCCCAGAATTTTTCATTATCAAGACAGACCATGCCACGCTCTACAATAGCAGCGATATCTTTTGGAACATTGACTGCGCCACCAGAGTTAATATCATTGGTCACAGCCTGAAGGCCACTAATCATTCCAAGTAAATAAACTGTTTGATCAGTATCACTACGCATCGTTGGACAAGAATCACCTAAATGGTATTTATATTTAGATTCCCAACGATCAGCGAACAACTTATAGCCTGTATATTGACGCTCAGCAGCAATTGCTGCCCAACGCTTTTGTGCAATACGTGCATCTTGAGCTTCAGTTACTTGCCCTGCTTTTGATGCACGCAAATAACGCAACTCCTGTTCTAATGCTTGATTTTCAGCACATACACCTGAAGCTGCATACATTAATACCGCAACACGCGTTGGATCTGCACCCATACCTTTAGTAGACATGATTGCTGGTGTTAAGGCACTACCAGTATTACAAACCATTTCAGCATCTTGCATTGCCAGAATAGGCGGAACGACGTGCTTTTCCGTAAAACCTAAAGCAACATTTGCTCCGGTTTTCACGACGTATGAACAACCTGATAAAACTGAAGCTGCAAGAAAACTCATCGCCAAACCTTGGCTTATTTTTTGGACTTTAGACATCTTCCTGTCCTCTATGTAATTTGTTTTTTCCTTTTCAGATGTACATTAGCAGATGCATATCTTGAATAAAAGAGTAATTACTCTAATTGTAGCGCTTATACTTTGACACACTTCACAGCAGATAAAATTGACAGTTTTTCAGGGAAACAGAAATTTTAGGCAAAAAAAAGTAGCATTGCGACGGTTCAGCACATGCTACTTATTAACTGAGATAAGCTTTTAACGGCTTATATTATTTTTGTTCTATATAATCCTTAAGTAAAGTTCCTGCTCTTCCTACTACCACAGCCATAACTACTGCAATTAACAGAAACATCCACATTGAAATCTCCATGAGAGACCTCCTTACTACAATCGCACCCAGTTATAAACTGGACACTTGATGAAATTAATCGACTAACCAATTTAATAATTGACTGATCGACGACCTTGCATCCTCTGTCTCTTAACTTTGTTAAAATTAACTCTGTTAAGATGTTCCCTGAGTAAAGTTCCTGCTCTTCCTATCACCACTGCCAGAATGATGGCAATGACCAAGAACGACCATGTTGGCATCTCCATTTTGAGACCTCCGACACACTTTACGTTGGTGTTTGTACTTTAACCGATCAAATAGATACCCATAGGTGAAATTGTCAGACAATTGTATTTCCTTAGCTTTTTTCTATATTTTAATTAGACAATCCTGTGCACAAGCAAAAAAATAAAGATTAAATTATTGTTTTTTATAATTTTTAAATAAATATACAAATGTAGAATTGTCTAACAATTAATGAAGTTTCTGTAGAACTTTTAACTTTTTCCAATACTGCAAAGAAAGTTGATCAAACCAGATTATGGCTACTTTCGTAGGTGCTCTCTCTAAATAAATAACCATAAATAGCTGATAATCAATTATTTTATTAATTTCTACACGGTGAATCACTTTTTTAGGAAGATAAACAACTGACCAAGATTTTTGATCTAAATACGCAATTTGAGAAATTCGTGATTGTTTTAAAAACAATAGGAAACTAATAGATAAAAGGATCAGACTAAATAGCCACCACATCGGTGATAACAGTTGATAAAGTAGGATTGCTAAACACAAGCCAATAAAAAGCTGAAATATTATCGAGAAACGACTATATTTCAGCTCAAAATTCAATTCTTTTATCAAAACAGTTTAGCCATGTACGTACTGTTTTAATTTATAAATAAATTCACGTAATTCTGTGCGTGGAGGTTCAGAAACTTCAATGAACCAATCTAGCAAATCTGGATCTTCTTGTTCCACTAATTCTGCAAATAAAGCCTTCTCTGCCGGATCCGCAGTTAGATAATAGTTTTTTACATAAGGGTCAAAATAGACGTCAATTTCTTTCAAGCCGCGGCGTGCTCGATAAACTACTTTACGTTCTTCCAAGGTCATTTCGTCAGACATTTATTTCCCCATCTGCGTTGATAGTGCGCCTAGTTTACCTGATCACATTCCAAAGATCGCTAAAAATATCAAATTGACCAAATTTATCATCTTGTCCTCATAATTGAGCATTCATCACATTGTTCGTCATGAAATGCTTCCGTATGTTTAAAGAAATAACATCACACCTGAACCAAGGAAGAAATACAAATGCAATCTGGTGCCATCCGTCCTATTCCAAATATGTTACCGAGAAAACTATTTAACGAAGAGCATGAAGCTTTCCGCGAGACAGTACGTAAATTCTATGAAAAAGAAGTCGTTCCCAATATTGAGAAATATGAAAAACAGCAACATGTTGATCGAGATCTTTGGAATAAGGCTGGAGAATTAGGTCTTCTTTGCACCACAATGCCAGAGCAATATGGTGGGTCTGGAGTAGACCGCTTATACAGTATGATCTTAATTGAAGAGCAAGCTTATGCTATGGATTCTAGTACAGGCTTTTCTTTGCATTCAGATATTGTTGCCAATTACGTAAATAACTTTGGTAATGAAGAACAAAAACAAAAGTGGTTACCAAAAATGGCAACCGGAGAAGTGGTCACGGCTATTGCCATGACTGAGCCTGGTACTGGTTCTGATTTACAAGCAGTGAGAACCACCGCTGTACTTGATGGTGATGATTATGTCATTAATGGTTCTAAAATTTTCATTACCAATGGCTACTTATGTGACATGGTCGTAGTTGTTTGTAAAACGGGTAATAACGACAAAGGTTCAGCAAACTTATCACTTATTATTGTTGAGGCAGACAGGGCTGGTTTTAGCAAAGGCAAGCCTCTGAATAAAATTGGAATGAAAGGCCAAGATACGTGCGAATTATTTTTTGATAACGTTCGTGTTCCTAAAGAAAATCTCTTAGGTATGGAAGGCATGGGCTTTATCATGCTCATGAAAGAATTGGCTTGGGAACGAATGCTAGTCGCTATTATTTGTCAGGCAGGTGCTGAAGCTGCATTTGCACATACTGTCCAATATACAAAAGACCGTAAAGCATTTGGCAAACCTGTTAGTGCATTTCAAAATACGCGTTTTAAACTTGCTGAACTGAGAACAGAAATAGATTTCTGCCGTACCTATCTAGATCGCTGTATGGAATTACAACTTGAAGAAAAATTGAGTGTGGAAGCTGCTGCAGCTGCTAAATATAAAATTTCAGATATGTTCTCAAAAGTTGTAGATGAATGTCTTCAATTACATGGTGGTTATGGTTACATGCTTGAATATCCAATTGCTCGTGCCTACATAGATCATCGAGCAAATCGAATTTATGCAGGTACCAATGAAATTATGAAAGAATTAATCTCTAGAACGCTTTAATAAATTCAATATAAAAGGGGCATTACGCCCCTTTTATTTATCTAGTATCTATTAAGATACTAGTTTTGGCTTACGCTCATTCGTTTCTGAACGTTTATGAAAATGTAGAACACCATCTTCAAATTTTGAATTTTTAAGCGACTTTCTATCTTCTAAATAGTTATTAGTAACTTGCCATGGAGCATGCTTACCTTGTTTTGGAAGTTCATGTGCCGCACGACTGATATAACCTGAAGATAATTTACCCATTACAGTATCTTCTTCCATTTCAGTCTTATCACCAGACGGAACTACTTCATCATAACTATTTTTGTCCATATAGTTTAACAAGCGACAAATATATTCCGCAGCGATATCAACCTTAAGCGTCCATGATGCATTTACATAACCAATAATCATGGCCATATTTGGTACATCACTCAACATCACGCCGTTATAAAGCATATGTTCAGATGAATTAAGAGCTTTACCATCAATAGTAGCCTGAACCCCACCCATAATTTGCACTTGCAAACCAGTTGCAGAAATCACAATATCCGCATCAAGATGTTTACCAGATTTAAGTAAAATACCTTTTTCAGTAAATTTCTCAATTTGATCTGTTTCTACACTCGCTTTACCTTCACGCAAAATCTTAAATAAGTCACCATCTGGTACCACACATAGACGTTGATCCCAAGGATTGTATGAAGGTGTAAAATGCTTCATATCAACTTTACCCTTTAACTGCACTTCAATTGCTTTTAAGAGTAAACGACGTACAGTCTTTGGATGCTTCTGAGACAATGCATAAATAGCGCGCTGCATACCAATATTACGTGCACGGGTAAATTTATAAGCCGCTTCTTCAGACATAAATTTACGCGTTTTTTCATAAATAAAGTCGATAGACGGTACACTAGCAATATACGTTGGTGAACGCTGCAGCATCGTTACATGACCAGCCCCACCTTTCGCCATTGCTGGTACTAAAGTAATCGCTGTTGCGCCACTACCAATAATAACGACCTTTTTACCTGTGTAATCTAAATTTTCAGGCCAATGCTGCGGGTGAATGATCTGCCCTTTAAATGCTTCTTGATTTGGGAAACAAGGCGCATATCCTTGATCATAGTTATAGTAACCAGTACACCCTACAACAAAATTAGCAATCCAAGTCTGTTGTTTTTTCTTGCTATCTTCAATTACAACCTGCCATTTCTTTGATTCAGAATCATAATTAGCAGAAAGTACACGATGACCAAAGTGAATTTTTTCTTTTAATTTATATTCATCAATAACTTCGCCTAGATATCCTTTAATAGAAGCACCATCAGCTAATACATTCGCTTTACACCACGGCTTAAAATTAAAACCAAATGTGGACATATCTGAGTCTGAGCGAATACCTGGATAACGGAAAAGATCCCATGTTCCACCAAAAGATTCACGACGCTCTAAAATTTCAAATTGGCGTTGTGGAGAATTTTTTGATAAATGGGCAGCAACTCCAATTCCTGAGATACCTGCGCCAATGATTAAAATATCAACTTGCTTTTCCATTTTATTTTTATACCCATTGTTGAGAATATAAGTTTATTAAAGCACAATTTTGACAATACACAATGTCAAGTTTGACCATTTATCCGTTTTTTTATGTCACTTGAGGACATTTTTATAATTTTAGTAATTATCAAAAATAAAAAAGACCGGTATAAAACCGGTCTTTTTTGAATAAAATCAATTATTCAGCTGAAGTATTCACTTCACGATCTACTAGCTCAACGTAAGCCATCGGTGCTGCATCACCAGCACGGAAGCCCGCTTTAAGAACACGTAGATAACCGCCGTTACGTTCTTTGTAACGAGGGCCGAGTACGGTAAATAATTTACCTACAGTTGCAGCATTACGAGTACGAGCAAATGCTAAACGACGATTTGCTACAGTATCGTTTTTTGCTAGAGTGATTAAAGGCTCAGCAACACGACGTAATTCTTTAGCTTTAGGAACAGTTGTTTTGATCAACTCGTGTTCAAATAAAGAATTAGCCAAGTTTTGGAACATCGCTTTACGATGGCTGCTTGTACGGCCTAATTTCACACCACTATTACGATGACGCATGGTGATAGTCCTACTTAATTAACGGCTACGATAGGCAAAACGGTCGTCCATACGAAGACTAGCTGGTGGCCAGTTTTCAAGACGCATACCGAGTTGTAAGCCTTTCGATGCCAAAACATCTTTGATCTCTGTTAACGATTTTTTACCAAGGTTAGGAGTTTTTAACAACTCAACTTCAGTACGTTGAACAAGATCACCAATGTAGTAAATATTTTCTGCTTTCAAACAGTTAGCAGAACGAACAGTAAGCTCTAGATCATCTACTGGGCGAAGCAAGATTGGGTCAACTTCTTCACGAGGCTCTTGAGCAACTGGAGTTTGGTCTTTCTGAAGATCAACAAAAATTGCAATTTGTTGTTGCAAGATTGTTGCCGCTTTGCGGATTGCTTCTTCAGGATCAACCGTACCATTTGTCTCGAGGTCGATTACCAGTTTATCTAAATCGGTACGTTGTTCTACACGCGCATTTTCAACGGTGTAAGAAACACGCTTAATCGGGCTATAAGAAGCATCTAATTGCAAACGACCAACAGGACGTGTTTCACCTTCAGGGAAACGAGAATCAGATGTTTCATAACCACGACCTTGAGCAACCTTCAAGCGCATTTTTAATGAGCCTGAAGCACTCAAAGTACCGATCAAATGTTCTGGGTTAACCACTTCAACATTATGAGGTAAACGAAGGTCAGCAGCAGTAATTTCGCCAGGACCTTGTTTCTCTAATGTTAAATATGCTTCATTTTGATCGAACAGCTTAATAGACAATCCTTTTAGGTTCAGCAAGAGCTCGACGATGTCCTGCTGCAAGCCTTCTAAAGTACTGTACTCGTGCTCGACACCTTCTATCTCTACTTCAACCACAGCAGCGCCAGGTAAAGAAGACAATAGAATGCGACGTAAAGCATTACCTAGAGTATGGCCAAAACCACGCTCTAAAGGTTCTAGAATCACTTTTGCCGAGGTCCCGCTAACCGCTTCGACCTTGATCGCTTGCGGAGTTAGAAACTCGTTTGCAGTACGCGTCATTATTGCTACCTCAAGGATTATTTAGAATACAATTCTACAATCAAGCTTTCATTGATTTCAGCAGGTAAATCAGCACGATCTGGTGCAGCTTTAAACGTACCTTCAAGCTTAGAATGATCAACATCGATCCAAGCTGGAATACCACGTTGTGCAGCTAACTCAATCGCGTTTTTAATACGCAATTGTTGTTTAGCACCTTCGTGAACCGCAATTACATCACCAGCTTTAACTTGAATAGATGCGATGTTTACACGACGACCATTCAAAGTAATGCTACGGTGACTTACTAACTGACGAGCTTCTGCACGTGTAGAACCAAAACCCATGCGATAAACAACGTTATCAAGACGGCTTTCAAGCAATTTCAACAAGTTCTCACCTGTTGCGCCTTTAACACGAGCTGCTTCTTTATAGTAGTTACTAAATTGACGTTCTAACACACCGTAAATACGACGGACTTTTTGTTTTTCACGTAATTGTAGTGAATACTCAGATTGCTTACCACCGCGTGCCTGACCATGTTGACCAGGTGCTTTGTTAGCTTTTTTAGTTTTGACGTCAAAAGGTTTAACGCCAGATTTAAGTTGCAGGTCTGTCCCTTCGCGGCGAGAGAGTTTGCATTTTGGACCAATATAACGAGCCATGAATGTTTCTCCTTACACGCGACGTTTTTTAGGTGGACGGCAACCGTTGTGAGGAATTGGCGTCACATCGGTAATGCTGTTAATTTTATAACCCACTGCGCCTAATGCACGAACCGCAGACTCACGACCTGGACCAGGACCTTTTACAAGGACATCCAGATTTTTCAAACCGTAATCTAAAGCTGCTTTACCAGCAACTTCAGCAGCTACCTGAGCAGCAAACGGAGTTGATTTACGTGAACCACGGAAGCCTTGTCCACCAGAGGTGGCCCAAGCCAATGCATTACCTTGACGATCAGTAATCGTAACAATGGTGTTATTAAAAGACGCGTGAATGTGTGCAACACCTTCAGAGACGGTACGAGTGACCTTCTTGCGTGTGCGAGTATCTTTAGCCATCTTTTAGCTTCCAGAAATCTTACTTTTTAATCGGTTTGCGCGGACCTTTACGGGTACGTGCGTTAGTTTTGGTGCGTTGACCACGGACAGGCAAGCTGCGACGATGGCGAAGGCCGCGATAGCAACCCAAATCCATTAAACGTTTAATGTTCATGGAAATTTCGCGACGTAAGTCACCTTCGGTAGGAACCTTAGCAACTTCTGCACGAATCGCATCAAGCTGAGCATCGTCCAACTCACGGATCTTAGTAGTTTCAGTAATACCAACTGTAGCTAAGATATTCTTAGCAGTATGGCGACCGACACCAAAGATGTAAGTGAGGGAGATAACAGCATGCTTGTTATCCGGAATGTTTACACCGGCAATACGAGCCATTCACTTTCTCCAAAAAGGCAGTAGAGATAATCAACCGCCCCACAAAATCTTGAGGGGCGGATATTAACCCAATTCGCCTACTGAAATCAACAGGTCTTGATTAGATTAACCTTGACGCTGCTTATGACGAGGTTCTGCGCTACAAATTACGCGAATAACCCCATTACGACGGATAACTTTACAGCTACCACAAATTTTCTTTACAGAAGCTTGTACTTTCATGATGAAACCTCTAAGTGCGCTTATCCCTTAGGATGAGCAGTCGTTTTTCTCATTAATGTTTGATTATCATATTGATGAGATGTTAAGTGCGCTTGTAGCTGAGCCATAAAGTCCATAACAACGACAACTACGATTAGTAATGATGTACCACCCAAAGAGAATGGGATTCCAAAAGAACTTTGTAGAATCATTGGCATTAAACAAATGACCGTAATATAAATCGCACCAATAAACGTCAAACGATTAAGAATATGATCTAAGTAACGAGCAGTTTGCTCACCTGGGCGAATACCAGGCACATAAGCTCCGCTGCGTTTTAGATTTTCTGATACTTCCTTAGGGCTAAATACTAAAGCCGTATAAAAGTAACAGAAAAAGATAATTAACGCACCAAAGAGCACCAAATACAAAGGCTGTCCAGGCGACAATACTAAAGCTAAATCTTGTAAGCTACGTTTAATTAATCCAGCATTTGCATCTGCACTTCCTACCCATTGACCAAGACTCGCTGGGAACAATAGTAAAGAACTTGCAAAAATCGCAGGAATCACACCAGCCATATTAATTTTTAATGGCAAATGTGTCTGCTGTGCTGTAAATATACGACGACCCTGTTGCTTTTGTGCATAATTTACTGGAATACGACGTTGTGCTTTTTCAATAAACACAATGGCAGCCAGCACACCTACAGACAAAAGACCAAAGATCACAAGACCAATTAAGCTTGTCTGACCATTATCTACTGATGAAACTGATTGCATAATTAATTTAGGCAAACCAGAAACAATACCAGCAAAAATAATCATTGAGATACCGTTACCAATACCTCGTTCAGTGATTTGTTCACCTAGCCACATTAAGAACATAGTTCCAGCGACAAGTGAAGTAACCGCTGGTATATAAAACTCAAGACCAACTGACAGAGTAATACCCTGACCAATCAAACCTGCGCACATACCAACTGCCTGAACCACTGCAAGCAACAACGTACCCTGACGCGTATATTGATTAATTTTACGCTTACCTTGCTCACCTTCCTTTTTCAAGGCTTCTAGTGAAGGAATTACCGTAGACATTAACTGCACAATAATTGATGCAGAAATATAAGGCATAATTCCTAAAGCAAGAATAGACATTCGCTCTAAAGCACCGCCAGAAAACATATTGAATAGCCCAAGAATAGTTCCTTGGTTCGCATGAAATAAATTTTCTAACGCAGCATTATTAATGCCTGGTACTGGAATATGCGCTCCTAGTCGAAAGACCAGCAATGCACCGATTAGAAAACTCATCCGGCGAATAATTTCACGATATTTCACGTGAAATGGCTGACCTTTCATCATGTTGACATGACCTGAAGAACTAGGAGACATAGACACTCGAGATTACTCCTCGACTTTGCCGCCAGCTGCTTCAATTGCAGCTTTAGCGCCTTTAGTCAATGCAACACCTTGAACAGTGAATGCACGAGTGATTTCACCAGAAAGTACGATACGAGCACGAACTTGGTCACGACGAACAACATTCGCAGCTTTCAAAGTTTCTAGGCTAACGATGTCGCCTTCAACTTTGCTTAACTCAGATAAACGTACTTCAGCAGTTTTTAAAGCGATTTGGCTAGTGAAACCGAATTTAGGTAAACGACGATAAATCGCTGTTTGACCGCCTTCAAAGCCTGGACGAACGCCACCACTTTTACGTGATTTTTGACCTTTGACACCACGGCCACCAGTCTTACCAACGCCAGAACCGATACCACGGCCTAAACGACGGTTTTCACGTTTTGCACCTTCCGCAGGCGCAAGCTCATTTAAACGCAGAGTCATGGCTTATTCCTCTACACTAACCATATAGTAGACTTTGTTGATCATACCGCGGTTAGAAGGCGTATCTTGCACTTCTACAGTATGACCAATACGACGCAGACCTAAACCTTGTAAGCAAAGCTTGTGATTTTTCAAGCGATGTGAAGAAGATTTAGTCTGGGTAACTTTAATCGTTTTCATGATTGATTACCCTTGAATTTCTGCTACTGATTTACCACGTTTCGCAGCGACTTTCTCAGGAGAAGTCATATCACGCAAACCTTTGAAAGTTGCGTTTACTACGTTTGCAGCATTAGTAGAACCATAACATTTAGCAAGTACGTTATGCACGCCCGCAGCTTCTAGAACGGCACGCATTGCGCCACCAGCGATTACGCCAGTACCTTCAGAAGCAGGTTGCATGTATACACGGCTTGCGCCATGACGAGCATTCACAGGGTGTTGTAAAGTAGTACCTGCAAGGTCTACAGTAATCATGTTGCGACGTGCAGCTTCAAGTGCTTTAGAAATAGCAGCTGGAACTTCACGTGCTTTACCACGACCAAAACCAACACGACCATTACCATCACCCACAACAGTTAATGCTGTGAAAGAGAAGATACGACCGCCCTTAACAACTTTGGCTACACGATCAACGGCAACCAGCTTTTCAACAAGACCTTCGTTTTGTTCAACTTTAGCCATGATTAGAACTCCAAGCCGTTTTCACGAGCAGCATCAGCCAAGGCTTTGATACGACCATGATATTTAAAACCAGAACGGTCAAATGCAACTTTAGTTACACCAGCTGCTTTCGCGCGTTCTGCGATTAAAGCACCTACTTTAGTAGCCGCGTCTACATTACCTGTAGTACCGCTACGTAAAGATGCATCCAAAGTTGAAGCTTGCGCTAAAACTTTGCCACCATCTGCTGAAATAACTTGAGCATAGATGTGACGCGGAGTGCGGTTTACACACAAACGAGTCGCACCCAATGCACGGATGTGCAAGCGTGTGCTTTTCGCACGACGCAAACGGGTTTGTTTCTTTTCGTTCATAAGAACCTCGCGCCTTATTTCTTCTTAGCTTCTTTACGAAGAATGACTTCATCCGAATAGCGAACACCTTTACCTTTATATGGTTCAGGAGCACGATACGCACGGATTTCTGCCGCTACTTGACCTAACAACTGCTTGTTTGCTGATTTCAAAATGATTTCAGTTGCAGTTGGAGTTTCCGCTGTTACACTTTCAGGTAAAGCGTAGTCAATTGGGTGTGAGTAACCAAGGTTAAGGTTTACAACAGTACCCTTAACCGCAGCTTTATAACCAACACCAACTAGCTGCAACTTACGTTCGAAGCCTTCACTAACCCCTTTTACAAGGTTATTCAATACAGCGCGAGCAGTACCAGCTTGCATCCAAGCATCTTTCGATTCTTTAACTGGAGCAAGTTGAAGTTTACCTTCTTCCTGTTTTAGCTCGACCAGCGCATGCAGGTTGAAAGACAACGTACCTTTGCTGCCTTTCACTTCGACCTGCCGGCCGTTCTGAGTAACTGTTACACCATTCGGTACAGTTACTGGGGCTTTAGCCACACGAGACATGAGGAATCACCTATTAAGAAACAAAAGCAATAACTTCACCACCAACGCCCGCAGCACGTGCAGCGCGATCAGTCATGATGCCTTTGCTTGTAGAAACAATTGCAATACCTAAACCTTGCTTAACGCTTGGAAGTTTATCTTTACCACGGTATTGGCGAAGACCTGGACGGCTTACGCGCTTAACCATTTCGATAACTGGTTTGCCTTCGAAATATTTTAAAGTAATTGTCAAAGTAGATTTTGTCTCTTCTTGAGCAACTTCTACGTTTGAAACATAACCTTCTTGTTGAAGTACGTTTGCAATTGCAACTTTCAACTTAGAAGAAGGCATAGAAACAGTTTGTTTCTTAGCCATTTGTGCGTTACGAACACGTGTTAGCATGTCGGCAACGGTATCTTGCATACTCATTTAGTCGCTCCTTACCAGCTTGCCTTAACAACGCCTGGTACATCACCCTGCATTACTGTGTCACGTAATTTGTTACGGCTTAAACCGAACTTACGGAAGTAACCATGAGGACGACCAGTTAAACCACAACGGTTACGAAGACGTACCGGAGATGCATTACGTGGCAACGCTTGTAACTTTAACATCGCTTCGAAACGTTCTTCTTCACTTGCATTTACGTTTGCAATCGTAGCTTTTAATTCAGCACGTTTTGCAGCGTATTTAGCAACTGTTTTTTCGCGTTTCAATTCGCGATTAACCATACCTTTCTTAGCCATATCGACCTCTTATTTGAACGGGAAGCCGAATGCACGCATAAGCGCACGGCCTTCGTCATCGGTGCGAGCAGTCGTAGTAATAGTAATATCCATACCACGAATACGATCAATCTTATCGAAATCGATTTCAGGGAAAACGATTTGCTCTTTCAAACCCATTGAGTAGTTACCACGACCATCAAATGATTTCGAAGAGAAACCACGGAAGTCACGGATACGAGGGATTGCGATTGAGATCAAACGGTCCAAGAATTCGTACATTTGGTCGCCACGTAAAGTAACTTTACAACCAATCGGCCAACCGTCACGGATTTTAAAACCAGCGATAGATTTGCGAGCAAGTGTAATTACTGGTTTTTGACCAGCAATTAATTGCATGTCGACTACAGCGCCATCTAATAATTTCTTATCAGTTGCAGCTGCGCCTACACCCATGTTTAGGGTAATTTTTGTGATGCGTGGAATTTCCATCACGTTCTTAATGCTAAGTTCTTCTTTTAACTTTGCTTTAAGTTCATCATTGTAACGTGCTTTAAGTCTGGCCATTGCCTTTTCAACCTATTACTTCGCTACCGCCACTGATTCACCATTTGATTTATAAACGCGAGTTTTCACGCCATCAATCACTTGGTAACCAACACGGTCAGCCTTCTGGGTTGTAGCATTTAAAATTGCCACGTTTGAAATATGAAGCGAAGCTTCTTGAGTAACGATACCGCCTTCAGCGCCAGTTACACGATTCGGCTTTTGATGCTTCTTCACTAAGTTAAGGCCTTCAACCTTAACGCGGTCTTCAGAAACAGACAATACAGTACCCTGTTTGCCTTTTTCTTTACCTGCGATCACGATAACTTGATCGCCTTTTTTAATCTTAGCCATGATTGCCTCTTATAGAACTTCAGGAGCCAATGAAATGATTTTCATGAACTGTTCAGTACGAAGTTCACGAGTCACTGGTCCGAAGATACGAGTAGCAATCGGAGCTTTGTTGTTGTTCAGAATAACTGCAGCATTATCATCAAAACGGATCACAGAACCATCTGGACGACGAATGCCGAATTTAGTACGAACTACAACCGCATTCATCACGTCACCTTTTTTAACACGTGCGCGTGGGATTGCTTCTTTTACAGTAACTTTAATAATGTCGCCAACAGAAGCATAACGACGATGTGAACCACCAAGTACTTTAATACATTGTACGCGGCGAGCACCACTGTTGTCTGCTACGTCGAGCATAGTTTCGGTTTGAATCATTGCCCTACTCCAAAACCGAGCATCACCGGTCACAATTTCGAAAGGCTCAAAGAGTACTCGAAATTGACCGATGATGCAACAAGAACGTCGAATTACTCAGCAGCTGCTTCAACTACTTCCACTAAAGTCCAAGCTTTAGTTTTAGAAATTGGGCGGCTTTCTTTGATTGTCACAACATCACCAATTTTAGCGACATTGTTCTCATCATGAGCGTGTAACTTAGTTGAACGGCGAATTGACTTGCCATACAACGGGTGTTGAACGCGGCGTTCAATAAGAACAACAATAGATTTATCCATTTTGTCACTTACGACTTTGCCGGTTAACGTGCGGACTGTTTTTTCACTCATTGTCCGTTCCCCTGTTTTTCGGTAAGGAGTGTCTTAATACGAGCAATTGTCTTACGAGCAACTTGCACTTCGTGCGATTTACCCAACTGACCAGTTGCTTTCGCCATACGAAGACGGAATTGGTTAAGCTGTTGCTCATCAAGCAAAGCTTTCAACTCTTCTACCGACTTTTCACGTAAATCTTTAGTTTTCATTACATTACCGTCCGAGTCACGATAGTGGTTTTAAACGGAAGTTTAGCAGCAGCTAAAGCAAATGCTTCACGCGCTAATTCTTCGTTCACACCTTCAATTTCGTACAGGATCTTACCTGGTTGGATCTGGCAAACCCAGTATTCCACGCTACCCTTACCTTTACCCATACGCACTTCAAGAGGCTTTTGAGTAATTGGTTTATCTGGGAATACGCGAATAAAGATTTTACCACCACGCTTAATACGGCGGCTAATAGTACGACGTGCAGCTTCAATCTGACGCGCAGTCATACGACCACGTTCAGTTGCTTTGATTGCAATCGAACCAAATGATACTGTACTACCACGATGCGCTAGACCAGTATTACGGCCTTTGTGCACCTTACGGAATTTGGTACGTTTAGGTTGCAACATGGATTATTCTCCCTTGTCAGCAGCACGGTCACCGCGACGACCACGACGCTCTTGACCTTCACCACGACCACGACCACGTTTAGCTGGACGATCTTCAGCAGGAGCAGGGTTCATGACTTGTTTCATGCCACCTAAAATCTCGCCACGGAAAATCCAAACTTTAACACCAATCGTACCGTAAGTTGTTTCTGCACGCATAGTTGCATAATCAATGTCTGCACGTAATGTATGCAAAGGTACACGACCTTCACGATACCATTCAGTACGAGCAATCTCTGCACCACCTAAACGGCCAGACACTTCAACTTTGATACCTTTAGCACCAGCACGCATAGTGTTTTGAACCGCACGCTTCATAGCACGACGGAACATTACACGCTTTTCTAATTGAGAAGCGATTGCTTCAGCAACTAAACGCGCATCTAAGTCTGGGCGATCAATTTCATTGATACTTACTTGCGCAGGAACACCCATAATGCTGGTAAGTTCGCGCTGTAATTTCTCAATATCTTCGCCTTTTTTACCGATTACGATACCAGGACGAGCTGTGCTAATTGTTACTTTAGCAGCGCCTGATGGACGCTCGATAAGAATATTGCTGATCATCGCATTCTTAAGTTTTTTAGTTAAAAACTCACGAACTTGAAGATCTTTAAGCAAGTATTCAGCGTATTGTTTCGGACTCGCATACCAGTTAGCGTTATGACGTTTCACAACACCTAGGCGGATACCGATTGGATGAACCTTCTGACCCATATCAAACCCCTACCTTAACGGTGATGTGACAAGTACGCTTCGTAATACGATCTGCACGGCCTTTAGCACGTGGCATAATACGTTTAAGGCTAACACCTTCATCAACGTAAATCGTAGAAACTTTAAGATCGTCAACATCTAAACTGTTATTGTGTTCAGCGTTTGCAATCGCAGATTCCAATGCTTTTTTTACTAAAACAGCAGCTTTTTTGTTGCTGAAGTTTAAGATATTTAAAGCATGCGCAACAGATTTGCCGCGAATAAGATCTGCAACCAAACGTGCCTTTTGTGCCGAGATAGCGGCACCGCGTAATTTAGCAGTTACTTCCATCATGACACCTATTAACGTTTAGACTTCTTGTCAACACCGTGACCACGATAGGTACGAGTTGGCGCGAATTCACCGAGTTTATGACCAACCATATGCTCAGTAACAATTACTGGAACGTGATTACGACCATTATGAACAGAAATTGTTAAACCAACAAAATCTGGAAGGATCATCGAACGACGAGACCAAGTTTTAATCGGCTTGCGAGAGTTACTAGCAACAGCCGCTTCAACCTTAGCGAACAAGTGCGCATCGACGAATGGGCCTTTTTTCAGAGAACGAGGCATTAGTCAGATTCCTTTACTTGACGCGACGGTCGCGAATAATCATCTTAGTCGTACGCTTATTGGTACGTGTCTTGTACCCTTTAGCTTTTTGACCCCATGGGCTTACAGGTTGAATACCTTTGTTACGCCCTTCACCACCACCGTGCGGGTGATCAACTGGGTTCATCGCCATACCACGTACGGTAGGACGAACACCACGCCAGCGCGCAGCACCAGCTTTACCCAATGAACGAAGGTTGTTTTCTTGGTTAGAAACTTCACCAATTACAGCGCGGCATTCAACATGAATTTTACGCATTTCGCCTGAACGAAGACGAACAATCGCGTAAGAACCATCACGACCCAACAACTGAACAGAAGCACCAGCAGAACGCGCTAATTGCGCACCCTTACCAATTTTAAGTTCAACGTTATGAAGGGTAGAACCGATAGGCATGTTACGAAGTGGCAAGCAGTTACCTGGACGAATTGGAGCATCGTTACCAGATTGTACTTTATCGCCAGCACGTAAGCCTTTAGGAGCAATGATATAACGACGCTCACCATCAGCATATTTCAACAAAGCAATATGTGCTGTACGGTTAGGATCGTATTCAATGCGCTCTACAACAGCTGGGATGCTGTCTTTATTACGCTTAAAGTCAACGATACGATAGTGTTGCTTATGACCACCACCAACGTGACGAGTTGTAATGTGACCGTTATTATTACGACCACCAGTACGTTTTTTTGCTTCAACCAACGGTGAGTAAGGCGCGCCTTTGTGAAGGTGGTCATGAACCACTTTCTCTACAAAGCGACGTCCTGGAGACGTTGGCTTACATTTTTGAATCGGCATAATTTTCGTCCTTATTCCGCTGCGCTTTCAGCGGTATCGCCCAAGTCAGCCATTTCAACATCTTGGCCAGCTTTCAGGGTGACGTATGCTTTTTTAACATCAGAACGACGTCCTAATGTTTTACCAAAGCGCTTAGTTTTACCTTTAGTAATAGTAGTGTTAACTTTAACAACTTCTACACCAAAAAGTTTTTCAACTGCTTTTTTAACTTCAAGTTTAGTAGCATTAATATCTACTTTAAATACTTGAACGCCAACAGTATCACCTAAAACTTGTGCCTTTTCTGAGAAGACTGGTCCTTTAAGGACTTGATAGATACGTTCGTTGTTCATCCGAGTTCTACCTCAATTTTCTTAGCAGCAGCTACAGACATCACAACTTTATCAAACGCGATCAAGCTTACAGGATCGATTGCAGTAGCATCCACCACATCTACATGCGGAAGGTTGCGTGCTGCAAGATATAAGTTCTCATCTACAGCTTCAGTAACGATCAATGCACGAGCGGCATTTAAATCGCCAAGCTTTGCAAGCAATTCTTTAGTTTTTGGAGCTGCAATAGCAAACTCTTCAACTAGTACAAGACGATCTTGGCGAACAAGTTCAGCTAAGATACATTGCATTGCACCGCGATACATTTTACGGTTTACTTTTTGAGACCAATCTTGTGGACGAGCAGCAAAAGTTTTACCACCACCAACCCAGATTGGGCTACGAGTAGAACCCGCACGAGCACGACCAGTACCTTTTTGACGGAATGGTTTTTTACCACCGCCAGAAACGTCTGCACGTGACTTCTGAGCACGAGTACCTTGACGACCACCTGCTAAGTAAGCAGTAACAACTTGGTGTACAAGAGCTTCGTTAAATTCACGTCCGAAAGCAACTTCAGACAATTCAACAGCAGAGCCGGAAACAGTTTTCAAATTCACGGTATTTCCCCTCAGGCCTTGATGGTAGGACGTACAATCACGTCACCGCCAGTTGAACCAGGAATTGCACCTTTAACAACTAAAACAGAACGTTCAGCGTCAATAGATACGATTTCAAGACCTTGTACTGTTACGCGTTCATCACCTAAGTGACCAGCCATTTTTTTGCCTTTGAACACGCGACCAGGAGTTTGGTTTTGACCTGTAGAACCTAATACACGGTGAGAAACTGAGTTACCGTGAGTAGCGTCTTGGGTACGGAAGTTCCAACGTTTAACACCACCTTGGAAACCTTTACCTTTTGATTGACCAGTTACGTCAACTACTTGACCAACTGTGAACAAATCAACACCAATAGTACCGCCAACTTCACGACCTTCAAGCTCAGCTTCAGTAACACGGAACTCTTTAACTAAACGACCAGCAGCAACACCAGCTTTCGCGAAGTGACCTTTCTGAGCGTTAGTTACGCGAGATTCGCGACGTTCACCAGTAGTTACTTGAACAGCTTGATAACCATCAGTTTCAAGTGTTTTGATTTGCGTAATGCGGTTTGGATCGACTTCGATGACTGTAACAGGTACAGAAACACCTGCATCTGTAAAGATGCGAGTCATACCACATTTGCGACCGACTAAACCAATAGCCATGTGCATAAACCTCTAAAAAAGCGGCCTAATTAACTTAAAAGTTAATCAACCGAAAGCCTTAACCCAAAGCGATCTGAACATCAACACCAGCCGCAAGATCTAATTTCATCAATGCATCAACAGTTTTATCTGTAGGTTGAACGATGTCGATCAAACGTTTGTAGGTGCGGATTTCGTACTGGTCACGCGCATCTTTGTTAACGTGCGGTGAAGTAAGAACGTTGAAGCGTTCGATGCGAGTAGGCATCGGAATTGGACCACAAACTTGTGCGCCAGTACGCTTAGCGGTTTCTACGATCTCTTGAGCAGATTGATCAATCAGACGATGATCAAAAGACTTCAAACGGATACGAATTCTCTGGTTAGACATACCAGTAAACTCCAAGCCAAACATATAAAGAATCACCTTTGACGCATCTCACCCATTGGTAAGTGTCAAAGGCAGTGAAAATCACTAAGGTCATGATCGATGCCACGACTGTAATGCACATTTACCACTTTCTTCGCAGTAAATGCCCCTCCTATTGAGGGTCGCTCATTATAACGATTGTTTAAGTCTTATGCAATTCTCTTTTTCTATTTTCTCCACAAAACCTGCTTTAATCGAGTATAGGGAACTAAACTAAGCACTTATTACAAATTCAATCGCTTTATTTAGAAGTTGATTACCTTGTTCAAATTTTTGTGCTTCGGAAGAATATAGTTCACGCGTAGATTGAACATATTCTCCATCAAAAATAGAAAGCTCTTCTTCATCTTCAAGTAAAAGCGCTAGAGCTGCTGGTGTCATCTCTGGATGGAACTGAAAACCCAGTACATTTTTTCCAATCTGATACATCTGATTGCGACAGGCCTGATTTTCAGCCAAATGTATAGCACCTTTAGGTATTTCAAATGTCTCGCTATGCCACTGCATCACCTTTATCTTCTCTGGTAATGGGAAGCTTTCTTGAGGTAGATTCGCAACTCTCTGAACTGTTGACCATCCAAGTTCCTGATAGCGATTACGGCTTACCGCAGCACCTAACGCATTAGCAATTAACTGCCCCCCTAAACAAAGACCAATAGCTGGCTTTCCCGCTGCCAAATAACGGCGCAACCATCTTTTTTCTATTTTTAGCCATGGGAAGTTTGCCTCATCATTTACACTCATGGTGCCACCCATGACCAATAGTAAATCAACCTCATCAATTCGAGGTAAAGCTTCTATTTCAAGTGACCGATCAACCGGAAGTGCAAAAAACTCTGTAGAGCTAATTGTCGCGTGGTGGGCTTTTAAAAATGAATAACAACTTCCAAATCCCTCACCCGCGATATGTTGAAAATAGTGAACACGTAAATGCGACTTCATGCGCTTAAACCTATTGTTGTTAGAATGTTGTAGTGGTCTTTGCAAAAATAAAGCCAAGTTTTTATTTTATGAGCCTACTGTAACGAAACGTCTTATAAAACTTCGTAAATCTAGCGAAGAATCTAAATTTCTCTTAATCTAACTTTATTATTTAAAATGCAAAGCACTATGAAAAAGCATAACGACTTCCAGACTCGCCTCATTCATGCACAAAGAAAGGCTCCACAATTTATTGAAACAGTGCAACCACCCTTATTTCGTGCATCTACTATTATTTTTAAATCAACTTCGCACCTTTTTGATCGTCATTGGACGGATGACTATGACTATAGCTATGGGACACATGGCACCCCCACTACCTTCACCTTAGGCGACAATATTGCGCAAATTGAAGGTGGATTGCATTGTTTGCTTGCACCAAGTGGCTTATCAGCAATTAATGTTGTGAACTCAGCATTTTTAAGCACTAATGATGAAGTATGGGTACCAGACAACATTTATGGACCAAACCTTGAGCATTTAAATCATCTGCAAAATCAATATGGCGTTATTGTCAAAGTGTACAACCCTATTGACGCCTCAAGCTTCCAACCAACTGAAAGAAGTAAACTGTTGTGGTTAGAGGCAGCAGGCTCAGTTACTTTAGAATTTCCTGATCTTAAGAATCTAGTCAAAAAAGCCAAAAAATACGGTGTATTAACGGCGCTAGATAACACTTGGGGAGCCGGGCTTGCGTTTAATGCTTTTAATTTTTCTGATGAACATCTATCAGTCGATTTAACCGTGCATGCACTCACCAAATATCCGAGTGGCGGCGGTGACATCTTAATGGGTAGCATTGTAACTCGTGATGAGAAACTTCATCACCGCCTATTCCGTACGCATGCCATTTTAGGTATTGCAGTTTCAGGAGACGATGCAGCTCAAGTCCAACGTAGTCTTGCTCATATGTCTTTACGTTATGAACAACAATCAGCCAATGCTCAAACTTTACTTAAATGGCTAAAAAACCAATCTCAATTTGCACAAGTTCTACATCCAAGTGATGAGGCCGCCCCAGGCCATCAATATTGGCAAGAAATCTGCATAGATAGTCAAAGTGCTGGTCTAGTCAGTGTTATTTTCAAACCTGAATATGACATTACAGCAGTACGTCGCTTCTGCGATGCCTTAGCGTTATTTAAGCTTGGTTTTAGCTGGGGAGGACCCGTTAGTCTGATTATGCTTTATGATTTAAAAATGATGAGAAAACTTGAGAATACACATTTACAACAAGGATTATTGGTTCGCTTCTGTATAGGACTAGAAGATCCACAAGATTTAATACAAGATATCGAAAATGCACTGAAACAACTGTAAAAACGACAAGATCATAGTGACTCGAACCACAGGATAAAAATATATGGGTACACCGATTGTTATTGCTAAAAATATTAATGACACATCCAAAGAAATTGTTTTACTTTCCCAGTTTGCTAACCGCCATGGACTTATTGCAGGCGCCACGGGTACAGGTAAAACAGTTACGTTAAAAGTTCTAGCAGAGAGTTTTTCTCGAATTGGTGTACCGGTATTTCTTGCCGATGCTAAAGGTGATGTTTCGAGTCTCGCAAAAGCCGGAGAAGCTTCAGATAAATTTAATGAACGACTAAAGCTTTTGCAGATTGATAGCGTTCCTTTCGCAGCTAATCCAGTTGTTTTTTGGGATTTATTTGGCCAACAAGGCCACCCTATTCGCACTACCATTTCTGAAATTGGGCCAATTTTATTGGCTCGTATGCTCAATTTAAATGATACTCAAGAGGGTGTGCTATCTGCTGTATTCCGTATTGCAGATGACCAAGGTCTACTATTAGTAGATTTTAAAGATTTAAAAGCCATGATCACTTTTGTGAGTGAACATTCAGCCGAGTTTAAAGCAGAATATGGCAATTTATCTCCAGCAAGCCTAGGCGCTATTCAACGCAATTTACTCGCCCTTGCTGACCAAGGTGGAGAGCAATTTTTTGGTGAACCTGCTTTAAATATTTTAGATTTTATTCAAACCGATGCAAATGGTCATGGCTACATTAATATTCTTGCGGCTGACAAGCTCATGAATACACCTAAGCTATATGCCACTTTCCTTTTATGGATGCTTTCAGAATTATTTGAACAGCTTCCAGAAGTCGGTGATATGGATAAACCTAAACTTGTGTTTTTCTTTGATGAAGCTCACTTATTATTTGACAATGCCAGCCAAGCACTCCAAGACAAAATTGAACAAGTTGTACGTTTAATTCGTTCTAAAGGAGTAGGTATCTATTTCATTACCCAAAATCCACTCGATTTACCTGAAAGTGTTCTAGGTCAACTTGGTAATCGCGTTCAACATGCCCTACGCGCATTTACCCCTAAAGATCAGAAAGCGGTAAAAACCGCAGCAGATACTTTCCGAGCCAATCCAAACTTTAAAGTTGATGAAGCGATTACTGAACTTGGTGTTGGTGAGGCACTCATTAGTTGCCTAGATGAGAAAGGTACTCCACAAATTGTTGAGCGTGGTTGGGTCATGCCTCCTTACTCTGCATTTACACCAATCACTCCAGAAGAGCGTCAAGCTTTAATCTCACAAAGTATTATTGCTGGAGTTTATGAGCAGGTTGTAGATCGTGATAGCGCCTATGAAATGCTACAAAATAAAGTGGCTGAACGCAAACAGCAGCAACAAAATGCCGAGCTTGCAAAACAACAAGCGAAAGAGCAAGAAACCCTAGCAAAACAGCAGGCGAAAGAGCAAGAAAGATTGGCACGTGATCAATTAAAAGAGGAAGAACGAGCAGCACGTGAAAGAGCAAAACTCACCCAAGATATTGTTGGAACTTTTGCAAAAAGTGCTGCGCGCAGTTTAGGAGGAAGTACAGGTCAAAAACTTGTTCGAGGCCTACTTGGCTCTTTATTTGGTAAATAAAAAATATTTAATAACATAACGTTAATTTAAGGGGATTTTATATCCCCTAATTTTTTTATGGTTTTTCTCGAAAAGCTATTGCCATTAATTTTTTAAAGATGTATTTTAAATACATCTTATATAGCCAGATAAATAAGGTCTAGCCATGACTCCACAACAAATTGAACTTGTTAAATCTACTGTACCGGTTTTACGTGAACACGGTGTTACGCTGACTACATACTTTTATAAGCGTATGCTGAATAACAATCCCGAATTAAAAAATGTTTTTAACTTAGATGACCAAACTAGCTTACGTCAGCCACGTGCGCTTGCAGCTGCCGTTCTTGCTTATGCAGAAAATATTGAGAACCCTACTGTTCTAGCTAAAGCTGTTGAACGTATCACCACTAAACATGTGAGCTTGGATATTCAGCCTGATCAATATGCAATTGTTGGTGACAACCTACTTCATTCAATTAGTGAAGTACTTAACGTGCCATTTGAATCAGAACTTATCGAAGCGTGGAAACAGGCTTATCTACAATTGGCCGATATCTTGATTGGCGTTGAAAAACAAAAATATGAACAACTTGAGAGCTTAAAAGGTGGATGGGCTGGCTGGCGTCCATTTGAAATTACACAAATTGATCCTCTTGAATCTGGCAAACGTTTCACTTTAAAAGCAACTGATCATGAGGACATACTAACCAGTCCTGCAAATGCTTTTATTTCGGTAAAAGTACAAGTCCCAGAGCAACAGCTTGAACAGCCGAAAGCTTTTAAATTTACAGAAGCTCAAGAAAATAACTCATATCACTTTGAAGTTCAGCCTGAAGAAAACCATACTGAATTTTCAGTTTCGAACATCTTGCTTGAGCATTATAGAGTTGGTGATCAAGTACAGGTTTCAGCTCCTTTAACGCTGTAATGTAAAAACCTCTTGCCTGAAAGTTTTCTTATTTAAACTTTCAGGCTAAGATGATCATCCTTTTTCTCTTCCATTTTTGGTGATCATGCAGCTTAATAAATTTACCGATTATGCATTACGAATATTAATGTATGTTGCACGCCCAAGTGATGCACCCTACACGATTGCAGAAATCGCGAAAGATTTGCATGTTTCACAAAACCATCTGGTTAAAGTTGTTCACTTTATGGGCAAACAAGAATGGATTATTACCATTCGTGGAAAAGGCGGTGGAATTCGCTTAAACCCAGATGCACTTAACTCCAATTTAGGTTCAATTGTTCGAATATTACAAGGCGACAATCAAATCGTTGAATGCAATACACCACCTTGTGTATTACGCAGTCACTGTGGTTTAAAAGGTATTTTAGATCAAGCTCTAGAGAGCTTTTATCAAAGCCTAGACCAATACACACTCGGAGAAGTTTTGCAGCAGTCAAAATCTGCTCCTACTAACTCCCCTATTGCCTTTTTAGAAATCTAACTTCTATTGATTTTCATAAGTTGATTTATTGAAAATTAGCAAGAATACCCAAGCTCCTTTATACTAGGCGCGAGCCCTCTCATTTAAAAAGTTATTTTTTATGCGTCGTAGTGAAAAATCGAAAGACACCAAAGCCAGACTCGCACCCAAGCAAAAGATCAGCTATGAAAAAGCACCAGATCCGGCGATCACAGCCTATGCTGTGCAATCTCTAAACTGGTTACGCCAAGCTGAGTTTCTAATGAGTGCACCTAAATTGGCACTTTGTGTTGAAGATAGTGGCTACGAAATTGCTTTTGCAGGACGCTCAAATGCTGGTAAGTCTAGTGCTATTAATGCATTAACCAATCAGAAACAACTTGCCCGTGCTTCTAAAAAGCCTGGTCGTACTCAGATGATTAACTTCTTTAGTCTAGGTAATCCTGATCAGCGTTTAGTCGATCTTCCAGGTTACGGTTATGCAGCTGTACCTGAAGATATGAAAAAGGTATGGCAAAAGGAATTAGAAAACTATTTAATTCACCGTAAAAGCTTACAAGGCTTAGTCTTACTTATGGATATTCGCCATCCTCTACAGCATTTTGACATGATGATGCTAGAGTGGGCTTATTCGCGTCATTTATTTGTTCATATTCTCTTAACGAAAGCAGATAAACTTAATCGTGGTCCTGCAAATAAAGTATTGCTTGAAGTTAAACAACAACTTAAAAAAATGAAGCTTGATTTTTCCATTCAGCTTTTCTCTTCACTTAACAAATTAGGTTTGGAAGAGCTTGCAAGTGTCATGGGTGGACGTCTGCATTTTACGCTAGATCAACAACCAGAATTTGATGTCGATTTAATCCCTGAAGCGACAGATGAAGATGCTGAAAGCTAATTTGTCATAACAGATACAATTTTTTCATTAAATTTATACTCAATTGTCCCCTATTGCTAAACACAAATGTAGGGGCTTTTTTTATACTCGTTATAACTTCATCGAGTTAAAAATCAGGACTAAATGATGAAATTGTTATCTTTTTTGAAGAACAAGGCTTTAGGTTCTTCTATTGATTATAAAATTCTTCCACGTAAAGTGAAATTTGACTGGAAAGATACCCCTGTCGACTGGATTCCTAATCAGCCTTTCGCAAGTTATTTTATTAATGAGATTAATAACATCTTGCCTGCTGGAGAGTTCTGGTTTTGCCGTTTGTATAACAAGGTTTTACCGCAAATCACAGATGAAAAACTCAAGCAGGATGTACAAGCATTTATACGTCAGGAAGCTATGCATGCCAATGCACATACTTCTGCCAATAAAGAATATTTAAGTGCGCGCAATATTGATATCCAGAGAAATCTGGACATTATGAATTATCTATTTACCAAAGCCTTAGCAGATAAGCCTTTCGATAAAGAAGTCCCTCAAGCTCTACAAGAGCAATGGGACCTTTTCCGTTTAGGCGTTATTGCCACTGTTGAACATATGACCTGTGTATTAGGCAAATATGCTCTATATAATAAGCGCTGGGAAGAATTAGGCGCTGACCCTGAAATGGTCGATCTGGTTAAATGGCATGGTTCAGAAGAAATTGAACACCGTACCGTAGCCTTTGATTTGTACCGCCATTTGGGTGGTGGATATATTCCACGCTACTATTTAAGCCTCGCAGTGATTGTACTGGTACTGGGTTTATGGGTAGACGGTGCTGCACATATTATGAAACAAGACCCTCGTTTTGCTGATGCAGCCAAGTCAAGATTTTTCCCAGTATGGGTTGCTATAGAATGGCTTAAGATTAGTCGCAAAGATAACCAAGTATTACCAAATCCATTTTGGCTTATTGCTCAACAAATTGATTACCTCATGCCTTGGTATGATCCAGTAAAAGAAGGTAGCACTGAAGATGCGGTTAGTTATTTATCGCAATCTCCAGCAGCAAAAAGAGCAGAACTTCAAGCTGCTTAAAAATAAAAAAGCAGGATTTTAAATCCTGCTTTTTTATTTCGAGATATTAGACACTGATATCTTTATCTTTGGTATAACGATCTACAACCACACTAATCATCATATCGCCCTGTACATTTACCACCGTTCTCACCGTATCTAGTAAGCGGTCAATTGGCAGTAAAATGGCAATTGCTTCAGCTGGTAAACCTACCGATTGTAAAACCATAATCATAGTCACCATGCCAGCGCTCGGAATTCCAGGAGCACCAAGTGATGCAATCATTGCTGTTAAACACACGATAATTTGCTGTGTCAGGTTTAAATCTAGTCCCACTAAATTTGCCACAAACAGTGCAGCTGCCGCCTCATATAAAGCAGTACCATCCATATTAAGCTGCGTGCCAAGTGGGATAACAAATCCCGCTGTTTGAGGACGCACGCCTAAGTTTTCTTGTGCACACTTCATGCTAAGCGGCATCGTGGCAGAGCTAGAACTGGTTGCAAATGCTGTAATTAATGCTGTACGTGTCCCTTTGAAAAAAGTCCAAGGGCTCATGCGACCAAAAATCCAAAGTAAGAGGGGTAAAACAACAGCACCATGAAAAATGGTTGTGCCTGTTACAACAACTGCAAACTCAGCCAAGCGACTTAATACTGAAATGTCTTCGGTTGCCATCAACTTTGCTAATAAAGCAAAAATACCCAAAGGTGCTAATTTCATGACCCAGCCAACGAGCAGCATCATCATTTCAAAGAACTGGTGGCTCAATACACGAATACTTTTAAAACGTTCCCCACCCTGCACCAAAGCAACACCAACAAATAAAGCAAAGACCACAACGGCTAAAACGTTACCATCACTAAATGCTTTAAATGGGTTAATTAAAGTATTTTGAATAAAATTTGTGAAAAAACTTGCTGGGTTTAAACTATCTGGTGCTTGATAATTTTGCATAGATGTCTGAAAAATAGAAATATCTATGCCACGCCCCACCTCAAATAAATGAGCACAACTAATACCTAAAATTAGGGCTAAAGTCGTTGTAGTTAAACAGCATAAAAATGTGATTTTCCAGACTGGCCCTAACTGTCCGCCCGCTTGTAGGTTTGATACCCCCACAACAATCGAACTGAAAATTAAAGGCACCAAAAGCATTTTAAGAAGCCCTATAAAAACACTACTTAATATTCCAAGCCCATATAAACTATGTTTTACAAAAGCTGTGTCTGGATACATGGTGAGTAGGAAACCAAAGGCTAAACCTAAAATGGCGGCAATCAGAATTTGTGTATTTAAGTTCATATCAGCATTATTTTTTTCAGTTGGCATACCTATTTACAATATGACATGAGGTTGCTTTTCATTCGAGCAATTTTTTGTCACATCGTTCCCATTAAAAATAAAAAAGCCATCTGGTTAGATGGCTCTTCAATAGTCCTATTGAGTTTCAATTTCCCGCAAACGAATTAAACCCTCTTGTACGGTACTGCATACAAGCTGGCCATTTTGCCACATACGACCAAAATTAAGACCTCTTGAAGCCGCACTCACTGTAGCTTCCATGTCATAAAGCATCCACTCATCTGCGCGCAATGGACGGTGGAAATAAATTGCATGATCAATACTTGCACATTGCAAACTTGGAGAAATATAACTTAAGCCATGCGGTCTTAAAGCTGTTGTCATTAAGGTAAAGTCAGAATAAAACGCAACAATTGCCTGATGCAAAGCAATATCATCTAATTGTTTTGGAATACGATCATGGGTACGAATATAGTGCGCATTATAGGGAGCTTCTGGTTGCGGCTGAAACGGGTTTACCGGATCAATTGGGCGAATTTCTACATGACGCTCACGCATGAAACTAGCACGAACATTTTCAGGTACAAAGTTTAAAATACCCTGTTTTAGCTCATTTTCAGATTTAAGCGTTTCTGGTGCTGGGTACTCAGGTTCTTGATGTTGATAGTTTAAGCCTTCTTCTGGATTGGCAAAAGACACCATTGCTGAAAATATAACTCGCCCATGCTGAATCGCACGAACTTGACGACTTACAAAGCTTTTTCCATCCCGCAAACGATCTACTTCGTAGATGATTGGGGCATTAATATCGCCACCATACAAAAAATATGCATGTAAAGAATGCGCTGGGCGATCAGTTGTATAAGATGCTGCACGTAAAGCCTGACCCAAAACCTGTCCACCAAAGACACGTTTACCGACAAGATTACGGCTCATGCCACGGTAAATATTTTCTTCTAGCTTTTCTAAAGTGAGAAGCTCGACTAGTTCTTGGGTTAACGCATTCATGAGAGATACCTTCATATTTCAGGTAAAAAAATCGTATTAAAGGACAGATGTGTAGAATCTATTGTGCCATAAAAAACTATTTGAACATGGAACAATCAGTCAACTTCTAATGAACATTGCTCATATAACAGCTAAAAATACGATTTTTAACGATAAAATATGCCAAAAGCATTATAATTTATAAGAAAGTAGCATATTGTTTTTTTTAATAAATGCCTCAAAATAATTACCCTCCGCATTTGGTGCTGGGATTTGTCTTTAAGAAGTAGGAGTTCTTATGTCCAAGAGTGGGTTTGGTCAAATGTATCGTCGGCTTTCGAGTAAACTACTTGACCTCGTGGTAACACCACATGTTCTTGGGGAAGTTCCTACTGAACCAGTATCAGAAACAACAGAAGCAGAAGCAAAGACTGACCGCCAAAAAGTGGTGTGCTATGTCTTACAAAACCACTCTCGAAGCAATGCTTTGGTGGTTGATGGAGAAACGCGTCGTTTAAATTTAAAACCTGCGTTAGACCCATTAGTTGTTGGCACTCATCAGGAAAAAGCATCAGTTTTATTTTTACAGCACAATGATGAAAATAATTTACTGAATCCTCCTCCTCATGCTTTTCCACCACGCTTACTAAAACTGATTGAAGTCTTACAAGAAAATCCTGAACTTGATATAGAGCTTGTTCCAGTTACCGTTTTATGGGGTCGTTCTCCAGATAAAGAAGACTCTTGGTTTAAGCTTTTATTTTCAGATACATGGGCTACACCAAGCACTGTTAAGCAATTGGTCAACATTGGCTTACATGGTCGTCAATCTTACTTAGAGTTTCATGAACCACAATCGCTACGTGAATTGGTTGAATATGCTCAACAGCATTATCCAAACCTTTCACCAGCCACTTATATTGTAAGTACGTTAAATGATTACTTAGATCGTCAGCGTGAAGTGGTGTTAGGCCCCGATTTATCGGATCGACGTAATGTCATGCAGTCGGTTGTCAAATCTCGTGATGTTCAAGAAGCAATCCGCCGTGAAAGTATTCGCGGGAAAGTGAGTATGCTCGAAGCTGAACGTCGTGCGATTGGTTATGTCAATGAAATCGTATCGGATTATTCACATTCAGCAGTGCGCTTTGCCGATCTTGCTTTAACGCGCTTATGGACCCAGCTTTATGACGGCGTAGATGTGCATAACTTCAGTACCGTTCGTGAACTGGCAAAAGATTATGAAGTGGTTTACACACCTTGCCACCGCAGCCATATTGACTACTTATTATTGTCTTATGTGATTTATAGACGTGGTCTTATGGTTCCGTATATTGCGGCGGGTGATAACCTAAACTTGCCTTTCGTTGGTCAGCTTTTACGTGGTGGTGGTGCATTCTTTATTCGCCGTTCTTTCCGTGGTAATGGGCTTTATACAACGGTATTTAAAGAATATTTATATAGTATTTTGTCACGTAACACGCCACTTGAGTACTTTATTGAAGGTGGACGTTCGCGTACAGGACGTCTATTACCACCTAAGACTGGCATGCTTGCTATGACGGTTCATAGTCATTTACGTGGCCGTACAAAGCCAATTGTATTTGTGCCAACCTACATCGGTTATGAACGCCTCATGGAAGGCTCGACCTATGTAGGGGAAATGCAAGGTAAACCGAAAGAAGCTGAATCAATTTTTGGTATTGTGAAAACCTTACGAAAAATTGAACGTATTTTTGGTAAAGTCCATGTGAACTTTGGTGAACCTGTTTTCCTTGATGATCTGCTTAAACAGCATAATGCAGAAAATGTTTTTATCGAGAAAAATGACGACCCAATTCCTCAAGCGGTTTCAGATGCAGTAAATAGCTCTGCACATGCAATTTTAGAAAATATTAACCGAGCTGTGGTGATTAACCCTGTCTCTTTACTTTCTATTATTTTGCTTGCAACTCCAAAGCATACGCTTGATGAAGAAATTTGTATTAAGCAGCTTGAAGCTTACCGCAATCTGGCATCGAACTTCCCATATGACCAACGTATGGAAGTAACGCCGCTTTCTGGTAAAGAAATTATTGCTTATGGTTTAAAGCTTAAACTCATTAAACGAGTTCAGCATGCACTCGGCGATATTATTGCAATTGAAGATAACCAAGCTGTTCTTCTAACCTATTTCCGTAATAACATTTTGCATGCCTTTGTTTTACCTTCATTGGTTGCATCACTTGTTGAACATAATGGAAAAATCAGCCGTTCAGATTTAACCAATGTGATCTACACCCTGTATCCATTCTTGAAAGCAGAGTTATTCCTTAAATGGAAGAGTAACGAACTTAAAGAACAAATTGAGCAATATGCAAATGCATTGGTTCAATCAAACCTTATTCAGCAAGATGATGAAGATAATTTAATTAGCTCTGCACCAAACACTGAAGAGCATAATCAGCTTGTTGTTTTAGCTACGCCTGTTAAGCAAAGTCTTGAGCGTTACTACATGACGCTTGCGCTCATTACTCAACGTGGTTCGGGTAATATTTCTGCTAAACAGGTTGAAGAATTAAGTCATTTACTCGGACAACGCTTGTCAGTTCTATATGAATTTAATTCGCCAGAGTTCTTCGACAAAGCTTTATTCCAAAGCTTCTTAAAAGTTCTTACACAGCAAAATTACATTCGTACCAACGACCAAGGCCAAATCGAGTTTGATGATAATTTCCGTCAAATGGCTGCTGGCGCACAGTTGGTTCTTGATGAAGTAACCTTACAAATGTTGCAGCACATCACCACCTTTACCGACGAAGAGCTAAAAGATGCGCTTGAAGCTATGGCCTCTCAACAAGCAAAACGACGTTTAAAGCGTAAAAAGTCTTAAGATTTTTACTCAAAATAAAAGGCAACTTCGGTTGCCTTTTATTTTATTAGCGAATTGGACATTCAAAATAGCGTGGGTCATCCATACAACGTAGACGCTTCATAAGTTGAACAAAATAAGCATCGTAATAACCTGAAAGCACGTACTGATTACGTATTTTGGCAACCATCACCTCATAACTTTGCTTTTCATAAAAAGAGACATCTACCCAATAATAAGCAGGTAAATGGTTTTCCCACTGGGTTGCACGGTTAGTCAGCAATTGACTATTTTGAACAAACCATCCTCGAATTTTTCGACCAAAATTAGCAGGATAAGCTTGTGGCTTAATAATTAAATTAACGCCAAAATATGCCAAAGGAAAGTTAATGACTTGGACATCCGGTCCAAATTCTTTTTGTAAATTATATGGTAATAACCCATATATCGGAGCTGGAACAATATCGATTTTGTCTTGCTTAAATTGCACAATCGCATTAGATAAATCAACATAAACTGGCTGAGCACCTACACTTCGTACCAATGCTTGTTGTGGTGGATTATTTGGTAACACGCCAATACGTTGATTTCTTAATTGAGCAACTCTAGAGATTTTTTTATTTTTTAGAACCATATAGGCCGTACCAACAGGAATCATTCCTACCGCTTCATAGTCCTTAGAAATTAATCTTTTTTCGACTGTTGGATGATTCAAAAGCTGTAATAAGCTTTTAGCGGTACGATTATTAGGAATAAGCCCGATACCAGCAGTGCTTCCCATAAATTGGTTATAGCGATAAGTATTAAAATTAGATGCCGCTAAACCTGAACATTTACCCTCATCAAAAGCTTGTATGGCCTGTTGTTCTTTTTGATAGGTCACCACTTTAAATTTGACTTGATACTGCTGAGCATATAACCGAATGTCATTTAAACGACGTGTAATATCCCCTTGGGAACCAATCGGATCATATGCACACCACACCTGATCCTCGGCCCAACTCACAACAGCTGTTACGCTCAAAATAAGAGCTAAACAAATTCTTTTCACTTTCAAACTTTTTATCTTTATCGGCAATTTGACTGCCTCATCAGGTATTTCTGTTCTTATTTAAAGTTTAATCAAAATTTTATTTAGTGCTATGAACATTTAAACATAATAAATAGTCATTAAAGCAAATTGGATGCTCTAATTGGAAACCCGTTTCAGGCAAATGTTTCGCATAAATTCGTTTACCTGAGATTTGGTTTGATTCTAACGTTAACTCTGGTAAACCCAATTGTTTTTGGAACCATACGATAACTTCATGCAAAGGCAATGGTTGATTATTAGTCACAATATAGCTGGCTTGATGATTTTCATAGTCCGCCATAAAAGCCAAAAACTTTGCTAAATCATCAATATGTATTCGATTGCTATAATGTATATTTGGATAACTTTGACTATTTTCAGCCATCTTTTTTAAACGGGCAACTGAGGTTCCGTAAATCCCAGTTGGGCGAACAATTACAAATTGTGCTGGATAGTGTTTTTGCCAAAGGAGTTCCATATTACGCAATATATGGCCTTGTGCATCATTTGGCTTAATTTCACTAAAATCATCAATGATCTCCCCTGCATTTTCGCCGTATACCCGCGTAGACGACACTACGATTATTTTTTTTACTGGATGTATTTTTAATGCATCTCGAATCGGTTCAATACTATCTACATAAGTATGTTGGTAGCCCTCAACCGTACTCTCGTTTGGAGAAAGTAAAATATATACGACATCTACAGGTTCAATTTTACTTAAATCAAGTTTAAAGATATCTTGAACAAGATGTGTTGCGTAACTATCCGTTTTTACACTACGGCTGATTGTGGTAATTTGATGTTCTTTCTCAAATAGTTGTTTAGCAACACGCTGAGATGTTTTACCATAACCGATAAATAATATATGCATAGAAAACTCGTTGAGGGGACATGACTTCAGTCCATCAGTTACAAGGCGTTGGATCGGCTTCAGCAGCCCTACTCGAAAAACTAAATATTTTTACCACAGATGATTTACTGTTTCATCTGCCACGTGATTATGAAGACCGCAGTACGATTATTGCAATGAATCAACTTGTGGTTGGGCGTAGCTATTTACTTGAAGGTGAAGTCAGATCAATTGATTTTCCTCCGGGGAAAAGAAAATCTATGGCAGCCTTGGTTCAAGATGAATTCGGTAAAGTCACCTTACGCTTTTATCATATTTATAAAAACCTGACTGACAAAATAAAGCCTGGTCATCGCTTACGTATTTTTGGTGAAGTTCGTGTCGGCGCTCGCGGACTTGAGATGTATCATCCCGAAATTCAGCTCATTCATGAACAGACACCTCTACCAAAAACTCAGCTTACAGCAATTTATCCAAGTACGGATGGGCTAACTCAACCCAAACTGCGCGAATATGTAAAACAAGCTTTAAAGCACCATAGTGATGCCTTACCAGAGCTGCTCCCCAAAAAATATACTAATGGCTATGCGCTTAAAGAGGCTTTGTATTACATTCATGAGCCTCCTGTTGATGCCAATATGCTCCAGTTGGCCCAAGGTTCACACCCAGCCCAACAACGACTTATTTTTGAAGAACTGGTTGCACACCAGATTAGTTTGCTTAATCGCCGTGCTTATATTCGTCAAATTGCATCCCCTGCTTTCTCAAGCAGTAAAATATTAGCTAAAAAGCTTTTAGAAGCTTTACCTTTTCAAATGACCAATGCACAAAAACGTGTATCTAAAGAAATTCTAAATGACTTAAAACAACAACAACCTATGCTGCGCCTAGTACAAGGTGACGTAGGTGCCGGAAAGACCTTAGTTGCTGCTGTAGCAGCTTGCCATGCTTTAGAAGCGGATTGGCAAGTTGCATTAATGGCCCCGACTGAGATTCTTGCAGAACAGCACTATTTGAATTTTAAACGTTGGTTTGAACCATTAGGCATTACAGTTGCGTGGCTATCTGGCAAACAAAAAGGTAAAGCCCGTGCCCAAGCAGAACAACAGATTAAAGAAGGCCACGCGGAACTTATTGTTGGTACACATGCCTTATTTCAAGACAATATTTGCTTCGCTAAATTAGGGCTAGTAATCATTGATGAACAACATCGTTTTGGTGTGGATCAACGCTTAGCTTTACGTAATAAAGGTGCTGAGCAATTCACCCCGCACCAACTCGTCATGACAGCCACTCCTATCCCAAGAACACTAGCAATGAGTGCGTATGGCGACTTAGACACATCAATTATTGATGAATTACCACCAGGCCGTACTCCAATTCAAACCGTTACGATTCCACTTGATCGTCGCGAAGAAGTACTTCAACGAATTGCTTCTAATTGTAGAGATGGGAAACAGGCATATTGGGTATGTACACTGGTTGAGCAGTCTGAAACTTTAGATGCTCAAGCCGCCGAAGCTACCTATCAAGAAATGAAGGAACGCTTTCCTGAGCTTAATATTGGCTTAGTGCATGGCAAAATGAAAGCTGACGAAAAACAGTCGGTCATGCAAGCGTTCAAAAATAATGAGTTACAGCTTCTTATTGCAACCACTGTCATTGAAGTTGGTGTCGATGTTCCCAACTCTTCTATTATGGTCATTGAAAATGCCGAACGTTTAGGACTTTCTCAGCTACACCAATTACGGGGTCGCGTAGGTCGAGGCGCTCAAGCCAGCTTTTGCGTACTTTTATATAAAACGCCTCTTTCTCAAAATGGGCAAGAGAGACTTTCTATTTTAAGAGAAAGTAATGATGGCTTTGTGATCGCAGAAAAAGATCTTGAGTTACGCGGACCGGGTGAATTACTAGGTACGAAACAAACTGGGGATATGGGGTTTAGAGTTGCTCGTTTAGAGCGAGATGATCACTTACTCAGTCAAGCTCATTATGTAGCTCAGCAAGTCTTAAAAGATTATCCAGAACAAGCAGATGCATTATTAAAACGCTGGCTTCCAGAAGCGCCTCGTTACGCGTATGTTTAGTTTCTTAAATCCACAGCATCTTATTCAATTACTCTCACCTTGTTTGTTATGTGAGTCAGGTGTACGAGGAAAACATTCGCTCTGTAAGGATTGTTGGAAGCATTTACCTTGGCTTAAACAAACAATTCAACGCAATGATCAATCAGTTCTTGTGGCCTGTGATTATGCTTATCCAGTTAGCCGAATCATTCAGCAGTTTAAATATGAACAAAAATTACATTATGAAATTTTGTTAGGTGAAATTTTACAACAACTCAAATTTCCCAAGGTACAAGCTATCGTACCTATGCCTATTTCAAATCAACGTTTAATCGAACGTGGTTTTAATCAGTCGTTGTTACTCGCAAATATCTTAAGCAAACAATTAAAAATACCTGTTTGGCAGCCAGTACAACGTCTTGCTGAACATTCGCAAAAAGGGCTTTCTCGACTTGAACGCTTTGAGAACATTGAGCAACAATTTATTGCGCTTTCTGAAGAAAAACGGCGTTATCGCCGTGTTCTTATTATTGATGATGTAATAACCACTGGAAGCTCTATTCATGCGCTCAGTCAAGCACTTAAACAATTAGGCTGCACATCTATCTATGCCGCTTGTTTAGCGGCAACTCTGACCAGTTAAAACGATTAAACTGTAGATAAATGCTGCTCACACCAAGGAATAACAATTTCACGAGTTAATGGTGCAAGGTGCGTTTCTGAATCATTTAAGTCAACCCATTTCATTTCTGCAATTTCGGCTGCGATTTTGGGAGCCTGATCGAGCTGAACAAGATATAAATGACTAACTAGAATATGATCTGGTTCATTGGCAGCTGCTGTTTCGAAACGACCAAGAAATTGTTCAATTACACAAGAACTTCCAACTTCTTCTAAAATTTCTCGCTGCATTGTGACATCTGGCGCTTCATTGGCTTCCAGCTTGCCACCTACTTGCATAAAAGCATGGGTGTTACGCTTTCTCACGAGCAACAACTGATTTTGCTCGTTCAAGATCACTGCAGCAGCGACCGTAATTGTTTTCACTTATTTAACCTCGTCTATGGTTGAACATCTGCATTTGTCCATTTTGGAGCAGGAGGCTGATATTGCTCAAATTGTTGAAGAATATCTTCAATTTTGTCTGATGCGATCAATTTATCAACGAACCGTGCTTGGCTAAATCCATTATCTACCGTTCCTTGAATCATTTTAAGTAAATCTTCATAAAAGCCAGCTACATTTAAGAAAGCACATGGCTTTTGATGAATACCTAATTGCGCCCATGTCCATTGTTCAAAGATTTCTTCCAATGTACCCGCACCACCAGGTAAAGCAATAAAACCATCGGAGAGATCCGCCATTTTGGTTTTACGCTCATGCATATTTTCGACCACATATAATTTGGTTAAGCCCGGATGAGCTAACTCACGATCGACCAAAGCACGAGGAATCACGCCAATGACTTGTCCACCTGCCTGCAAGGCACTATCAGCGACAACGCCCATTAAGCCTGAGCGACCGCCGCCATAAACCAAGGTCTTACCTTGTTTTGCAATAGCCTCACCTGTAATTTTGGCAATTTGTTGGAAAATTGGGTTTGAACCAAGAGATGAACCACAGAAAATACAAATTGAATTCATAGTGTAAAAAACCGTTTTATTGAACTGTCATGCTGACAAACTAAACTATCGATAGAGTTTTTTTTTGCAAAATAGCGTATTGGCAAGTGTTTTTCGGCAAATCCTTGTCTAAAATACACCCATCCATTTCCATCAGACTGCGTGAGGAAAAAAGACACATGCTTGAAGCCTTTTATGCCACAGAACGCGGAAGTCTGGAAGATGCCACCATCAATGGTGGATTTGATCTACATCCCGAATTAGTCTGGCTTGATCTTATTGCACCCTCGCAAGAAGAGCAACAATGGGTACTAGATGCCTATGACCAAAATTTACCCACACTAAAATCGCTGGAAGATATTTCATCCTCAGCACGATTCTACCGTGATGATGATGGTATTTTGCATATCAGTACTTATTTTTTAACGAAAAATAAAAACTATCAAGTGGATGGTGATGCAGAAGATTCATCACACATTTTAGCGATGGTACAAACGGTCGCATTTATTTTACATAAAGACCGTCTCTTTACGATGCGGGGAGAAAAATTAGTTGCGTTTCGTGCCTTTCGTGCGCGTGCTCGCCGAAATGACTACGACATGGACTATAAAGATCCAACATGGATTTTATTAGGTCTTCTTGAAGCAAAACTCGATGAGCTTGCGGATATCTTAGAAGATATCCACAAAGATTTAGAAAAATACTCGACAGAGGTTCTTAACAATCACCAACGTGAACAAATTCTAGACTTAGATGACATGATTACGCGCCTAGCTCAACAAGAAGATATGCTAGGAAAAGCTCAGCTCTGTTTAATTGATTTACGACGTGTACTTACTTTTTTATCACGCCCTCGAGCATTAGGCAGTCATATTTACGATGCTGATATTCGAGAATTGAGTGAAGATGTCCGCTCACTCGTAGAACATGATGCTTTCTTATTCCAAAAAGTACGATTCTTGCTTGATACAACGTCTGGGTTCATTAATACCGAACAGAATGACACGATCCGTCGATTCTCGATCTTACCAAGTATGTTAGCCCCTCCGATGCTTATTGCCAGCATCTATGGGATGAACACAGATGTATTGCCTTTTGCACATGGTACAACTAGTTTCATCATCGTTTTACTGATTATTATCGGTTTCTTTATTGGCCCTATTATTTATTTCCGCTGGAAAAAATGGATTTAAGCTTTGTAATAAAATGCTAGTCCAAAGCATAAAAAAGCACCTAAATATAGGTGCTTTTTTATATCTTGAACATCAGATCAAATGTAGATCTTCCTGCAAATGGCAGGCTTGAATGATCTTCAGCATTTTTTCGGGTACATTTTTAAAATGCAAACCAGCTTTTTGTGGAGTCACTCGCAACCATTGAACTAAAACAGCCAATGCCAAGGTACTACCATGCTCAAGCTCTGTTAAATCTACCACCAGAGGAAAGCTTTGCTGCTTCTTGATGATAGCTAAACCTGCCTGATACTGTTGTTCCGCATTTTCAAAATCAATTTTTCCCGAAACAACCAATTGTTGGTTGAGATACTGAACCACTCTTCACCTACTATTTTTGTTTGTTCTGATTAACAGCAGCGTCTGCATCCGGTTGGAAGGTTGCAATTGCTTTATTCAAATCGCCACCATTACGTTTCACTGTTGCAGCAAACTGATTACGGAACTGTAATCCCAAATCAATACCAGAAACATTGATATTACGGATTTTCCATTGGGTACCTTTATCAGCTAACTGGAAAGATACAGGAATTTTGTCGCCGTTATGACTGAAGTCCAATGTCACTACTGGGTTTTTACCCGCAGTTGCCTTGTAAGGGCGCATGGTATAGCTTTGATTCGTATATTTAGCAAATGCACTACCGTAATTTTCAATTAAAGTATTACGGAAGTTAGTCTCGAACTGAGCACGCTGTGCCGCTGTACTATACTGATTTGTTGCATAAGTACCCATTACAATACGAGTAAATGCTTGTGAATCAACATACGGGTCTAAATTCTGACGTACGATGCTCTTCACTAATGCTGGATTACTTTGCAATTTTGCATGATCAGCTTTCAAACGAGCAATCAAACCATCAGCAACACGCTTGATAAAATCAGGTGGTGCTTCTGAAGGTGCAGCAAATGCTGTACCTGCAATCATGGTAGACAAAAGACTTGCTGTCAGGGTTTGTTTAAACAACGTATTCACCAGGAACCACTCCTTCAAATAATCTTTTACTCAACAAATGAGGCTTGTGCACTATCTTTATCAGTGCTTGCAGGAGCACTCGCTTCTGTTGAGCCTGAACCGGCAGCAACTTTACCAGCCCCACCACCAGTAATAAATTTACTAATTAAATCTTCTAAATCCATAGTTCCTTGAGTGTTTGAAATCGTGTCACCTCGTTTCAAGTAGTTCACACCACCACCAGGTACAACTTTCAAATATTTTTCACCCAACAAACCATTGGTTGCTACCATTATATAAGCATCTTCATCAATACTTGTGATGGAGGTCATGTTACTGGTCAGTTGCTGTTCCATTGCTTTTTGTTGCTCTGGAGAAGCTTGAGTATAATCTGAGCTATAACGCAACTCTTCCAACGCATTCTTCTGAACTTCTTTTAATTGTTCAGGATTGAAACTTGTCAACTTTCCATCTAAACCAAATGTTACGGTAGCCAAACGCGTAACCGGATCAAGCGTAATTGAATCAACACGGCCAATTGTAACACCACTCATTGTCACTTTAGCACGTGGCTTTAGCCCATTGACGTTATCAAATTGAGCCTTCATGGTATAACTATCACTTAAGTTCGTACCAACAAGCCCACTAACTTTCATTGCTAAGAAAAACAATGCAATACCGAAGATAATAACAAAGATACCAACGGCCAGTTCACTACTACGTGATTTCATTAAATCCCTCCGAACATGACCGCAGTCAACACGAAATCAAAACCTAAAACACATAATGAAGAATACACAACCGTCCGGGTCATTGCCGTTGCAATGCCTTCTGGTGTCGGATCACAGGCATAGCCTTGATAAACAGCGACCCATGTACAAATCAAAGCAAAAACAATACTTTTAATAATCGTGCCATTGATAATGTCATGCCCGAAACGCACTGTATTTTGCATACCACTCCAGAAGGAGCCTTCATCAGCACCTAAAAAGTCAACACCGACCATCTTGCCACCAATAATACCAATGGCTGCAAATATCACAGTTAACATTGGCAAACTGACAATACCGGCCCAAAGACGTGGCGATACGATTTGCTTCAAAGGGTCAACACCAATCATTTCCATACTGGCAAGCTGTTCACTTTGCTTCATTGAACCAATTTCGGCAGTCAATGCAGAACCTGCTCGTCCTGCAAATAGCAATGCAGCAACCACAGAAGCAAGCTCACGGAGCAGTGTTAACGAAATCGCTGTACCCAACATCGACTCAGCACCGAAAGTGACCAAAATGCTATACATCTGCAAGCCAAGAACCGCACCAATAAACAAACCAGAAACGGTAATAATAAGTAAGGACATCACACCTACGCGGTGCATTTGGTAACCAAAACGACCAAAACCACCCTTGCTAGGAAGTGAAAAAATAATCTGCAAGAGCATATGTGCCGCAGCACCAATGCCTCGAATCCGCTCAATAACGAGTCTACCTAACCAGGCAATCGTATTCATGGACGAACCTCGTTATTTAAATAAGCTAGATGACTAAACTGGTATTCAACTGGTCCTTCTGCCGAACCTGTTAAGAATTGGTGTACAAATGGAGAAGCATGTTTTTGCAACTCTTCAGGTGTACCCTCTCCCTGAATTTTTCCTTCAGCTACCACATAGATGTAGTCAGCAATCGATAATGTTTCTGCAACATCATGCGAAACAATAATTGTTGTTAAATCTAACGCTTCACGTAGTGAACGAATTAAACGTGTCAAAACACCTTTCACAATTGGGTCTTGACCAGCAAAAGGTTCATCGTACATGATTAAATCGGGATCAAGTGCAATCGCGCGAGCCAATGCTACACGACGATTCATACCACCTGAAAGTTCTGTCGGCATTAATTGTTCAGAACCACGTAGACCCACCGATTCAAGTTTTAATGCAACCAGTTCAGCAATGAGATTTTCAGGAAGCTTTGTGTGCGCTCGGATTGGAAACGCCACATTTTCATAAACGGACATATCCGTAAATAGAGCTCCACTCTGAAATAACATGCCCATACGTGCACGAGCGGAAAAAAGTTCCTGACGAGACATTTTGGCAATATCTTTAGCGTCGAGT
The DNA here is from genome assembly GCF_056735735.1 of Acinetobacter sp. V116_7. Classification (NCBI taxonomy): domain Bacteria; kingdom Pseudomonadati; phylum Pseudomonadota; class Gammaproteobacteria; order Moraxellales; family Moraxellaceae; genus Acinetobacter; species Acinetobacter sp. V116_7. The sequence continues at coordinate 50,429 of NZ_JBWZIF010000016.1, forward strand.
AAAACTTCCCCCTGATCTGGAACTAACTGGCCACCAATCAGACGTAATAAAGTTGTTTTACCTGTACCAGAAGGTCCCATAATGGCCGTAATCTGGCCTCGACGTATATTTAAACTAATATTGTCATAAATGACGCGTTCCCCTCGATTAAAACTCAAGTTTTTCACTTCAATAAGCGGTTGAGTCGAGAGAGGAGTTTTATTATTCATAATGGCAATCGTTCCTGCACTTTTATGCACGCATACTATAACACTGAAAATTAGCAAACTTGTTGTAATTTTAACAAAAGCAAAGCTAACTTACTTGAGAGAAGTCGAAGAAGTATGTTCGTAAAAAGAGGTCAATTCAGAAGCTTGGAATTGCTCAACAGAACTTCCATTTAGAAAAGCGTAGGCGAAGTAAACCCCATTACACAAAACGAGTGCAATAAAAAGATAAGGCAACCCATGCTGAACCAGAAGGTTCTTCAACTGTGCCATTATTGTCTCTTTTCGCTTACTTTTACGCATTATTTAATAAGAAATTGAACCAATTCACATTTTGTTAGTTTATAACAAAACTGAAAAATAAAAAAGGCCAGTATTTTTACTGGCCTTTTTTTTCAAACTAAATATTGATTAGCGGTCGAACTTACGACGCGGTGGTTTATCATCAAAACTACGACGCGGACGATCTTCACCACCAAAGCTACGTTTTGGACGATCTTCACCAAACGCTGGACGTTCACCACGTGGTTTGTCATCGAAGCTACGACGTGGCTTATCGCTGAAACCGCCTTCACGACGTGGACGGTCTGAGTTGAACTCGCGACGCGGACGATCTTCACCACCGAACGCTGGACGTTCACCACGTGGTTTGTCATCAAAACTACGACGTGGACGATCTTCACCACCAAACGCTGGACGCTCGCCACGTGGTTTGTCATCAAAACTACGACGTGGACGATCTTCACCACCGAAGCTACGTTTTGGACGATCACCAAAACCACTTTCACGACGTGGTTTATAATCTACGCGATTACCACGGTTGTCATCATTCGAGTCAAAACGCGGTTTATCATTGAAACCACCTTCGCGACGCGGACGATCTGAACCGAACTCACGACGTGGACGATCTTCAAAACCACCTTCACGACGTGGACGGTCTGAATTGAACTCGCGACGTGGACGATCTTCACCACCAAATGCTGGACGCTCACCACGTGGTTTATCATCGAAGCTACGACGTGGACGGTCATCACGACCACCTTCACGGCGTTTGAAGTTGCTTTCGCCTTCAAAACGACGACCGCCACCGAAACCGCCGCCACCACGACGACCATCACGGCTACCGCCATTACCGCCACGACCACGACCACCGCCATCACGACCTGAACGAGCAGGAGGTGGAGATGGCTCTAAGCCTTCAATTTCAGAAACACTTAAACGCGCTTCTAAATATTCTTCAAGTGCACGAATCTTACCGCGTTCACGATAAGTCGCTAAAGTAATTGCTTGACCAGTACGACCAGCACGACCAGTACGACCAATACGGTGTACATAATCTTCATGCTTCATCGGAAGACCGAAGTTAATTACGTGAGAGATTGTCGGAACGTCAAGACCACGAGCAGCAACGTCAGTTGCAACTAAGATTTTTGCACGACCTTCACGAATACTACGTAAACGACGGTTACGAACTGTTTGTGGCATTGCACCATGAAGTGCAACTACAGAATGACCTGCTTCAGCAAGTTCTTCTGCCAACATATCTGTATCTTCTTGCGTACTAGCAAAAACAACAGCTTGATCTAAGTTTTCATCACTTAACCAATGGGTAAGTAATTTTTTCTTATGTTCGAAGCCATCAGTCCAATGCAATGTTTGTGTAATATCAGTATTGGTTGAATGACCTGTTTCAATTGCGATACGCATAGGATCTTTCATCATGCATGATGCAAGACGAATAATACGGTCAGCAAATGTTGCAGAGAACATTAATGTTTGTTTACGGTTAGCCGCTAATTCGCTAATTGCTTCTAAGTCTTCAGAGAAACCTAGATCAAGCATACGGTCTGCTTCATCAACGATTAAAGCATCTACTTGATCTAATTTAATTTGACGACGATTTACCAAGTCAAGTAAACGACCAGGTGTTGCAACAACAACTTGCGCGCCTTTTAATTGTTGAATTTGTTTTGCAAATGGCATACCACCCATAATGGCAGCAATACGAACACCTTTCATATGACGTACAAATGCAATTGCATCTTGACTTACTTGCTGAGCCAATTCACGAGTTGGTGAAATTACCAAGATATTCGGTTGAGTTACTGCTTTCATACGGTCTTTGAACGGTACAACAGTCTCTTGACCAGCTAAAGCATTTAATGTTGGGAGTAAGAATGCAGCAGTTTTACCAGAGCCAGTTTGGCTTGATACAAGAAGGTCTTTACCTTCTAAAGCAGCAGGAATTGCTTGTTCTTGCACAGGAGTCGGGGCAGTAAAACCTAAACCTTCAAGCGCTTGTTGTAAGGTTTCATGCAAAGAAAATTCGGCAAAAGTTTTGCTCATAGAGAGTTTCACCCTTGTGGGTGCTCCATTTTTAATAAATACAAAAAAATAGACATCGGCAAAAAGCGGCAAAGCAAAATTAGCTGAAACGTTTTTTCAGTAGCAATCCGAGTAACGACGATGTGGACTAAACGCACGCTTGATTACGGCCGAACCTGAAGAATCGCTGAGCGATTGGGGCGCAAGTAATGGTCCTCTCTATGGACAGCGTGCGCTTACAATGAATAGAACAGAATGTTCAGGTAATGAACGGAAATTTAAGTGCGTTGGCGGATTATAGCAGAAATAATTTAAAAGTCACCTGTTTTAATCAACTTTATGCATATTTCTTAAATTAACTTAATTTTACTCTTTATTTAAAACATAAAACCCTCTGATTACAGAGGGTTTTATTAATAATGAACCAAATTATTTTGCAGCTTTATCCCAAGCTGGAACAACTCTTTGCATTAAAGGTTTTAGCAATTTAAGCGAACATGCGAGTACTTGACCATTTTCAAGTGAATTATTACCACCACGCGCGTCAACAACTACACCGCCCGCTTCTTTAAGAATAAGTTCACCAGCAGCGATATCCCATGGCTTTAAACCAAGCTCAAAGAAACCATCAAAACGACCTGCAGCTACATACGCTAAATCTAGAGCAGCTGAACCACCACGACGGATTTGTGCGCCAGCTTCAGTAACAGCTAATAATGATGCGAAATGCTGCTCCGCATAAGATACGATTTCACCAGCACGTTTAGCGCGGTAAGGATGGCCTACTGCCAAGAATGTATTTTCTAAACTATCTTTTACATTTACACGAATACGGCGTTGATTCATAACTGCACCGCGACCACGGCTTGCAGAGAATAACTCATCACGTACTGGATCGTAGATTACGCCGTGTTGAGTAACACCTTTATGCTGAACTGCAATAGAAATACAGAAATGAGGGAAACCATTAATAAAGTTTTGTGTGCCATCAAGCGGGTCAATTACCCAGCACCACTCTGCATCATGGCCTTTGCCTTCTTGTAAACCAAACTCTTCACCTAAGAAGCTATGGTTTTTATAACTTTTACGCAACGTATCAATCGCTAACTGTTCTAAATAACGATCTACACGTGTTACTGGGCCATCAATGCCTTTCTCTTCAACTTGTAAATCGAGTTTATGACGATTTTGATGCGCTTTTAAAAGCTCTTGACCAACTGTTTGAGCCGCACGCGCAGCCATAACCACCATAGGTTCCATTGAACACCCACTAGACAAATTTGAAGATTTTGACAAAGAATAATGCATAAAAGCGCAAATATTTTAGCAAATATATGCGCTTTTAGGGGGAAAATGTTTCAAAAATTTTATTGCGGGTTAAACGACCTGGTTTAACTTGATCCAAACTTTCTCAATTGAGCTCAAAATACCCTTTGCATCTAGACCACAGTCTTGCAGCATTTGTCCATGTGAAGCCTGTTGTAAGAACAAATCTGGCAGGCCTAAATTAATGATAGGTTTCACAATTTGTTCTTGAACCATGAACTCATTTACCGCACTTCCCGCACCACCCATAATGGCATGCTCTTCAACAGTGACAAATAAATGTGTGTGCTCAGCCAAATCACGAATAATTTTTTCATCAAGTGGTTTCACAAAACGCATATTTACAACACGCACACCCACATCATGTTTTTGTGCAAATTGTTCAGCAGCTTCTATGGCAACCATAACGCGGCTACCAAATGCCAAAATTGTAATCTGTTCATCACAAGCAGATTTAATTTCAGCAACGACTTCAGCTTTTCCTAACTCAATAGCAGTCAACTCTTGCTGAATTTCAACACCTACACCTGCACCACGCGGGTAACGTACTGCCGCTGGTCCATTATAGACATAGGCTGTATGAAGCATCTGACGGCATTCATTTTCATCTTTTGGTGCCATGATGACCATGTTTGGCACTGTACGCATGTATGCATAATCATATGCACCTGCATGAGTTGGACCATCTTCACCAACCAAACCTGCACGGTCAATTCCGAAAGTCACATCAAGGTTTTGTAATGCGACATCATGAATAAGCTGATCATAACCACGCTGTAAGAATGTTGAGTAGATCGCAACAACAGGTTTTAAGCCTTCACAAGCCATTCCTGCTGCAAGTGTTACTGCATGCTGCTCAGCAATCGCAACATCAAAAAATCTCTGCGGAAATTCTTTAGCAAACTGAACCATCCCTGAGCCTTCACACATTGCTGGTGTGATCGCAAGTAGACGCTCATCTTGTGCTGCTTCATCACATAACCACTGACCAAATACATCAGAATATTTAGGTGGTGTTTTACCTGCTGAAGTTGCATTAATTTTGCTAATTGCATGGTAGGTAATCGGATCCGCTTCTGCTGGAGTGAAACCTTTACCTTTTTTAGTATAGACGTGGACTAAACGTGGGCCTTTACGCTTCTTGAGAGCATTAAATACTTGGGCCAGTTGATTTACGTCATGGCCATCGAATGGACCAAAATAATCAAAACCAATCGCTTTAAATAAATTGTCTGCCGCATCTGTTGCCGATTGATGTAAACGAGAGTTATAGGTCCATTTTGGATGTGGCTGAATGTAAGCCTCACCATGTTCATCTACATTTACTAAATGGCCTTTTTCCCAAATTGCAGCTAAATGTTTAGCAAAACCGCCTGTGCTACAAGAAATTGACATGTCATTGTCATTCAGCACAACAATTAAATCAGCATCATGTGCAACAGCGTCGTTCATGGCTTCAAACGCCATACCTGCTGTCATTGCACCATCACCAACAATACAAACGACTTCACATGGATCATTTTGATAGCGACGTGCTAACGACATTCCTAAACCAGCTGAAATTGCTGTTGATGAATGTCCTACGCCGAATGTATCAAAAACTGATTCTTCTCTGGCTGGAAATGCTGCTAAACCATTTTTAGAACGAATCGTGGTCATTTGCTCACGACGACCTGTCAGGACTTTATGCGGATACGCCTGGTGTCCCACATCCCAAACTAATCGGTCATTTGGTGTATTAAAGCAATAATGCAGCGCAACCGTCAGCTCAACCACGCCGAGATTAGCACCGAAATGGCCACCACTCTGGCCTGCTGCATATAAAATATATTGACGCAACTCATCAGCCACTTGAACCAATTGGCTATGCTCGAGCTGACGTAATTGTTGAGGATGATCAATTGCATCTAACAATGGCGTAACAGGGCGTTGAGTTGGAATTTCGGTATACAACATATGTGGCAAAGCCTTTATAAGCCTGGCAAATCCTAAGCTGGGTCAAAATGGGTCGATCATACAATCGAATGAAGTCACCTTCAACCAGCCACATTTGCGAACGAGGTCATGCAAAGCAGTCTCTCATACATCATGGGTATGGTTGGCAGATTATCCTGAATAATCTGACTATTTATCAACTATTATCGTCATCTTTATACAAAAAAGAAAACCTTAGTGTGCAAAATGATTATGACAATTCGACCAATCTCCCAGCATTACGCTATACTTTAAACCGTTTTCGGTTAAAAGATGAGTTAATCTGTGCCTATAGAGTTCATTGCAACATCAAAACTCCCGACCGCTTTTGGTGAATTCAATATTTCTGTGTTTCAAGATCCAGTATCAGGTGAAGAACATGTGGCACTTTCTAAAGGGTTAGAAAATCCACCTACAGGCCCTGTTTTGGTTCGTGTACATTCAGAATGTTTAACAGGTGATGCGTTTGCATCATTAAAATGCGACTGTGGTCCTCAATTGCAGGCAACTCAAAAGCTCATCAACGAGGCAGGCCAAGGCGTTATTTTATATTTACGTCAAGAAGGCCGTGGTATTGGGCTTACAAATAAAATTCGCGCCTATGCTTTACAAGATCAGGGTCATGACACCGTAGATGCTAATTTACTTTTAAATTTACCTGCCGATGCACGTCGTTACGACATGTGTAGCATCATGCTAGATCATTTAGAAGTAAAAGAAGTTAAATTAATTACCAATAATCCTTTGAAAATTCAGGCACTCAAAGATCAAGGAATTAATGTTGTTGACCGTGTTCCATTAACAGTTGGACGTAACCCTTTTAATGAACAATATTTAAAAACTAAACGTGAACGTATGGATCACCTTTACCAAAAAGATGATTTTTTAAAAAAATAAACATTAAGAAAGCAATCACAAGGGATTTTTGAGACATTTCTTAAAAATCCCTTACTTTTTTTATGGTTTTGTGTTTTGATGTATCTATCTCCTATCTCAATCATCTTTGAGGGTCATTATGCAACATCCGACTTCCACAGATATTCAACGTGTCCGCGAATTTCTCCTCGATTTACAAGCCCGTATATGTGCTGGTTTAGAACAACAAGAAAAAGCTGGTGGCGGTACGAGTGAATTTATTATTGATGATTGGGAACGTCCGGAAGGTGGTGGTGGACGTTCACGCGTACTGCAAAATGGTACAGTGATTGAAAAAGGTGGTGTGATGTTCTCTCACATCAACATTAGTAAACTGCCAGCTTCCGCTACAGAAAGACACCCTCAAATTGCTGGCGCTAAGGCTCAAGCACTGGGCGTTTCGTTAGTGATTCACCCTAAGAACCCGAACATTCCGACTTCTCATGCCAATGTACGTTTATTCGTTGCAGAGCCTGAAGGACAAGATCCAATTTGGTGGTTTGGCGGTGGTTTTGACTTAACGCCTTTTTATCCAGATGAGCAAGATGTTATCGATTGGCATCAAGCTGCACATGACCTATGCCAGCCTTTTGGCGACCATGTCTATGCTGAACATAAAAAATGGTGTGATGATTATTTCTATTTAAAACATCGTGATGAACAACGTGGTGTTGGTGGTTTATTTTTTGATGATCTCAATGGCTGGGATTTCGAAACTTGCTTTAAATATATTCAAGCTGTAGGTAATGGTTATTTAAATGCCATTCTGCCAATTTTTGAAAAACATCGTGAACAGCCGTATACAGAAGCTCAACGTGAGTTCCAAATTTACCGTCGCGGTAGATATGTCGAATACAACTTAGTGTACGACCGCGGAACATTGTTTGGCTTACAAACAGGTGGACGTATCGAATCTATTTTAGTCAGCCTCCCTAACCTTGCAGGTTGGTCGTATCGCCCAGAATGGGATGAAGATTCACCAGAGAAACGTTTAACTGACTATTACCTAAAACCACGTGACTGGTTAAATCTAAAAGAAAAAGTCGCTTAATTTTTTGCTTTTTGGAGATTCTTTGGCTTCCACCCTAGAGAATCTCCTTTTTTATTTTCACTTTTCTGAACCTCATTCAAATATTTTTTCTTATTCCAATTTGGCTTATAGTGAGGCCTGCTGAATATTCAGCACACGTTTTTAACTGCTTCATGCCATTTTAAAATTTTGGATATAAGAATGACCAAACAGTTTGCAGTAATTGGCAACCCGATCGAACAATCACGCTCTCCTGAATTGCATCATGCTTTCGCTGAAAAAACAGGTGTTGATCTCGACTATCAAAAACGTCTTGCCCCTCTTGATGGTTTTGAACCGAGTATGCGTAGTTTCTTTGCAAATGGTGGAAGTGGCATGAACGTTACCGTACCATTTAAAGAACAAGCTTTTGCTTTGTGTGATGTGTTAACCGAACGCGCTCAAATTGCGAAAGCGGTGAATACATTATGGATGCAAAATGGCAAATTGCATGGCGATAATACTGATGGTCAAGGCTTAGTGGCCGCAATTCAAGCCTTAGATTGGAACTTAGAAAATACAAATATTTTAATTTTAGGAGCTGGGGGTGCAACTCGTGGTGTTATTTATCCACTGGTACAAGCTGGTGCTAAGAAGATTGTGATTGCAAACCGTACTCTCGCTCGTGCAGAGCAACTTGTAGATGACTTAAAATTAGCAGTTCCTCAAGCTCAATTACAAGCAATTTCTCTAAGTGAGTTAGAAGGGAATTTTGACATTGTAATTAATGCAACTTCTGCAAGCCTTTCAGGTGATGCATTACAATTACCTGAAAATTTAGAGTTCAAATATGCCTATGAAATGGCTTATGGCAAGCCGTCTAGTTTCCTTGAGCAAGCTAAACAACGCAATGTACCTTATGCGGAAGGTTTTGGGATGTTAGTGGGTCAGGCTATTGAAGCCTTCTATATATGGAATGGTGTAAGACCTGAATTAAAAGATTTTCTATAAAACAAAAAAGAACCTACTTTAAGTAGGTTCTTTTTTGACTGCATTTATTATTTTTTGGTCACAACCATTTGCTGGTAAACATCTCGGAAAATCTCATAATCAATAAATTCATTATGTTCAGGTTTTAAATTCTGAATTGTTTTTTCCGTAAGTTGCTGTTTACGCGCAGCAGTATAAGCCTTACCTAAAATATCAGCTGTTTGCGACAACAATTGTTTTTCTTCAGCAGAAGCACCGTTTTGTTGTTCAAATTTTAATTGATATTGCTTCGAGAAAAGTTGCTCAGGCTGCTTATATTGTTTCTGTAATTTTTGCCATGCTTCACGCCCTGCCTCACCTTGTATTGTCGCAATCACAATATGGTCCACAGCACGACCTAAATCATTATCAAATTGCTCTTCTTGCTCAAGATGATGCTTTTTCTGCAATGCCTCAATACGCTCTAAAGCCTTACCTTGAGGATTATAAGTTTCTTCTTCAGAGAACCAGTAAGCATAAACTTCAGCAATTTCTTGCAACTGTTGAACTGAATAATAATGAATATATGACGGTTTTTCGGCAGTCAATTTTGCAATAAACACAGCTTTATACGTTTTGTCATAGGCACGTGTTGCATCATAAGTTTGGTTAGCCAATAGCGCCAGACTAGAATCTAAATCTTGTACATCGCTATGTAAGCCAACTGGATGCTCAGAAACATCACTCTGTCCAAGTTTTTCACTAAAGCCTTTTACGAAGTTTTCAAATAGCGAACCTTTGCTTGCTTCAGCAACTGATTTAGCTTGTTTAAGCTGCTGCTGGTCAATTGAAGTGGCTTTACCATAATTTAAAATTTGCATGTCCATTTTAATATTAAAGCGATGATTAAACTCGGCTGGTGTATATGCCACATCATAGTCTGCGTTAACTAAACGGCCTTTTTCATCAAGTCCAACATCAATCGTAATTGGATTTCTTTGTTTTGGTAAAGCTTGCTCAATCTCGGCTTTATGTTTTAACCATAAAACTTTAAATGCATCATCATTCACAAACTGGTTTTGATCATAAGCAGCAAAAGTTTGTTTTAGTGCAGCTTGACGAGCTTTCAACTGAGTTTTTTCGGTATTTACAGCGCTCTGATCAAGCACATTAATACCGTAAATTTGACAGTAATTAATATCACCTAAGGCAACTGGTTTCTTAAGAGACTGTAATTCAACACACTGCTCTTCTGTAAGTGTAGCCACTTCTTCATCTTGTGCAGTTGGTTCAGCATTTGCCACAGCAACGTCTTCGGCTTGAGCTGAATCAGAGGCTGCTTCTGCTGCTGCCACATCTTGAGCTGCGCTTGCTTGGTCTTCATCACCTTCCTCAGAAGCCAATGTATTGCCAAAATGAGCATTAATAAGTGAGTAGAGTTGCTGACTGACAGCCGCTGCATCTTCAGAAGAAACCTTCTGCCCCTCAGCACCAGTCACCTTTTTCTTAGCTTCAGAAGCAGCAAGTTCAGTTGCTATAGATTCGGCAACCTTTTGGTCATCAAATCCTAAAACATTTTTTTGCAAATATTTTTCATTGACTTGACCATAGAGTTCCGATTGCAGCAATAACTCTTCGACCGTATCTTTTAAACGAATTTTTTCTACAATTCCGGCTTTACGGTCAGCATCGGTAATGGGTAAACGCTGTAAATTTTGTGGTTCAGCCAAACGATAAGATACCGCGCTAGAAGCTTTTGCATATTCAACAAACTTTTTCATATCGACGTTTGTAAACAGATTTTTATACTTTGAAAAATCGACATACGCCAAGTTATTTTGATTGTCTTTATTTACTAGATAAGGCATTAATCCGAAATAATTAACGTAAAATTTATAGTCTTTCAGATCAAGTACCATTGGCAATTTTGCCTGTACCAGTAAGGTCGGTTTCTCATATCTTGCAGTGAGATTTAACGACCCCATTTTTTGACGGTAATGAACTGAACCATCGTAACTAAATTGGAAATCATTTAATAAATTAATTAATACGGCATTTACTTTTTCTGAACGTGATTCGTCAGATACACCCGAAACAGATTGCTCATTTGCAATTGCAGCATAAAGCGCCTGCTTCTGTTTTTTATTCAAATTAGTTTTTTGTTCACGTAAATATTGATCTACTTTTTTTTGCACTCCAGCATCAAGCTGAGCCGTTTTCTCTACAGTACTGATTTTCTTAGGCTGATTTGGATCAACATTAACTTTAAAATGCCCGCGGTAGTCATAGCTTGGGTATTCATACATTGCATTCATACCCTGAATGACTTTTTGATCTAAGTTGGCAGATGCCACTGATGGACGTAGGTTATGCTGCGCACATGCGGTCAAACCCAAACTAAATAAACATAAACTGAGATATTTTAAATGCATAACCTTTTTTAAAACCTTATAGCTTTATCTTTTTAGCAAAACTTGCTAAAAATAAAAAATAGTTGTTTTTTCACATAAAAGTATAAGTCCTGAATGTAGCAGAAAATGTATTTTCGGGTGTATTTATTTTCGACAAAATTCGCTTTTCTGACATTTCTTTCGGATGTGATTATCATTGTATTTTTATCAGGTGAGTGAATAATCAAATCATCGATTCAGATAATCCCACAATGATTCAAAATTAGGATTAAAGCCATGCCAGCATATAAAGCCCCGCTACATGATATTCGTTTCTTAATGAATGAAGTATTAGATTACCCTGCTCACTATAAAACTTTATCAAATGGTGAAAATGCAGATCCAGATACAGTTGATATGATTCTTGAAGGTGCGGCAGATTATTGTGAAAACGTATTGTCGCCACTTAACCAGTCTGGTGATGAAGAAGGTTGCCATTTTGACAATGGTGAAGTGAGAACGCCTAAAGGCTTTAAAGAAGCTTATGACCAATTCGTAATGGGCGGTTGGCAAGGTCTTTCTTATCCTGAAGAATTTGGTGGTCAAGGCCTACCAATGTCATTAAATCTGATTAAATCAGAAATGATGGGTACTGCAAACTGGTCATTTACGATGTACCCTGGCTTAAGTTCGGGTTGTATGAATACTATCTTGCAATTCGGTACTGATGAGCAAAAACAAACCTATATGCCTAAACTTGTTGAAGGAACTTGGAGCGGCACAATGTGCTTAACCGAACCTCAATGTGGTACAGACTTAGGACAAGTTAAAACTAAAGCTGAACCTCAAGCAGATGGCACTTATAAAATCTCTGGTACAAAAATCTTCATTTCTGCCGGTGAACATGACTTAACTGAAAATATTATTCACATCGTACTTGCACGTCTTCCAGATGCTCCTGCTGGTACTCGTGGTATTTCATTATTTATCGTACCTAAATTCATCCCTACTGCTGATGGCAGTATTGGTGAGCGTAATACAGTCGCTTGTGGTTCAATTGAACACAAAATGGGGATCCGAGCTTCTGCTACTGCGGTGCTGAACTTTGATAATGCAACTGGTTATTTAATCGGTGAAGTGAACAAAGGCCTACATGCAATGTTTACCTTCATGAACACAGCACGTATTGGTACTGCTGTTCAAGGTATTGCACATGCCGAGTTATCTTATCAAGGTGCGTTACCTTATGCGAAAGACCGTATGTCTATGCGTGCGCTTTCTGGTAAGAAAGATCCAGATAAAGTTGCTGACGCAATCATTCATCATGCTGACGTACGCCGCCTATTGTTGACTCAAAAAGCAATTGCTGAAGGTGGTCGTTCAATGATCTATCATGCTGCAAAACTTGCAGACAAAATGACAGATGCATTAACACGTGGCGACCAAGCTGCTTACGAAGACTATGATGACAAACTTGGTTTCTATACTCCGATTTTAAAAGGTTTCTTGACTGAACTTGGTTTAGAAGCTGCAAATAACGGTATGCAAGTTTACGGCGGCCACGGCTACATCAAAGAGTGGGGTATGGAACAAATCGCTCGTGATGCTCGTATTTCAACGCTATACGAGGGTACAACAGGCATTCAAGCACTTGACTTGATTGGTCGTAAAGTATTGCTTAGCTCAAAAGGTAAAGTGGTTCGTGACTACACTGCTGAAATCTTAAAATTCTGTGCTGCGCACGCACGTAATAAATACTTACGTCGTTTTGCTTGGGACTTAACTAAGCTTTGTGCTCAATGGAATACTTTAACTGTTCGTATCATGCTTGCTGCACGTAAAGACCGTGACATCGTATCTTCTGCTTCTGTAGACTTTTTAATGTTCTCAGGTTACGTAATGATGGCTTACTTCTGGGCGCAACAAGCAGTCATTGCTTCTGAAAAACTTGAAGCAGGTGACGGTGCAGAAACGCCTGAATTCTATAAAGCTAAAATCAAAGTTGCAGACTTCTACTTTGACCGTATGCTGCCTCGTACTCAAGGTCATGCAGAGTCGATGGTGACAAGCTCTCGCACATTAACATCATTACCCGTTGAACACTTTAGCTTCGACTACTAATGATTTTTTAAATTGAGAAACGAAAAGAGCGCAATTCATATTGCGCTCTTTTTTATTCAAGTAGTATTTATTCTTTAGTTAATACATAAGCCTGATTTGGAACAAAATAGTTTTGCTCTAAAAATTCACGATTTTTACCATAATCGCTATAAAATAGTTTTTCCAGATTCATAACCAATCTTTTATTTGAATCAAAATTAAAATAAAAATTAACTTTAGATAAAGGACATTGAATGGTTAACTCATGCTCTTTTTCATCTACCTTCCAATTTAAAGAAGGACATAATTCATTTACAGCGGCACTTTTAGCCCCATCTTTACTTCCCACACGGCCAAAATGAATAACATTCCAATAAGCCGATCCATTGGGTAATAAATTTAAAATGTACTCTGCTTCGCCCGATTCACAATCAGCAAAAGCATCCTCACATGAAATTCGGGTATGATATCGCCCTACATATTGCAATAAGGTTCCGCTTAACTTTTTAGCTTGATCTAAGTTTTCTTCGGGTAAAAAAGTACGGCCTGCCACATAATCTAATGTTTTTGTAGATGTACTATTTTTTATTAGATTTTCTTCATGCGTAGAATTAGAGCTGGCACTAGAGTGATCTTTTGAGTTGGCATGGTTTATATCGCAAGCACTCAGTGTCAGGCACATCATAGCCCCTACAACTAAATACTTAACTAAAAAACTAGACCGCTTCAAAGACATATACATTATTCACAGATAACAGCAACCGCCATGTTTATATTCATTTCAGGCATTAACCAATTGCTGTAATAACCCCTTAAGCCCTGAAAAGGTGCATTTTAGTTGATGTTGGTTTCCTTCATCCCAATCCTTTACATATTTTAACCAATTTACTTTTGAGAGGACTTTAAACCCGTTATTTCGCCTCCATATTTTTATTAAGCAAGAGCACAATAGCTTCTTGTAATTATTTATCTTTAAGGAGAATTAGATGGCCAGTTCTGGTTTATATCGCTCGAACCGACACAGCATGATCGCCGGTGTAATGGGTGGTATTGCTGAACGTTTTGGTTGGAACGTAACTTTACTACGTGTCATTTTTGTTTTGATCTCAGTTATGAGTGCGGCCTTTCCAGGAATTTTAGTTTATCTGGTTTTATGGTTAGTCATTCCGAAAAAACAGCCAGAGCATATTGAAGGCTATCGACAATCCGTTCGAACAGTAAATGAAGAACAAGTACGTTAATTAATAATTTTGGTCGCTACGGTTGCATCCCCTAATCAACCGTAGCTTTTTTTATTCTAAAAAATTATAGCTTTTGATTTAACTGTTGCTGTAATGCAGCAATCATATCTGCGCGGCTAATCATTCCTACGAGCTTACGCTCTTCAACCACAGGAATGTAGTTAAAAGACTTTTCAACAAAGTATGGCACCAAATCTTGAATAGGTTGAGTTGGCAGTACCGTGACCACTCGACGACTCATAATTTGTTTCACATAGTGCTGCCAAGAGTTTCTTGGATCTGCTGCACCCTTAAACCACTCAACAACTTCATATAACGCTAAAGTTCCCACCAAATGGTTTTCTGTATTTACAACAGGTAGGCTCATCAAGTTCACTTGTTTAAATTTATCGAGCGCCTGATGAATGTCGTCATCTTCATGTAGTTTGATGACATCACGACTCATAATATCCTGACAGATATATTGATTTACCATACGCTCATTGGCATGTTCCTGAGCCTCTAAAATGATCTTTTCTAAATCATACTGACTAATATCTAAAAGCTCTGTGTGATGCCCTAATGCATACTCAATGTCTTTGGGTTGAATAGATACTTTTTGAGTCGGTGTAGGGTCTTTACTGCGGTCATTAAGATGAGCAGTAACTGGATAATGCCGCCCAATTAATCTATTAAAAAAGATAGCGAAACCAAGTAAAAGTAACGAGTTGAGTAAAACTGGATAAAAAATAAAATAAAAGCCTAATTTATGAATTGCAGCACCGCCCAACACAGCCGTAATTGCGACTGCACCACTCGGCGGGTGTAAAGAGTCGGTTGTCATCATTAAAAATATGGCAAAACCTACTGCGACACTAAAAGCTGTAGTTAAATCAGGAATCCACTGCGCACAGGCAACACCAATAATTCCAGCTAAAGTATTACCAACAATCACATTCCATGGTTGAGCCAAGGGACTAGTCGGCACAGCAAACAATAGAACAGATGAGGCGCCCATTGGAGCGATGTACCAAGCATTAATTCCACCCAGAACATACCAGCTAATTAAGGAAGAAATTGCTAAACCACACAACGCTCCAATACCGCAAAGTAACCGTTCCTTTAAAGGTAAAACCTTAAAATTTGGCTTTAAAATCTGTAACCATTCTCGCTGTATAACACTCACAGTACACCTTTAGGGATATGCCGTTATTTATAACGGGCAAAAGTATACGCCCAAAGCCACATAAAGTGCATTTAAATTATATCTTTCAAGAATAAGAAAACCGGCTGAACTATTTTTTATGATTTTAAAACTTTAATATTCCATCAATTTTTCATTTAAGTAACGCCAGTAACGTTTTGGTAAATATTGCACATGAAGTTTTATATTTTGACGTTCTGCAATATTTACGCTGTTAAAATAATCCTTCCAAAGCTGGTCATATAAACCTTCCTGTTCATCCAGCTCAAGCTGAAACCTTTGACTCATCCCATTTTTTAAATTACGGTCAACTTTAGAAGCTTCGAGTGAAACTTCATGTATTTCACGTAAATCATAATAAATTCCAAACTTGCGTTGCTCGTCATAAATCAGCCAACGTTGATCTTGATAACGCCGTTTAAAATGGGGCTGAATAAGCGGTAAAACATTAAAATCTGGACGAACTAAACTTAAAAAAAGCTCATCTTTGGTTTTCTTAAAACGAATAAAAGCCTCCAACCGATGCTTCTCTCGCCCGACCTTTTTTGTCCACTGTGCAATTGCCAGAACACTGGGATGTGAATAATCTTTTTCTACAGAAGAATGACTACTAAACACATAAATACAGTAATTAAATAAATGCTGATAGGCATCTAAAGATTCAGACAAATAAGCAAAATAAAATTGTTTTAACGAAGAAGATGAAAGCTTTTTTTGTAGCGCGGACCAAACACGTTCAGCATGCTGCTCATTATTTGAAACCTCAATTTTATCGGCAAATAAGCCATGTTGAGCCGCATCATTTAAACAGAGCCTGACCTGCAATTCTTTAAATTGAAATGCACGAAAAACACAGCTCAGTAGTCCCACCATTGAACCATCAAAATAGTAAGCCACTTCCTCATTAAACATGATTAAAACCCAAGGCTTAATTGTGGCGAGAGTTGCTGCACATATTTCGAAGATCCCTGCGTTAAAATCTGCTGTCGAATATAGCCAGAAGATAGTTCCTTTTGGAACTTTGGGCTGTCTTCACAGCGAATAAAGAATTTTGCACGCTGATAAGCTACGCCAAGTTTTTTAAGTAAATCGATATGGATTTTTCCAAAACGGCGAGCCTGAACAATTTTCTTCGCCGATTTCACTCCAATACCCGGCACACGCAAAATCATTTGATAATCGGCACGATTTAAGTCTACTGGAAACTGTTCAGGATGCCTCAAAGCCCAGCTTAATTTCGGGTCAACATCCAAATCTAAATTCGGGTGTTTTTCATTGACGATTTCATTGACCTGAAAACCATAAAAACGCATCAGCCAATCGCTTTGATAGAGTCGATTTTCACGAAGCAACGGCGGTGCAGAACCCACTGCTGGCAAGTAATTATTTTCGGTATTAATTGGAATATAGCCAGAGAAATAGACACGTTTGAGTTTAAATTCCTTATAGTGCTTATCTGCCATAAACAAGACATCTTGGTCTGACTCTTGATGTGCTCCCACTACCATCTGCGTAGTCTGTCCTGCTGGTACATATTTCGGCACATGCTTAATGATTTGGCGTTCATCTTTAAGCTGAATGAGCCTGTCACGGACCAAACCTAAATCTTTTTGCACTTCCTGATGTGATTTTTCTGGTGCAAAAGTTTTTAGGCCAACCTCGGTAGGCATCTCTAAATTAATACTCATACGGTCAGCATATAAACCTGCTTCATGAATCAGTTCAGGCGATGCTCCCGGAATGGTTTTTAGATGAATATAGCCATTAAAGTTTTCTTCAAGACGCAACTTTTTCACGACTTGAAGCATACGCTCCATCGTGTGATCGGCCGATTTAAAAATACCTGAGCTTAAAAATAACCCTTCGATATAATTACGGCGGTAAAAATTAATAGTTAAATCTACAACCTCTTGTACCGTAAATGCTGCACGCTGGACATCATTAGAACGACGTGAAACGCAATAGGCGCAGTCAAAAATACACACATTACTAAATAGAATTTTTAAGAGAGATACACAGCGGCCATCTTCAGTATAGCTATGGCAAATTCCTGAATGACTGGCATCACCTAGGCCTTTATCTTTGTTTTTACGGTCACTGCCACTTGATGAACAAGACACATCATATTTGGCAGCATCGGCAAGAATCTGTAGTTTTTCTCGAATGCGATCAGACATATCAAACGACTCATTTATGGCATCGTTTAAAAAATATCATTTTGTATTCTTAAATTTAATCCAGTGAAGTACGCTCAGCGTCATGAGGTGACGTTTAAAATAATCCATCTTAATTAACGTATTCTTCTAGCTGCTTTACACGCTCGGCATACTCTTGCATTGGGCAATATGAATACATCGGTGAGCCAATGTATGAGCCTGCATTACTACATTCCTGATCTACATAAGCTTTCCAAAGTCGCTGAGATTTTAAAATATCTTGGTAACGCTCTGGCTGTTTGTATTCTTCGCTTTGTGTACCAATTTGATCAATGAGAGCAACAATTTTTTCCTCATAAATCTTTTTTACTTGTTCAGAACAGCTATGCACGACCATGTTATTAATGCTTTCAAGCTTCATTTCTTTAATGGTCTGATCTACACATTGATTGTATTCATCTTGCTCATCAGTTTCGGTTTGCGCGTAAAGCCACGGACTACAGAAAAGGCTGGATAAAACAATAAGTTTGCAGCAAAATTTCAACATAACTTCTTCTCGATTCTATAATTTTTAATATGCTTCAATATAACAAAAATTCTATAACGGTTGCTTATCAGTCTAAATTCACAGAACAGAACATCAACATTGAATGAACGCTCAGCTAATTGAATATAAAATCCTTATAAGCAGAACTATATTAATTAAATACTTTTATTTGATCGCATTCTTAAATACATTAATTTGCATTCATGTTATATAGTTATAAAAATCAAATTTACATTGATTTATATGAAGAACGCTATCTTTAATAATTTAAAAATCTTCATTCAAAATTTAGATCCAGATAAAGATCAAATTTGGCATTGTCTAATCATGACACCAATCCACCTATATATTATTGCTTTATTCCTATTATTAGGCCACATAACTATCTACGGAAGATTTGCTTTTGGAACTATAGGAGATATTCCTATAATTTTGCTTTTTATGACAGTAATTTATTACGTATTAGTTTTTATACCTGCATATTTTTTACAATTATTCTTGTTGAAATTCAATTTCCTTAATTTCTTCTCCATCCTTGCAAGTGCAATTATTCTCACCTTTTTAATACCTAATATCTTAATATTTTTTTTTCGAGACTCATGGGAACTAATGCCATTAGAGGGCTTATTTTTCTTCAGTTGTTTTTCTTTAATTTTCGCTATTACATATTGGATATTACTACTCAAAAGTATAAAAAAAGCAGCTAAACCATCAAATCTGAAATTCCCAAACTAGCCTTTGCCACTCCCCCACAAAATCCTTATACTTAGGGGCAATTTTTCTCATAAATTCGTGGATGCTACATGAGTCGCGCCATCTCGCACATTGATACATTTCAGGGCTTAATTCTTGCCCTACAAAACTATTGGGCCGAACAAGGCTGCGTCGTACTACAACCTTACGACATGGAAATGGGCGCTGGAACATTCCACACCGCAACATTCTTACGTGCTTTAGGGCCTGAGACTTGGAACGCGGCATACGTTCAACCTTCACGTCGTCCAAAAGATGGCCGCTATGGTGAAAACCCGAACCGTTTGCAACACTACTACCAATTCCAAGTGGTGCTTAAGCCAAACCCAGATAACATCCAACAGCTTTATCTTGATTCTTTAAAAGCAATCGGGATTGATACGCTTACTCACGATATTCGCTTTGTAGAAGACAACTGGGAATCTCCGACGCTTGGGGCTTGGGGCTTAGGTTGGGAAGTTTGGCTTAACGGTATGGAAGTAACTCAGTTCACTTACTTCCAACAAGTCGGTGGTGTTGAATGTTACCCAGTAACAGGTGAAATCACTTACGGTTTAGAACGTCTTGCAATGTACCTTCAAGGTGTTGACTCGGTTTATGACCTTGTTTGGACCAAAGGCCAATTTGGTACTGTGACTTACGGCGACGTATTCCATCAAAATGAAGTTGAACAATCGACTTATAACTTTGAATACGCTCCAGTTGAAAAACTATTTGAACTATTTGATTTTTACGAATCAGAAGCAAACCGTTTAATTGAAGCAAAACTTTCTCTTCCTGCTTATGAGCAAGTTGTTAAAGCATCTCATACCTTTAACTTACTTGATGCACGTGGCGCAATTTCTGTGACTGAGCGTCAACGTTACATTTTACGTGTACGTACTTTAGCGCGTGCTATCGCACAAAGTTATGTACAAGCACGTGCAGAGCTTGGCTTCCCAATGGCAGAACCACACCTACGTGATGAAGTATTGGCACAGCTAAAAGCACAAGCTGAAAGTGAAGCAGCAAAGGCGGAGAAAAACTAATGAGCAAACATACTGTTTTATTCGAACTTGGCTGTGAAGAGCTTCCACCAAAAAGCTTAAAAACTTTACGTGATGCATTACAGGCAGAAACGGTAAAAGGTTTAAAAGATGCGGGCTTAAACTTCGTATCAATTGAAGCTTATGCTGCTCCACGTCGTTTAGCGCTTAAAATTGTTGATATCGATGCTGCTCAAGCTGATACACAAAAACGTTTTGACGGCCCTGCTGTTCAAGCGGCTTACGATGCAGAAGGCAAACCAACTAAAGCACTCGAAGGCTTTATGCGTGGTCAAGGGATTACAGTTGATCAGCTTTCTACTTTCCAAGCAGGTAAAGTTGAAAAAGTTTGCTATTTAAAAGATGTAAAAGGTCAAAGCCTTGATGCTTTACTTCCACAGATTTTACAAACTGCATTAGACAATTTACCAATTGCTAAGCGTATGCGTTCTGCGGCAAGCCGTACCGAATTTGTACGTCCAGTGAAATGGGTTCTCTTACTTAAAGATGACCAAATTGTTGATGCGACTATTCAAGATCACAAAGCTGGTAATGTGACTTATGGTCATCGTTTCCATGCACCTGAAGCTGTGACGTTAGCGCATGCAAATGACTATTTAGCTGCTTTAGAAAAAGCTTACGTTGTTGCAAACTTTGAAAAACGTCAAGCAACCATTCAAGAACAAGTAAAGAAATTGGCTAATGAAGTTAACGCAACTGCGATTGTTCCAGCTGACTTACTTGATGAAGTAACAAGCCTCGTTGAATGGCCAGTTGCTCTTCGTGCAAACTTTGAAGAGCGCTTCCTTGCTGTTCCTCAAGAAGCACTTATTACGACGATGCAAGACAACCAGAAGTATTTCTGTTTGATCAATGCGGAAGGCAAATTACAACCTTACTTCATTACTGTTTCAAACATTGAGTCTAAAGACCCGACTCAAATTATTGAAGGTAACGAAAAAGTTGTTCGCCCGCGTTTATCTGATGCTGAATTCTTCTTCTTACAAGATCAAAAGCAACCACTTGCATCTCGTAAAGAAAAACTAGCAAACATGGTATTCCAAGCGCAACTTGGTACGCTTTGGGACAAATCAACACGTATTGCAAAACTTGCAGTTGCATTGTCTTCAATCACTGGTGCAAACCCAGCCGATGCTGAAAAAGCTGCATTACTTGCTAAATGCGACTTAACTTCAGAGCTTGTTGGTGAATTCCCAGAACTTCAAGGTATTGCGGGTACTTACTACGCGCGTATTGAAGGTGAAAACACTGAAGTTTCTGAAGCTTTAGGTGAGCAATATTTACCAAAATTTGCTGGTGATGTTTTACCAAAAACCAAAACAGGTACAACCATTGCCCTTGCTGACCGTTTAGATACGCTTGTTGGTATTTTCGGTATTGGACAAGCGCCAACAGGTTCTAAAGACCCATTTGCTCTTCGCCGTTCAGCAATTGGTATCTTACGTTTAATTATTGAAAATGAATTAGATGTAACGATTGAAGAGTTAGTGAATCTTGCACTTCAAGGTTATGGCGACATCGTTAAAGACCACGACAAGACTCGTGCTGATGCTGTTGCATTCTTGGAAGGCCGTTACCGAGCTAAGTACGAAGACCAAGGCGTTGCTGTTGATGTGCTTCAAGCAGTTCAAGCACTTGCACCGAAGTCTCCACTTGATTTTGACAAGCGCGTAAATGCTGTAAACCACTTCCGCGCATTGCCTGAAGCTGCGGCACTTGCTGCTGCGAACAAACGTGTTGCGAACATTCTTGCAAAAGAAGCTGCACCAGAAGGTTCTGTAATTGAAGCGAACTTGCTTGAAGATGCTGAAAAAGCATTATTTGCTGAGCTTCAAGCAGTTACACCTGTGGTTGAACCATTACTCGCAGCAAAAGACTACACTGCTGCCCTTTCTAAACTTGCAGCACTTCGCGCGCCGATTGATGCATTCTTTGATGGCGTAATGGTAATGGCAGATGATGCTGACCTGAAGGCAAATCGTTTACGTTTATTGGCTCAGTTACGTAACTTGTTTACTGCTGTGGCTGATGTGAGTGTGTTGCAGGGTTAAGATTATATAGAAATTAATTTTTGTATAATTAAGCTTTATTAAAACCATGTTTTCGATCTAAATCGGAAGCATGGTTTTTTAATACTTTTATCTTCTAATTTTATTCAAAATAATAAATGATTAATTTATGAACGCTCAATAAATAACAATTATTTACTTTTATTTTAGTTAATCCATAATTCAGCCAGCTTTAACAAATAATTACCTAACTTAATAAAGAATGATTGCAATGAAAAACTTAAATTTATTACTCATATCAACATTACTATTTACTGGATGTGCAACGACTAAATCGATTCAATATCCAGCAGCAGGTAAACAAACCTCTCTTTCTGTTTCTTCAGAACAACTTTCTTCAATGACTGAATCAGGTGCAGGTGATTACTTTGTAAAAGAAAGTCAAATATTAGTTGGTGATGCAAGTAGTGCTTCGGCCAGTCCAGTTTCGGGAATGTTTGGTCTTATCGGAGCAGGAGTCGCAATGGCAATTGATAAAAATGCAAATAGTACAGCTATTGAAAAAAGCTCTATTAATCAACCTATTAAATTTGACCAATTAATAAATCAAAAAATTAACGATTCACTCGCCCAAAATAAAGCAGATCCTACACTTAAATTACTAGATTTAAATCAGACTTCCGAAATTAAAATTGTGCCTTAT
This sequence comes from Acinetobacter sp. V116_7, assembly GCF_056735735.1. Taxonomy (NCBI): domain Bacteria; kingdom Pseudomonadati; phylum Pseudomonadota; class Gammaproteobacteria; order Moraxellales; family Moraxellaceae; genus Acinetobacter; species Acinetobacter sp. V116_7. Next base: position 73,281 of record NZ_JBWZIF010000016.1, read on the forward strand.
TCACGCCTTTCTTTTCGTGAAAAGCCAATTGTAAAAGTAAATTTTGGTTTAAAAACCCAATTTAAAAATGCGGCAGACAATAATACAGATACAAAACGCTTATATCACTATGTAAGCAAGGAACGTATTTCTTTAGCTGAATGGGAAGCTCAAAATAATTTATTATTTATGAAAAAAGCAGATCAAGCATTTAGCGCTCTTAGCCAAGTATTCACTTTAGATTTACAACACCAATTAAATTTAAAAGCATTTGATGAGAATAAGCAAAAGAACTGTAAAACTAATGCAGATACATCCTTAGTTTCTTTTATACAAACTCCTGACAATTTATGTGTTGGTGTAGTTAAAACAAGTAAAGGAGATGTATTCGAAAATAGTATTTATATTGTTGAACAATAATAAATATTAACCAAAAAGACTAGAGAACTACTTAAATTTAAGTAGTTCTCTAATGTAATTAAACAAACAATTTAATTTCTTCTAAACTTTTTGATGGCTCAAACCACATAAAATCATAATCAGCTACATCATGAATATAAAACGGATCATTTTTCATAATTTCTTCAGCTTCTTGAATCGAAGAGCTTAGAACTAAAATTACCCCACCTACTCTATTTTCTCGGCGCCCTGATGCCAGAAATTTCTTTTGCTCATAGTAATGATCTAAAAATGCAATATGTTCTTTCAGTACAGCATCAACTTCGGCTAATGGTTTTTTATAGGTCAAGGTAACAACAATCATCTTATTCTCTTAAAGCAAGTAGCGTATGACATAGCATTAGTCTACAGATAGTTAATGATCTATAGATTATTCGATAGTACGTCTATTCCCTCAATTCATCCACATTAAAACTTTTTATAATAATGACCCTACACAGTAGCGCAATAATTAATTCAATTCCCTAACTTGTTTACGACGTTTATTGGTGTGAGTATTTTTCGCAGATAAGTCTTTATAATAATTTGATGTTTTCAAAAAATATCGTTATAAATTAGCTGCTTTTATTAATTAAGATTATATAAATGAAAAAGAATATCTTATTACTTGTTATTTCTATCTTATCCATTGGACAAATAGCCTGTTCTATAAATCCTCATCGGATCACTTTACCTGATACTACAAACCCTCCCGCTATAGAAAAGATTAATGTGGTTGGAATGTCTCGAAGTGAATTTCTAAATAAATTCCATCCGCCCGTAGTAAGTAGACTCATTGGTGATAAAAGGATAGATATGATCACTTATTATAAAATTAACAATAAACCAAAAGCATATGGAATGGCTTTATATAACGGCTTAGTAGCGAATACAATCGTGTCGACATTACACAATATAATGCCGAGTGAATTATCACTCGATTCCGTTGACGAAACAGTATCAATCTCAGACTCCGCACTTAAAAAAGAGAAAGTAGTAATTGAGATTACGTATGATTCCTCTAGTCATATTGAAAAAGTCGAAAGAGTAGAATAATTTAATTTTAAATCTTTATTTTTTGGCTATAACCAAACTTTTCATGGTGAAATTAATTAAAGTAAATTCTAAAAACTATTGAGGCATGCTGATTTAAGTGACTTTTTAATGAAATTAATATTCTCACTCTTAAATCAGCGCTCAATAACTGTCTCATTATTATCCACTTAGCTTGGTACACGAATTATTTTTTCCAATTCATCCATACCAAACTCCCCACAATAATTACTCCACCCAACAGTACAATCATGGATGGTTTTTCATTTAAGAAAAGAACCGCCAAACTCATCGCGACAATCGGCGAGCAATACAAAAAATTCGATGCAATCGTTAACGGCATATTTTTAAGTACATAGCCCCAAAGTACATAAGCCATCGCACTAGGAAAAATACCTAACAAGACAACCGACATATTGGCTTGCCAAGTGGCATGTAAAATTTCACTAGGCAAATGAGCACTATAAAAAAGTAAAGGAATGGTTCCGAACCAGATGATGTAGCACATCATGCTCAAGGCATCATAATTTAAAGCAAATTTTTTATATAAATTAAAATAAAGTCCCCATGCAATTGCGGCTAACACAATCAATAAACTGTAAGGGCTCGGCACACCAAAACCATGATCTCCACTAACCACCAACACGGCGCCGCAAAGACCGAGCAAAATACATAACCATTGTTTGAAACTAATTTTTTCCTTAAAAAGCAAAGCTGAAATAATAAAAGTAAATAACGGAATAGATTGACTCAAAATGCTGGAGGCAACCGCAGTCACATATTGTTGTCCGGTATTTATAAGTAAGTGATGTAGCGTTACAGAGAAAAAACCTAATACAGCAAGTGCAGGGACATCTTTCCACTTTAAAGGCTGAATGCCTTTTTTCATGACCAAAAGCAGTAAAAAAAATGATGCAATCAAAAAGCGGAGCAAGGCAATATGCTGCGGTGTATATGAATGCAAAGCACTATGTACGCCAATAGGTGAATAGCCCCAACAAAAGACGGTCACAGCAATACAAAAATAGAGCTTAAATGCGGGAGGCTGGGTTTCGGCAGCAAGAGAAATTGCCATGTTAAATCTGCACTAATGAAATGGAACACTTTCATCATATGCGCATGGATAGTTGAATAAAATTAACTTATATTGAGTCAAATATTCATTAAAAGTGAATGATAAAATATGGATATCGCACAGTTAAAAATGTTTCAGACCGTGGTTGAATGCGGAACAATGGCTAAGGCATCAATGCAACTACATTGTGTACCATCCAATATCACAACGCGCATTAAACAACTCGAAGAAGAACTAGGCGCACCGCTGTTTTATCGGGAAGGAAAAAGTTTAAAGCTCACTCCCTCTGGAGAAATTTTTCTTAATTATTGCCATAAAATTTTAGCGCTATGCGATGAAGCAAAACGTAGTATTCACCCTGATGCTCCACCCTCTGGCCCATTAAAAATTGGGGCGATTGAATCTACTGCCACAACTCGTCTACCCAACTTACTGGCGAAATATCATCAACGTTTTCCTGAGGTTTCCATTCAAATTATTACAGGCACTTGGAAACAGCTATTAGTCGATATTTCTCAACACAAACTTGATGGTGCAATTGTCGCGGGCAATATCGAGTTTCCTATGCTAAATAAACTTAGTATTTATCAAGAAGAAATGGTCTTGATTGCATCTCATTCTTTGGGAGAAATCCACAACCAAGAAGACCTGATTGGTAAAGAAATTTTTATGTGGACTGAAGGCTGTCCTTACCGAGCAGCTCTTGAAGAATGGCTTAAGCTCAAAAATATTTCACTTCCAATTACTAGCATTACCAGTTACGCCACCATTATCGGTTGCGTCAGTGCAGGCTCTGGTGTGTCTTTGGTACCGAAGAGTATTTATGAACAATATAAAAATTTAACCAATATTCGAGGCTATAAATTTGAACACCTTGCCTTTATGCAGAATCAATTTTTTTGGCATAAAAATGTGAGCAACCATAAAGCTAGAGACATGTTTTTAGATTTAATTAAGTCTGAATTTTGTTTATGAGTCATTGGGAGAATTACTTTATTGCGATCAAGTGATGATTTATCGTAATCAAATCGTATGGGTTTTATCTCATTGCAGTACAAGCTTTATTTTTAACAGTAAGATCACCACTTCATCTTTTGATTCTGGTTGGGGAGACTTATCCAAAATGAAAACCATACACATTTTATGTATTGCGACCTCTATATTGGCTTCATCGACCTTATTTGCTGAAACAACGCAACCACAACAAGTGGGTGAAACAACTTCTAAAGCACAACCTTATGGTGATAACCCAAGTTTAGGTCGTGTATTGTTATATAAAACTGGAAAAGGCATACAAAATTTAGGAGACTCTATTCAAGGAGCTTCTGAAAAAACCTCAAATAAAATTAGTGAAAAGTGGAAAAACACCAAAGAATTTACAGCTGAAAAAGCAGAGGTCGTTCAACAAAAAGCAGATACAGCCAAAGCTTTTACAGAAAATAAAATAGATCAAGCGAAGCAAAATATTACCAGTAGTCGAAACGGTGAAAATATTCCAATTGAACAAGGTGAGCTAAGTAAATCGAGCACAACAACTAACTAATTTGCTAGAACAGCGCGATAAATTCGCGCTTTTATAAATACAGATATTCATTTAGAACTATTGATCATCAACTATAAAGAGCTAGGAATCTGCCTTATGAATAGTCAAAAACTTCTCTTTTCAACACTATGCTGCTTAGCATTAACTGCATGTGCAACCTCTGCACCTCCTTCTTCATCTTATTCTCAGGCACAAGTTCTAGAGCAAGATACCAATATTGAAGCTTATCCATCAACTACAGGCAATGTAGCCAAACTCATTAAACAAGATAAGCAAGCTTGTATGATTGAATTTACGGGATATTTAGGGGGCGGACACGTTACTGAACACTGGGTATTTAACGATAAGGGTCTGATTTCAGCTACATCATTTACCCAACAATATCCTGATGAGTCAGGCATATTAAATCAGGCAACTAACTCTACAACCAAAAGCTCAACGACTTTTAATATTCAAGATCCAGAAATTCAGAATAATTTCAAAAAACTCCAAAATAACTTTAACCCAGCAAATTTAGAAAAGTGTCATTAATACTTTTTCCTAAAAAGCCCGTTGCAAAAGCTACCTTCTGCAACGGGTTATAGCTATTTTAAAAATTTCTTGGACCTAATTTAAAAAATTATAAATAAGCTATTAATTAATGGTTAAACCATTTGTTGCTGCCAGTAAATCAATACGTGGGAAAACCAAGCCCGTTCTTGAGTCAATAATTGGTTTACCTGTCGTTTTTAAACGGCTGATGGTTTGATCAATACTTTCTGTTGGACTCACGCTATTCGCTCGTAACAAAGCAATCGCACCTGCCACATGTGGTGTCGCTTGAGATGTACCTCCCATAGTGTAGCCACCCGCGGTAATCATTGCTCCCGGTGCCAATAAAGTCACAAGGCTACCACCATTACTGAAGCACGCTACTTTGTCTGCTGCTGTTGTTGGGTCAGAACATTTCACAGGATTCCCCCATGACACACCACCAATATTACTGTCATAAACAGCACCCACTCTTACTGCACCAGCAACACAGGCAGGAGATGAAATTCCATCTGAGAATGCATCATTGCCTGAAGCTACAACCGGAACCACACCAGCAGCTCGTGCATTAGCAAATGCTGTTCCATAACTGCTGTCGCTACACTCCGAAGTATATTTAACACCTGGTACGCCAAGACTTAAGTTAACTGCTTTAATATTGTAGGTTTGTGCATTATTTACAGCCCAGTTAATCCCTGCGAGGATATCACTATCATAAGCTGTGCTTACCCATTTACCTTGGGATCTGACCTTTCTAAACACATCAATGCCTATAATTTTGGTCTTGGTGGCAACCTTGGAGACAATGCCTGAAACATTACTACCATGCCCATCATCATCTAAAGCGCCATCATCTGGTGCACTATCAAATGAGTAAACTACGCGACAAGTATTTGACGGTGTATTTACTGCCGTACAACCAAAATCAGAATGAAGATAATTCACCCCTGTATCAATCACTGCAACACTCGAGCCTTCACCAGTGAAACCATTGGTATTTGCTTGTGGTTGATTAATTAAAGGTAAACTTTCATTGGTCGTGGTTTGATTAATACGATTTGGATAAACCGCTTTAACATTCGGATCATTGAGTAAAGAGACCAAAGCTTCGCGGTTACTAATCCGATAAAAAGCTAAAGGCAAATTATTGTAGTCTCGAAGTACTTGAACACCACCAGCACGGTTAAACCTTGCCTGTAAATTTTTCTTATTTGTTGCAATATAACTTCGCCGTTCTAACCCGGAAGGCACGCTCACCGAAGCAATATTGTATTCAACAATTAAATCATTCGAATCATTATTAACCAAGGCATCTAAATCGATTTTGCCCTGAAATACTTTTTGTTTTGCTGCCTGATTTAATCGCTGTTTAGCACCTTTAGAATCTAAAGGAAGAGCTGATGCAGTTGTACTTAAAATCGTACATAGACCTAATAGAAATAACGTTTTACTTTGCATTATTTTTCTCCGTAGTTTTTCAACTAACAATTTACTTATTTCGCTTTTATTTCATTTGCTGGATCTTTTTCTGGATCAATCGGTTGAATTGAAGGATCACTTTTTGTGTCATAAAAAGGAACAGTATCAGCTGATACCGATTGTGAATGAGTTGAATGTTGAGATAGATTTCTAGGTTGAGTAGGCTCCTTAAGTTTAGAAAGAAAAGACGATGTGTCTGGTTGTGGCGAATTCGACTCATGTAAAGCAGAATTAAACACATCAGATGCACCACTTGTGGGCTTTAAATAGAGAACAACGGCGATCAAGCCGACTATTACAAGAAGGGAAGCAATAATTTTCATCTGTCATATCTCTGTTTTTTTGTTTATAGATATCTATTTTTATTTTTGATTATTTGAAATAAAGCAGTATTTCTTAATATATTTTTCATGTGAAAAATATATTTAATGAAATACATAACCACTAAAAAGTTAAAATAACTTTATCCCGAATAAGCAAAAATACAGTTCTGCCCTGTACGTTTATATTTCTGGCAGAAGATGGTTCAAAAAAGTGCTAAAAAGCGCCTTATTCTCATAATAAGCAATAACTATGCCGTTTACTCCAATAAATAATGAGATTTACATCACATTTGAAGATATAGAGAGCAAATTCGAAAAAAACGAAATGAAAAAATTAAAAGGTGTTTTTAAAAAATTAAATAATAAGAATTCCTTTTGCTTAATTAGATTTTCTAATAAATAAATGTTCTTTTTCACTTTATTATTAATTTTTATTAATCTCCACAATTCCTCCCTAGTCTGTTTACTCAACGTAACACTGTTGTAACGTTTTGATGAAGTCAGTTCCCAAGCCCATATTCCCTTGGCTATGATTCGTTTGCGTTTATGAAATACCTCACTAAAAGGGTATATTCTTTGAAGGATATCGCAATGAAAATGATGAAAACAGCTATCGTTACTGCAAGTGTTCTTGCTTCTGCTTCTATTTTTGCACAAAGTGCGGGCGTTAATGCAGATGCTTCTGCTCAAGTAAATGTACAACCGGGTGGTCTTGTTAGTGGCGTAGCCAATACAGTCAAAAATACTGCACACACTGTAGGTAACACAGCAAAGCATGCTGGTCATGTCGCTGCTGACACTACAGTTAAAGCAACTAAAAAAACAACAGGAAAAGTGACTGAACTTTCTTCTAAAGCTGCAAATGGTACTAAACACATAGCAACTGAAGCTGCAACGGGTACCAAACACTTTGCTACCGAAGCTGCGACAGGTACTAAAAATGTAGCGACTAAAGCTGCAGCTGGTACTAAACATTTTGCTACCGAAGCAGTAACAGGTACTAAAAATGTAGCGACTAAAGCTGCAAACGGCACTAAAAACTTAGCAGTTGAGGCTAAAGCTGATACAAAAGCAGGTTTTGATGCTGTAAAGACTAAAGTTACAGAAAAACAAGCAGATCAAAAAGAATTTACTGCTGAAAAACAAGCTAATGCTCAAGCGCATGTAGATGCAGTAAAAACTCGTGTAGCTCAAAATCAAGCTGAGCAAAAAGAATTTGTAGCTGATACTAAAGCTGATGCCCAAGCACAGTTGAATGCAGCTCAACCAGCACATGCAATTAATGCTCAAACTGGTGTAAATGTTGGTGTTAACGTTGGCCCTGTTGGAGTTAACACAAACGCAAATATAAACGCTGGTGCTCAAACGTCTACACAAAAAGCTGAAAAGAAATCTTGGGTTAAAGGTCTTTTCGGTACGAACTAATATCTTATACATAAAAAAAGGGCAATTAATTGCCCTTTTTTTATTTCTTAAAAATCAAATGTTCAGCTGGTTTCAGTTAAAACCAAACCTGCACGTAAACCAATTTTCACATTTGGATTTGGAAATAAAATCCAGACTTGATCTTGCTCAACAACATAATTGCCAGAAGGTTGAGCTGCAATGATTTCACCTTTGGTAAAAGTCGAAAAATTTGGTGCTTCAGCCGATAAGTTCATCTGAAAATCTTCGTCTTTTTTAATTAAAGAGTCCGATACTTTAAAAACCCGAATTTTTGTTTTATTACGTGGTGGCAAAGCTTGCTCAGAAACCACATGACGAATCACTTCATCAATTGCAGCAAACTGGCTCAAGTCATTTTGTCCAAATGGTAAGGCTTTGCCTAACTCTAACGTTGCGCTCGCAGCTTTAAAATTTTCACTGGTAAAATGTGTAAAGGTTTTACCGACCGCATTGTGGTAAACCAAAGCGTCCAAGTCAGCTGATTCAAGGCTCGCTGTCAAATCTGCATCATAAGCATGCGTCTGATAGGGAAATAAAGCAAACGTTGGCAACAAAGAAGCACGAATTGCGGTGTGCAAATCATAGTGATAACGTTTTGCTTGGCTTGAACTTTCCTGAAAAAAAGTCGTGACCACTTGCTCTAAAACTTCAGCACGTTTTGACTCTTCAGTCACAGGTAGAGTTTTATATCCACCACAAAACATTCGGTTTACATCGTCATGCACATAACGTTTACCTTGACGCATTGCATAAGGATTACCCAGTACAAACAGTAATCTCACAGCAAGGTTTAAACGTCCTGCAAACAAATCTGTGCATAGATGAGATAACAATTCAATTGGTGCTGTTTCATTACCATGTACTCCAGCTGACAGTACGACAGCTTTGTCGTACTGTGCATTTGGCGTACATTCAAGAAGTCCTTCACCTAACCAACGCCAAGAAAAATTATCTTGTTTTCCTTCGCGGGTTTTAGGTTGCTCACCTTGTAAGGTTAATGCTAGAAAATCTTGCATGTCACCTCCTCATTATTTTTGGAAAGGATAGACCGAACCCAAACCTAAAATTTTGGTCAGTTCATCGAGTGCCATACGGCTTTCCATCAATAAATGCGGATCAGCCAAATCTTCTTGCGCTAAGCGATCACGATAGTGTTTATCTACCCATTGATTGAGTGTGCCAAACAACTGATCGTTCATGAGAACTTTTGGATTTACAGCATTTAACTCAGTTTCGTTTAAAGCTACGCGTAAACGTAAACATGCCGGACCACCACCATTACGCATACTTTCACGTAAGTCATATACCTGAATAGCATCAATTGGTGTACCCATCTGAACCATATCGTTCAGATAACCCCAAACTGCCTTATTCTGGCGAGACTCTTCTGGCACAACAATGGTCATTCCACCATCTGGACGAGTCAAAATCTGGCTATTAAATAAATAAGTTGCTACGGCATCATCAACAGTAACGCGGTTTTCAGGAACTTCAATCGAGATAAAATCTTCACCGATGCTTGCCATTTTCTGGCGAATTTCAGCAAAAGCTTGATCTTGATTTAAGAATGCATGTTGATGATGGAATAAAACCTGCTGGTTACTTACCGCGATAACATCGTTATGGAATACACCCTGATCAATTACATCCGGATTTTGTTGAACAAAAACAGTATGTGCATCATCTAAACGATGCAAACGTGCAATTGCTTCACTTGCTTCACGCGTCTGACGAGCTGGATAGCGTTTTGGTCCTGGTAAACCATTATTTAAATGTTGTTGACCATAAACAAATACTTGAACACCGCGCTTAGCATAATCACCACCTAAACGGTTGTGATTTGCTGCACCTTCATCACCAAACAAGGCCACTTGTGGTAAAGCTTCATGATGAACAAAATGACGTTCATTTTTAAAGATCGCTTGTAGGACCTGACTTGTAGTTTCAGCCTCAATTGAACGGTGAAACTTATTATTCAAGTTCGCTGCTGTAAAATGCACGCGTTCATCTTGGCTATCTGCCGAAGGTGAAACAGTTGCCGCATTTGCAGTCCACATTGGCGAAGCTGAACTTAGCGATGATAATAGTTCAGGTGAATGACGCATTGCTTGAGCAACAACGCTAATGTCATCTCCTGTAAAACCTAAGCGGCGTAACATTGGAACATGTGGGCGCTCATGCGGAACAAGCACACCTTGTTTCATTCCCATGTCAGCCAAGGCCTTCATCTTTAGCAGGCCCTGTTTAGCTGCTAATTTTGGATTCGAGGCGTTATTACGATTTTTTGTCGATGCTTCATTACCAAACGACAAGCCCGCGTAGTGATGTGTTGGTCCCACCAAACCATCGAAATTTACTTCATATCCTTTCATTTTTCTTTCCCTAGTGTTTAAGGCAACACAATCCCTGGAGATAATTTTTCTGGTAAGGTTAAGCTGTCACTTTCAAGTGAAGCCATTGGCCAAGCACAATAATCAGCTGCATAAAAAGCACTTGCGCGGTGGTTACCAGATGCACCGACACCACCAAAGGGTGCAGCACTTGAAGCACCTGTTAATGGCTTATTCCAGTTCACAATACCGGCACGCGCTTCAATAAGTACTTGATCAAACAGTGCACGTTTTGGTGAAACCAGACCAACAGACAAACCAAAGCGAGTTGCATTCGCAATTTTTAATGCTTCTTCAAAGTTGTCATAACGTTGAATCGTCGTAAGCGGACCAAAATATTCTTCATCTGGAATATCCGTGATGCCTGTTACATCAACAATGCCTGGAGTAAGTAACGAACTATCTTCTTGCGGACGCGTCATTGGCAACAAGCTTTTTGCGCCAAGCTCAAGCAATTTTTGCTGAGCAAGCATCATATTTGATGCGGCAACTGACGAGATAACGCCACCCATAAATGGTTGTTGCTCATCGTTCCAACGACCAACTTTTAGATTTTTAGCAACTTCAACGAAACGTTGAATAAATGCATCACCTTCTGCGCCATTTTTCACCAAGATACGGCGTGCACATGTACAACGCTGACCCGCCGAAACAAATGCAGATTGAATAGTGAGATTAACTACAGCATCGACATCAATAATTTCATCAATAATCAATGCATTATTGCCACCCATTTCAAGCGCAAGGATTTTCTCAGGTGCACCCGCCATTTGCTTATGCAAGTGATAACCCGTGTTTGCACTTCCGGTAAACAATAAACCATCAATTTCATGTGAAGCAGCTAACGCTTCACCAGTGGTACGACCACCTTGCACCAAGTTCATAACACCATTTGGCAAACCAGCTTGCTGCCAAAGTTTTACAGTTTCTTCAGCAGTCCAAGGTGTTAATTCGCTTGGTTTAAATACCACGGTATTACCTGCTAGTAATGCAGGAACAATATGCCCATTTGGTAAATGGCCCGGGAAGTTATATGGACCGAAAACTGCAAGCACACCATGTGGACGGTGACGTAAAGATGCTACACCATCGGCCATTTCAGTTGAGCTTTCACCTGTACGCTGATGATAAGCACGGATTGAAATCGCAACTTTGCCAATCATTGATTGAACTTCAGTTAATGTTTCCCAAAATGGCTTACTGGTTTCTTGGCTAATTACTTCTGCTAAATGCTTTTTATTTTCTTCAAGCAAAGCTGCGAATTTCTCAACAATCGCTACACGTTCTGCAAGTGGCAAACGTGCCCATGCTGGAAATGCAGTACGCGCTGCCTGACAAGCTTGCTCTACATCAGCAGCAGTTGCTTCAGCACCTGACCATACAGTTTGGTTATCAACTGGATTTGTTTTTTCAAATGTTGTGCCGCTGCCTTGTAACCAGACACCGTTTATAAATAAAGAGTTTGACATCAGGATACTTCCATTGGATTTAGTGATAACACACGAACAACGTGACCTTCTTGTACACCGAGTTTTTCAGCTTGTTCATGTGTTAAATTTATAGTGTTATCAACAAGATCAAGCTTCATCAACATTGCCTTATAGTCATGATAATTATCATTGGCAACGAGATATTGGGTCTTACCGACCGCAGCTTCACTTGTAATTTTGACGTTTAAAAACTGACTTTCTTTTACTGCCCGCAATTCATCAATATTGGCTTCAATGGTTGGACCCGCATCAAAAATATCGACATATCCTTGATAGCGTAAGCCTTCTGACTCAAGCACATGGTAAGCAGGCAAAGTTTGTGGGTGCATTTTTCCAATCACCTCTTGCGCATCTTTTGGCAAGAGATCTACATAGACTGGAAAACGTGGCATAAGCTCTGCAATAAATACTTTTTGCCCAATTCCACTTAAATAGTCTGCTGTTGAGAAATCCATATTAAAGAAATGGTGACCAATCGCATCCCAAAATGGAGAACATCCATTTTCGTCTGAGAAACCACGCATTTCAGCAATTAACTTTTTCTCGAAATATTGCTTAAAGGCAGCAATAAACATAAAACGGATTTTCGATAAGAATTTACCGTTTTGGTTTTCACGACGCTCTGGATCTAAAAATAATGTACAGAGTTCACTACTACCCGTTCTGTCATTACTCAAAAATAAGGTAGGTAGTGACTTATAAACGTTTAGTGCTTTTGAAGCGTGTACTTGAGTACCAACATGAAAGTTGTACCAAGGCTCAATGAGTCCTACAGCAACTTCAATTGCGCTTAAACCAATAACACGTTGAGCTTCTGTATCTTCAAGAACAAACAGATAGCCTTGTTCACTTTTATGGACATTGCCATTTAAAGTATTGCGAGTACGTGAAATTCGAGCCGAAAGTGTATCCATATTTTGTGGCAAGGAAGTCAGGCCTACACCCGACTTACCCGCTAATTTATAAATATCTTCAAGGTCTCGAAACTCGGCATGACGGACGATCATCATGGCTAGCTTTCCTTTTTTTTATTTAGCCAATTTAGCCAACGCTCTTTTTAAACGAGCAATCCCTTCATCAATATCTTGTTCAGGAATGATAAGCGACGGAGTAAAACGAACTACATTCGGGCCTGCAATTAAAGCAAGTAAACCTTCTTCACCCGCCCAAGTCGTAATATCTTTAGCTTTCCCTGCATACTCAGCTTTTAATTCACAACCAATCAATAAACCTTGACCACGAATTTCTTCAAAAATCTGATGTTCAGCGTTTAATGCATTTAGTGCATCGAGGAAATATTGATGACGATGCTTCACACCTTCGAGTACTTCAGGCGTATTAATAAACTCAAATACTGCACCTGCAACTGCACTTGCTAACGGGTTACCACCATAAGTCGTACCATGTGTACCCACTGAAAAATGCGGAGCAAACTTATCTGTTGTTAACATTGCACCCACTGGGAA
>NZ_JBWZIF010000017.1:0-54945 GCF_056735735.1 Acinetobacter sp. V116_7
AGCGGGAGCTGGATTTGAACCAACGACCTTCGGGTTATGAGCCCGACGAGCTACCAGACTGCTCCATCCCGCATCAAAAAACTGCTTGCACTCAACTTTCTGGTTCAAAGTTGGTGCGGAAGGGGGGACTTGAACCCCCACGCCCGAAGGCACTACCACCTCAAGGTAGCGTGTCTACCAATTCCACCACCACCGCAGCTTGTGGGACGCATTCTAGTCCTTCCAATTATAAAAGGAAAGCCCTATTTCGAATTATTGACCCGTTTTTGGTGCATTTGGTGAAGTTTCAGGCGATGTTGTTTGAATTGGTGCTGTTGTTTGTACAGATTTCAAACTATATGCCTCAGTCGTCTGTTTTTTCGCAAAAACAGCCAAGGTTAAACTCGTCACAAAAAACAGTGCCGTTAAAATAGCAGTAAGGCGAGTAAGGAAATTAGCTGAACCCGATGCGCCAAATACGGTTGCTGCTCCGCCGCCACCGAAAGAAGCACCAGCATCCGCACCTTTACCGTGTTGGACTAGAATCAAGCCAATCATCAGTACCGCTAAAATAATATGTACGATTAGTACAAAAGAGTGCATACCCTATCCTCGTTATTTACTTTGTGCAAAGGCATGTACGATTTGATAAAAAGATGCTGCATTTAACGAAGCACCTCCAACCAACGCGCCATTAATATCTGGACATGCTGCCAACTCGACTGCATTCTCAGCTTTTACACTACCGCCATATAAAATCGCAATGTCTGGACCCGCAGAAGTAATCTGACTTAAACCTTCACGGATTTTAGCATGCATTGCCTGCGCATCTTGTGGTGAAGCAGTTTTACCTGTACCAATTGCCCAGATTGGCTCATAAGCAATTACAATTTGCTTTTGCCATTGCTCTGCAGTCACTACAGGAGCTATATCACAGATTTGTTGCAATACAACCTGTTCTGCCAAATCCTGTTCACGTTGTTCGAGACTTTCACCCACACAATAAATGACAGTTAAGCCTGCATTTAAAGAATTTTGGAGTTTTGCCTTCAAAATTTCAACGTTATCACCTAACAAATCACGGCGTTCAGAGTGGCCCACCAATACAAAATTAATTTGGCTATCTTTTAATAATTCTGCACTAACTTCACCAGTATAGGCGCCCGTACCTGCTACACGCGATACATCTTGTGCAACTGTATATACTGTTTTTGCAGCATCTTGCAACTGTGTTTGTACCATTGCAAGTGCAATAGAAACCGGAGCAACTCCGACATGGCAGCTTTCATCTGCAATTTCGTTTTGTTGCAATAGTTGTTTAAATTCTTCTATAAGTTGTTTGGCATTGGCACGCATTGGGTTCATTTTCCAGTTGCCAACTACCCAAGGCGTAATCGTCGAACCCGACATACGGCTCACCTTTCATCAAAAATGCAGCACATTCTACACGCATTTCTACAAATTTCAGATACTTTTCTTTAACGGCTTTGCTCATATCTTTTCTACTATTTGAAAACAGTCATAAAACTTTATTAAGACTAAAGCCCCGCATTTAAAAAATTAATGAATAAAAACTTCGACTGGTTCAAGCTTTAATATATGGATCAAGACGAGAGCATCATTTTCTCAGGTAGTAATTTTAGATAACAAAAGTATAATTTTTTATATACCAATTATAAACATATGAGCACAGGTAGGCAGATGTCAGTCATACATACATCTCCAAAATTTTCGGGGTTTTTTCGACGATTAGTCGAAGAAAAACATGTGTCGGCAGCGACCATGCAAGCAGCATTAGATGCAGCAAAAAGAGCTAAACAGGATACTGTTGCGTACCTGATTGAAGAGGTTAATCTCTCGCCTTCTTTATTAGCTGAAACAATTTCTATTGAATTTGCTGAACCATATTTTGATCTGGACGTTTACGATACCAGCCAGATTCCTAAAGATTTGGTCGACCAGAAACTGATTTTAAAACATCGGATCTTGCCTCTCGTACAAAGAGGACAGATTTTATATGTTGCAACCAGTAATCCCAGCAATATTGATGCTATTGATGCTATTCGCTTCAACAGCAAGCTTATGGTTGAGCCGGTTATTGTCGAGCACCATAAACTCGAGAAAATTCTGGTACAGCAATTTACTGAAGAAAGTAACTTCGAGTTTAGTGATGAAGAGTTTGATCTAGATGTAGATCTTGATACCTCGACTGCTCCAGAAGAGGATGAGGATACTCCGCAAGGCGATGAAGCACCTATTGTTAAATATGTTAACAAGTTATTAATTGATGCGATTCGTATGGGGGCTTCTGATTTACATTTTGAACCTTATGAAAAATCGTATCGGGTCCGTTATCGGGTCGATGGCGTTTTGCGTCAAATTGCAAATCCGCCTTTGCAGCTGGCCAATCGTTTGGCTTCACGCTTAAAAGTGATGTCTCAAATGGACATTTCTGAAAAGCGTGTCCCTCAAGATGGTCGTATCAAGCTCAAGCTATCAAAATCTAAAGCAATTGATTTTCGTGTGAACTCTCTTCCTACCTTATTTGGTGAAAAGCTAGTTCTACGTATTCTCGATCCATCGAGTGCTATGCTGGGAATTGATGCTCTAGGATATGAAGAAGAGCAAAAAGCGCTCTTTATGGAAGCATTAGATAAGCCACAAGGTATGCTTTTAATCACAGGTCCGACAGGTTCTGGTAAGACTGTATCTTTATATACAGGCCTCAATATCTTAAATACTGAAAGTTCTAATATTTCTACTGCCGAAGATCCAGTCGAAATTAACCTTGAAGGCATTAATCAGGTTAACGTGAACCCTAAGGTAGGTCTGACTTTTTCAGCTGCACTTAAGTCATTTTTACGTCAGGACCCTGACATTATTATGGTCGGTGAGATTCGTGATTTAGAAACAGCTGAAATCGCGATTAAAGCGGCTCAGACAGGTCATATGGTGATGTCCACGCTACATACCAACAGTGCGCCTGAAACACTGACTCGTCTACGCAATATGGGGGTTCCGTCTTTCAATATTGCGACATCGGTCAATCTGGTCATTGCTCAGCGTTTGGCACGTCGACTATGTTCTCAATGTAAAGTACCTACTGACATTCCTAAACAAAGCCTATTGGAAATGGGTTTTACCGAACAAGATCTGACACATCCCGATTTTCAAGTTTTTCAACCCGTCGGTTGTCCAGAATGTCGTGAGGGTTACAAAGGTCGAGTTGGTATTTATGAAGTAATGAAAGTCACACCTGAGATTTCCAAGATTATTATGGAAGATGGCAATGCTTTAGAAATCGCTGCCGCTTCTGAAAAACTGGGGTTTAATAATCTACGTCGCTCAGGTTTAAAGAAAGTTATGCAAGGTGTTACTTCTTTACAAGAAGTCAATCGCGTAACCAGTGAATAAAAGACAATTTAAAATAAGGATAATGTCATGACTGTCAAAAAGGCACAATTGATGCCGACTTTTGCTTATGATGGGGTTGACCGTAAAGGCGTAAAAATTAAGGGGGAACTTCCAGCTAAAAATATGGCTTTAGCGAAAGTTACCCTACGTAAACAAGGTGTAACTGTCCGTAATATTCGAGAAAAGCGTAAAAATATTCTTGAAGGTTTATTTAAGAAAAAAGTATCAACGCTCGATATCACGATTTTCACGCGACAACTTGCAACCATGATGAAAGCTGGTGTCCCACTGGTACAAGGCTTTGAAATTGTAGCAGAAGGTCTAGAAAACCCAGCTATGCGCGAGGTGGTACTCGGTATTAAAGGTGAAGTTGAAGGTGGTAGTACTTTTGCCTCAGCTTTAAGAAAGTATCCTCAGCACTTCGACAAACTGTTTTGCTCTCTTGTAGAGTCTGGCGAACAGTCTGGTGCGCTTGAAACCATGCTGGACCGTGTGGCAATTTACAAAGAAAAAAGTGAATTGCTTAAGCAGAAAATTAAGAAAGCTATGAAATATCCAGCAACGGTTATTGTGGTTGCTGTGGTTGTTACCATTATTTTGATGGTTAAAGTAGTTCCCGTCTTCCAAGATCTTTTTTCTTCCTTTGGCGCAGATCTACCTGCTTTTACACAAATGGTCGTAAATATGTCGAAATGGATGCAGGAATACTGGTTCATTCTGATTATTGTGATTGGTTCAATCATTGCCGCATTTCTGGAAGCTAAAAAGCGCAGTAAAAAATTCCGTGATGGTTTAGACAAACTTACCCTGAAACTACCTATCTTTGGTGATCTGGTTTATAAGGCGATTATTGCCCGTTACAGCCGTACTTTAGCAACAACTTTTGCAGCTGGTGTTCCTCTCATCGATGCGCTTGAATCAACAGCTGGTGCAACCAACAATGTCATTTACGAAAAAGCCGTCATGAAAATTCGTGAAGATGTTGCAACAGGACAACAACTCCAATTTGCGATGCGCGTTTCAAATCGTTTTCCATCTATGGCTATACAAATGGTCGCAATTGGTGAAGAATCTGGTGCACTAGACAGTATGCTCGATAAAGTTGCAACCTACTATGAGAATGAAGTTGATAATGCCGTTGATGGTTTAACTTCAATGATGGAACCTTTAATTATGGCAATTTTAGGGGTACTTGTAGGCGGTCTGGTGATTGCTATGTATCTTCCAATTTTCCAAATGGGCTCAGTTGTATAATGCAAGAAATTATTGCTTATTTTATTCAAAACTTAACTGCACTTTATATTGCAGTTGCATTATTGAGCCTGTGTATTGGTAGCTTTCTTAATGTGGTGATTTATCGCACCCCCAAAATGATGGAACAAGATTGGCAGCAAGAATGTCAAATGCTACTCAATCCTGAACAACCAATCATTGATCATGAAAAACTGACATTAAGTAAGCCTGCTTCATCATGTCCAGAGTGCCATCAGCCCATCCGTTGGTATCAAAATATCCCAGTCATCAGTTGGTTAGTTTTAAAAGGTAAATGTGGTCATTGCCAGCATCCTATTAGCATTCGCTACCCAGCAGTTGAACTATTAACAATGGTATGTTCACTGGTTGTGGTCATGATGTTTGGTCCAACCATTCAAATGCTTTTGGGGCTAGTCCTGACTTGGGTCCTGATTACTCTCACCTTTATAGACTTTGATACTCAGCTGCTACCCGACCGTTTTACCCTACCTTTGGCTGCGCTTGGTCTAGGCATTAACACCTTTAATATTTACACCTCACCTAACTCAGCCATTTGGGGTTACCTGATTGGTTTTTTATGTCTTTGGATTGTGTATTACTTATTTAAAGTGATTACAGGCAAAGAAGGCATGGGCTACGGTGACTTTAAATTACTTGCCGCATTAGGTGCGTGGATGGGGCCATTGATGCTGCCATTAATTGTGTTATTGTCATCTTTACTAGGTGCAATTATTGGCATCATTTTATTAAAATTACGCAATGACAATCAGCCCTTTGCCTTTGGGCCCTACATTGCCATTGCAGGTTGGGTTGCCTTTCTATGGGGTGATCAGATTATGAAAATCTATTTGGGAGGTTAAGATGGCTTTTATTCTGGGAGTCACAGGTGGTATTGGCAGTGGAAAATCTGCTGCAACACAATGGTTTGAATCCCAAGGAATACAAGTCGTCGATGCCGACATCGTTGCTCGCGAAGTGGTTGAGAAAGGCCAACCTGCCCTGCAAAAAATCCAACAAACTTTTGGAGACTGGGTACTTCAATCCGATGGTAATCTCGATCGTCGTGCCCTACGCGAACATATTTTTCAAAATCCTGAAGCAAGACAAACACTCGAAAAAATCACGCATCCAGCTATTCGCCAATCTATTATTCAGCAGTTGCAAAACCCAAAAAGTCCTTATGTGATTTTAGTTTCACCCCTACTTTTTGAAACCAACCAGCATGAATTGGTGAACCACACCTTATTAGTTGATGCGAGTGAACAAACTCAAATTCAGCGTGCAAGCCAACGTGATGGGCAAAACCAAGAACAAATTCAGAAAATTATTGCAGCACAAATGCCACGCGAACGTAAACGCGAACTTGCCAATGACATTGTGTTTAATGATGGATTACTCGAACATTTACATCAACAATTAGAGCCGCTACATCAAAGTTATTTAAAGCGTACAAACTAATTTGATTTATTTTGCTGCTTAATTTGTTGTGCCAAGCTATCTGGTCGGAACCATCGCCAAGGTTGTAAGGCGCCGATTCCCATTCCGACCAAGCCCACAACAATAGATGGGCTTAATGCTTCACCGAGTAAAGGTACAGCTAAAATAGCAGCAATAAACGGCGCCAAAGTTACAATACTTCCTGTTTTAAAAGCGCCAAGTCGCTGAATCGCTGCCACATAAGTCAGAGTTGCAATAATAACCACAAATACACCATGGAAAATGCCCTGTATCGCTAAATGGACAGGACTAACTTCCATAAAATGCTTTGGTAAAAATAGAGCATAGATGGGCAAGTAAATAATTGCAGACCAAATCGCAACACTTGCCGTAGAGTGCCATGCAGAAAGTTTCCACTGTTTAAGTAATACAGTGAAAATCCCCCACCAAATCGCACTAATAAAAAGAAGCAAATCACCCACGCCAAAAGCAGAAGCATTACCTTGCAACATCACAACACTCATAAGAGCCAAGGCAGTAATCATAATTACCAGACTTACCCATGTATGCTTATCAAACGGCTGCCTAAATAAAATGTATGCTGCAAACGCAGTACAAATTGGGATACAACCATTTAAGAAAATTGCAGCATGGGCAGCGGGAGCATAGAGAAAAGCGGTATAGACGGTGAGGCAATAAATAACCCCGCCAATCAAGGCCAAAATAACAGCATGCTTACTCCATAAAAAAGCGAGATCTTTTTTATAGATTAAAATGGGCATTAAAATTAGGAAGGCTATAGCGAAACGCAATGCGGCTATGTCCCAAGCACTGATATGCCACTGTGCATTTAAACGGGCAAAAAGCGTAAACCCGCCCCAAATGCACATGGTCACCAATACAAAGAAATAACCTTGCTTACGGGGAGACATATCAAGATGACTTAAAAACTAAAAAGGCAGCGAGATTATACCTCAGAACGCTGACGGCAAGCCTCATAAAGTGCCATACCTGTCGCTACGCTGACATTTAGACTTTGTAGATTACCTGACATCGGAATATAAACTTTATGATCACACTGCGCCTGTGTAATAGGACGCAAACCAGTGTCTTCAGCTCCCATTACAATCACAACGGCGCCAGAGAAATCACACTTTTGAAGTGGCAACGCACTTTCATCAAGCATAGTACCAATTACACGTACATGAGTTGTTTCTTTAAGATGAGCCAATGTACGAGCTAAATTAGTGACTTGAATAAATTTAACTTTCTCAGCTCCACCTGCTGCAACTTTACGAGCAGTTGGTGTCAAACTAGCCGAACGATCACGAGGCACAATAACAGCTTGCACGCCCATCGCAGCGGCGGTACGAATGCAGGCCCCTAAGTTATGCGGGTCTGTCACCTGATCCAATGCCAACAACAAAGCATCTGGAGTTTCTCTTAAAATTTGATCAAGATCTTGCTCATTCAAGACAGGATGTGGACGTACTGCAGCAACTACACCTTGATGAAATGGAAGACCTGCGAGTTTCTCAAGACTATCGCGGCTTGCTTTTTGTACACTAATTCCAAAAGGCTCTGCCAATTGCAAAATCTTTTGCAAACGCTGATCATCCCGTCCTTTTAAAGTAAACAGGGTTAGCACACGCTCCGGCTCAAGTTCTAACAATGACTCCACTGAATGAACGCCATAATAATATTCCTGTTTTGCCATGCATGACCTCTAACAACGTTTGAGCAAAAAAATAAAAATCCTGCAAAGCCAACTTCACAGGATTTCTTTGGGCATAGTGTACCCGATTTGAACAGGAATTTCTTAGCCTTCTAAATGGCATACATAATCGAGTACTTCGTCAGTTTCGATTTTAAAAAGACTGTTGCCCGGTACATAAAATGATTGGCCTGCACGGAACAATTCACTTTCAGTGCTGTCTGCAATTGTTACGCGACATTCGCCTGAAATAATTTCCATACGCTCAGGAACATGTGTTTCAAAAGTTAAAGCTTGCTCAGTCGGCAAAATAACACCTAATGTTTTTTTAGTTCCATCTTCAAATTGCACGGTATGGCTGATACATGCTCCACCAAAATAAACGTTTGATTTTTTGATGACCGTTACATGATCAAATTGGGTTGAACTCATGCAGATTCTCCAGATAATGCCGTATTTATATAAATTATGATGAATGTAGTTTAATTGTGCCTAAATAACTAATCAATCAGTTTTCATACGGATAGACTTGTAATTTCCACTGCTGTGCCTGAATTTTTTTGGCAAAAGCATAAGGTAAGTTAATCTCAATATTTCGACTATTCGACACAATTGCATCGTATCTGCAAACTTCGACCTGATTTTCATCTAGGAGTATCCAACACACTTTTTGCGCCGTTGGATGGACAACTGCTGTAGCAATTACCGGTGAACCGTCATTCATTCCTACATGAAAATTTTCACTGTCGTTTTGCATTAACGCCAGATCATAAGCTGGAAAATCGATAGCATCTGAATCGAATTGCTGGCTATCGTGTATAAGCACACTCTGCTTTAAAGTCGGCCAAATACAATAACGCAAATAATGCTGATCCATCACCCGATTATCCAGATAACGTCCGGTGGCAACATAATCCCTGATATGTGCTTCAATATTATGAAAAATCCCTGTACACCCACCCCACATTCCAGCCAAAATTAACTCAGTATGAGAATAATTATCGCGCATTAAATGAAACCATTTATCACTCTTGAGCCATGCATCTACAGCCGCCTTTTCGCGATGCGACACAATTGAGTCGGCATCACGTATTAGAAAGCGTTTAATTGTAGGATCATCCATCACAAAAAAGCGCCAAAACAGGCCAGATAGTTGTTTTTGAGAATCTGTAACTTGAATGACTTGCGCACCCTTTTCTTTTAACCGCTGTTGTACCAGTACTGGCACACTATCATCGACATAAAATCGACACGTCCATTCTGGATAAATCTGTTTGGCTAGCTGAGTATTTAAAATAGAGGTTTCACAATAGCGAGGATTTGCCCCAAATAATGAGAATGCAATAATATTTTCTTCAGGGTTTGTACTAAATGCTGGTGGTGCATGATCTGGAATCGATAAAATAGGTTCGCTCTTCGCTAGCTCTTTTTTTGTTGTAATGGCTAAGCGTCCAAATTTGATTGTTTCTTCTTTTTTATGCAAATGATGACAAACCTCTGTGAGTCCATCATATAAGTTTGTATTTACATTAGTTCCACTGGCCTGAATCGCTTGTAAATAATGTTGATAGGCTTCGTTATAACGGCCTAAGCGTAATTCGGTATAAGCCAAGTCAGATAAAGCTCCCGGATGCTTAGGAACTAAGCTAACAGCTTGTTTAACATGTTGATAAGCTTTGGCATAATCACCTTGTGCAGCTGCTTGTTTAAATGCATTAAAATGTTGATTTAAAATTTTATTCATTTCTGCAGGATTGTTTTTTTTATGACGATTGACCATCCCTATGGGTGGTTTGGGTAAGCTGAATGTTTTTTTCATTGTAAATATCCGCAATCTTGCTGTTCTATAATTTCAGTTAGAATAATAGATCACTTGTAGCAAATTCAAAACTTCTCTATCTTTAACCCATAATTTGGCGCGTTGGATGCGTTTATGCTCACACATTTAACTTTAATTAATTTTGCATTAGCTGATCATTTAGCTATTGATATAGAACAGGGATTTAATGTTCTAACAGGCGAAACAGGTGCCGGAAAATCATTATTACTGGATGCACTCTCTGCCTGCCTAGGGGAACGTACAGATACAAATTATGTCCGTTATGGTTCGGACAAAGCGGATATTACCGCGGTTTTCACCTATCAGAATAATAGTCCTGAAGCAAAATGGCTCCAAGACCACGAGCTAGATGATGATTCTGGGGAAATTCATTTACGTCGTGTTATTTTTGCAACTGGCCGTAGTAAGGCATGGGTTAATGGACGCCCGAGCAGTCTATCTGAACTTAAAGAGTTAGGTCGTTTGCTGGTTCAACTCTATAGTCAGCACAGCCAGCAGCAGCTGCTTGAACCGCCTTATCCAAAGCATTGGCTAGACCGCTATAACAATTTTTACGTTGAAGCGAATGATGTACGTGAAGCCTATAGCTCATGGCAACGTACCATCCGTTTGCACCAAGCAGCCCTAGATGCACAAGCAACCCGTCTACAACGGATTGGTACTTTAGAGCACCAAATTGAAGAACTCGAAGAGGTCATTCAAACCGACTATAAAGAAATTGAGCAAGAGTTTGATCGACTTAGTCATCATGAACATATCATGCAAGACTGTAGCTTTAGCTTAAATGTCTTAGATGAGGCTGAACAGAACATTACTCAAGAAATATCTTCGATTATTCGTAGATTAGAGTCCCATGCGGGGCGCAGCGAACAACTTTCTGAGATCTATAATTCTTTACTGAATGCTCAAAGTGAAATAGACGATGCAACGGCAAACTTGCGTCAATTTATAGATCGTCAAAGTTTTGATCCTGAGCGGATGGAAGAACTAAATTCCAAATTGGAAGTTTTCCATCGTCTGGCACGTAAATACCGTACTCAACCGGAAATACTTAAAGAAGAATACGAAACTTGGCAGAGTGAGCTTGAGCAATTGCATCAACTTGAAGACCCAGAAACATTGGCAGAACAAGTTGAAAAATCGCATGAGGAGTTTTTAGAAAAAGCTCAGCATTTAGACAATATTCGTCGTGAAGCTGCCGCTCCGCTTGCGAAACAATTAACTGAACAAGTGAAACCTTTAGCGTTACCAGAGGCACACTTCGAGTTTAAATTCGAACCATTAGAGCAGCCAGGTGCAGAGGGTTTAAGCTTTATTCAACTTTTATTTACTGCCAATAAAGGTATTCCTCCACAACCATTGGCACGAGTGGCTTCAGGTGGTGAACTTTCTCGTATTGCCCTCGTAATGCAAGTCATGAATGCAGAAAAAACTGAATCTGAAGTTTTGGTGTTTGATGAGATTGATGTCGGGATTAGTGGTGGCACCGCAGAAGTTGTAGGACGTTTACTTGCTGACTTGGCACAACATGTCCAGCTCTTATGTATTACTCACCAAGCACAAGTTGCTGCACAGTCTGATCAGCATTTATTAGTGAAAAAACAACAAACTGACCCAGCCAGCAGTACAATTGTAGAACTTGATGAAAATCAAATCATTTTTGAGTTAGCTCGCATGTCAGGTGGTGTTGAAATTAATGAAACAACCTTGCAGCATGCTAAACAATTACGCCAACTTAAATTTCAGGCTTCTTCAAATTAATAAAGAAAATGAGAGAAAAAGATTGGCGAAATCCGATTAACTCTTGTATGTTGATAAAAAGAACCTATATAGATAAAAGGGTCGAGAGGCCCTCTAGTGACATTTTTTGAGGGAGAACCGCTTAGGTGACCAAACAATATCTGACTCACCGTTGTCTGATTGCCCCGCCAGAAATGGCAGATGACTTTTTCGCAAACACTGTAATTTATCTTGCCCGTCATGATGAAGAAGGTGCTCAAGGCATTATTATTAATCGTCCTTCTGGTATTCAAATTAAAGAATTACTCAATGATCTCGACATTGAAGCAGACAATGTAAATCCACATGCGGTTTTACAAGGTGGGCCATTACGTCCTGAAGCTGGATTTGTTCTTCATACTGGACAACCAACATGGCATTCATCTATTGCTGTAGGTGAAAATGTTTGTATTACCACCAGTAAAGATATTCTAGATGCGATTGCCCATAATGAAGGCGTAGGTCGATATCAGATCGCTTTAGGCTATGCGAGCTGGAGCAAAAATCAGTTAGAAGACGAAATTACGCGTGGTGACTGGCTCATTTGTGATGCCGATATGGATCTGATTTTTAACCTGCCTTATGACGACCGTTGGGATGCAGCTTATAAAAAAATTGGTGTAGATCGTGCATGGCTAGCATCTGAAATCGGACACGCTTAATGACCGAAACACAATCAAAATCGATTATGGCTTTTGACTTTGGTACTCAAAAAATGGGAATGGCGATTGGCCAGTCTTCAATTGAAAGCGCCAATCCTCTCCCTCTATTTGTTATGAAAGATGGCATCCCAAATTGGGATCAACTCTTAAAAATTGTGAAAGAATGGCAACCCAATTTATTTTTGGTTGGCCTGCCATTAAATATGGATGATAGTGAATCAGAACTCTCTACACGTGCCCGCAAATTTGCGAGACGTTTACGCCATCAAACTAACATAGAAACGTTGATGGTAGATGAGCGCTTAACTACACGTGAAGCGAGAGAAGAGCTAGGTTTCTACCAAGAACAAGGTCGAGCAAAAAAGCTCTCGGCTGATAGTTTTGCTGCTGCACTACTCATTCAGAGTTGGTATCGAAATCCAGTTGGATTAACGCCATAAAACAAAAAAGCATGTAATTAAAACTACATGCTTTTTTAATTAAATCACTTCGATTTTATTTTTCAACGATATGCACAGTCGCAGTTCGTCCAGAAACAAAAGCAAGTTCATTCTTCGGTGTTTCATCTAATACAATTTTCACAGGCACACGCTGTGCTAAACGAACCCAACTAAAAGTTGGATTTACATTAGCAAGAAGCTTAGAACTGCTTGAGCGCTCACGATCTTCAATACCCGATGCAATACCTTGTACATGACCTTTAATTTTCTGGTTATCACCCATTAATTGTATAGTAGCCTGATCGCCTACATGAATACGATTTAACTTCGTCTCTTCAAAATAGCCCACCACATAGAGCTGTTTACGATCAAGCAATGCTGCAACAGCCTGTCCAACTTGAACATAGTTACCAGGGCGCATATCAAAGTTAGATAAGGTACCATCAGCTGGAGCAATGACTGCGGCACGATGCATATTAAGCTCGGCCAAATGCAAATTGCTCGTTGCAACCTCAATAAGGGCCTGTTGTTGCTTAACTGTTGCTTCCGCCTGCTGAATTGCTGCTTGGAGTTGCTCATGCTCTGCAAGGGATTGATCACGTGTGGCAAACACTTGGTCTTGTTCTTGTTTAGAGATGGCGCCATCCATTAGGTTCGAGTAACGACCGGCATTTTTCTCGGCCAATTTGATATTACTGGCTGATTTAATCAAGTTCGCTTTTGCTTGTGCCAAACCCGCCTGCGCTTGAGCAAAGGCTGCATTTGCTTTTGCTAAATCCGATTTGGCCTGCTCTACATCTAAAGCTCGACGAGAAACATCAATTTTAAAGAGCACCTGACCTTTTTTCACAGTCTGGTTATCTTGAACCAATACTTCTGTGACAAGGCCAGCGACATCCGAAGATACTTGAATAACATCACCACGCACTCGACCATCGCGTGTCCACGGCGCTGCATTATAGTAGTTCCACAAATGCACAATGGTATAGACCGCCACCATTAATGCGACAATCAAAATTACTGGACGGATGACCTTTTTCAAATCCACCTGATTCATTTCACTCACCTAACTCAATCTTTAATTTCGCAATCATCTCTATGCACCCACCCCAACAAAAATTTGATGTATTACCAAAAGCAATAAAAGGTAAAAGCACAAATTGAAAATACTAGGTAATGCAATCCAGCCTTGTGCAATCCACTTGTTGGTCAAAGGACTTAACCCACGAAAACATATATATGCCAAGAGGGCTTGAACGAGCAAAGAAGGCACGTAAATACCATAAACATTAAACTCACCCATTTGCTGTCGCTCCTCTCAAGGTACTGTTCTCATTCATTTGATCTGATGAAACATGACACATGCTATAAGCAATATTGTTAAGTGAAATGAGTAATCTTTGTCGCATCGTCATATCTTCAATATTTGAAGCAAGCTGTTTTAATTCAAATAAACCGTGATGGATTTGCTCAACCAAAGCCACCGTATTATCTACATCATTTTCTTTGGCTCTAAACAATTCATCTAGATTTTGTTGCAAATTTCCGATGTGATGAGCCAGTTCTGAATTTTGCGGAGACTGATTTGCCAGTTCTTGTAATCTACTTAAATCGACAATACTGCTCGACTCAATCAATGCTTGATGAATTGAGGTTTTAATCTCATTAGATTGCACTACTTTACTGTTAAGAATTCCAATTCGGTCCAGCATACTGCGTAGGTGAACTTTAAAATCAAGACCATAAGGCAAATAGATCGCTTGTCTCATTGCACGATAATGCAAGGCCAGAATACGGCTGGCACTCGTGTCTGGAGACATTGCACGAACAACGTCGATAACAACTAAAGACACTAAGACACCTAAAATCATGGCAAAAGAACCATCAAGATAAGACACCGCATCCATGCTATAAGCATTGTGTAGATTCAGGCCCATCATGGTATTAATACCCAAGACCATGCCTACTGGCATAAGCATTTGATTGGCCATCATAGACACAGCAAACAGGAACATCGGCAATAGAACCAGTCCAAGTTCCCAGAATGTGGTGACATGAGGGAAAATACCAAATGCATAAACAAAGACTAAAACTGCTGAAGCAATACTGCCCCAGATAAAAATACGTAAAACCGGAACGGGATTATCTAAGGCCGTTAAAATACAGGCTGTTACTGCGCCCATTTGCGCCATCATAAATCCAGCTTTCCATCCCGAAATAATCCAGACCCCAGTCACAATAAATGTAATAAGAACTGCACTAATGCCACCTCGAATAGCCACACCATGGTCACGGTGTAAACTTGGATATTTGGTGGTCATTGGCGTAATGTTGTCAGGGATTTCTTTATTGCCTTGCTGAATTCTTTGCCACAAGACTTTAACCGCTAAAACATTGCTAATGAAATGACGTACATCCATTTTCATAGCTGCGACCAAAACTTGCTGATGTGTCGAAGCCGATTCCATCAAACTCAAGAAATCACTTTCAAACTCATCTGGTAACTGCAAAATATTTTCATCAATAATTAAATCTTTTTGCTCCAGAAAATGAACAACATGTGCTGAGAGCTGTTGCAGTTTTTCTGAATGAGTTTCGATAAACCGAAGTTCTTGAAGCTGCTTAATACGTTCAGATAAAGCGACCAGATTAGCAACGACCATTGAGATTTGATGAAGCATTTCCTGCAAAGGCTTGGTCATGCCATGCAATTCACCCTTCTCATAACTCAAATGTACTGCCAAAGCATGAATATCTGTGGTATCACGGGTAATAGTGGCTAAAAGTTGAGTATTGTTCTGCTGAGGATCAGCAGTTAATAAATTAGCAAACAGATTTTCTGTATCTTTAAGCGTTTTGATCACGCGCTGCTTAATCGCAGAACCAATGTGCATTGGAAGAATCGTGGCAGAAACCACAGCACTTGAAATCACCCCAATCGAAATCTCAATGACCCGAGCTAAAGCAATATCAAAAATATTGTATTGATCAATATACGTAATCGCATTAAAGACAATCATGGCTGTCGAGTAACCCGCCAGCATAAAAGCATAACTGCGTGGAGTCCGGTCAAGTAAAGACACATAAAGTGCAAAACCCACCCACAACGACAACACCACGGTAAACAACCAAGGTGTATTAATGAGATGTGGCGTTAGCGTTAAGGCAACTACTGCCCCACCCATCGTTCCTATAACACGATAGACACACTTAGAGGACACCATTCCTGAATAAGGATTGGCAATAATCAGGACTGTACCAATCGACCACATCGGGTTAATCAGATCTAATTCAAATGAAACAAATAACGCCAACATTCCGGCAATAAATGTTTTTATTGCAAAGATCAGATCAAGCCTACTCGGGCGAAACGCCAGTATTTGCTTTAATAACATGAACTCATCTCAAATAAAGATTTGAACTGATGAGCATGCCCTTCAATGTTCAATTGTCTTTCTAGAGACAACAAAACTTTGCCATTTGCCTAAAAGCAAATGAGATGAGGAGCATCCTTCAATACAATGATTTTTCCACATCCTGCCTGATTGGCCCAGATGATTTCAATTTGGGCGCTATTTAAACGGCCAAACTTTGGAAAGAAGAGGTATCAAGAAATTCGCCTAGAACCGACTAATTTCTCGATTAGATATTTTGTTTGGCAATTTTTTCAAAATAAAGCAATTTAGTCAACTAAAATATCTCTATTTGATAATTTGATATGTTTTTTAATTATCGTATATGATGTATTAGCCAAGAGAAGTTTTCTCTTTGTCAGAGTAAAATACTCAAATCAGGCATTTATTTTAGAATTGAGACAAATTCTCTTTTTTTCTGTTATAAAAACTCAAAGATGACTCATTGTTAAAGGATACGAACAAGACACTATGGCAATTTCAAGTTTTGGCAAAATTTTAACCGTACTGGACTTATTTTCAGTTTCGCGTCCAGTCATTAATGTCGATATTATTTGCGAAGAACTTGGCTTGTCTAAACCAACCAGTTACCGTTACCTCAAAGAATTAGTGTCTACTGATCTATTAAAACGCATTAATGGGACATCTGGCGATTATACCTTAGGCTCAAAAATTGCAGTTCTTGACTACATATCTCGCACAACAGACCCATTAGTTCAAATCAGCACACCGTTTATGCGAAATATTGTAGAGCGCACCGAACTGTGCTGCTTGCTCACCTATTTAAATGATGACTATTGCATCGACATTCATCATGAAATATTTAAAGACACTGAACTGCTCTCGTATGGTCGAGGCTGCCCAAGACCGATTTACGTTGGGTCATCTCCAAAAACGATGGTTTCGCATTTAAGTAAACAACGGATGCAAGATTACTATCATCGTTATCAACAAGAATTAAAACAATCAGGTTTTGCTGAAGATGAACCGAGCTTTATTCAGCGTATGCGAAAAATTAAAAAACAAGGCTTCTATTTCTCACAAGGTGAGATTGACCCAAATGTTTCTGGGCTTGCCGTTCCAGTACGTTTTTCGAACAAAGAAGTGCCTTTAGCTTTAACTCTAGTTGCCTCTAAAAATCGTTTTGATTTTTTAAATGTTGAAAAGCTCATCGAAATTTTACAAGAAAATGCAGCACTTATTGAGCAGCGTTTTATGGAGTTATCTGAAAAAGGTGAAATCTAAAACTCCACCTTATGATAATTTAACCTTTTCTTACACTTTAAAATATTGAATATCTCACAATATTCTCATATTATGATTTTAGCTCCTATTGGTGATTCTTTTCATCAGCAGCTCATCAATAGAAGCATCCCCCTCAGAGGAATAAGCTCATGTTGCCATCATGGGCTTTTTTCTTATCCAATTTTTATAAGAACTGAAATTGCCGAAAAGTAAGATTAATACGTGGTTGTAAAATTTTTGTTGAGCGATTTAAACGGTGTTGCCAATATTGTTGTGTCTCACCACGCATCACAATGAGTTGACCTGGCTGGAGCCATAATTCAACTTTCTCTTTACTTTGAATATGTCTAAAAGAAAATTTTCGGGTAGCACCAAAGCTTAAAGAAGCAATTGTTGTGGTTTTTGCCAAAGACACATCCGAATCACTGTGCCAAGCCATACCTTGAGTTCCATCTTCATAGAGATTTGCTAAGCAAGAATTAAATTTCTCTGAAAGTATTTGCTCTACCTGTTGTTTTAGTTTGGCGAGTGCTTTGTCCCACGGCAAAGAATCACGTGCGACACCCGAATATTTATATTGATAGTAGTCATCTCCATACCATGCAACTTTTCGAGCTGTTATAAAGTGCTTGCCATACAACTTAGCCTCGTCATGTTTCCACGCGAGGTGCTGGTAAAGATAATGAAAATATTGTTCAGCTTCTTCAGGGCTTAAAATACAACCATAGTCCTGAACTTCACCATCGTAGGGTAATAAATTCTCACAAGGCTCTGGAGAAAATAAATCCAAGGTCATACGGTCTCTCCATGTTGCTTTGACATCTCCCAAGCTAACAATGCCAATTTACGCCCCTTTTGCCAATGATATTCTCCGACCATTCCTGTTGCGCGGATCACTCGATGACAGGGAATCAAATATGCAATCGGATTTTGTCCAATTGCGGTGGCAACAGCTCGTACCGCTTTAGGTTTGCCAATTTGCTCTGCAATATCTTGATAGGTCCGCAATTGACCTTCTGGAATGGTCAGTAACGCTTCCCAGACTTGCAGTTGGAATGGGGTTCCAGCCAAATTAAGAGGAAGTTTCTGCTGTAAGTGTTCTGAAAAATCTTGTTCGAACCATTCTGCAACTTGTTTATGCCAAATCGGTGACTGATTTTTCAATTGAGCTTTTGGAAAATACTGCTTAATTAAATCTTCAATATTCTCGTGAGTTTCGATAAACCGTATAGAACATATACCCTTTTCACTACTTAGCACCAACAGCTCACCAAATGGACTGGTCTCAACCGAATAATTAAGAATCACGCCTTCGCCTTGCTGTTTATATTCACCAGGTGTCATCCCTTCGAGCTGAATAAACAGATCATGTAAACGACCAGTACCCGACAAACCTGTGTTTAAAGCAGTTTCTAATAAGCTTCGCTTTTGCAGCAAATAATATTTAGCCTGCTGCAAACTCATATATTGAACAAATTTTTTCGGACTAATACCTACCCATTCCTGAAACTGACGTTGGATATAACCTGAACTTAAATTCATATGGCTCGCAACATGGTCCAGACTCGGTTGTTGGTCTAGATGTTCATATAAATATTCAATTACATTGGCAATTACAGCAAATTGCCGAGAAGAAAGCATTTGCATGTGTCACCTCCTTAGCATTCATATCTTACATTAAAGTAGCTAAAGCCCCATGACGACCCGATTCTTGCACTTTCGAAAATAAAAAAGCCTTTCATTATAGAAAGGCTTAATCATTCAATATGTGCTTAAGGTTGCTTTAAATATGGCCAAGCCGCTTTAAGATAAATAAACATTGACCATAAAGTTAGAATGACCGCTGTATATAACAACGCGTAAGCCAACATTTCTAAAGGTTGCCAATTGAGTAAGAACACACTAATGGCAATCATCTGAAAAGCTGTTTTATATTTACCTACTGTTGATACAGCTACACTCGTTCTTGCGCCAAGTTCTGCCATCCACTCACGTAAAGCAGAAACTGTAATTTCCCGTGAAATAATGACAATTGCCGCAAAAGCCATTGAAATGGTTGGATTCCACTGCACCAAAACAATAAGTGCTGCCGCCACCATGAGCTTATCTGCAACTGGATCTAAAAAACGGCCAAATGCTGAAGTCTGGTTTAAAGTTCGTGCCAAATAGCCATCAAACCAATCGGTAATAGCAGCCAACACAAAAATAGCCGTCAAGATAATATGACGACTCATATTCCCTGCTTGCTCACCAATACCCATTGCAGGCGGCCAATACGCAATCACCAAAAATACAGGAATAAGCGCGATACGCGCCAACGTTAGGATATTTGGGATATTCAGGATTCGCCCTGTGGTCATAAACACCGCCAATTTAGTCTTCATGCATCTTGTAACAGACAAAAATACATTCTTCAATATTGTATCTATCTGTAACAGCCACTTTATACGAAATATACGAATCGAGGAAGTGGACTGCTTAGGTAAATACCGTAACAGTTTGCCGTAAAATTGCAATTAAATGATCATTTTGGTCCCAAAGATGGGCATATTCCGTGGAATAACCTTCACCAGCATATTCAGTCACCACTTTATATTTAAACCAATCACATAATTGATGTGGAAATGGATGGACATAGGTAATGTGCCAAGTTAAAGAACTTGCAGGAGCAACTTGTTTAAACATCGGCAATACACCAGGTGGCCAAATATCCATCAAAACAATTAAATCTGGCAATGTCATTTGACGATTTTCATGCTTCTCTGGAGAGAACCTTGACCATCCTCCAAAGTCAGCATACTGACTTCCTGTAACAGGATAATGACCTTCTGCCCAGCATACATCAAAATGTTGATAGCATTCTGGCATTTGTCTAGCAAAAGGAATCGGTTGTAAATCTTCGGGTGGTGCATAAATTGGCACAATAGGTTCTTGCCGTACTTCAATATTCGACGCACGAGGCACACCAAAGCTCGCGACCAAAATAGTTTGTACCGCGCCATCTTGCCATAAACGGGTTTCAAGTGTAGTGACCGACTTCCCTTCCCTTAAAATTTCAACAGTCAATTGAGCAGGCCCCTGCTGTACAGGTCCCACAAAAGTAACACTACAACTTAATAATCTTTTATTTGGATCTTGAATATTGGCGCACGCTTTTTGCATCAGCAATCCCGCAACAAGACCGCCAAACACTGTCCGTCCTTGCAGCCACCCTTCAGGTATTTCAATCCATTCCTTTTGTTTTATTTCTTCAAACAATTGCAGCAAAGACATTCCTTTCCCTAAAACAAAAGTGTTATTAGGGACGATCTTTCCTCATTTTGATTGGAATGTGAATGGTCAATCCTTTAGTAATGGGCGAGCTATTTTGTCACTCCGCCTTTAAAACGATGCTTATTCATGCAGAATTTTATAAATCGTTCGGGCCATCATTTCCCCCAAACCAGGCACAAGCGTAAGCTCTTTTTCAGATGCTTTTAAAACACCTTGAATCCCACCAAAATGAGTTAATAAATCTCGACGGCGCTTTGGACCCAATCCCGGAATCGCTTCTAAAACTGAAGTGCTACGGCGTTTATCACGTTTAGCTCGGTGTTTAGTAATTGCGAAGCGATGGGCTTCATCACGTACCTGTTGAATCAAGTGCAACGCTTTATGATCTTCGGGTAACTGGATTTTTGTGCCATCTGTAAAATGCAGGGTCTCAAGGCCCGGTTTACGCCCTTCACCTTTCGATACACCAACCATAAAAGCATCGAGCCCAAGCTCTTGCATAACTTCCATCGCCATGTGAAGCTGACCTTTACCACCATCAATCAACAACAGATCAGGCAATATGGCTTTTTTATAACGGCGTGTTAAGGCTTGGCGCATAGCAGCATAGTCATCGCCTGCGGTAATGTCTTGAATGGCAAATTGGCGATAGTCACGCTTACGAGCACCACCTTGGTCAAATACCACACACGACGCAATTGGAGCTTCGCCCATGGTATGGCTAATATCAAAACATTCGATACGATCAACGGGTCTTCCAATCACTTGCTCTAACTGATGGAAACGTTCATTGAGTTCTAAATGGTTACTCAACTGCCCCTTAATGGCATGTTGAACATTCATTTCAGCTAACTCTAGCCATTCGGCACGAGTTTCTCGAACATTACTCTTAATCTGAACCTTTTTGCCAAACTGCTGTGCCAATGCTTCTTCTAATTCTTTACGGTCAGGTAAAGCAATGTTTACAATGAGTTCATTGGGTACTTCATCTGCAACCTGAAAGTAAAAGTTTGCCATAAAGTCACTAAGCATTTGCCCAAGGTCATCGCCTAGCATGTCAGGGAAATAACTTTTTCCACCTAGCATTCGCCCATTGCGTACATACATAATCTGCACACACGTCACGCCAGCCTGATATGCAATGGCCAGAATATCCGCCTCACCTTTGACCTTAAAAACGGCCTGTTGCGCTTGAACTTCACGAAGTAAAGATAGTCGATCACGGTAAAAAACAGCTTTTTCAAATTCAAGTTCTGCTGCTGCTTGTTCCATTTTGGCAATGAGCTCTTGATTAAGTTCTTTCGTATCACCTTGCAAAAAGCGAATACTATTATTAATGTCTTCTTTATAATCTTCGGGTGAAATCAGCCCTACACAAGGTGCAGAACAACGCTTGATCTGATATTGCAAACACGGGCGCTTGCGCTGTGCAAAGTAGCTATTTTCACACTGGCGTACATTAAAAAGCTTTTGTAGAACGAGTAAAGTATCACGGGCACTATAGGCACTTGGATAAGGTCCAAAGAACTTACCAATTTGGTGCTTCCCTTTGCCGCGACCACTAGCAAGCCGAGGATAGGGCTTATCTGCCGACACAAAAATATAGACATATGACTTATCGTCCCGCAGCATGATGTTATAAGGCGGACGATGCTGTTTAATTAAATTTTGCTCAAGGAGTAGTGCTTCAGTTTCTGAACGAGTGACTAAAGTTTCAATATCATAAATTCTGGCAACTAAGGCCTGAGTTTTAGGATGCTCAATAGTTTTAACAAAATAACTCGATACCCGATTCTTTAGGTTTTTCGCTTTGCCGACATATAACAATTCGCCCTCTTTCCCTAGCATTTTATAAACGCCTGGAAGTTGGGTCATGTGGGCTAAAATTTTTTCAATATGGGGACGAGCGTTTTGATTCACTATCGGCAGACATGGCTTAATACTGAATACCTAATGTGATGTTTTCAACCTGAGTTTTCAAGTGCTTTACTGTGCCACAAGCCAAATTTGGAAACAGATTTGGATATGCCCCGACAGACTATGTCGTACTCGCTTAAGAATCGAGGCGATAGTAGCTATATTTCACATCTTTTTCTTTATAGACCGCATAGGTTTTTTGACGAAAATCTGAGAACCAGCCATTCCCTGTATATCCCGCAATATGACCATATGTGTGGCCACTTGTCCGCTCAATAATATAAATATCGCCTTCTTGAGGACGATTAAAAGCAGGTTTAATTTTCTTATAACCATTCTTCTCAAGCGTATGCCCCCAGTCTGAAGCTGCTACTGGATGCTTAGACACATCCGCTCCTGCTGCTTGTAAAGCAATGCGAATATTTTTGGCACATTTCTCTTTACTATGGTTGGCAGATATACTTTCAAGCTTACTTGAGAACTTGTGCAAATTAATATTTTGATCTTCAGATTGATGAATTTTCACATCAGTTTTTTTATGTTTTTCAGTCGACGAAGCTGCTTGTCTTAACATCACTTTCATTTTTAAATCATCTTGAGAGCTTTCTTCTTTTCTCTCTTCGATATGATGAACATGTGCATGAACTGCGTGATGAGCATGAGCCATTTTAAAACCTACTTCCGCTAACCAGTCTTCGAAAAAACCGCGCCATTGTAGAATCAAAATTGGTCCTTGGCTTTTAATAGTTGTAACAAATTGCCAGCACTGTGAAATGAGTCACAAAATTCAATAAAGGTTAATTTCTATGAATACTAAAGAATTTGTCAAAGAACTTATAAATACTATTTCAGACGAATATATCGATACTTATAAACAGATTTACTCATCTACTTTAATCGATAATAAAATTAAAGAAGATCCCTACTGGTTTGATGCTCTCACTTTTTATCAATCTTTATCTCAAAAAGATAAGGAAACCTTATTTAAAATCATTAAACAGACGACTATTGATACTACAAGTATAATTCTAGGTATTATTGATGGTCCTGTGACCTTAAATCAGATCCCTGGTGACTTTACGCTGACATATACAGAAAATGAGAAGACAGTAATTTTAAATGGAGATCTACAGGATGAATTCCTTACCAAAATAAAAGAAAGAGACATATCACAATGATATATAATGAATTATAATAATGGAAATATAATTATGATATTAAAACAAAAGCTTATTTATAAAAACTCGAAAAACGAGAAAATCAAATTAATACTCGAACCTTGGGCAGAAGAATATAATATTGAGTCAAATTCTGAAGTAGAGATTATTGTTGAAAGTGATATAGAAAAAGGATATTTAATGATTGAATCAGAGATAGACCGTGTTGTCATCTATGGTTGGCAAGGAAGTCTTATTCAAGTCTTCAAAAATGGTAAACTTATTGACTAATGATTTTATTAATAATCTATTCCTTCTAACAGGTTATTTTAGCTTAAAACAAAAAACGCCCTTTCGGGCGTTTTAATTAAAATATATATGGTCGGACAAAAATCAGGAAGAAAATCCCAAGCATTAATAACCATTTTAAGAAGTAATACAACTTACGGTTTTTAGCTTTTAATGCTTTAGCTTTAATGCGAATTTGATAAACATAACCAAAAGCTTTATTTAAACCACCTGTTTGGTCACCTGTTTCATTCGGTGAACTTGCAGCAGTCATCACTTTACGACCAAACCAATGATTGAAACGTTCCATCCATTTCACTTTCATCGGTCGTTCAACATCTGCAAAGAAAATAATACGGTTTTGATCAGTCTTATTTTCAGCATAGTGAATATAGGTTTCATCAAATACAATACTTTGGCCATCTCGCCAAGAGTATCTTTCACCATCAACATCAATAAAACAACGATCATCATTTGGCGTAATTAAACCCAAATGATAACGCAGTGAACCTGCATATGGGTCACGGTGTCTTACCAAACGGCTGTCAGGTGCAAGCTCGGTAAACATAGCGGCTTTAATTGTCGGCAATGTTTTAAGAAGTGCTGTGGTTTTCGGGCAGAGCTCAGCAGCAGACGGATGACTTGACTCATACCATTTTAAGTAAAAACGCTTCCAACCTGTTTTAAAGAATGAGTTAAAACCTAAGTCGTTATATGTACTTGAAGCTTTGATTCCACCTTGGTCATATAAAGCTTTCGCTTCATCACGAATCATTTCCCAATTTTCATCCAACACTTTTAAATCTTTAAAATGCTGGGTGTCGATATAAGGTTGATTCGGCACCTTTGAAAAGATGTACATTAAAAAGTTAATCGGTGCGAGCAAGGTTGAATGGTCAAAAAACTGACGATAAAACGAGTGACGCACTTTGCCGCGATGCTGGATATACAATGCTGATATCACAAAAATCGCTAATATGATCCACTTAATCATATTGCTACTCTTTCAAAAGATTAGGGGCAACTTCACCTTATATTTAAGGCAATAGAAACCGGAAGTTTATTTAATTGGCACAAATTTTAACAAAATTGACTTATAAAAAGCGAATGTAAAAAATAAGTCAAATAATAGGTCTCATATTTTTATAAGAAATAAAAGAACCCTCAGTATTTTTTCAGCACTTTAAGAAGTTAAACTTGTTGTTATTTTTATTCGCTTTTTTAAGATAAAAATTGAACAATTGACTTTTTTGACAAAAAACTAACTTTTGAATTTTCATATTTTTTATAAGAAAGTGTGATAACTCCAGAGCTTTATAAAGAAAAATTTAAAGCAAAACAAAAGCCTTTGATTAGCAGCTATCTTTATGATTTCTTTTATGCAATTTAATACAGATGAATTGAATAATAAATAAGATGACCCTTGCGTCACGGCTTGATACAACTTGTCAGGTTTTTTTTAGATATAGTTATCGTAAGATTAGCGAAGCATAAATGTGTACCAAAGCTGTGCACACGCTTCATAACATCAACTTAGAAGTCCTCCAAAACCAAGGAGATCAGGCATGATCCACGCTGGCAATGCCATTACCGTCCAAATGCTTTCGGACGGAATTGCAGAATTCCGCTTTGACTTACAAGGTGAGTCGGTCAATAAATTTAACCGTGCAACAATTGAAGATTTCCAAGCTGCTATTGCTGCGGTAAAAGCAAATAACGATATTAAAGGCTTAGTTGTTACGTCGGGCAAATCAACATTTATTGTTGGGGCAGACATTACCGAATTTGGTGAAAACTTCGCTCAAGGCGAAAAAGCGATTGTTAACTGGCTTATGCCTGTTCACGAAATCTTCAATAGCTTTGAAGATTTAGAGATTCCAAAAGTTGTTGCTATTAACGGTATGGCGTTAGGCGGCGGTTTTGAAATGTGTTTAGTGTGTGACTATCGTGTGATGTCAGAAGCTGCACAAGTGGGCTTACCAGAAATTAAACTTGGTATCTACCCAGGTTTTGGCGGTAGCGTACGTTTAAGCCGTGTTATCGGTATCGACAACGCGGTTGAATGGATGGCAATGGCTGCTCCTAAAAAACCAGCTGCTGCACTAAAAGATGGTGCTGTAGATGCGGTTGTAGCTGCTGATAAATTACTTGAAGCTGCAACTGATTTAGTGAAGCAAGCAATTTCTGGTCGTTTGAACTGGAAAGCAAAACGTCAAGAAAAACTTGATGCTGTAAAATTGAACCCACTTGAACAAATGATGGCTTTCAACACAGCAAAAGGTGCTGTACTTGCTAAAGCAAATCCTGCTCAATACCCTGCTCCAAAATTATTACTTGATTCATTACAAGCAGGTGCAAGCCTTGCGCGTGACGAAGCATTAAAAGCAGAAGCCGAAGGTTTTGCTAAAGCGGCGATTACTCCACAAGCTGGTGCATTGATTGGTTTATTCCTCAATGACCAAGTTGTTAAGAAAACTGCTAAAAAACATGAAAAAGGTGCGCACCCAGTAAACCAAGCAGCTGTACTTGGCGCTGGTATCATGGGTGGTGGTATTGCTTACCAAGCGGCAAGCAAAGGCACTCCAATTATCATGAAAGATATTGGTAACCCACAACTTGCACTAGGTATGTCAGAAGCGAACAGCTTGTTAACTAAACAAGTTGAACGTAAGAAAATGAAACCTGCGCAAATGGGTGAAACCCTTGCACGTATCCGCCCTACTTTAAGCTACGATGAGTTTAAAGAAGTCGACATCGTGATCGAAGCGGTTACAGAAAATCCAAAAGTTAAAGAAATCGTTCTTGCAGATACTGAAAAGCATGTTCGTGAAAACACGATTATTGCGTCTAACACGTCTACAATTTCAATTACACGTTTAGCGAAAGCATTACAGCGTCCTGAAAACTTTGTAGGTATGCACTTCTTCAACCCTGTTCACATGATGCCGCTTGTAGAAGTCATTCGTGGTGAAAAGACTTCTGAAGAAGCGATTGCAACTACTGTTGTGCTTGCTCAAAAAATGGGTAAAACACCAATCGTTGTAAACGACTGCCCAGGGTTCTTGGTTAACCGTGTATTGTTCCCTTACTTTGGTGCGTTTGACCTTCTTGTAAAAGACGGCGCAGACTTCCAGCAAGTTG
This sequence comes from Acinetobacter sp. V116_7, assembly GCF_056735735.1. Lineage (NCBI taxonomy): Bacteria > Pseudomonadati > Pseudomonadota > Gammaproteobacteria > Moraxellales > Moraxellaceae > Acinetobacter > Acinetobacter sp. V116_7. Next base: position 26,954 of record NZ_JBWZIF010000017.1, read on the forward strand.
ACAATGTAATGTCTAAATTTGGCTGGCCAATGGGCCCTGCTTACCTCATCGACGTTGTTGGTATCGACACGGGTGTTCATGGCGCAGAAGTTATGGCTGAAGGTTTCCCAGACCGTATGAAGCCAGACTATAAAGGTTCAATCCAAGCAATGTACGAAGCTAAACGTCTTGGTCAAAAGAATGACGTTGGTTTCTACAAATATGAACTCGATAAGAAAGGCAAGAAAGCAAAAACTGTTGATCCAACAGCGTATGAAATCATTGCTCCTTTCGTAACGGGTGAAAAACGCGAGTTTGATAACCAAGAAATCATTGACCGCATGATGCTTGCTTTCTGTAACGAAACAGTTCGTTGCTTAGAAGACAACATCGTTGCAACTGCTGCTGAAGCAGACATGGCAATGATTATGGGTGTAGGTTTCCCTCCATTCCGTGGTGGTCCATGTCGTTATATCGACCAGACAGGTGTTGCTGAATATGTTGCACTTTGCGACAAATATGCACACTTAGGTAAGGCTTATGAAGCGCCACAAATGTTGCGTGACATGGCTGCTAACAACAAAAAATTCTACGGTTAAGGAGCAACGTGAATGGCTACTTTAAATCCACGTGACGTTGTCATCGTTGATGGCGTACGTTCTGCAATGGGTAAAACCAAAAACGGTATGTTCCGCAATGTACGTGCTGACAGCTTATCTGCTGAATTAGTTCGTGCACTCGTTGCTCGTAACCAGTTTGATACCAATGAAGTTGAAGACTTAATCTGGGGCTGTGTAAACCAGACTCTAGAGCAAGGTATGAACATTGGACGTAACATCGGTCTATTGGCTGACCTACCAAAAACTGTGGCAGGTCAAACTGTTAACCGTCTTTGTGGTTCTTCTATGCAAGCACTTCATACGGCTGCTGCACAGATCGCAACAAACCAAGGTGATATCTTCATTATTGGTGGTGTAGAGCACATGGGTCACGTAGGTATGATGCATGGCATCGACCTTAATCCAGAAGCATCTAAACACTACGCTAAAGCATCTAACATGATGGGCTTAACAGCTGAAATGTTAGGTCGTATGAATGGCATTAGCCGTGAAGAGCAAGACGCATTTGGTGTTGAATCTCATCGCCGTGCTTGGGCTGCAACACAAGAAGGTCGTTTCAAAAACGAAATCGTTGGTGTTGAAGGTCACGACGCAAATGGTTTTAAAATCCTTTGTGACATCGATGAAGTGATTCGTCCAGATGCAAACATTGAATCGTTCAAAGCATTACGCCCTGTATTCGATCCGAAAGGCGGTACGGTAACTGCGGCTACATCTTCAGCTTTGTCTGATGGCGCTTCTGCAATGTTGCTTATGTCTGCTGAGCGCGCACAAGCGTTAGGTTTAAAACCACGCGCTGTAATTCGCTCTATGGCAGTTGCAGGTTGTGACGCTGCAATCATGGGTTACGGTCCAGTTCCAGCAACTCAAAAAGCGCTTAAACGTGCTGGTTTAATGATGGCTGATATTCAAACTATCGAATTAAACGAAGCATTTGCTGCTCAAGGCTTATCAGTAATGAAAGGCTTAGGCGTTTATGACAAGCAAGACATCATTAACTTAAATGGTGGTGCGATTGCTTTGGGTCACCCACTAGGCTGTTCTGGTGCACGTATCACAACTACGTTGTTGAACGTAATGGAACAACAAGATACTCAAATTGGTCTTGCGACCATGTGTATCGGCCTTGGTCAAGGTATTGCAACGATTATCGAACGTGTTTAATTAACACCAAGATAAAAAAATCCCCGCTTATGCGGGGATTTTTTTATCGGCCTTTTAAACCGTCTTGAATTTGCTGTTGTAAATTTATGAGGTCAGTAATATTCACTTTCATCGTACCCTCACGATAAGCATCGACATTACTTCGGTTAATTTTCAGAGGCTCTAACATTTTAAAAATACCGTTGGTCGGGTCAGAGGACTGTATTCCCCCTGCTACTGCTAAAATATATTCTTGCAAAAACGGAGAAAGTTGAGACAAATCAGGCTGTGCCATGACTGGCTGATAATCTACCGTAGTCATGCCTTCAGGGACCAAAGCATTCTGTATATCGTAATGAGTTTTATACTCACGATGTTGCAGAGCCTGACGCACTTTTTTATCTTCTTGAAACGGTACAAACCCCACTTCTTCACGTAGCTCAGATTCAGCCATAACGCGAATTGTTGGTAGAGTAGCAACCTCTTCAGCTTGAACAGTCGGCAACCCCATAAAAGCAAATGCAGCGATCAAAGCTGATTGTTTTAGAAAGTTCATAACTTGCTCCAAAAATCAGTCACCCTATTCAAATTAAAAGATGATGATTAAATTAAAAGTATCTATAAATAGGCTACAACAAAGTTGGTTTTGATTCAGTAAGGCTCAGATAAACGGTAAATAGAGTTAAAATTTTTAATGTAATAGTAAGGTTCTTTTATTTATTAGAAGAGTCCAATTATATAAATGCACTCTATAACTTAAACAAAAGTGTCCAGATTATAGAGTGCGATTTATCTTATAAATTTTATTCCCTCTCTAACATCTCTTTTAAAGAATTCACGACTTGCGGAAATGTTGTATAACCTTCCCGCCCTAAAAAATGACCGCCATTAGGCACTGTAATGTACGGCGCATCAATTTCTTTAGCGAATTGAATCGTAAGTTTTGGTGGAACCAAATCATCGTTATCAGACAAATAAACGAGTTTTTTCTTTATGTCATGAAAGTAACTCGTATCGACTTTGCTTTTTGTTATATAAGCATCGAGTGGAGAAAAATCTGAAATAGGTCCAGAAAATCCGGATACTAAAATCATTCCACCAATGTTTTGATAATCATGTCGTTGCAAAAAGTGCAGCAAAGTAATCACCCCTAAACTGTGAGCAACGAAATAGGTATTTTCATTTACAACAGGAATATGTTGGTCTAAAACCTTCTGCCACGCATCTACATCTGGATGTTCAGAATCTGGAAATGGAATTAAAGTAACGGTTGTATGTTCATCTTCTATTTGATGTTTTAGATCTAAAAACCAGTGATCATCGATAGAGGCTGAATAACCATGAAGTACAAATATTTGACGCATGTTCTTCTCCTGAAGTTCAATTGTTTTGGCATTTGCAACAAATGACATGAAGCCGAATAACACCAATAAAATGAGTTTTCTGATCATGAAACAAGTACCATTTTGAAAGATATAAACATGCTAAACTATGACACCACTGTTAAGGTCAACCCTATTTTATGAACCTTGCCAAAGTTGCCGAACTCACAAAAGTAAGCCCTCGTATGCTGCGTTATTATGAGAGTTTAGGGCTTATACAGCCTCATCGGGCGAGTAATAACTATCGAAGTTATACGCAAAAAGATATTGAAAATATTAAGAAAATTAAAATATTAAATGATGCGGGAATGAATCTAAAAGACATTCAGGCTTTGTTACCTTGTTTTGATTTAGATGAACGCGTATTTACGCTATGTTCAGTAGTTCAAGAAAAGCTGCAAACTGAGCTCATGCATGTGTCCCAGCAGTTAATCAAACTACAAACTTCTCAAAGTTTATTACAATCTTTTTTAAGTAAAGGGAAAGCTGAGAGCACCAATCCATAAATTTTGATGCTCACGTTTAATTTATTCTTTTAAATCTCCCTCTAATGCAGCTACGTTCCTTTTCTTAATTTTTTCAACTTTTGCATTCAGCTTTAAAACATCTTGGTAAAGCTGGTTAAATTTTTTGACCTGAGCATTTTCATGAAAAAGAATCATTTGGTCTTTCTTTTGCCATGGATAGTTTTTTAGAAGTTTAAACATTTCTTCTGCTTTATCTAAAATTTGTAGTTCAATCATAAAAATTGCATGATCTTGATCAGCCTTTTGTTGAGACCCCAATTTCATTTCCAGCAGTTGCCTCATCTCTGCATCCACAGATAATTCTTGAACCTTTGCTAAGAAAGTTTTATGAATTTTTTCATATTCAGTTTGATACTGATCTGAAGCTATACGGACATCAGCTAACATCTTCTCGGTTTCTACAAACTTTTGCTTTTTATCAATATCTAGACGATCAACATTTAAAAAAGTATCCCATTTGGCTGCTTTGAGTTCTCTTAAATATGCATTTCGTGCATTAATATTTTGAATCCAATAACTTAAAAGAAATTCTGAAATTTGCTTATAGTGTCCTGCCAACCGTTTATCATGAATATTAAGCTCGACGGGTTTAGACCAGTCTTGTGCTTGTTGATAAAGCTGGTTCATTTTTTCAGTCATGACGACATCAAACATTTGACTACTGTCTTTGGCTTGCTGCTGCTTGATATGTTGATAGGTGAAAAAAATAATGCTTATGACAACAATCAGACTTGCTATCGCAATCAAAACTCGGCGCATACACACCTCCTATTTCCCTTCTTATAGTTTTGCTCTTTATAGTTATAAAATAGAGCTTATTCTTCTTTATATGCCATTTATTTCACAATACGCAACACTGTATTCGCTACTCAAAGCTTTAAATCCTTGTGCATCATCCCTATTATGATGGGTAATTAAAATTTATGAGATTCTCCCATGCGTGTTGATGTCTGGTCTGATGTAGTTTGCCCTTTCTGTTATATCGGCAAAAAACGCCTTGAACATGTAGCTGCGGAAGCAGGTATTGAGCTTGAAATTCACTGGCATAGTTTTGAATTAGATCCTGATGCGCCAGCAAAACATGACACATCAAATACAGAACGTTTGGCTAAAAAATACGGCCGTACCTATGAAGAGATGGAAGAAATGGAGCGCAATATTGCGGCCATGGCTGCCTCTGAAGGTATTGATTTCCAATGGCAAAAGGCTAACTCTGGCAATAGTTTCAATGCACACCGTATTATTCACCTTGCGCAAAGCAAAGGCTTAGGCAACCAAGCAAAAGAAGCTTTTTTCCATGCTTATATGACCGAAGGCCTGGCAATTGGCGAACGTGAGGTTGTTGAAGAAATCGCTTCTCGTATTGGCCTTGATAATGCCGAAGTTGAATTTGTATTAGATACAAATGAACTATCTGACTTTGTTCGTCATGATGAAAAAATTGCGAAAGAACAGCTAAATGTTACTGGCGTGCCATTTTTTGTATTTGACCAAAGAATTGCACTCGCTGGTGCTCAACCACGTGACGTCTTTTTAAAAGTCTTAGAGCAAGCACAACTTAAAGCAAATGCTGAAGCAGTTGAGCAAGATGATGCTGCTGTTTGTGATGATGAATCATGTGATATTCCACAGAAATAAATCAACACAATTGAAAATGTGATGAAATCGTATGTTTTATCACCATTTTAGCAATAGAGCGTTCTAAAAAAAGAACTATCTAATTGTTTAAAATCAGTTTATGATTGCTTCTTAGAATATTCGCGCTGTAATGTTCTGTTTTTTATGTGTTTAATGATCGGAATTTGAAGTTTCCTTGATCTATCATCCCCCTTAATTGGGGGATTTTTTTTGGTTAAAAATAATCGCCACTAGCTTAAACTTTTTAATTTATTTCAAATATGTAAAAAAAGTTAAATTTACTTAACTTTTGTGTCGTCCTCTTGATTTTATTAGAAAAATCAACAAAAGTGGAAACAACAACAAAACATAAAGATAGATATGAAAACATTTCACGTAATGCCTTATCGGCAGCTTTTTGCACTTTTAACTCTTGGATTCGGTTCGGTATGCATTGCTCATGCAGAAACAACCTCTTCCCCTCAAAACCAACAAGTAGAAGGTTTGTCATCTGGAGTTCAAACCGAAGCTACAACAGATGAAAATCTGTTAGATCAGATCCCCCGTTGGGTAGATGCGACCCCAACCATTTTTCCAGAGCAGTCTAGTCAACCTATTGTTCCCCCTACCGAACAAACAGAAGATCAAACGTGGGTTGACCGTAAGCAAAAGAAAATTCGTAATTGGGCCGATCGTACTTCTGAAAAAATTGATAACTGGTTTGGAGAAGTCGATCCACAGAAACCTGCTACTGCAACTATTCGCGTAATGGTCGATAACTATTGGAATGAATACGATAATTTTGAAATTAAGCCCAGAATACGAGGCAGGATTAAATTACCAACGCTAGAAAAACGTCTAAGTGTGGTATTTGGTGATGATTCTTTAGATAACGAATTTAATAACAGTCCGGCCAATATTAATCAAAACCCAAATCAAGACTCCAATAAGAAGCTAAATGGTAAACAAACTCGAGATGACAATAGTTCTATTGCTTTACGTTGGTCAGATTTCTCGAAAAAATTGCCTTTTGAAACAGATGCTGACTTAGGTATCCGTTCTGGAGACGATATTTATGTTCGTTTAAAAGCATCAAGAAATTGGCAACTCCGTAATGATTTTAAATTTTATGCTGAGCAAATTTATCGTTACGGTATAGACAGTGAAAACTACTTACGTACCAATCTTGAACTTACCCATGCCAGACCAAATCAACCGATTTTATCAAATCAGTTCAGCTTAACTTATGCCGATGATCAAGATGATGATCTAAGTTGGGAAAATAGGGTTTTCCGTGAACATAGTTTCTTTGCAAATAACCGTTTTAACTATGGTATTTATACAGGTGGTTATTACAACGACAATGACTTGCGTTTAAATAGTTGGGGACCATTTGTTTCATGGCGCCAACCTGTTTTACGTGAATGGTTCTTTGTTCAAGGAGATGTAAATTACTTTAATGATCACCGTGAAGATCGCAACCATTTCGTCAGCACCTTCTTGCGCTTAGAAGCTCTTTTTTAAGCTGCCAAACATCACCTTGGAACCCATCCAAGGTGATGAATAATAAAATACTTTTAAATAAAATTTTAAGCTTAGCCTCTTAAAGTACTGTTCTAATTTTTATTTTTGATTCCTTCTCTTTAAAAATGAATCAATTCTCACCTTTTTCATTTCAATACAAATCAGCTGCCTTAGTTTGTATTTATAGTTTAGGCGTATTGGCTTTAATTCCGCATACTCAATTTTTTTATAATACGTTCAAGCACCAACGGTCACGGCGTTATCCTTATTCTTCTACGAGTTTTACTAAAGTAAAAAGACAATCACTTTCACTCTCTCCTTGTGAAATAGAGACAAATAATGCTTTACCCGATGTCGCCTTAATTCAAGAACTAATGGCTGTATTTGGAAATGATACGTTATGGAAACGTGCGACTCAGCCTGAACAAACTTATAAAGCCTTTGGTAAGAAAAAGAAGAAAACCTCATCGACACAGGTTTCGACAACTAATCCATTAAGTGCAAGTTGGGCCACCATTTCAACATGGATGCCTTTTGAAAATAATCTTGATTTAGGTTCAAACTCAGAAAACGATGTTTATGTACAATTTTTGGCAAAGAAAAAATGGAATTTAAGACATAACATTAGTTTGGATACAGAACAGGTATTTCGCTACGGTTCTACTAGCCGAAACTACACCGAGACAACGCTAAATCTAACGCAAAAAATGCAAGACAATACTCTTTTCGCTAATAAATTTAATGTGAATAAGAGTGAAAATGAAGATTATAGTTGGGGGAATTGGACTTTCCAGCAGTATCAATTTTTAAAGGATAATCATCTTACTTACGGTGTTTATAGCGGTGGCGTATATACCAAAAACGACATTCGGCTAAATAGTTGGGGGCCTTATATTTCATGGCGCCAGCCTGTGTGGCGAAATTGGCTTTTTATGCAAAATGACCTTAACTTTTTTAACCATATTGATGATGATTCGAAACATCAGCTCAGTGTTCAAATGAATCTCGAAGCTAATTTTTAATCAGAAATTATCAAATTGTGGATAACTCTTTCTTTATCCACAAAAAAAGCCCCTGATAGTTCAGGGGCTTTTTTTAAACTGAATTATTTCAGCAATAAGCTATTAATACGTTTTACATAAGCTGCCGGGTCTTCCGGTAAACCACCTTCAGCAATAACAGCTTGATCAAAAATGACATTAGCCAAGTCATCAAACTGTTCTGAACTTTCGAGTTTCTTCACCAATGGGTGCTCAGGGTTAATTTCTAAAATTGGTTTGATTTCTGGTACTGACTGTCCTGCTTGTTTAAGCATACGAATAAGTTGAGGTGATAATTCACCTTCACTTGTCACTAAACATGCAGGAGAATCAACTAAACGCGTTGTTACACGCACTTCTTGCGTTTTAGCTTTCAATGAGTCACTTAGTTTCTCAACAACAGGCTTAAACTGTTCAGCTGCTTGCTCAAGTGCCTTTTTCTCTTCAGCATCTTGTAAGTCACCTAAATCAACCGCGCCTTTAGAGACATTCTTTAATGGTGTACCGTCAAACTCTTGAACAAAATTCATTGCCCATTCATCAACACGTTCAGCCATTAATAATACTTCAATGCCTTTTTTCTTGAACAACTCAAGCTGTGGCGAGTTTTTTGCTGCCGCTAAGCTGTCAGCAGTCACATAGTAGATGGCTTTTTGGCCCTCTTTCATACGTGCTTTATAGTCAGCAAAAGAAGTTGTTACTTCATCATTGGTTGAAGTCGCATAACGTAATAATTTTAAAATACGTTCACGGTTACCAAAGTCTTCGCCCAAGCCTTCTTTAATGACTGAACCAAACTCACTATAGAACGTCTTGAATTTTTCTTGGTCTTGTTCATCTTCCGATTTAGCCAAACCATCAAGTACAGTTAATACGCGGCGCGCATTACCTTCACGAATCGTTTTGACATCACGGCTTTCTTGCAACAATTCACGGCTGACATTGAGTGGTAAATCAGCACTGTCCACCACACCTTGAACAAAACGTAGATAATTTGGAATTAAATTATCCGCATCGTCCATAATAAAGACACGTTTTACATAGAGCTTAATACCTGCTTTGGCTTCACGAGTAAAAATGTCATGCGGTGCTTTACTTGGAATATAAAGTAGCTGTGTATATTCGGTACTGCCTTCAACACGGTTATGCGCCCAAGCCAATGGCGCTTCAAAGTCATGCGTTAAGTTTTTATAGAACTCAACGTACTGCTCTTCTGTCACTTCGCTCTTGTTACGTGTCCATAAAGCGCTGGCTGAGTTAATTGCTTCCCACTCGCCAGTTTTGACCATTTGACCGCCTTTAGGTTCCTCACCCTCAGCAACCTCTTCTTCCTGCCAAACTTCTTTTTGCATTTCAATTGGCAAACTAATGTGGTCAGAGTATTTATTAACGATCTGCTTAACTTTATAAGATTCTAAATAATCAAGCGCGTCATCACGTAAGTGAAGAATAATGTCGGTACCACGTGAAGCCTTATTAATTTGCTGAACTTCAAACTCGCCTGTACCACCACTAATCCAACGCACCCCTTCAGATGCATCTAGACCTGCACGGCGTGATTCCACGGTAATTTTATCGGCAACAATAAAACCTGAGTAAAAGCCAACACCAAATTGACCAATCAACTGAGCATCTGCTTTTTGATCACCAGTCAATTTTGACATGAAATCTTTAGTACCCGATTTTGCAATCGTACCTAAGTTATCAATCGCTTCTTGCTGGTTTAAGCCAATACCGTTATCAGAAATCGTTAAAGTTTTATCTTCTTTATTTAAAATGACTCGTACATGTAAATCGGGATCATTTTCATAATATTCAGGATGATTAATTCCTTCAAAACGCAACTTATCACATGCATCTGATGCATTAGAGATCAGCTCACGTAAGAAAATCTCAGGGTTAGAATAGAGAGAATGCGTCACTAAATGTAAAAGCTGTGCAACTTCCGCTTGGAAACTATAATTTTGTGATGCTTGTTCACTCATAAATCACTCCTTAAATTTTGAAGTCTGTTTGTTCTCGAATGCTTTATGAATGGAGTACTTCTAGAATTTTTCAATCCTGAATATTAAAAATTTTTACTCTAATTAAAATGGACCGTGGCTTAACACTCTATCTTGCAATATTGCATCTAGTTGCTGTTGTCGTTGTTGATAAACTTTGCTAATACAACTTACACCAGCCGCACAAGCATTTCTTTTTTTCAACCATTGTTGCTGAGCATCTTTTTGGTTGTCCCGTCCGCCCATTGGTAAAGCATGCAGAACAATTTGATAAGTCGTCGCCATTTTCACATCGGCATCATTTAAAGAACGGTTTTTACAAATACTTTTTTCCGTTTTCGTTTTTGCAGCATCACATGAGAAACTTGCGGCTTGCAAACTTTGTGTAAAAGCGATACCACTAAAAATAGCCAAACACATCGCTAATTTTTTGTTCATGATTTTTTCCATGTTTTGTAATGAATAGAAATTAGTTTAGAAAAAAATTAGCATAAGATATGTATAAAACTGTCTGTTTTATGCTTTTTTTAGTGCAAATAAAATCCATAAAAAAACCTCACATAAAATATATGTGAGGTGCCTGAGTCTAGGTTTATTATTATATTTTTTCTATTTATTATTATGCTTAAAATTTATAGCTATAACCTAAAGTGTAAACAAACGGATTAATATCTAAATCAAATTTATAGTTAGCAACTGATGGATCAATTGTTACTTCAGGACTAATATCCATATAACGGACATCTACAAATACACCCCAGTTTTTAGCATCTGCAGGTTGGAAATTAAAACCAACTTGTCCTGCCACACCAAAGTCTTCTTTAACTTTTACCGCTACTCCTTGTTCATCCCAAGGAATAAATGCTGTAGCACCAACACCAATATACGGTGTGAAACGAGTAGAGTTTTTAAAATGATATTTGGCAGTAATCGTTGGTGGTAACTGTTTAATACGCGCTACATTTTTACCATCTAACAATACGTCATGATTAATAGGTGCTGCTAATAATAATTCTGCCGAAAATGGAGACTGGCCAAAAAAGTATTCTACCGATGGTGTAAATGCATATTCATGATCTGCTTTTACCACGCCTAAAGGTGTTGTTGTATCTTCTGATGGAGCAATAACACTACCACCAAATTTCACTTGCCAGTTACCAGCAAAAGTAAAAGAAGACATCCCCATTAATGCAACAACCAAAGCTTTTTTGAACACTTTAATATCTCCAACCTTATTTATATTTATAATAAACATGTATTTTAAAATCATGCAATACGCATTATAAAATTAATTTATCATTTATTTTTAAATAACTGTTTTAAATAAAAATATATATTAACCAACTATTTTAATAGGTTTTTATTCCAACCTTATTAATCAAGATTATTTTATATTACCAACTATTTTAATATACTTTTTAATTCTGAGTATTTTAATATAATTTATTTTAAATACATCTTTTATTTAACCAATAAAAAACCTTCTTAATTTAAATCCAAAGATCATCATTAAGAAGGTTAATAATTTAATATTTTATAAAAAACTATAAAACCATTGCAGCAATCCAGCCAAAAATTAATAGCGGAATATTAAAATGAATAAATGTAGGTACAACCGTATCCCATATATGGTCATGTTGCCCATCTACACCTAAACCAGCTGTTGGGCCTAAGGTCGAATCAGAAGCTGGTGAGCCTGCATCACCTAATGCTGCTGCTGTCCCAATAAGGGCAATCGTCGCTAATGGTGAAAATCCGAACTGAACGCATAACGGTACATAAATAACGGCCAACACAGGTACACTTGAGAAAGATGAACCAATACCAATCGTGACAAATAAACCAATACAAAGCATTAAGAAAGCTGCAAGTGCTCGATTATCTCCAATGATTTCAACCACACCTTTGACCAGTTGATTGATATCTCCTGTATGCGTCATTACCGATGCAAAGCCCGCAGCAGAAATCATAATGAAACCTACCAAGGCCATCATTCGCATACCTTGTACAAAGACATCATCTGCATCTTGCCACTTAAAAATTCCGGCAGTAGATAGAACAGCAAAACCGACTAAACCACCCAAAATCATTGAACCTGAATAGAGCTGTGCAGCGAGTGTCAGGCCAATTGCAAGCAATGCCATATAGATCGTTTTCTTTGCAATTACGGGTGCTTGCTCTGCCTCATGCTTTAACTCTTCTGCATCTGCTTTTAAGTCAGCTGTTTCATCTTGCGCTGTTGCACGAAGAGGTTTATCTAAATCAATCGTTGTAGTTGGTGTAATAGCGCGATCAGCATAAATTCTTGGTTTACGGTAGCTAATAAATACAGCAACCAAAGTACCTAAAACCATTCCCAAAACAGGAATAGCCATGCCAATTGACATCATGCCACGCTCTACATGTAAGCCATACGCTGCGCCAACTTTGTTGATATTCCCCATCAAAATTTGTTCAAGGAAAATTGCACCAAATCCAACCGGAAGAAAAATATAAGTTCCGACTAAACCTAGCGTAAGCACACAGGCTGCTGCTCGACGATCTAACTTTAAATGGTTCATTACCCGTAATAATGGCGGAACGAGTACGGGAATAAAGGCGATATGAACCGGAATTAGGTTCTGAGAGAAAATAGCGGCGATGAGTAAAATACCTAACAGTAGATATTTCACTTTCGTCTCGCGGCTTTTTCCAGCTTCCATTCCCAACAAACCAATCAGTTTATGGGCAAGTAAATCGGGTAAACCAGATTTTGAAAGTGCCAGAGCGAATGCCCCTAACACAGCATAGGCAAGTGCAACTTCAGCACCATCACCAAGACCAGCGTTAAAGGCATCAACGGTTTGAGAAAGGCTTAAACCTGCTACGAGGCCGCCTACAATGGCAGAAACCACTAAAGTCAGTACAACAGAAACGCGCGCCAGTGATAATAAAAACATCACTGCAATCGCAATAACGACAGCATTCATGAATAAATTCAGAGCAAAACAAAAGGCGACATTCTATCAGATTCAGACCTATGAAGCCGAAAATATCGCCGAATTAACAGTTTTATGCAGTCACTCAATGATTAAGCTTGGGCCTTAATAAACTGACGAATATGATCTGCAATTTTTGCCGGCTCACTTAGAATTGCCCAGTGATTTGCTTCAAGCTCTGCATATTCAAAATTTTCTACCCACTTTGGCATAGCCTCAGTAATATATTCAGGGCTCACAAAAGTATCATATTTTAAAATAACGGCTTTAACTGGACATTGAGCATAACGCTGACGAGGGCCAGTTAAACGAGGAATAAAATTTGCTCGGTATAAATTAATGCCATATTTACCATCTGCATTAATATTATTATTTAAAGGTAAATTACTTTTTCTCTCCAGCTGAGTCAGGACTTTCCCCCATTTTTCAGGGCTAAAAAGAGACCATACTGTTGGTGCTAACAAAGGAAGATGGAATGCACCGATATACCAAGATTTGGTTAATATTTTTAGGATCTGAGCTGGTGAAGATTTAAATTTATCACGCAAAAACAAAGCTGCATGGTCAAGACATGGCCCAGAAATGGTTGTGTATGATAATAACCGTCCTTTAAATTTAGGCTCAGTTACCGACTCCCAAGATTGAATTGAACCCCAATCGTGTGCAGCCATATGGAATTGACGATTTGGTAATAATTCATCAACCACTTCTTGTAAATCTAGAGATAACCGCTCTAAACGGTAATCGCGTATACGTTTTGGTATAGACGACAAACCCGCCCCACGTACATCATAAGTGACAATGTAAAAATCATTATTTAAATGTTCAATGATTGATTCCCATACTTCTTGATTGTCAGGATAACCATGTACTAAAACCAACGGTGTATTTTTTTCATCGCCCCATGTTTTGGCACAAAGGGTTTGTTGGTCACTTGTTGTTACTGTATGAACTTTTGGCTGCATAATCATTTCCTATCTTGTTTTTCAATCGATCATGTCGTTAGTCGGATAGAGCATTGCCATCAATATAAAAAAGATGATACTTATCTAGTATGAATACTGTTTCAATAAAAAAAATTGACTATTATGGCTATTTTAAGAAGACTTCAGAACAATCCTACGATTTCAAAATTTCTATTTAATCACTACCCACCTTATCGTGGTGCAGGGATTTATATTGAAATCATGAATTTAGAACTTTGCCATGTACGTGTAAAAATGCCGCTGACTTGGAAAAACCAAAACTTGGTCGGAACACACTTTGGGGGCAGTCTTTATTCAATGGTTGATCCATTTTACATGATGATTCTGCTGCATCATCTCGGATCAAAATATATTGTCTGGGATAAAGCTGCTGAAATTAATTTTCTTTCCCCAGGTCGAAGTACGGTACATGCAGACATTCGAGTAGATTTAGCTGAGATTGAGCAAATACGTGAGCTTGCCGAAAACTACGACCCTGTTTTAAGAACTTATCATCTAAACATTTTTGATGAATCTGGGGTAAGAATTGCCGAAGTTAAAAAAACGCTTTATATCAGACGTAAAAAAGCAAAACCTTTCCCGCAATGAAAATAAGCGCTAAAAAGCGCTTATTTTATTCAATCAATACTGTGTTATCTTTTTTCTTCAATCGCTGCACCAGCACCACCACCGATCGCACCGCCAATTGCAGCACCAGAGTCACCACCCAATATTGCTTTACCTACCACAGAACCAATACCAGCTCCGATCGCACTCTTAGTCGTGGTTTGCTTACTACCGCCTTGGCTATTTGAACCAACACCAGCACCTACTGCTGCACCTAAGCCTGCACCAACACCACCACCTACATGGTTACCTAAGCCACCACCTAGTGCTCCACCTGCTGCTGCTGCACCAATACGCTGGTCAGACGGACTCATATTTTGACAACCCGTAAACATAAGCGTAGACAACATTAAAGCAGAAACTAATCCTATTGTTTTTTTCATGGCCATACTCCTACTACCTGTTCTAATAAAAAGAATAATCCTCTTTTATGAGGAATTTGATCAGATTGTGTTATTCATCTGTCCTAATCGATTGATATTTTGTAAAGCTCATCTATTTATACTCATCAAACAAAATTTTAATTATAAAAAAGGCATAAAAAAGAAGTCTCTAACAGGTTAAAGACTTCTAGGTTTAAACATTATTAGGAATACTTTTAGTACTTCCCTTTTTTCTCTTCATAAGCTGCGCCCGCACTACCACCAAGTGCTCCACCTGTAGCAGCACCAGCATCGCCACCAATGATTGCGCCACCTAACACCGCACCCACACCGGCACCGATTGCACTATTACGCACGGTTTTACTACTAGATCCTTTTGCGTTAGCTGCAACGCCAGCACCGAGAGCCGCTCCTAAACCTGCGCCAATATTACCGCCCACATGTTTACCTACAGCACCACCTGCACCACCACCAATCGCAGCCGAACCAATACGTTTACTCTCTGGGCTTGCATTTTGGCAACCAACAAACAAAGTTGTTGACATCAGGCCTACACTCACAATCATCATCATTTTTTTCATTAGATTTACTCCAGTCTTCATAAGCATGTAGCCTAATCTGTTTTTGTGGAGCGTTTATCCCGCTTAAGTAATAAAATAATGGCTCTTTAATATGTTTATGTAATTACCACTTTTAATTGTTATAAATACATATAAACAAAAAAGGCACCCTGAGGTGCCTTTTTTAGTGCCAGTCTAAACTTAGAATTGTTCTGAGTTTAATGCTTGGCTAAATGCTTGGTCTACTTCGCTGAAGTCATTGTGAAGCTCATGTTCAGCAGCTTCTGCTTCTTGACGACGACGTTCTAAGTGGTATGCAAGACCAGTACCAGCTGGAATCAAGCGACCCACTACAACGTTTTCTTTCAAGCCACGTAAATCATCTTCTTTACCTGTTACAGCAGCTTCAGTTAACACACGAGTTGTTTCCTGGAACGATGCAGCAGAGATGAACGAGTCTGTAGAAAGCGATGCTTTCGTAATACCCATCAATTGACGTTCAAACTTCGCAGGAAACTTGTTCTGAGCCAAGACAGCTTGGTTCTCTTGAACAACGCGGATGTAATCCACTTGTTCGCCTTTAATGAAGCTTGTATCGCCGCCATCAGTGATATCAACTTTACGCAACATTTGACGTACGATAACTTCAATATGTTTGTCGTTGATTTTTACACCTTGGAGACGGTATACGTCTTGAACTTCGTTCACGATGTAGTTAGTTAATGCAACTTCACCTTTCAAACGTAAGATGTCGTGCGGGTTTTGTGGACCATCAGAAACTGTTTCACCACGGTTCACATGCTCGCCTTCGAACACGTTGATTTGACGCCATTTTGGAATCAATTCTTCGTAAATCTCAGAACCGTCATCTGGGGTAATTACTAAACGGTTTTTACCCTTAGTTTCTTTACCGAAGCTTACAACACCTGAAACTTCAGCAAGAATTGCATGTTCTTTCGGTTTACGTGCTTCGAATAAGTCAGCTACACGCGGAAGACCACCGGTAATATCACGAGTACGTGATGTTTCTTGTGGTACACGACCAATTACGTCACCGACACCAATCGTTTCGCCATCGCGAACAGTTACGATTGTGTTTTGTGGCAAGAAGTAGAACTGTTCGCCGCCATCTGTTGTGTCCAACACGATTGCAGGACGTAAATCTTTACCAGAAGCAGGACGAGCTGTTACAGGCAAGATTTCAACAGTAGTCATACCAGTTGCATCATCAGTTTTCGATGTTGCAGTTACACCATCAGCGATTTGGCTGAAACGTGCTTTACCGGCAACTTCTGTTACTAATGGATGTGTATGCGGATCCCAAGTCGCTACGATACCGCCAGCTTCTACAGCTTCACCATCTTTCAACAAGATGCTTGCACCGTAAGGAAGTTTATAACGCTCGCGCTCACGACCTAAATCATCGGCAATACCAATTTCACCTGAACGTGAAACTGAAACCAAGTGACCTTTTGCATGTTGTACAGTTTTCACGTTATGGAAACGTACAGTACCTTTGTTACGTACTTGAACACTGTTTGCAGCAGAAGTTCGGCTCGCAGCACCACCAACGTGGAACGTACGCATCGTTAACTGTGTACCTGGTTCACCAATAGATTGTGCTGCCATTACACCAACTGATTCACCTGGGTTAACCAAGTGACCACGTGCAAGGTCACGGCCATAACATCTAGCACATACACCGAAAGCAGATTCACAAGCAATTACTGAACGCACTTTGACTTCATCTACACCCGCTTCTTCAAGATGAGCTGCGATTTTTTCGTCAATTAACGTACCACGAGGTAATACAACTTCATCATCAGATGCACGACGTACGTCTTCAGCTGTTACACGACCTAATACGCGGTCACGTAATGGCTCGATGACATCACCACCTTGAATGAATGGAGTCATTACCAAGCCACCAGCTGTACCACAGTCAGGTTCGGTAATTACCAAATCTTGCGCTACGTCTACAAGACGACGAGTCAAGTAACCAGAGTTCGCAGTTTTTAATGCTGTATCGGCCAAACCTTTACGCGCACCGTGTGTTGAAATAAAGTACTGAAGTACTGTTAAACCTTCACGGAAGTTCGCTTTAATCGGTGTTTCGATAATCGAACCATCCGGTTTTGCCATCAAGCCACGCATACCAGCAAGCTGACGAATCTGCGCCGCACTACCACGGGCACCAGAGTCAGACATCATATAGATGCTGTTGAATGATTTTTGTTTCTCGTCTTCACCTTGTTTATTTTTCACAAGTGTATAAGACAAGTTATCCATCATCGCTTTAGCAACTTGGTCGTTTGTACGCGCCCAGATATCGACAACTTTGTTATAACGCTCACCAGCAGTTACGAAACCTTGTTCGAACTGTTGTTCGATTTCACGAACTTCTGTTTCTGCTTTATCAATAATTGTGTGCTTAGTAGGTGGAATCAACATGTCTTCCATACCTACAGATACACCTGAACGAGTCGCTTGACGGAAGCCCAAGTACATTAATTGGTCAGCAAAGATAACGGTATCTTTCAAACCAAGTTTACGGTAGCAAGAGTTGATTAACTTCGAGATATTCTTTTTAGTCATCTCAAGGTTGATCATGTCAAAGCTTAAGCCTTGTGGAACAACTTCCCAAAGCAAACAACGGCCTGGTGTCGTATCAACAATAATAGTTCCGTGTTCACGTTCACCATTTTCATTGATAACAGTTTGATGCACACGTACTTTAACACGAGCATGGATCGCAACCTGACCAGTTGCAAGTGCACGGTTTACTTCGTGAGTATCAGCAAACACCATGCCTTCGCCTTTAGCATTTACTGCATCACGAGTGATGTAGTAAAGACCCAAGACAACGTCCTGAGAAGGAACGATGATCGGCTCACCATTCGCTGGTGACAAGATGTTGTTTGTTGACATCATCAATGCACGAGCTTCTAACTGTGCTTCAAGTGTCAATGGAACGTGTACCGCCATTTGGTCACCATCGAAGTCGGCGTTAAACGCAGCACAAACGAGTGGGTGAAGACGGATTGCCTTACCTTCAATAAGAATAGGTTCAAATGCTTGAAGACCTAAACGGTGAAGTGTTGGCGCACGGTTCAACATTACTGGATGTTGACGAATTACAGAAGCAAGAACGTCCCAAACTTCTGGAGTCTCGCGCTCAACCATTTTCTTCGCAGCTTTAATGGTTGTTGC
This sequence comes from Acinetobacter sp. V116_7, assembly GCF_056735735.1. NCBI lineage: Bacteria > Pseudomonadati > Pseudomonadota > Gammaproteobacteria > Moraxellales > Moraxellaceae > Acinetobacter > Acinetobacter sp. V116_7. The sequence continues at coordinate 45,512 of NZ_JBWZIF010000017.1, forward strand.
TTGACCTGAAGCTTGTAGTTTCGCAAAAATAAATGGCTTGAATAATTCAAGTGCCATTTTCTTCGGAAGACCACATTGGTGAAGACGTAAAGTAGGACCTACAGTAATTACCGAACGACCAGAATAGTCAACACGCTTACCAAGTAAGTTCTGACGGAAACGACCTTGTTTACCTTTGATCATATCTGCCAAAGATTTTAATGGACGTTTGTTAGAACCAGTAATTGCACGACCACGACGACCGTTATCAAGCAATGCATCTACAGACTCTTGTAACATACGCTTTTCGTTACGTACGATAATGTCTGGTGCTGCAAGATCAAGAAGACGCTTCAAACGGTTGTTACGGTTAATGACACGACGATATAAATCGTTCAAGTCAGAAGTCGCGAAACGACCACCTTCAAGTGGAACTAATGGACGTAAATCCGGTGGAAGTACAGGAAGTACATTCATCACCATCCATTCTGGCTTGTTGTTTGAATCGTTGAATGCTTCCATCAATTTCAAGCGTTTAGACGCTTTTTTCAACTTCGTTTCAGAAGTTGTTTGAGGAATTTCTTCACGTAAACGTGCGATTTCAGCTTCAAGATCGATATCTTTTAATAAGTCCTGAATCGCTTCTGCACCCATTTTCGCAGTGAATTCATCACCGTGCTCTTCAAGTGCATTGAAGTATTCTTCGTCTGTTAAAAGTTGGTACTTTTCAAACGGAGTCATACCAGGATCAGTTACAACGTATGATTCGAAATACAATACGCGTTCGATATCACGAAGCGTCATATCAAGTAATAAACCGATACGAGATGGTAACGATTTTAAGAACCAGATATGTGCAACTGGAGAAGCGAGTTCAATGTGACCCATACGTTCACGACGAACTTTCGCTGTAGTTACTTCAACGCCACATTTTTCACAAATGACGCCTTTGTATTTCATACGCTTGTATTTACCACACAAGCATTCGTAATCTTTTACTGGACCAAAAATTTTGGCACAGAACAAACCGTCACGTTCTGGTTTAAAAGTACGGTAGTTAATTGTCTCAGGTTTTTTAACTTCACCATGAGACCATGACTTAATCATTTCTGGTGACGCAAGACCAATACGGATACGGTCAAACTCAATTGGTGCATGACCATCTGAGTCCGTTTTCTTACGCATGATATCGAGCAAGTCTTTCAATTTTTTTCTCCGTGTGTCGGGAAGCAACGCTTACCCGACTGGGTCACAAATATTGTTTTTTCCTAAAAAATCGTGAGTCTTACGACTTAGTCACCATTTTTCAGTTCAATGTTGATACCTAAAGAACGGATCTCTTTGGTCAATACGTTGAACGATTCAGGCATACCCGGATCCATATAATGGTTACCATCTACAATATTCTTATAGATGCGTGTACGACCTTCAACGTCATCCGACTTAACAGTTAACATCTCTTGAAGAGTATATGCTGCGCCGTAAGCTTCAAGTGCCCAGACCTCCATCTCACCGAAACGCTGACCACCGAACTGTGCTTTACCACCAAGCGGTTGTTGTGTAACAAGTGAGTAAGAACCAGTTGAACGCGCATGCATTTTGTCATCAACCAAGTGGTTCAATTTGAGCATGTACATGTAACCTACAGTTACAGGACGATCAAACTGTTCACCCGTACGACCATCAAACAATACTGTTTGACCAGTACGTGAAATGTCAGCTAATTCAAGTAAGTCTTTAATTTGGCTTTCTTCAGCACCATCAAATACAGGAGTAGCTAAAGGCACACCAGCACGTAAGTTGCCAGAAAGAGCTAAAACTTCAGCATCAGTTAAGCTATCAAGATCTTCTTGCTCGCCACCAACTTTGTTATAAATCTTGTCTAAGAATTCGCGAAGTTCTAAAACTGTACGCTGTTCTTTCAACATTTTTTCGATTTTATCGCCAAGCCCTTTAGCCGCCATACCCAAGTGAGTCTCAAGAATCTGACCCACGTTCATACGAGATGGTACACCTAATGGGTTCAATACGATATCTACTGGTACACCGTTCGCATCGTGTGGCATGTCTTCAACAGGTAAAATGTTAGATACAACACCTTTGTTACCGTGACGACCAGCCATTTTATCACCAGGCTGAATGCGACGTTTAACTGCTAGGTAAACTTTAACAACTTTCAGAACGCCTGTTGTTAACTCATCACCAGTCGAAAGCTTACGTTTCTTCTCTGCAAACTTCTCATCAATTTCTGCGCTCTTCTCTTTCAAGAACACTTGAATTTGAGATAAACGTTCAGCAATTGCTTCGTCTGTAGGTTGGATTTCAAGTAAGTCAACAAGCTCTAAACCAGACAACATATCTTCAACAAGTTTGTCGCCACGTTTAGTCGAACCACCACCGTTAGATTCTTGGCCTTTAAGCAAACGAATTACACGCTCACGAGCTGCTTCTTCAAAGATCTTGTATTCTTCTTTCAAGTCTTTACGGTAAGAGTCAAGCTGTGCTTTTTCAATTGCTAACGCACGGTCATCTTTCTCTAAGCCATCACGAGTGAAGACTTGAACATCAATAACTGTACCTTTAGTACCAGATGGAACACGTAAAGATGAGTCTTTAACGTCAGCTGCTTTCTCACCGAAGATTGCACGAAGCAATTTTTCTTCAGGAGTTAACTGAGTTTCACCTTTAGGCGTTACTTTACCAACAAGGATGTCACCAGCAGTAACTTCAGCACCGATATAAACGATACCTGATTCATCAAGTTTAGAAAGTGCAGCTTCACCTACGTTAGGAATATCAGCAGTAATTTCTTCTGCACCTAACTTAGTATCACGCGCTACACATGATAATTCTTGAATATGAATAGAAGTTAAACGGTCTTCCTGAAGTACACGCTCAGATAACAAGATCGAGTCTTCGTAGTTGTAACCATTCCACGTCATGAACGCTACACGCATGTTTTGACCAAGCGCAAGCTCACCCATATCTGTTGACGGACCGTCTGCCAAAATGTCACCGCGAGCAACTTTGTCGCCCAAATTCACGATAATATTTTGGTTAATACAAGTGTTTTGGTTAGAACGTGTATATTTAATGAGGTTGTAAATATCTACACCAGCCTCACCTGCAATCATTTCATCTTCGTTTACACGAATAACAATACGAGAAGCATCTACATATTCAATCGCACCACCACGGTTTGCGATCACACATACACCAGAGTCACGTGCTACGTTCGCTTCCATACCTGTACCTACAAGCGGTTTATCCGCACGTAGAGTAGGAACTGCCTGACGTTGCATGTTTGAACCCATTAATGCACGGTTCGCGTCATCGTGTTCAAGGAATGGAATAAGCGATGCAGCTACAGATACAACCTGCTGTGCAGATACATCCATATGCGTCACTTTTTCAGGTGGAATACGTACGAATTCACCTTGATGACGAACAGAAACAAACTCTTCTGTTAAGTTACCATCTTTATCTACAGCAGAATCGGCCTGTGCAATAACAGTACCTACTTCTTCAATAGCAGAAAGGTATTCAACAGCATCAGTTACTCGGCCATCTACCACTTTACGGTAAGGTGTTTCCAAGAAACCAAAATCATTTGCTTTTGCATAAACAGAAAGCGAGTTGATCAAACCAATGTTTGGACCTTCAGGCGTTTCAATTGGACATACACGACCATAGTGAGTTTGATGTACGTCACGTACTTCAAAGCCCGCACGTTCACGCGTTAAACCACCAGGTCCAAGCGCTGAAACACGACGTTTATGTGTAATTTCAGATAATGGGTTGTTTTGATCCATAAACTGAGACAATTGGCTTGAACCAAAGAATTCTTTGATTGCAGCTGCAACTGGTTTTGCGTTAATGAGATCTTGCGGAGACAAATTATCTGTTTCTGCTTGGCTTAAACGCTCTTTAACAGCACGCTCAACACGAACTAAACCAACACGGAATTGGTTTTCAGTCATTTCACCAACAGAACGTACACGACGGTTACCTAAGTGATCGATATCGTCGACTTCACCTTTACCGTTACGGATTTCAACTAATGTACGTAATACATCGATGATATCTTCGTGCGATAAAATACCTTCTACTTCACGTGACTTCTGGTCAGTACCAACTTCGTATGGACGACCCAAACGACGGTTGAACTTCATACGACCTACTGGAGATAAGTCATAACGTTCAGAAGAGAAGAATAAGTTATTAAATAAGTTTTCAGCAGCTTCTTTTGTTGGCGGCTCGCCTGGACGCATTACTTTATAGATTTCAACTAATGCTTCTTCACGACCAGATGTTGTGTCAGCACGTAATGAGTCAGCAACAAATGAACCACGGTCAATATCGTTCGTAAACAAGATATTGAATTGTTTAACGCCGCCTTCTGCTAGTTTCACCATAACTTCATGGCTTAACAATGTATTTGCAGCAATCACATCACCATTACGTAAAGTAATGTCTTCAGCAGTGATACGCTCATACAAGTACTCATCAGGAACTGATAGCTTAGCTAAACCAGAAGCTTCCATTTGACGTACATGACGTGCATTAATACGTTTACCTTGTTCAACAATGATTTTACCGTCATTGTCAGCAATATCAAATTGCGCCATTTCGCCACGCAGACGATCCGGAACGAGGTCAATTTGATAGCTACCCATATCAAGATATACAGGCACTTTCTCATAGAACAAATTCAAGATTTGTTCATTGTTATAACCCAATGCACGCAACACAACAGTTGCTAATAATTTACGACGACGGTCAATACGTACATAAACTAAATCTTTAGCATCAAATTCGAAATCTAACCATGAACCACGGTAAGGAATAATACGTGCAGAATAAAGTACTTTACCACTTGAATGTGTTTTGCCTTTATCGTGATCGAAGAACACACCAGGTGAACGATGTAATTGAGATACAATTACACGCTCAGTACCATTGATAACAAAGGTACCATTGTCTGTCATAAGTGGCATTTCACCCATGTAGACTTCTTGTTCACGTACGTCTTTAATAGATTTAGTTTCGCGATCTTTAATAATCAAACGAATTTTTACGCGCATTGGTGCCGCATAAGTCGAACCACGTAAAATACATTCACGCACATCAAACTCAGGCTTACCAAGGCTATACTCAACAAATTCTAAAGCAGCATTGCCAGAATAACTTTCTATAGGAAAAACTGAACGAAATGCGGCTTGGAGACCGATATCTTCGCGGTTTTTTGGAGATTTGCCGCCTTGTAAGAACGTTCTATACGAATCGACCTGAATCGAAAGTAAGTACGGTGCTTCCATTACTTGGGGCAATTTACCAAAATTCTTACGGATCCGTTTCTTTTCGGTATATGAGTATGCCATCTGGAGTCCTCGGAAAGTAAACCAAGCCCGCCTGCAGAACGGGCTCAGAAGGAATTACACAGGCCGATATGGCCACCACTGTTTACAAATGCTGCAATTTTTAGTGGTATTAAAACGCTTAACAATATTTTTTAAAAAGAAAAATATTGGTAAGCATTTGAAATTACTTTGATTCTTCTGAAATATAACAGTTATTGTACAGAACAAACAAAAATCGAGCCGATTATTGTAACGCAAAAAGGCTGATGACCCAAGAGCCATCAGCCATTTTATGGAGCCGATTTAAAAACCGACTCCTTTTACAATTACTTAAGTGTAACTGTAGCACCAGCTTCTTCAAGTTTCTTCTTAAGTTCTTCGCCTTCTTCTTTAGAAACGCCTTCTTTAAGAACTTGTGGAGCACCTTCAACTAGGTCTTTAGCTTCTTTAAGACCAAGGCCAGTTGCTTCACGAACTGCTTTAATTACTGCTACTTTGTTAGCACCAAAAGAAGTCAACTCAACGTTGAATTCAGATTGTTCTTCAGCAGCAGCAGCAGCAGGAGCAGCAGCTACAGCTACAGCAGCAGCAGATACGTTGAATTTTTCTTCAAAAGCAGAAATAAGTTCAACAAGTTCAAGAACAGTTTTTTCAGCAACTGCGTTTAGGATTTCTTCGTTTGTTAAAGCCATGAGATTAACTCCAAATGGGTATTGAATGGTGTGGAAGTAGATTTAAGCTTAAGCAGCTTCTGACTCGTTTTTCTCTTGAAGCGCTGTAAGTAAGCGACCCAATTTCGAAATAGGAGCTTGAAGAACAGATGCGAGCATAGTAAGCGCTTTTTCTTGGTTTGGAAGGTTTGCGATAACGCTAACATCAGCACCTTGATAAAGTTTGCCGTCAAATGCAGCAGCTTTTAATTCAAATGCTTTGTTAGTTTTAGCAAATTCTTCAAACAAGCGTGCAGCTGCACCCATATCGTCTTCAGAAGTTGAGAATGCTAAGATTGTTGGGCCAACAAGGTTGTCATTCAAGATTGCAAATTGCGTATCTTGAAGAGCACGTTTAGCCAAAGTATTACGTACAACGCGTGTAGCAACACCTAGTTTACGAGCTTCAACACGAAGAGTAGTTAATTGCTCAACGGTTAAACCTTGATAGTCAGCAACAACGGCAGCGAACGCTGTAGAAGCAGTTTGAGCCACTTCAGCAACGATCTGTTTTTTGCTTTCAATAAGAAGAGCCATTGTAAAACCTCCTAACGGTGATTTATGTACTCAAAAAAGTACACTCCCAATTCGCAAGTCAATAAGGATTTGACTTGCACGCGGAGGAGGAATAAATCACACCACCGCGTCTACGCAGGCTGGGCTATTAAGAAGATATTCATAAGAAGTCTCTTCGCCTGTGGTCTTTGACGCTGATAAATTTACATTTATCAATTCAAAGTCCGCCTGATGAGTGAGGAAACAAAGCAATACTTTGAATGGGTATAAAAACCTATGATTTTTATACCCTGCCCTCAATCAGGACTTTAAAATTCTTGACCAAGTTTTAAACTTAGTTAGAAACGTTGCTTACATCAACAGTAAGACCAGGACCCATAGTTGAGCTCAAAGTGATCTTTTTGATGTATACACCTTTAGAAGTTGCAGGTTTTAACTTTTTCAAGTCAGCAACTAAGGTTTCAACGTTTTGACGGATAGCAGCAGCTTCAAAGCCTAATTGACCGATCGCAGCATGGATAATACCCGCTTTGTCTACACGGTAACGAGCCTGACCAGATTTAGCGTTTTTAACAGCATTCGCTACGTCAGGAGTTACAGTACCAACTTTAGGGTTTGGCATTAAACCACGTGGACCAAGAATTGTACCGAGCTTACCAACAACACGCATAGCGTCAGGAGCAGCGATTACAACATCAAAGTCAAGGTTTCCACCTTGGATGCTTTCAGCAAGGTCATCAAAACCTACAACATCAGCACCAGCTTCTTTAGCAGCTTCTGCTTGCGCGCCTTGAGCAAATACAGCTACACGTACAGTTTTACCAGTACCTGCAGGTAATGTAGTTGCACCACGAACAACCTGATCAGATTTACGTGGGTCTACACCAAGATTTACAGCTACATCCAAAGATTCTTTGAACTTTGCAGCAGGTAGGCTGTTAAGAACTTGCACTGCTTCTTCCAAAGTGTAAACTTTGTTTGCTTCAACAGCAGCAGCAATGGCTTTTTGACGTTTAGTTAACTTTGCCATGTCTTATAGCTCCACTTCCAAGCCCATAGAACGCGCAGAACCAGCAATGGTACGTACACGTGCGTCTAAATCAGCACCAGTTAAATCTGGTTCTTTAGTAGTCGCAATTTCTTCTAACTGAGCACGAGTCAACTTACCAACTTTAGTTTTGTTTGGTACAGATGAACCCTTTTGGATACCAGCAGCTTTCTTAAGAAGAATAGAAGCTGGAGGAGTTTTCATGATGAATGTGAACGACTTGTCGTTGTACACAGTAATCACTACAGGAATTGGAAGACCTGGTTCAACTTTTTGTGTAGCAGCATTGAATTCTTTACAGAATGCCATGATGTTTACACCACGTTGACCTAATGCAGGACCAATTGGTGGAGATGGATTTGCTTTACCAGCTGGAACTTGCAGCTTGATATAGCCGTCAATCTTCTTAGCCATTTTAAAATACCTCTGGGTACGAACGCCGCTAGGCTCCCCAATCTTTACGCAACACTACTGTTACAACAACAATGCCCGATAAAATCGGGCGCTTTTCAACCAATTAAGATTAAATCGTTTTTTCGACTTGGCGAAATTCGAGTTCAACCTGAGTTGGTCGATTAAATACATTAATCGTCAACGTCAAACGTGACTTTTCGTATTGAACTTCTTCCACCACACCTTTAAAGTCTGTGAATGGACCGTCAATAACAAGTAATTCTTCACCAGGCTCAAACATCGTCTTAGGACGTGGTGCTTCACCTGTATTACGTACACGCGCAAGAATCGCATCTGCTTCGCGCTGAGTGATTGGTGCTGGTTTTTCAGGTGTACCACCAATGAAACCTAGAACCTTTGGACATTCTTTAACGATATGCCAAGTATCATCATTCATTTCCATTTCAACTAATACATAGCCAGGAAAGAATTTGCGCTCAGATTTACGTTTCTTACCATCCTTCATTTCCACCACTTCTTCGGTAGGAACAAGGACATCACCAAAGCTATCAGCAACAGCGCTACGCTGGATTCGTTCTGTAAGCGAACGCAACACTTGTTTTTCATAGCCAGAGTAGGCATGAATAATGTACCAACGTTTCATAGCTCTTTTACCCGATAATCAACTTAATTAACCAACCCAAACCATAGTCAAAGCACCATAAAACCAATGATGCAACAACTACAACCAATAGAACCTGCCACGATGTAGTGACTGTTTCTTGTTTTGTTGGCCAAGTTACTCGACGCAATTCGACTCGTGCATCTTTTAGCAAACGAACGAAGCCTTTACCTTGATGGGTGGCGTATAATAAACCTAAAGCCACAACGATACAAGCAAAAATTGCCCCAACGCGCACCCAAATATTATTTGCAGGCGCCCAATACGCTGGTAAATACTGACTCACCATAGTAGCTAAAAGCAAGAATGCAATTGCAATCACCCATAGAACAATATCTAGAGGCGAACCAGAACGAACAACTTCAGCAGAATTATTTCTTTGAGGAATTGGCGCGTCGCTCAATGCGTCACGCGATTTATCATTCGACATTTTTGTACTCGTCGTAGAACTCGCGACTTATTATATGAACAACTAAGCCAGCATCAAGCTTTTTATTTCAAAATATGGCAGGTCAGGAGGGACTCGAACCCCCAACATTCGGTTTTGGAGACCGACGCTCTACCAATTGAACTACTGACCTATAATGCAAGTTGAGAGCCAAAGCCCTCAACCTGAGACGTAATCCGTCACTATATTATGCTTATGCAGTTACTTTCGCAACAACACCTGCACCTACAGTACGACCACCTTCACGGATCGCAAAACGTAGACCTGGGTCCATTGCGATTGGGTGGATTAATTCTAC
>NZ_JBWZIF010000018.1:0-49193 GCF_056735735.1 Acinetobacter sp. V116_7
TCTCTGTTCTCTGTTCTCTGATCTCTGTTCTCTGTTCTCTGTTCTCTGTTCTCTGTTCTCTGTTCTCTGTTATTGATATTTCTGTCTTAACTCATCTTTTTCTTGATCTGATAAAAATGCGATTTTAAGTCCATTTTCTTGAGCTGTATAAATTTGCTCAGGACTTAAACCTGCCAATGGGGCAGCAGTTAAATATTCATGTTGTATCTCAATGCCTTCTACTGTAGGGTCATCCGTATTAATAGTGGCAAGTACACCATGTTCTAAAAAAGTTTTTAATGGATGTTCTGCTAGTGAGGATACTGTATTGGTTTGAATGTTTGAGGTGAGACAAGATTCAATACCAATCTCATGTTTAGCCAAATAATCTAAAAGTTTTAAATCTTGAACTGCTTTAACGCCATGTCCAATTCGTTCGGCCCCTAATTCTTCAATAGCTTGCCAAATACTTTCTGGGCCAGCAGCTTCACCTGCATGTACTGTAATGTGCCAACCTGCATCACGCGCTTTTTTAAAGTGATCAATAAATAAATTGCCCGGAAAACCAAGCTCATCTCCAGCAAGATCCAGTGCTTTAATATCATTTTTATGGGCGAGTAGGGCATTTAATTCTTTTTCGCAAGCTTCCTGACCAAAAGTACGGCTCATAATGCCGATTAAATTCGCTTTTACCCCGTAAGCTTGACTGCCTTCTTTTACACCCGCAATAACTGCTTCAACAACGCCTTCAAGTGGAAGTTGATGTGTCATTCCCATATAACCTGGTGAAAAACGCAGCTCTACATAATCTAGGCCTTGTTGGGCAGCATCCTGCATGTTTTCAAATGCAATACGCTTACAGGCATCTAAACTGGCTAATACTTTTACGCCCCAATCTAGCTTAGATAAAAAACTTAATAAGTCAGGTTGGTTATCTATAACTTGTACGTGTGGTCGTAAAGATTCAATGTCGTAGGCGGGTAAATCTAAATTGTATTGTTGCCCCAACTCTAAAATAGTTTGAATGCGGATGTTGCCATCAAGGTGGCGGTGTATATCTGTAAGGGGGAGTGTTTTTGTAATCATAGATTTCTTCTTATCTGTTCATCTTAATTTATCATGCCTGTTTAGATGCACTGATAAAAGTTTGGATTTGCTATGTTTTTGTGAAAAGCGTTGAGTTGAGTTTTTTGAACTTACTATATTTGTATAAGTTTTAATTTTGATGACATTGTTCTGGCCTAAGAAGACAACGCAGTCTGTGTAAGATACAAGCACCAAGATTTTTATTGTTTTTAATTTCGCTGCGCCTGTTTTTGTTGACTCTTCAACAATAGATTGGCTGAAGAATGGTCATTGGTATTTTGCCTTTTACTTGTAAAGATGAATAAAGGCTTGCTAAAGACCAAACTGATAAAGCGATTAATTTATCTGTAGAAATCTATTTCTGGCAAGTAAATGAAAAAGAAGAAATAGGAAGCGCTCAAATGAAGTCGGTACTTTGTCATCAAGCAAAATTACAAGTGGTAGACCAACCGAAATTAACGCCTGCAAAAGGACAGGTGTTATTGGAAGTGGTGCGATGTGGGATCTGTGGCTCTGATTTACATATGCAGCATCATTGCGACCACATGCATGATTTAGCTGCACGTGTCGGGTTTAATGGTTTAGCGAAGTCCACAGACCCGTTTGTACTAGGACATGAATTCTGCGGCAAGGTTTTAGACTACGGCCCAAAAACACGTCATAAATTTAAAGCCGATACACTTGTCTGTGCAATGCCTCTTTTAAATGTAGATCAGTATGGTTATTTGTCTACAGGGCTTTCACCGAATGCTTCGGGCGGTTATGCCGAGCAAGTATTGGCTCAATCGAGCTTGATGTTTGAAGTACCGAATGGTCTAGATGCGGATAGTGCTGCCATGACTGAACCTATGGCGGTTGCATTGCATGCTGTTCGTCGTAGCCGTGTGAAAACTAGTGAACCTGCGATTGTGATTGGCTGTGGTCCCGTCGGGCTAGGTGTCATATTAATGCTTAAAGCAGCTGGAGTTAAAACCGTAGTTGCCAGTGACTTTTCTCCAAACCGTCGTAAGCTTGCCGAGCAATGCGGTGCGGATATTGTGGTAGACCCTAAAGAGACATCGCCATTTGCTAACTGGAAAGAGTTTGGTTTGCTTGGCAATGTTTCTGACGCAATTAACATGGGTATGGGACTGTTTGATAAGTTGCAAGCAACTCGCTTACCGTGGTGGCACGGATGGCGCATGATTGATAAGTTAGGTGCTCTGCCAAAGCGTCCTGTTATTTTTGAGTGTGTGGGCGTACCGGGTGTTTTACAGCAAATTATTGAAGGTGCACCTTTGTTTTCTCGAATTGTCGGGGTGGGCGTCTGCATGCAAAGCGACAAAATTGAACCCGCACTTGCAATTAATAAAGAGTTAGAAATTCAGTTTGTATTGGGATATACACCACTTGAGTTTCGAGATGCACTACACATGATTGCAGAAGGTAAAGTGAACTGTTCGCCCCTTATTACCGGTGTTGTTGGACTAGAAGGTGTTACCAGTGCATTTGAAGCATTACGTGATCCTGAACAGCACGCCAAAATCTTGATTGACCCTAAACGTAGCGGTTCAGATATTCAATTGATGAGTCATTAACTCAAAGTCATTTATGCATAACTAAAAGATTGTGATCTCATCAATCACAATCTTTTTTATGCGTATAGATCGCACAAAGCTGCTGAGCTAATGCGTATTGATCTTTAGTTGCTCTAACTCTTGATAAATCCACTCAACAAATTTTTGAATGGTTGGGGTTATGTCTTGGCTCGAATGGATGAGATAGTACTTTCGGCTGCCTTTTAATTTTTTATTGGAAACAATCACCAGTTCTTTTTTTTGTAGTTCAGACTCAATCAACATTTGTGGAATTAAAGCCATTCCCATGTTATGACTGGCAGCAACCGCAAGCATCGAAAATAACTCATGGCGTTGTCCATCAAAAGGTTTCGGGTGTTGCATATGATGAGTGAGAAACCATTCTTGCCAAATGCTTGGCCGAGTGGTTTGTTGTAGCAGGGGAATTTTTAGCAAATCTTCTGAGCTTAAATCATAGGTATTTTCATTAATCATCACAGCATCTGGAAAATACTTTTCGATTAGACTTGGCGAGCATACAGGTACAATTTCTTCATCCATTAAATAATGCGCTTGTATGCCGGGCCAGTGGTCAATTTGCTGCTGCGTACCTGCAAAAATCGCAGCGTCAAAAATATTGTCATTAAATAAAAAGGGCTTGGTACTGGTTTCTAAATGAACCGTAATTTCAGGGTGTTTTTGATTTAAAAGATGGAGCTTGGGTAATAACCATCGCGTTGCAAAGGTAGGAACCACACCTAACTTTAATGTTCCACCTAAACCCTTATGAGAAATCACATCGGCCGTACATTTCTCTAGCCCTAACAAGTAGGGTTTAATGCTTTTAAAATACTGCTGACCAGCAATGGTGAGTTCAACACCATGCCGAGTACGTATAAAGAGTTCAACGCCCAAGAAGTCTTCTAACTGCTGAATTTGGCGAGAGACAGCGCTTTGGGTAATACATAACTCTTGCGCAGCATAGGTATAACTTAGATGTTTTGCTGCACTTTCAAAGCAAATCAGGCCCTGAATGGACGGGATACTTCGTCGCATAAATAAATCCTTTTATTTGTCGTCATATTTCAAAATGGCATATGACCTAAATGCAGATATCGGAGTTTAGTATAAAAATAAGCCATTTTTAATGAAATACAACCAATTAAATATCTAAATTTAATGCGTCTTGTTTTAAATATGCGTAAGTCGCATATCTGCATGAACATTTATCGTTTGATTACTGCATTTTTCACGCATAACATCGAGTTAAATAAAGAAGATCAAATCAAGCAGAGGATGCGATGAATCACATGGTGACAACAAAAAAAGCAAAAGTTCAATTTAACTGGCAAGACCCATTTTTAATTGAACAACAGCTTACCGAAGATGAGCGCATGATTCGTGATGCGGCTCATGCCTATTGCCAAGAACGTTTGCAACCACGTGTACTTGAACAATTCCGTCATGAAACAACAGATCCATCTATTTTCCGTGAAATGGGAGAGCTTGGCTTACTGGGTCCAACTATTCCTGAGCAATATGGCGGTGCTGGTTTGAACTATGTGAGTTATGGTTTGGTTGCACGCGAAATTGAATATGTTGACTCAGGCTACCGCTCTATGGCGAGCGTGCAAAGCTCATTGGTGATGGTTCCGATTCATGAATTTGGTACGGAAGAACAAAAGCAGAAGTACTTACCTAAACTAGCTACTGGTGAATACATTGGCTGTTTTGGTTTGACTGAACCTGATCATGGCTCAGACCCAGGCAGTATGATTACGCGTGCTAAAAAAGTTGATGGTGGTTATCGTTTAACTGGCGCAAAAATGTGGATTACCAATAGTCCAATTGCTGATGTATTTGTGGTTTGGGCAAAAGAAGTTTCTGCTGAAGGTAATGTGGGTGACATTCGTGGCTTCATTTTAGAAAAGGGTTGGGAAGGTCTATCTGCACCTGCCATTCATGGCAAAGTCGGTTTACGTGCCTCGATTACAGGTGAAATCGTAATGGATAACGTTTTTGTACCTGAAGAGAATGCGTTCCCTGAAATTCGAGGTTTGAAAGGCCCATTTACCTGTCTAAATAGCGCCCGCTATGGCATTGCATGGGGGGCAATGGGTGCTGCCGAGTTCTGTTGGCATACCGCACATCAATACACCATGGACCGTAAACAATTTGGTCGTCCATTGGCTGCAAATCAGTTGATTCAAAAGAAACTGGCAGATATGCAAACTGAAATTGCGTTGGGTTTGCAAGTGGCTTTACGTTTTGGTCGTATGAAAGATGAAGGTATTGCATCAGTTGAAGGTACATCTCTCATTAAGCGTAATAACTGTGGGAAAGCACTTGATATTGCCCGCATGGCGCGTGACATGATGGGTGGAAACGGTATTAGTGATGAGTTTGGCGTAGCACGTCATTTGGTTAACCTTGAAGTTGTGAATACCTATGAAGGTACACATGATGTCCATGCCTTGATTTTAGGTCGTGCACAAACAGGCATCGCAGCATTTAGTAACTAACTCATTAATTTTTTTAAGATAGAGGTGTTCTTTCGAGAGCACCTTTAGGGATTTTTACGCAAAAATTTATGGAAAATGACAAGATTCATCGTAAGGATACTCATGTGAAGATGTGCCTCTGTGTACTTAAAACCAAATGTAAGATGGTGAAAATATAGAAGATTAAGTCATACAGAAAACATAAGTAAGCTATCGATGACTCATTTGGGAAAATGAGGAACTAAAGATGAACAATGACGTTCAAGTAATATCGAAAGAATTAAGAAATACATTTCCAAGCAACCTTGGAACATATGAAAGAATTGGCCCTCATACATGGAAATGGGCGTTGTTATTTGCCTATTTTGCGATGGTGGTCGATGGCATTGATATTATGCTGCTGTCTTATAGCTTGACCAGTTTAAAGGCAGAGTTTGGTTTAAGTACCTTTCAAGCAGGTGCCTTAGGTAGTGCTTCTTTGGCTGGGATGGGTATTGGCGGTATTTTGGGTGGCTGGGCATGTGACAAGTTTGGTCGTGTACGAACCATTGCCAACTCAGTAACCTTCTTTTCAGTAGCGACCTGTTTATTGGGCTTTACGCAAAGCTTTGAGCAATTTATGGCTTTACGTTTTATTGGTGCTTTGGGAATTGGAGCACTCTATATGGCCTGTAATACCTTAATGGCTGAATATGTGCCAACCACTTACCGTACAACGGTATTGGGTACATTACAAACGGGGCAAACGGTGGGGTATATTGCAGCGACACTCTTAGCTGGCGCAATTATTCCAGATCATGGCTGGCGCGTTTTGTTCTTCCTGACCGTAGTACCTGCTTTTGTTAATATTTTTCTGCAACGATTTGTACCAGAGCCAAAATCTTGGCAGCTTACCAAAATTGAAAGCTTGCAAGGCAACGGACAACCTAAAGAAAGAGTGGTGGCTGAAAAGCCAAAAAGTGGCAGTATCTATAAGCAAATTTTTAATAACTTTAAGCACCGTAAAATGTTTTTGTTGTGGATGACCACAGCATTCTTCTTACAGTTTGGTTATTACGGCATTAACAACTGGATGCCAAGTTATTTAGAAACAGAAGTGCATATGAACTTTAAAAACTTAACCAGTTATATGGTGGGTTCATATACCGCAATGATTTTAGGCAAAATTTTAGCGGGTTATCTTGCTGATAAATTTAACCGCCGTGCTGTTTTTGTGTTTGGAACAATTGCCAGCGCCGTGTTCTTACCAATCATTATTTTCTTTAATACCCCTGATAATATTTTGTATTTATTAATCACTTTTGGCTTCTTATATGGCATTCCATATGGTGTAAATGCGACTTATATGGCTGAAAGTTTTTCAACCGATGTGCGCGGAACAGCCATTGGCGGTGCCTATAACATTGGTCGTGTCGGGGCTGCGATTGCACCAGCCACCATTGGTTTCTTGGCATCGGGTGGTACGTTTACCATGGCCTTTATTGTGATGGGTGCTGCGTATTTTGTTGCGGGTGTATTGCCGGGCTTATTTATTAAAGATCGTCAGTACGATCCGCAAAAATAATCATAAACAATGACAAGAAGGTGCGTTGAGTACCTTCTAAAAAGATAAGGGTATCGTTATGGGTGCATTACAAGGAATTCGGGTTTTAGATTTAAGTCGTGTGCTTGCAGGGCCTTGGTGTGGACAAATCTTGGCAGACCTTGGCGCGGAAGTCATTAAAATTGAACGCCCTCGAGTAGGTGATGACACCCGTATGTGGGGACCGCCATGGATGCCCGATCAAGACGGAAACATGACCCGTGAATCTGGCTATTTTCAGTGTACCAACCGCAATAAATATTCAGTTGCGGTGGACATTACCACACCTGAAGGTCAGGCCTTAATTTATGAAATTGCCAAGACTGCTGACGTGGTCATTGAAAATTATAAGACAGGGTCTTTGGCTAAATATGGTTTGGACTATGCTTCCTTAAGTGAGCTGAACCCAAATATTGTGTATTGCTCGATTACCGGTTTTGGGCAAGATGGTCCACGTGCAGAAGAACCCGGTTATGATTTTATTATTCAGGGTATGTCTGGCTTAATGAGCATTACTGGCGAGCCTGATGATGTGGCAGGTGGTGGTGCACAAAAGGTTGGTGTGGCTGTGGTCGATATTCAAACTGGGTTGTATTCAACCATTGCCATTCAAGCGGCCTTGATTGCACGCTCACACACGGGACGCGGTCAGTATATTGATATGTCCTTGCTTGATGTGCAGGTCGCGGCACTGGCAAATCAGGGAATGAACTATTTAGCTTCAGGTAAAGCCCCGCAGCGCATGGGTAATCAACACCCGAGTATTGTGCCGTATCAAACTTTTAAGGCTAAAGATAAAGAATTTATTATTGCTTGTGGTAATGACAAGCAGTTTAAAGATTTATGTATTGCAATTGATTATCCAGAGTTACTCGAAAATGAAAAGTTTGTCCGTAACCAAGACCGCGTCAAATATCGAGATGAACTAATTCCTTTATTGTCGAAGCACTTTTTGCAGAAAACTGCCAAAGAGTGGGTCGACATGATTCATGCCTTAAAAGTACCCGTAGGTGTTATCAACTCTATTGAAGATGCTTTAGCTGAACCACAAATCGTACATCGCAATTTGGTGGTGAATATTCCTCATCGTTTAAATGAAAACTTCCAAACGATTGGTTCACCAATCAAACTCTCTGATACTCCAGTTGAATATCATCATGCACCGCCAGAGCTAGGTGAACATACGGCTCAAATCTTATCGAGATTTAAAACAGCAGAAGAACTGGCTGCGCTAAAAGAGAAAGGTATTATTGATGGAAAAATTGCTTAAGCTGTTGTCGTTTTTAATGTGATTCAATTTAAATAAAACTGTGATTTGCAATAAATCACAGTTTTTTATTATTAGAAAATAAGCATTTTAATATTTAAAAATAAGCGGCAGTTCTGGTCTGAAATCATGAATCATTCCTTGAGGTTCATGATCAAAACTAATTTCCATTAAATGCTCCGATCCATCAATCACTTCAAAACTATCAAGCGTATTGAACAGTAACGAAGTAGGGTGCTCTTCAAGGTTCGGAATAGAAACTTTAATCGCGGTGATTTCTGATAAATCTTTGCTATGCACAAGTGGTTGTTGTTTGTCTTTCGCAGCAAGGTCTGGTCGTGAAGCAAATGAAAGGAAGAACCACATCGGTTCAGATACCACAGAATCTTTGGCAACATTTACTTCTAAGCTGGCTGGTAAATAGCTTGGCTTGTAAACCCAATTAGGAAATTTTGCACCCTTATCATCTTTATTTTTAGGGCGAAAACAAATACCAAAAGGGGACGCGATATTATTTTGAGTACTTAGTCGTTCAAAAAGCAGAGTCGGTTTTGTGAGATCACTTGAGGCTTCTTCGGGGTTATTTAAAAAGATTAATTCGATAAAGCTATTTTTAAAGAAAAAGCGTCTGTTTTCTGTACCTTGACCCGGGTGCTTATTGGATGAACCTTCTGTTAGACCGAATTTTTTTAAAGTTTCAGCTTCGGGAGCGCCTGATTGTACACAAATAAAAATATGGTCCACTTCCATTTTAAGTTCTCATACTAATGTTGATGAATATTAAATAATTGATTAATAGAGTTTTTCATGTTTATCGCAAGTATTTCATCGAAACCATCAACTAAAAAGCGGCTAATTAAGCCTTCAATCACCGTATAGATCAGCTCAGATAAAGCTTCACCATTCGGTATATTGCAGTTTTGCGCAATCAATACTTTAATCCATTGTTTATGAGCTTTAGAAATAGAAATAATGTCTTGATCATCTTGGTTAGATTCTGCGACCGCTCTTACAAATAAACAGCCTTTAAAAAAATCTTGTCTAAACCAGTTGGTGTGCCAATCCAGAACTTTATTGATGGCTTCCAACCCTGTTGCATCTCCCACATAGCCCAAAAGGCTTTGCTTAAACCGTTCATCACGAGCAACGAGTACAGACTTAACCAGTTGATTTTTATTTTTATAGTACGTGTACATGGTGGTTTTAGAGCAGCCAGATTCATCGCGAATCAGGTCGACACCCACCCCGACAAAACTATTTTCATTAAATAACTTCTCGGCTGTATCTAATATTTTTAAGGCAGATTTTGACATAAAACTTTTCCAAAAAATAAAATAGTACAGATCTGTACTATTTGAAATTTTATCTATATGCTTTTTAAAAAGCAATGTCTGTTTGAGGAAAAAACCATGTTCTCGATCTTTTATGGCAAAGAAAAACTAGCTCCATCGCCCACTAAAGTTGATGTTTTAAGAAGCCTTGTTGGGGGGACAGTCAGTATTTTTATACTTCTGTGGTTGAGCAAGCTCACTCATAATATCTTTATCATGGCGCCGTTTGGTGCGACCTGTGTATTGCTCTATACCGTGTCGCAGTCACCTTTGGCACAGCCGAGAAATATTATATTTGGGCATCTTATCTCGGCTTTTGTGGGTTTGTTTTTTCTAAAATTTGTCGGTGTTTCCATTTTTACAATTGCTTTATCAGTAGGTTGTGCCATTGCGCTTATGCAAGTGTTTAAATGCGTTCATCCACCTGCTGGGGCCAATCCTTTGGTTATTTTACTCACCGCAAGCAGCATACATTACCAGTGGAGTTTCTTAATTTTTCCTGTTTTGGTCGGCGCAGTGTCTTTAGTTTTGGTGGCGATGCTGATTAATAATATTAAAGCGAGTACCAAGTGGCCAATGTATGGCTTGGGAATTTTAAATAGTAAAAAATAGGCAAGCTATGAAGTATTTTGAGTTTAAAAAAATGAAAGTATTCACTACGCCAAGATAGTGAATACTTTTGAATGAAATTATGACTTCTTAGAAATACGTTCTTCGGTGGCAAATTTGAGTAAAGAAGCGCTGCGGTAAAAACCGTGTGCGAACTTTCCAAATGGCATCGTTATAAAGAATGTCATGACCGTAGCTAAATGGAAAATCAGTAAAAGTGCCATGTAAGGGGTATTACGAAATGCCATGAGAGCTAAGCCTGAAGCACTGACTAAAATTAAAAGGAAAATAAAGCCTCGATCTACAGGTTTTTGCTCGCGGTCACCATGTAATGGATGACGTTTAAGATTTAAATAAAGCAAGCCCGATGGTCCAATCACTAAGCCAAACCCACCCAAAGTACCCAAAATAACAGGCAAGCTAAAGATAGGGTAAGGCGCATGTAGGTTAAGGAAATAGTGATATAAAGTTGCTACACCTGTGGCTGCAAAGCAAAGCATAAAACCATAAAACGTCAGGTGATGGAACACGCGGCGAATTTGTGTGTAACGGTCATCTTGCTCATTACAGCCTTTGCCATGTCCACCATCTAAATATTTAAGCGTTAACACATTTTGAGAGGCTTGAATAAGGTCTGGTTTCTCAACTTTGCCGTGAATAACTTTAGACGTCTGTCTCCAAAATTTACTAATCCCAATGCCGAGCAAAACAATCGCAACTGTAAAGGTCGCTCCAAACAATAGAGCTAAAAAGTTATGCGGGAAAATCGCATAGAAATTACCTTGATAGCCTGCAAATAGGTCGGTGCCTTTGTACCAAACCACAGCTAACATGCATAAAAAGAAAATCACTGATAACGCCGAAACAAATGGAATCCCAACAGACTTATAAAGTCGGCCTAGCGGTTGAGGGGTCGCAAACTCTTGGTAAGTTTCCAAACGTACTTGTGCCATCGCTTTTGGAATGTTTACACCAAACTCATGCGGTGGGGCATATTGGCAAGCGTGTAGACAAGCACCACAGTTATGGCACAGGTTTGCGAGGTAATGAATATCGGCTTGATTAAACTCAAGGCGCTTGGTCATGGCCGCAAATACAGCACAAAATGACTCACAGTAACGACAAGCATTACAAATCTGTAGGGCTCTTTGAACTTCCTGCTCATGGTCAGAGAGCTGAACAACTGGAATTAGGGCTTTAGTACTAGCATTCATGTTCAACTCCTTGTGAAAGTGCATAGTGGGCTGCATTTTTTCCGGCAATGCGTCCAAAGGTCGTGCCAATCGACATGCCGACCCCTGCGGTATAACCCTGACCGAGTACGTTACCTGCCATCATTTCACCAGCGACAAACAGATTGCGGCTAGCTTTATTGTTAAAACGTACCGCAGCATCGTCTTCAACTTTTAAGCCTAAATAGGTAAAGGTAATGCCGGGTTTAAGCGCATAGGCATAGAACGGTGGACGATCGAGAGGAACCGCCCAATGGGTTTTGTTGGGAACAATATTTTGGGTAGTGCAATCATCTAAAACCGTATGGTTAAAGGTGCCTTGTACGCAGGCTTGGTTAAATTCTTCTACAGTGTGACAGAAGGTTTTTGCATCTAGCCCGATTTTTTCGGCCAATTCTTGAATGCTATTTGCTTTCACACCCGCAAACACAGGTGGCATAAAGCGACCAATGGCTTTTGAGTCGATAATCGAATAGGCGATTTGCTGAGGCTGTTTGGCAACAAGACGTCCCCAAATCGCATAACGTTTTGGCCAGAAGTCTTCGCCTTCATCGTAAAAACGTTCGGCTTTGTTATTGACCACAATTCCTAATGAAACGCAGTCAATACGAGTGCAGATGCCGCCGTCATATAATGGTGCTCGTGCATCTACAGCGACGCAATGTGATTGCGATGGGTCACCAATAATATCGGCGCCTTGATCTATCATAAATTTAAGTAAGTTGCCCTGATTAAAGCGGGTTCCGCGAATAATGAAATTATCGGCAGGCCACTCGCCGTTTTCATTTTGTCCCCATGCTTCTCTTAACCATTCCAGATTTGACTCAAAACCACCTGCGGCCAATACACAGCTTTTCGCCTTAAATACACGGCCATCCTCAGCAATTGCAGCTTCAAAATGTCCTTGGTTTAACTTTAGATCTTTAATTTTTGTGTTGTATAAAATCTCAATGCCAAGTTCTTGGGCACTACGGTAATACGCATTAATGAGGGCTTTACCTCCACCCATAAAAAAGGCATTGGTACGTGCAACATGCAAAGCACCCGATAGTGGCGGCTGAAAATTCACACCATGTTTACGCATCCAGTCGCGACATGTTGCCGTGCTACGAATGACCAGACGAGCTAAGTGCTCATTGGTTTTGCCCGCAGTGACTTTAAGTAGGTCTTGCCAATATTCTTCTTCGGGGTAGGCATCGACCAATACATCTTGAGGAGCATCATGCATGCAACGGAGGTTACGAGTGTGTTGTGAGTTACCACCACGCCATTCTTTAGGTGCTGCCTCTATGACCAGCACAGACGCGCCACTTTCTTTTGCCGTGAGCGCGGCACACAGTGCGGCATTCCCACCACCAATTACAATCACATCATGCATGGATTTCTCCCTTTCTCAGCTAAGGCTAATGTAGCTTTAAAAGGGGCGGTGAAGTGAGAGGCTAAACTTGAATGGGTGTTTAGTAAAAATAAACACTAAGCGCTTAAGTGTTTATGATTTTCGCACCGGGCCAGCGCTTTTCATTAATCAGGTTGGTCACACAAGCACGAATCACTACTTTCGTGGCTAAAGTAGCAGGCGAGAGTTCTTCTTCAGACAGACTAATTAAATAGTTAATGCGTTCAATGGCAGGTTCTACAATGCGCAGTAAACATAGGTCTTGCCGTGAGTTTAATGAGGCACCAGCAGGTTGGATGGTTGCCATTTCGAGTTGGCTAATGCTTTCCATTAACAAATGCAGCCCATCAATTTCATAGGTCACTTTAAGTTGATGAATTTTCTGTTCGAGCAACAAACGTAGTCCATGTCGTTGGCTCGGTAAAATCAGCGGAAGTTCTTTAAGCTGTGAGTGAGTAATGGTTTGAGTGTCTATGCAGCTTTCAAGATGGTACTGACTTAGCACTTCTTTAGGCGAGATTAAAAACATTTGCTCTTTGACTAAAGGCTGTATGGCCCACTGCGGGTCGACATCGTCACTAAAGATGATGGCAACATCGAGCTGCCTTGCATTAACTAATGCCTTGAGGTCACCCGATAAACCTTCAATTAAACGGACTTTAATGTCGGGATAGCGGTTTCTCATGAGTTTTAAAAAGTGGGTGCCTATAACCGACGCGACACTCGGCGAAAAACCGACGGTGACATGACCACTTAGGCGTGAAGAATGAGCAGAATCTACAGCATGGTCTAAGTGTCTAAGCGCCAGTTGAACCTGTTGAAAAAAAGCTAAACCCGCAGGGGTGGGAACCGTTCCCAAAGCAGTACGTTGTAAAAGGCGAATCGAAAGCTCGCTTTCTAATTTTGAGATTTGCTGACTTAATGCAGAAGTTCCAATATCGAGATTTTTTGCAGCTTTACCCAAGCTTCCTGACTCGATCACCGCAATAAAATACTTGAGTTGTTTGAGTTCCACGGCAAATACTACATTGTCCTTTATTGGTTATTCTACACTGGTTTATCGCTATACATTTTGTTCTATTACGCTGAGTAAACCACCAACAGAGTAAAGGCAACATCACCTCAAGATGTTGCCTTTTAGAGCTTTTATTGTTTAACCTGCTCAAGACCCTGTTCTTCAATAATTTGTGTTGCTTGTGGTGACTTCACAAATTTGATGAGTTCTTTTGCGACTTTTTCATGTTCAGAGTTTTTACCAATGCCCGCTGCAAATACAGTGACTTTCTGGTAAGGCGCAGGAATTGGGCCGACTAAATCAACTTGACCATATTGGCCAGTAAAAGGTTTGATTTCACTAATTTGCTGGAAACCAATATCGAACTGACCTTCAGCAATACGTTTTGCAACACGGTCACCGACTACTTTTTCTGCTTTACCAGAAATCACTTTGTACTCGACAGGTGGAAAGCTTGGAAAAACATCTTTTTCAAGATGCGTGCCGCTCGCACTTGCTGAATAACCAATGTGCTTAGCATTTAATAAAACTTTTTCGAATTTTGCCGCAGAGCTAATATCTGGTTTTGGTGCACCTTTAGGTACAGCCATGCCAATGCTTGAATTGACTAAAGCACTTTGTGAATTTGGGTCTACATAACCTTTTTCTGCAAGCTTGTTTAGTTCAGGAGCAGCCAACACCACCACATCAAAATGTTCACCACGATCGAGTCGATTTGGAATTGCAGTTGGTGATGCGCCCATTGATGAACCAGACGAAAGGTGAACCGTGTGACCAGTTTGCTTTTCAAATATTGGAATGAGTTTTTCCATAGATGAATAGAAACCGCCTGAACTAATCACTTCGAGTGTATCTGCGTTAGCAAGCGTTGAGCCTAAGCCTGCACCAGCTAGGCAAATGGTCATGAAGATAGGGGACTTTTTCATAGTATCTCACTTTAATGATAGGAGAGCACAGTACGGAGACTTAAGATCTGCCGTACTGTTCATTAAAATTTCAGGTTAAATAGTTATTGTTTTAAGCGCTAACCTTCGCAGGTTCAGCAATTGGGTCTGCATTCTTCTGCTTAGAACCACGGCATAGATATAAGCTTGAGATTAAGCTACATACCGCTGCTAACATCAGCCAGAATGCTGGTGTGCTTGCATTGCCTGTGTTTTCGACAAGGTACGTACAAGCCATTGGAGTCATACCACCAAAAATAGCGGCTGCAAGGCTGAACGCTAAAGAGAAGCCAACTGTACGTACACGTTTTGGCATTACTTCGGCAAGTGTTGCTACCATGGTGCCGTTGTACATACCAAAGAAGAACGAGAAGTAAGCAAGCGTAATAATGAGATTGGTAAAACTAATGTCACTCACTAACCAGCTTAAAACTGGATAAGTTGTAAAGATAGCAAGCGTGGTAATGCCGACTAAAACTGGACGACGACCAATTTTGTCTGAAAGTAAACCACCCATTGGTAACCAGAAGAAATTGGATAAACCCACAAATACGGTTGCTAAAAGGCTATCTGTTACCGACATTTCTAGAGTACGTTTTGCATACACAGTGGTGTAAACCGTAATGAAATAGAACGTGGTTGTGGTCATGGCACTCATCATCATGCCTGCAAGTACGATGCGCCAGTTGCTCGCAAGCGTGCTGAAAATTTCTTTGGTCGATGGATGAGTTTTTTGCGCTTTAAAGTCTTCAGTTTCTTCTAACGTACGGCGGAATAAGAAGATTAAAGGAATAATCAAACAACCAATTAAGAACGGAATGCGCCAGCCCCATTCACCCACTTGAGCAGTAGTTAAAATGGTGTTGAGCCAGTAGCCAAGTAATGCTGCAAATACAACCGCAATTTGTTGGCTGCCAGATTGCCAGCTTGTGATAAATCCACGGTTTTTATCTGTTGCAATTTCAGCTAGATAAATCGATACACCACCAGATTCAACACCTGCCGAGAAGCCTTGTAATAGACGTCCAATCACCACCAAAATTGGCGCAATAATACCAATGGTTTCATAACCCGGTACAAAGGTAATTAAGATGGTTCCGATTGCCATAAGGCTTAAAGTCACAATAAGACCTTTACGTCGACCAACTCTGTCGACATAAGCGCCTAAGAAAATAGCGCCGAGAGGACGCATAAGAAAACCCGCAGCAAATACGGTAAATGTCATCATTAAAGAGACATATTCATTTTCAGAGTGGAAAAATTTTGCTGCGATATAAGTGGCATAGAAACCAAAAAGAAAAAAATCGTACTGTTCTAAAAAGTTGCCACTCGTTACATTTAATATTTTTTTAAAAGTAGCCCTACGGTTATTCACGACATCCATTGGAGACCTCCTTGGCCTGACAAAATGGAAACATTCACGATCTTCAATGGAGGGCCTTAAATCGACTCATTCAATAAACCTAAATAGCAAATGGGTTAGAGATGAGATTTAAAGGTGTCCTTCGTAGAAAATGTGATGCCTTGTTTCCAGTTCAAACTACACATCTATAATTCGATAAACAGAAATTCACTTATCATTCAGATGAAAATGTAATCTCAAACAGCAGGAGGGAGTGAGAGGGCAAAATTAATTAGGTATTTAATAAAATTAATGACCCTTTATAAAATAATTTCAGAACACGGCCATATTTGGTTTTGAATCAACTCTTTTACACAGGCTTTAATTGCTGATTTTGCAGCCAGTGCAGCAGGTGATAATTCTTCTTCGGCAAGGCTCACCAAGTAATTGATTCGCTCAACTTCAGGGTCGATCAATTTTAGTAATTGAAGCTTATGTTTGTATTCTTGTAGACAAGCACTTCCGGGGCGAACACTTGCAAGGTCAAGGTGAATCAGGCTGTCCATGAGTAAGTGTAGACCATCAATTTCATAGACAACATTAAGCTGCCCAATCTTGTGTTCAAGCAATTTTCTTAAGCTATGACGCTGCCGTGGTAATACTAAAGGAATATCACCGATTTGTTGGGACTGAATAATTCCACTTTTGATGCAATCGGCAAGACCATATTTTTCAAGCACTTCTTTGCGTGCCATTAAATACATTTGTTCGCGGACCAAAGGCTGTATTGACCACTGTTTATCAATTTCATTGGTAAAAATAATGGCAATATCAAGCTGACGCGAATTAATCGACTGAATCAGGTTGCCTGACAGAGTTTCCACAATTTCTAGACGAATGTCTGGATAGCGTTCAGACATTAATTTCATTAAAGGGATGCCAATTAAAGCGGTAATGGTAGGTGGAAAACCAAGACTCACATGGCCTGAAAGCCGTGCCGAATGGGCAGCATCTACCGCAAAGTTAATCTGACGTAAAATGAGTTGAGAATGTTTTAAAAAGGCGAGGCCTGCGGGAGTTGGGGTCACACCAAAAGCATTACGCTGTAATAGGCGAATGCTTAGCTCTTGTTCTAGCTTGCTAATTTGTTGACTGATTGCTGACGCACCGACATCGAGTTTTTGAGCAGCTTTACCAATACTGCCTGCTTCAACCACCGTCAAAAAATATTTTATTTGCTTGATTTCCATAATAAATGTATTCGCTCATCATCCTTAATTTATAGAGATATGAAGGATTGGGAAATCTATCATGTGCTTTAATATTAACAGCAATAAATACAAAAGTTTCTTAAAAAATTATCTGAAAGTTTTAAATCTTTGTCGTCTTTAATCTTGAGTTCAAAGGAAATTATCTCACTTCAGAGAGGCAATCGTATAATTTTTAAATATGGCATCCACAGTCAACGAATTGGCGTTTGGAGCTAAGCGCACCACTCAAAATCTAAATAAAGTGAACAATCAAAATAAAAAAATCCAGGATGGATCCATGATTTTTGTCGTAAGAAATAGAACATTAGTATTGGGAATCGCTTCAATTTGTACAAGTGCATTACAGGCTGCTGCATTTGATAAAACAGGCCAATCCGTATCAGCATTTTTACAACCGGGAAATTACTTTGAAGCAAGTCTTGGTGTGACAGATACTGATTTAAAAGGAGTGGAATCTGGTACTAACCCTTCCCATCAGTCAATTTCCGACATTGCCAATACAGATTATCGGCCGACTGCGGCTTTAAAATTTCAGCTTGCACCGCAGTATTCATTTGGGTTGCTTTACGATCAGCCTTTTGGTGCTGACACAGAATATTCTGGTGTAAATGGCTTTATCGCAACGCCGAAAGACACAGTTATGCTTCCCGGTATTACGACTACAAGCCTTGCAAATGCTACTTCTGGTCAAGTTCCCACAGGAAATGCAAAATCGGAATTTGATATTCAAAGTTTCAGCTTCATTGCCGGATATCAGCCTAATAAAAACTGGAATATTTTTGCAGGGCCGGTTTATCAAACTTTCAAAAGTCAGGTCAATTTAAGAGGCAATGTATTTAGTCTTTATAATGGCTATGACTTTCAAACTAAAACTGTGGGTGATTGGGGCTGGTTAGCTGGACTGGCTTATCAAATTCCTGAAAAGGCCGTTAAAGTTTCACTTACCTATCGTTCTGCCATTACCCACAAAGTAAACGCAACTGAAAATGCGCCGTTAATTGATATGTTAACGACTCAGCAAGGACGCGATTTAGTTAGCCAACATCTCGACTATATGATTTCTATCGGGCAGATGACCGAGCAAAAGAAAAACTATTTAAATCATATTATTTCAGAGTTACCCAATAGCGAAGGCTCTGGCCCAACCAAATTTAAATCTCCAAACTCAGTGAATTTAGAATTTCAAACAGGTTTACGCCAAGGAACTTTATTGTTTGGGAGCTTGCGCTGGGTAAATTGGAGTGATTTGGCGCTACAACCTTACCGTTTTGGTGAAATTTCAAAAGTTATTGGGGGATTATCAACACCAAGCCGTCCAGAAGGGTTTAATTTGGTTCGTTATGATGATGACCAGTGGGCTTTAAATTTAGGACTAGGGCAACGTTTTTCACCTAAATGGCTAGGTTCTGTGTCAGTGGGCTGGGACTCGGGAGCTGGCGATAAAGTTTCAACGGGTGGCCCAACCAAGGGATATTACAACTTAGGAGTGGGAGCCCAATACAGTCCAACATCGCAATACTTTATTTCTGGTGGTGTGAAATATTACTGGTTAGGCGATGCAAAAGCTCAGCTTGGCGCACAGGCAGGCAGTGACTATTATGTGGGTGAGTTTAAGGATAATCACTCTATAAGCTATGGCTTAAAAATAGGATATAAATTTTAAAATTAAATCATTCATTTATAAGGTTTTAATTACATGAATAAAATCATCAAAAATGGCATATTTTTAGGGTTATCGACTTTGATGGCAGGTTATGGAACTGTCCTCCATGCCGAAGTAAACCCATCTAATTTACCTACTGTCTCACAAAAAGCGTTAACGATTATTGATGGACAAACAGAATGGTTAAGTAAGGTTTATAAAGATATTCATGAACACCCTGAACTTGGGTTTATGGAAACGCGTACCTCTGCCATTGTTGCCAAAGAGCTTAAGTCATTAGGGTTTGATGTTAAAACTGGCATAGCCAAGACAGGTGTGGTCGGCATTTTGAAAAATGGTAATGGGCCAACGGTCATGTACCGTGCCGACATGGATGCCAATACTGTTCAAGAAGCGACTGGCTTACCTTATGCAAGTAAAGTGCGGGTAAAACTTGACGATGGAACCGAAACGCCTGTTGCACACATGTGTGGCCATGATGCACATGTGACATGGATGCTCAGTATGGCAAAAACCTTAGTCGCTTTAAAAAAGGAATGGAGCGGAACTATTATTTTAGTCGCACAACCTGCTGAAGAGCCTATAACGGGTGCTAAAGCTATGGTGACTGACGGTTTGTGGACAAAATACAACTTACCAAAACCTGATTATTTCTTTGCAGTACATACCACACCTGCACCTGTTGGAGTGGTCATTAATGCGCCGGGGCCACGCATGGCGGGAACCGATCAGCTCGATGTTTTATTTAAAGGCGTGGGTGGGCATGGGTCATTACCAATGCTAACCAAAAATCCAATTAGTATGGCGGCAAATGCAGTAACTCAATATCAAACCATTATGGGTAACGCAGTCGACCCTCAACAAGCAGCAGTTTTATCGATTGGCTCGATCCAAGCCGGAAATTCGAATAACGTGATTCCTTCTACTGCACTGGTCAAAATGAATTTACGTTGGTTTGATCCAAAAGTACGTGAAACCATGTTAAATAACATTAAGTTCATGAGTGAAGGTGCTGCCGAAATGCAGGGCATGGGTAAAGATCAATTGCCTACTTTTACCTTTAAGGGTTCAAGTACGCCTGTAGTCAATAATAAAGAATTCTCTGCGCGTTTAAATGGACCACTAAAAGCTTTGCTAGGCGACAAACATGTTCTAACTGAATATCCCGCCGTTATGGGTTCTGAAGATGTTCACCATTTGTTAGGTGATCAAAAAGACATTCCGTTTAACTTTATGTTCATTGGCGTGGCAGATCCGGTTGTGTTTGCTAATGCAGTCAAGCAAGGCAAACCTGTGCCTTATATTCCGCATAGTCCGAACTATGTTGTAGATTTAAAAGCCTTGCCTGTCGGGGCTAAAGTCACCACGGTGTCTATGCTCGAACTATTAAATAAAAAATAAGATGTTCATAAAAAAAGATGCACATCGAGGCATCTTTTTTTATCTAAAATTTCTAAAAATTTAAGAACAAGACAGATGTTTTTCCCGATAGTGTAGCGGTGATAAATCTGTCCAGCGTCGAAAAGCACGGGTAAAACTACTCACATCGGTAAAGCCAAGAATATAGGCAATTTCGGTAATATTGTGGCTTGAATTTTTGATATACGACAAAGCGAGTTCGTGCCGTGTATTGTCGAGTAGCTCGCTATAAGAGGTATTTTCTGCCGAAAGCTTGCGTTGCAGACTGCGTATACTTAAGCCTAAACTTTTCGCAACGTCTTGCTGTTGAAAGTCACCTGTAGATAATTTTTCAATGAGTTTTACTTTCACACGAGCCAATATATTTTCTTTATCAAACCGTGCGAGATAACGATTAATAATCTCATCATATTCTTGGGTGAGGCTAGGATTCCCACCATCTAAAGGCTGCTCTATGGTTGCTGTGTCAAATACAATCATGTCTTTGGGTGCATTAAACACAATCGGGGCTTTTAAAATACTCTGAAAAGTTTCTAAATCTTGTGGCTCTGAGCGTCTTAGTTCAATGCGTAAGGGCGAAAAAACAGAACCTTGTAACGCACGACTTGAACGAATAAAAACAGAGATAAAAGCATCGATAGATTCGGGTTGAACTTCGTCGGGAACATGAATAACGAAATAATGATTTTTTCCCTCGCCATAAAATTCAAGTTCGGGAATGTCGGTCACTATGCGGAAGTAACGAATAATTCTTAAAAACATTTCTTTTAGTGTGGTGCTGGTAATGAGTGAATGGCCCAACACATGAAATGTATTTTGGTTGACTTGGCTCGCAACTTTAAGGCCAAAGCACGAGTCTTGAGTCGCTTGAACGGCTAATTTCCATAAATTTGCTGTGTTTTTTAATGAATAGCGTGCATCTGGATCGTTTAGGGCCTGAACATCTAAACCTGCTTGTTTTAATAAAGGTTGGCTATCCACACCTGCTTTCTCAAGCGCTTTTTGAATCGCTTTAACCCAGCTAGCCAGTGCCGTTGCTGTCTGTGGCATGTTATGTCCTATAACTTGTGACTCATATTCCTGTGAGCAGTATAAAAGATTCAAAACTAAAAAATCTTTTGTTTGTTTTGAATCTTACTATTTTGGCATCCATAGCCAATAGATTGGCGTTTCGAGCTAAGCGTACAAAGGTAGATATAAATAAAGTAGGGATATGAGAAAACTGAGGAATAACGGATGACCTACATATATAAAAATCCTGCTGGAATGAGCGATAGCGAAAAAACGGAACACATTAAAAAAGTAGTCACAGCGGAAGGTGTGGCTTTACGCAAGCGCCATCCCATTTTGAACCATCAAAACACAATAGGAGCGATGATTCTATTTGTTTCCCTCGTTGGAATGATTGCTACGGCTGTACTCTATATCAATCATCAGCTTTCAGCGTGGTTCGCAATTCCAATTATTGCGTTTTTTGCATCTCTTACCCATGAGTTAGAACACGACCTCATTCACTGGATGTATTTTAGAAAGAAGCCATGGGCACATCACCTTATGATGGGCTTAGTGTGGTTAGCTCGCCCAAGTACCATTAACCCATGGAAACGCCGTGAGCTTCACTTTAATCACCATAAAAATTCAGGCACTGAAGTTGATTTAGAAGAAAGAGCGCTCACCAATGGAGAGCAGTGGAGCATACGCCGACTCGTCGCCATCGGTGACAATGGTTTTGCAGTTTTGCTACGCATTATTGCTGCAAGCAATTGGACTGTTAGAAAAGTTATTTTTAAACGTGCGTTCTTAGCTTATTTTCCACTTGGAATTATTCATTGGTCTCTTTGGTATATCTTCTTAGGCTTCCATGCAGTTGATATGGTTTCAAGCTTGGCAAATGCACCGATCGCATGGTCAGCTACAACGCTAAATGTTATGCATGTGATTAATATTTTGACTGTGGTGTGGATTGCGCCAAATGTGCTGCGTACTTTCTGCCTGCACTTTGTGACAAGCAACATGCATTACTACGGTGATGTTGAATTGGGTAATGTCATTCAACAAACTCAAGTATTAACACCGTGGTGGATGATGCCGTTCCAACTCTTTTGCTTTAACTTTGGTTCGACACATGCCATCCATCATTTTGTGGTGAAAGAACCATTCTACATTCGACAAATGACTGCGCCTGTTGCCCATAAAGTTATGCGTGATATGGGAGTGCGGTTTAACGATGTCGGAACCTTTAAAAGAGCAAATCGTTGGAATGTAAATAATTTATCTGAATCGAATACTTAACAAATAGATTCTTAACTCGCTTGAATGGACTGAGTTCTGTACACAGGGTTCAGTCCACATTCTACAGTTTCTTAAAAATGAAGTGGCTCTACTGAAACTGAGTAAAAAGAAGAATCACGCCTAATACACATAAAATTGAGCCAATCACCTTATTAATCTGTACTTGCTTGGCCAACATTTTCTGTCTCAATAGCATGGAAGAGA
This sequence comes from Acinetobacter sp. V116_7, assembly GCF_056735735.1. Taxonomy (NCBI): domain Bacteria; kingdom Pseudomonadati; phylum Pseudomonadota; class Gammaproteobacteria; order Moraxellales; family Moraxellaceae; genus Acinetobacter; species Acinetobacter sp. V116_7. Next base: position 22,690 of record NZ_JBWZIF010000018.1, read on the forward strand.
AAAGCACAGCCACAAGTGAAAACCATGCAAAATGGGCAAAAGACATAAAAAATCCATAAGCCAAAAGAATCGATTTAGGCGTAGTTAAACTCACAATTTGTGTATAGGTGCTAATCACAAATAGCGTGGTTTTAGGGTTGAGGGCATTGGTAAAAAAGCCGTATTTTATGGCTTGAAAAGTACCTATAGAAGTTAAAGCCGCAGTGTCTAAAACTGGTTTTTGCGTAAAAGTTTTATAGCCAATGTAGATCAGGTAAAGCGCGCCAATATACTTAACAATATTCAAAATTTGCGGCGTATAAGTCATCACAAAGGCAACGGCAACTAATGTGTAGGTGACATGCACCAACACGCCAAGCGATATTCCCAGTGAAGTGAACACACCTATTTTTCTGCCGTACAAGTAACTATTTTTCGTCACAATCGCGAAGTCAGCGCCGGGGCTAATCACCGCCAAAATCGTAATGAGAATAACCGCAATAAACTCTGCCATTATCTTGTGCCCTCACTGAAAACGAGGGAATTCATCTGTACTTTTTGGAATGTATTTGAGAGGAGAACTGTTTTGCTTAAAGCTGTTATTCTTTTCGTGAGAAAGATAGGGGCTCTACATTTATGAAGATAGATATAGATATTCAATATGTTTTTCATCATCTAAAATGGGGTTTAATAAAGATGATTTTTATTTTGAACAGAAACCTAAAAATAAAAATCGATAAAAACGACTACACATTTATGAGTTTTTGGAATGATTGAAAGAATATCGCTGAATTCATTAAAATTTTTCTATTTTGTGGCGAAGTATGGCAGCGTCACTTTAGCTGCAAAGAAATTATTTGTGACGCAAAGTGCGGTCAGTAAACAGATTTATAATTTAGAAGAAGCTTTAAATACGACTTTGTTTGACCGAAAAAATAAAACACTTGTGATGACTGAGCAGGGTGAAACTTTACTGAGTTGTTGCCATCAGGTGTTTGGTCAACTCGATGAATGTTTAATAGAACTCAGCCAGCCTAAAACCCAAAACAAGCAACTGGTTTTGTCGTGTGAACCGACTCTTTCCATGAAATGGCTCATACCGCGGTTATCAAAATTTAAAAAGCTTGGTCATGATTTTGAGGTTGTGCTACTCACCGCAGGCGGTGTGGTCGATTTTGAAAAAGATAATATCGATATCGCGATTCGCAGAAATGATTTTGATTGGGGAGAGCATATCTATAGTGAAAAAATTGCCGATGAATATATTGCTCTAGTTCAAGCAACCAAACTATTGGAAACCAAGGACGTACTCATTTCGACCTCTAGACCCAATTTTTTCAAAAACATGAGCCGCATTGCTGAGTTAAAGCAAAATTTGAAAGGCTACACCAAAGTTGAACTTGAACATTTTTATCTATGTTTAGAAGGATGCTTGGCTGGGCTCGGTGCAACAGTCATCTCAATTTATATGATTGAAAAAGAGCTTGAGTGGAACTTACTGCAAAAAATTTCACCTGTTGTACAAGATAGTTCAGCCTATTTTTTACTTTCTCATAGTGCTTTTGAGGAAGATTCACGTAAAACCATATTTTTAGAATGGCTAAAAGCAGAGATGAATGAGAGTCAGCATAAATTACTTTAAGCCTAGCCATTTTATTTAAAATTATATTGTTTAAATTATTGAAAATAATAGTAAATATTTAAAAATAGTTAAGGTGCTGTATGAGCGCCGTATATTGAATTTCTGCTGTCTAAAATTCCCTAAGATGAAAAATATTTAACTTCATACTTCTTTATTAAACCCTAAACATGAATTTCACTCAGTTTTGAATGAGACTAAATCATTTTTATTCATGTTGTGATTGCGGTATAAATCTATTCACGCTCTGAAGCGTTCTAGTCATTCACTTTTGATAAGACCATAAGGCACAAATCTGACAAGGCTGGAAAGTTTAAAAAGAGTTCGAAATATTTTTAGGTTTATCTCAGAAATTAGGGTACTGATCAAAATGAGTAAAGAATTTACATTTACGATTAAGAGTATTTGTTTCGATGAAAACTATCGTCCAGCAGACAATACGCGTATTACAACCAACTTTGCTAACTTAGCGAGAGGGATGAGCCGTGAAGAGAATCTGCGCAACACCTTACAGATGATCGACAATCGTTTTAATGCCTTAGCTCATTGGGACAACCCTAAAGGTGACCGCTACGGCGTTGAACTTGAAATCATTTCAGTTGAAATGAATATTGATGCCGAAAACCGTGCAAGCGGGCTTCCTTTAATCGAAATATTGAAAACCAATATTGTTGATAAAAAGACCAATGAACGTATTGAAGGCATTGTAGGTAACAACTTCTCGTCTTATGTACGTGACTATGACTTTAGTGTGCTGTTGTTAGATCATAACAAAAACAAGTCTACGTTTAGCACGCCAGAGAAGTTTGGTGAATTGCACGGTAACTTGTTTAAGAGCTTTATTAACTCTGAAACTTACAAAGCCAACTTTAAAAAGGCACCTGTGATTTGCTTAAGCGTTTCAACCACTAAAGAGTATCACCGTACTGAAAACGAACATCCTGTTTTAGGTGTTGAATACAAGCAAGAAGACTATTCACTCACTGATGAATATTTCCAAAAAATGGGCTTAAAAGTTCGCTATTTCATGCCGAAAAACAGTGCTGCACCTTTGGCGTTCTATTTTACGGGTGATTTGCTGAGTGATTACACCAACCTTGAGTTGATCAGCACCATCAGCACCATGGAATCGTTCCAAAAGATTTACCGCCCTGAAATTTACAACGCAAATTCAGTGGCTGGACAGTCTTATCAGCCAAGCTTAAAGAACCAAGATTACTCACTTACTCGAATTGTGTATGACCGTGAAGAACGTAGCCGCCTCGCTATTGAGCAAGGGAAGTTTGTTGAAGAGCAATTTATCAAACCATACCAAGCGATTCTTGAGCAGTGGTCTGCTAATTACGCTCTTAACTAATCAACATATAGGTCATTGATCATGAAAAAATTATTACCAACTTCAACTGCTGGTAGCTTACCTAAACCATCTTGGCTTGCAGAACCTGAAAAGCTTTGGTCGCCTTGGAAACTCGAAAACGAAGGTCTGCTTGAAGGTAAAAAAGATGCGCTACGTTTAGCGTTGCACGAACAGCGCCTTGCTGGCATCGACATTGTGAGCGATGGTGAACAAACCCGCCAACACTTTGTGACCACGTTTATTGAACACTTAAATGGCGTAGATTTTGAGAAGCGCGAAACAGTTCGTATTCGTGACCGTTACGATGCAAGCGTACCGTCTGTCGTAGGTGCGGTGTCTCGTCAAAAGCCTGTGTTTGTTGAAGATGCTAAGTTTTTACGTCAGCAAACTGATCAACCAATTAAGTGGGCATTACCTGGCCCAATGACCATGATTGATACGCTTTACGATGGTCACTACAAGAGCCGTGAAAAACTTGCTTGGGAATTTGCTAAAATTTTGAACCAAGAAGCGCGTGAGTTAGAAGCTGCTGGTGTAGACATCATTCAGTTTGACGAACCTGCATTTAATGTCTTCTTTGACGAAGTAAATGATTGGGGCGTTGCGACTTTAGAGCGTGCAATTGAAGGTCTTAAATGTGAAACTGCGGTTCACATTTGCTATGGTTATGGCATTAAAGCTAACACTGACTGGAAAAAGACATTAGGTTCAGAATGGCGCCAGTACGAAGAGGCTTTCCCGAAACTGCAAAAATCTAACATCGATATTATCTCGTTAGAATGTCACAACTCACATGTGCCTATCGATTTACTCGAACTCATTCGTGGTAAAAAAGTGATGGTCGGCGCAATTGATGTTGCATCTAACCAGATTGAAACTCCGGAAGAAGTGGCGAACACACTTCGTAAAGCGCTTCAGTTTGTAGATGCTGACAAGCTTTACCCTTGCACAAACTGCGGTATGGCGCCTCTTTCTCGTGAAGTGGCACGTGGCAAGCTAAATGCTTTAACGGCAGGTGCAGAAATCGTTCGCAGAGAACTTACTGGTTATGATCTTACTGCTTAATATTTACCAATAAGTGGTATAAAGGGTTACTTTTTTGATGGCAGTTGATAATCAAACAAGTAACCCTCATTTTACTTACTACATGTCGTTCTAATCAGGACTCATGTTGATAAAGTACCTTCCTGATGGAGTTGGGCGGTATAGCAAACACTCAGGACAAGGTACGATTCAATTTAGGAATAATGTCATGGTTCAAGCAACAGACTTTAGAAATGCAATGTCTTTACTCACAAGTGCGGTTAGTGTTGTGACTACGGCAGGCATGTCTGGCCGTTTTGGATTTACTGCCTCTGCTGTTTGTAGTGTGACTGACACACCTCCGACATTATTGGTGTGTATGAACCAATCTGCGAGTTCACATGCACATTTCCTAGATAACAAAATCTTAACTGTGAATGTTTTAGGCGCACACCACGAACATATTTCAAAAGCATTTTCATCTAAGCTCACGCCAGAAGAGCGCTTTAAACATGGTGAATGGATTGAGTTAGAAACAGGTTCACCTGTGTTAGACGATGCTTTGGTCAGTTTCGATTGTGAGATTGAACAAATTCAACAAGTCGGCACACACACCATTCTTATTTGTCCGATTGTTGCGATTAAACAAAGCCAGCATGATCAAAGCTTGGTTTATTTTAATCGTGCTTATCACCAAGTAGGGCAGACGGAAATTGTCTAAACTGACTTTCCTCTGTGCACTCTTACACTAAAAGTTAAAAGATAGAAATCAATAAGCATGGATCGCTTCACTCAACTTAAAAATATAATTAAATATAATATCTAAAATAATAATTAAGTTAATCTAATGAAAAATAATAATAAATTTAAATACTTGTCATAAAAGCTACATTGACACCTCTAAACTCTCGGATTATGCTTTGCGTGCTGGCCACATTGCCAGCCGGCTTTGACAGGCCGTCCTTAAGAGCATTGAAAAAAGTCATTTTTTTGATGTAGACCTGTTCGTCTCCCTTTTTGTAGCGGTAGGACGGAAGGGGGACACCTTCGGGTGTGCTGGGTTCTTAAGGCCAGTCTGTCAACCCTCTTTCGTTCTGCCACCATAATTCCAAATGAATGCTTTGGCAGAACTCCCAAAATCAGGAGTTGGCTATGCACATCCATCATTTTTTGGCACTCATTGCCAAAAGCTATAACGACACCACTTAATTCATCTTTAAACAGTTTGAAGGCTTAACCGCTTTTCAGACTTTAAGTCATTACGGCTAAAAACTTATATCAACAATAAAACTTGAGATGTGCCAAGCACCGTCTTACGGCTTTGCTGTGCCTTTTTTTCTCCCAGAAAGGGCACAGGCTTTTTATCTCAGCCAGACATAACAACCTATTTTTATAATGGTAAAACTATGCCAACTTTAGAAACGGCTTCAAAAAAATTAAAAGTTATTCATAGTGCAATAGATCTATTTAACATCTATGGATTTCACAACACGGGCGTAGACCTGATTGCCAAAGAAACTAAAATTCCAAAAGCCACGCTTTATAACTACTTTCACTCGAAAGAAAAGCTGGTTGAAACATGCATAAGCTTTCAAAAAAGCCGACTGAAAGAAGAAGTGCTGGCAATTGTCTATTCACACCGCTACTCAAAACCAAGCGATAAACTTAAAGAAATTGTGCGTTTACATGTCGATGTAAATAGCCTTTACCACCTGTTATTTAAAGCGATTTTTGAAATAAAACAGCTTTATCCCACGGCTTACCGCATGGCTGTTGAATATCGGAAATGGCTACTTCGAGAGCTTTTTGATCTGGTCTTTAGTCTAGAAACCAATGCATTTAATCCCGATGCCAACATGGTTTTAAACCTGATTGATGGCTTGATGCTACAAGTGTTGAGTTCAAATAGTTTGGATGAACGGGATGTGGTGTTGGAGAAGTTTTGGGGGAAGGGATAAAGGGGTAAAGTTATTTAGTTAAATTTGATCCTATATTTCGAGAAATTTCCTTAATGAGAAATTTTGTTTATATAGCTAATATAGGTTAAAACTTGATAAGTATTTAGTCTTATTAGCTTGACTATTTATATTATTTTATATATTTAATTTTAATGGATTTTTGAGTTTTAGTTGTGTTCGGTAGTTATTAATTAAATTAATTATTTTCGGGTGGGTTATGATTGAAAGCTTATGTGAGAAAACCGAAACAACTGTTGATCAACATATATTTAGAGTACTTGTTTTACAGGATTCTCATTTTAATACGTTGCGAGATTTATTAATTTCTAAATTACCAGAGTATTATTTAGCATCACGATCATTCCAAAGAACTCTGAATCTTCTAGGGCAAGCAGCAGCTTACGAAAAGCTTAAATTGAAATTTCCTAATTCACGTCAAATTCGATCAGGAGATGTAGGTGAGGTTATCTCAAGTATATATATAGAAGAACATTTAAATTACTTTTTGCCTATCAGAAAACTCCAATGGCGTGACCATAAAGATATGGCAATGAGAGGAGATGATGTAATTGCTCTTAAATTTGAAGAAGATAATATTAAATTTATTAAATGCGAATCCAAATCTGCAAAAAGTTTAAGCACAGCTACTTTAGTGGAAGCACGTGAAGAACTAGATTCATTTGATGGGAGACCATCTCCTCATTCCATAGATTTTATAATTGAACGTTCATATGAAATCGGAAATGATGATATAGCACAGCAACTTGAAACGTTTATCTATAAAAAATCTATAAAAAATAGTGATGTTAAGCACTTATTGTTTGTCTTAACTAAATCTAATCCAAATCTTCTTCAAAAGACAGCATTTGATAATTATAAGGGAAATTATCCTCAAATTTCTATTGGGCTTAAAGTAGATAAACATGCTGAGTTAATAAATGAAATATTTTTTGGTTTAAATAAAAACTATGAATAATGAACAAATTGATTTACTAATTAAACAAAATTTAGAACCTGATTTTAAAGGTAGATTACTTGATCGAGGTTTATCTAGATCTATGATTTGGAAGGATGGTATCTTGCCAGAAAATGCTCCTCATTTTTCTGAAGATCTATCTTATGATTTACTAACATATGGGTATGCACTTTTATCTCTTGCTATAAAAAGCACTGAGAAAAATGGTGATGTTGAATTGAGATTACAGGCTTTTGAAAAAGCTGCTATTGCATTAATGGTAGTAGTTAATAATGGGGAAGAAGATTATACTCAGCGATCATTTCATATACTTCTCTCTGCATCAGCATATCATTTAGCACACTATTCAGCTAAAGCTTATAGTCTATTGAAAAAATATAATGATTTATATGCACATAATATTTTAGAAAAAGCACTAAGTTTTCTTATTACAAGAGATTTAAAACAATTAACACAAAATATTCCAATTTGGAAACAAGAGAATCAAAAAGATTTAGATAGATTGGCAAATCTTGAAGTAGATTCAAAAGATTCAGCAATGGATAGTATTTCTGCAAATTTGAATTTTATTAATCTCAGTCTAATTAATATATATTTAGAATCCTTATATGAGTTTTTAGATGCTTTAGAGGTAGGGTCGGGAAAAGTCATTGAAAATATTGAAAAAAATCTTAGTTTAAATATTTCAATTAGTCAGGAATATAATTTTCTAGAAGAATGGTGGATTTTTAGAATAACTAAGTACCTATTGAGAGATTTATGGTTTCAAACATATCATCATATTCTACCTATTAGGGATAATGACACGAATTGGTCAAAATTAAGATATAAATTTATTAAAAACTTACTTAAAAAGAAGAATGCAGAGATAGATTTATGGCCTTCACAAATTGAAGGAGCAAAAAGTGCAATAAATGATTCAGAAAATTTAATTGTATCTTTGCCAACAAGTTCTGGCAAAACTAGGATTGCAGAGTTATGTATTTTAAGAGCATTATCACAAAATAAAAAAGTTATTTTTATTACACCTTTGAGAGCTCTTTCTGTTCAAACAGAAATTACATTAATGAATACATTTAAAGATATGGATATTAAGGTTTCATCGCTTTATGGGGGGCAGAGCTTATATGGTTTCCAGAAAAACCAGTTTGAAGATAGTGAAATTTTAATAGGAACACCTGAAAAATTAGACTTTATCTTAAAAAATGATCCTGTTTTATTAAATGATGTGGGCTTAGTTGTTTTAGATGAGGGCCATATGTTAGGGCTTGGAGGTAGGGAAATAAAATTTGAAGTTTTAGTGCAAAACTTACTTAATAGACCTGACTCTAACTTACGAAGAATCGTCTGCTTATCTGCTATTTTACCTAGTGGATCTGAATTAGATGATTTCGTTGATTGGATAAGCCATCCAAGTGAAGGAAAAGCAATTAGTTCAGATTGGAGACCAACAGATCTGCGTTTTGGGGAAATATATGGTACTAATGAATCAAATAGCTATAGATTAGATTTTACAATAGGTGAGCAAAATCCATTTATCCCTAAATTTATTGAAAAAAGATTAGTAAGATCAAGAGTTAATTTTCCAAATAATTCTCAAGACCTAACTCTCACGGCTGCACATAAATATATTAATGATAAACAAAGTATCCTTATCTATTGCCCAGAAAAAAAATCAGTAAATTCCTTAGCTAAAAGATTAATTAAAATTCATGATCTCAATTATTTAAATTTTGATCTTGGTAAAATTCAAAGCCCCTATTACTTTTCTGCCTTAAGCCAAGGTGAAGAACTATTAGGAGAAAATCATATAGCAATACTGTGTTTAAAGCTTGGAATTGTAATACATCATGGAGGGCTACCAAAAGATTACCGTACAGCGATAGAGCTTTTAATTAAACACTCTCGTGTTAGCTTAATCATCTCATCTCCAACTTTAGCACAAGGACTAAATTTACAAGCAAATATTGTATTGTTTAATTCTATTTTTCGTGCAGGGCAACTTATTCCATCATCTGAATTCAGAAATGTTATTGGTCGAGCGGGAAGATCGTTTGTCGATTTACAGGGAATTGTTCTATTTCCGAACTATGGACATATCCTTAGTAAAACGAAAAATTGGAATTCATTAATACGTGATAAAGATAAACTAACATTAAATAGCGGCTTAGGATTATTAATAGTTCAATTAATTTTGAGAATCGCTAATAGTTTAAAAGAAAATAATATTTATACTATTTATGAATATATTGTTAATTCAAATTATGCCTTTGATTTCCCTCAAGTCGCTTTTGAAAATCAGGATGCCGTGACGGAAGCTAACGTGAAATGGAAAGAATATCTGGGTTTATTGGATTATTCAATAATAAATCTAGTTGGAGATGAAGAGGTTGCTATAGAAAATGTGGCTGAATTTGTTGATATTTTATTAAAGAACTCCTTTCTTTATAAGCAAATTAGACATCTTTCAAATGAAAAGCAAATGCTGATTAAATCATTTGTACAAAAACGTTCAGAATATTTATGGAAAACTACTACTTATAGCTCAAGGCAACAATTATACTTTTCTGGAGTAAGCTTAGATACAATTAATAATAATGATAAAATTATTAATGATATTTTAAATAAAATTAATGAAATAGATACTTTGCTAATTGTGGATGAGTTTAATTACTCAATTTTGAGTAAAAAATTAATTCAACTTGCTGAGTTAGTTTTTTCTATATCTGAATTCACTCCTAAGAAAATTCCAGAGCATTGGGATAAAATATTATACAATTGGTTGAATGGTCTTAATTATTTAGTAGGCTTTGATGTTGATGTGGCAGTTGATTTTATTGAAAAAAATATTTCTTACAACTTTATAATGGCTATTGAATTCTTTAAGGCAAGATGTAGTTTACTTTCTGAGTATATAATTGAACAGTCTACATTTGATTATATTAGTCAAGTTTTTGAATATGGTGTATTAGATAGGAATGCTTTATTTTTAATAGGATTAGGTTTGAAATCTAGAGTTAAAGCAAATGAAATTTCTCGCTTTATAAACTTTCCAAGCGCTGGGAAATTACTCAAGTGGTTGAATCAAGCTGACTTTGATAGCTTTATTGATACTTTTGGTCAAGAAAATACACAGATACTCAAAAATTTTGCTTCTAATATCAAGAATACATTATTAGAAAAAGAAGATAGAATCCTTCGAAATATATATGTTAATTGGAAAGAGATAGATCCATTGGATTATATGTTTACGAATATTAAGTTGCTTAATATAGATAGTATTACATATTTAATTTCTAGGAAAGCACAAGTTGTTGGTAGCTTTAATTTTAATTTGAATTTAGATTTAATGTCAGAAATATTTGTTTATATTAATTCTGATTTTTCTGTAGATATACGGTATAAGTGTTCCTCTGATGATTCTTTACGAATTGTTAAAAATAGATAAAATTTTTTATTTAGAAATAATAATTAAGACCAGATTATCTATCTGGTCGTGTGAATATAAATAGAATACCAATAACATCTATAAAGTTTTTTCATACTCCACATACCCATCTTCAATTGCAGGAATAATCTCTACAAACTCAAAGTAGGGCACTGTACAAAATTCAGAGTCTCGAATCGCATCAATCACAAAATAATAATCTTGCAGAGATGTCGTCTCAAACACAGCAATATCACTGGCTTTAGTACTAAACGCTTCAACGTCATACCATCGAATTTTTACAGTCGGGTACTTCTCAAAAATAGGTTCAAGCTTCTGTGCACTAAACTCAGCCCGCTTTTCACGAGGTAACGCCAACCAAGCTGGCAAAGCTCTTAAATGAATAAAAAAAGTATAGGTTCTAGACATAACCACTCCATGACTGGGTCGAGTTGAAGCTCAACTGAAAAGACAGTATTTGCTTGTCATATCAATATGACTCAGTCAGTATATGAGTGATTACTCACATTAAATACTCGCATTTCGGCTCATGTCAGAAACACTTCCAGACCCACGTAAACGTCCGCGTCAAGCACGTTCAGTGGCTACCTTTGAAGCTATTTTAGAGGCGGCTGCTCGCATTTTGGAGTCTTTAGGCTTTGCTGGATTTAACACAAATGCCGTGGCTGAACTTGCTGGTGTAAGCATTGGTAGCCTATATCAATACTTTCCATCTAAAGATGCCTTAATTGTCGAGCTAATTCGACGTGAGCGCACTAAACTTTCAAATCGTATTGTTGAAGCCATAGAGCAAAATGACGCTACAGACCTAAAAGAAAAATTAAAACTCGTCATAGACGCTGCTGTGCAGCATCAATTGAGCCGCCCACAGTTAGCACGAACTTTAGAATTTGCTTCCGAAATAATTGGAAAAGACATTGAAGAAAGTGAGCTTCAACACGAGCTTGAAACCATAATTTCTGACCTGTTTATACGCTCTGGTATTTCACATGCACAGTTAGCCGCACAAGATGTAATTGCTTTAAGTAAAGGAATGATTAACTCGGCAGGCATAGCAGGGGAAAGTGATTTAAACCATTTACAACAGCGAGTTGAAAAAGCTGTATTTGGTTATTTGGGTTTAAGCTAACGGCCATAGGCCACTGTTATAGAAAAATTTTTAAATATTATTCATCTTTGTGGGTAATGTTTTTTAACTATGCTATATTTTTTATACGCTTAGAATAATTTATGGGAGAAATAGTTATGTATAAAAGAAATTTTTATCGTATTTTTTTTTATTTATTTGTTTCTCTAATAACTTCAACTTATTTTAACTTAGTGGATGAGTTCTTTTCTGAACTTTTAAAGGTACTTCAGATCGAAAATAAGTCTATTGTATATTTAATTGTTGCCTTGGGTATTTTTTTAACAAACCCCTATTTTCAAGAACTGTTTAGAAAAAGAATTCGAGAAGCATGCTTAATAAATTTTATGACATATCGATTGAATTTTGAAATTTCTAGATTTAAGTGATTTCTCTTTAAGATATTATTTGTAGAAAAATAAAAAAGCTGCTCTAGTAAAGCGGCTTTTTTTTTGAGTCTGATCATAAGACGACACATCACTTATCATTTTGCTATATGTAAAAGCAATATGTTAATCGTCATTGTGATTCTCAATGACATTATTTTGCGACATAAACTGTGTGATTATAGAATAAAAAAGTCACAACCTACGTCATTATGAAGAGCATATAGATGTGATAAACTTTTTGGAAGATGCATTAGATACTCGAATTACTTAAGCTTATGTGTACGATAAGGGCAGTGAGTCATCTTATAACTATTTAGAAAATTGAATATTTGTGTGCTTGAGAATTAAGAGAGATTACATGAAATTATGGAAAATTGATTAATAAGTAATCACAAAACGTGACAAATCATTAAAAAAGCCCAAACACTATGAATTGGGCTTTTTATTAAAAAATAAGACTATGATTTATATCAGATAAAAAATTACATTTCGCATAAGGCGTATTATGTTAATTTTAGAATATCTAAACTTTTACAGATATTCTTTATGGCCATCTTGCATGAAAATCTTTCTAATATTTTTTTGTAGACTTTGGATTTCTTCAACAAGTTCGGATAGTTCCTCTTTATTTCCATTTCCTATAAGCAGCTCTCTATTTATATAACGAATCAGAACATTCAGTCTCGTATTACCCTGTTGCAATAAGTTCTTATATAAGTTTTTCAATAATAAACAATAATTAAGTTTAGTCTTATGATAATTATCACACGATCGTGCATAACTTATTAAATGTCTATTAATTACATTATGATTAATTTTTAATTCAGTCAAAATATCTAGAGAAGCACTAGAAGAATATTTATATCGAGGGGGATTAACAACTTCATCTTGTTTATATTGTCCTAAATAATTAGTATTTTTTATAAACTTACATACTTGTTTATCATATTGAGGATGTTTTATTAAAAACAAACCAACATCATCTTGATTTAAAATAATAAATTTCTCTTTTTTAGCTAAATTTACGACATTATCTAGCCATAAATAATTTTGGATTTGGTTCTCTTTGATTTGGCTTTTTGTCTTAGAAAAAGCAATTTCTTCTTCAGTTGCTATACGAATAATGTCAGGTACGGTTTCAAGCAGCTCTGAAGAATTTAAATTTTCAGGTGAACAATAATTAGGATTAGTTACCAAATTTATATCTACGTGATTAAAAGCTTGAGCAACTAAACGAGAACAAAACTGTCCTGCTTCTTGAGCTTCCTCATCTGTTGTTTCATATTTTTTTGTTCTAACTGCCTCTTTAATAGAATATAAGGTTGAAATTTGTGAACGCAAAAAAAGTTCTATTTGTGATTGATCTTCTTGATTCAAAGTACCGTTATAACGAAGAACTTTACAATCATCTATATTTTTAAATATCAATCTTTGAGGATTTTCTGAAAATACTCGACCTTTAACGGTAGCTTCGATTAAAGAGAAATCAGATACACAAATTAATGCATGTGAATAATCGCCTTCACTAAAATAACGAATTGCTTTAGAGCGAAGATGCTTACTGCGTGTAAGAACAATATCAAATTTCTTTAATTTAGATATATCTATAATGTATTTCATATAAAAATAACAAATTTAGCTTAAGGTTATGAATTATTTTAACTTATTTAAATCTAATTCTAAAGATATCAGGTCAAACTATAGATTGTTTCATATCAATATCGCGAATTAGCATTAAGGTCAGGGATCTCACTTTTGAACAAAATTCTACGTGAAGCAATGCTAAATGAACGTAAAAATCATCGATAAAAAAGGGAGTTATCAACTCCCTTTTTTAATTTTGCATAACGCCTATCATTTTACATAGATAAGAATTGTACGGAAAATTATTTATCTTCATTTACTTTTTTAGAAAGTAACCTAAGTTTTTCTTCTATCGTAATGAAAATTACAGTAGAAAACATTCCTGTTAAAAAACAAAGTAAAATTATCTTATAGAAAGTTTTTTCATTTGCTTGTTCACTGACTGTTACTAATTGAGAAATATTAGATCCATGTCCTATTAATAGATCAAAAAATATTCCACTTTGTATACCTAATAAAGTAGCTATACCAAAAAAACCAGATCCCACAATTAATTTGAAGCATTTGATAACATTCATGCTGTAATCTGATAAGAGAATTCTTGTATATGATCCTAGTGCAGACATTAAAAATGCTGGAACCATATACAGAATTAAATTAAAACATCTATTTAAGAATTCGAGTGTACTAGGACTTAAAGAAACAATAGCTTGTATCTGTGTAGGACCTAGTAATGTAGAGAATATATAAGAAAATAATGCGAATAAGGCTGAAAGGGCTAGAGCTACTATGTAAGTAACAATCCAAAACTCTCCAAGTTTCGTTGAGAGAGGATTTATAAAAGTTGCTTGAATTACTTTTCCAAGATTGTCTAGAAAACTTTTCTTGTTATCGGGTATATGATTTCTTTCAGAATCATCTTCAGTTTGTTGAGTGGGTTGACTTTCAATCATAATTTTGTATATAGATTAGTATGACTGTATTATTTTATCATTAATAAAAATATAATTTTCAACTATTTATATTTATTTAAATGTGGAATTATTATGATTGATACTAGTAACCGAAAGCCAAACAATATTTATACTCAGTTAGCAGAACATGCTAGAAATGTCGCTGCTGCGGATATATTTAGAGTAATGAACTCGGAAACTGAATCAGAAGCTTTATTAAATAAAATCAGAGGATCTTCAGATCAAGAATTAAATTTTTTAGCGAAAGTTGCAAATATTCCTGAAGAGCAACTTGCTGTTTATAAAGATTTTGTCAGAGGCAATGATAATGAAGTAACACAAGAATTAGCCAAATTTAATGTTAATAAAATTCTACGTCCTGGCGATATTATATTGATGACGGGTGTCTCTACCCAATCTAAAATACTAGTTGCATCCCAAAAACCTGTTTATTTCAAAGCAGTATCAAGCCACGTAGCAATAGTTCAATCGGAACTTGTATGCGTAGATGCTATACCGAAAGTAGGTGTTAGTATGAGATCTGTTATGGATGTACTAGCCGATGTTGAGCCCAATTGGAGGGTTATTAGATTCAATGAAGTTAATGAAACCCACTATGATAATATTTTAAAAGCATGCGCTTTCTATCTGATGCAGCCATATAAGATAAAACCTAAAAAGAATCCAGGAAAAAATTTTTCGTACTGTTCTGAATTAGCAAGAAAAATATTTTTAGACTTAAAAATTAAAAATACAGGAATACCAAATAATACTATTGTAAAACCATGCAATTTTGATCGACTCGCAGATAAAGAAAATAATTGGATTGATGTAACGAATGATGTTCGTGACTTTATAGTATTTTGCCAAAAATATAAGGCTATATTTAACTCTATGTGTAAGCTTCAAATCGATGGTATTAAACTAAACCAAAGTCGTTATAAAGAAAGAAGAGAGTTATTAAAAACCTGTAGAGAGAAAGTATCTAAAGGATTATTATCAAAAGAAAAGTATATAGAAATAGAGCAACATTTTGAAAAATTGGAAAGTACAATGACTTTCCAATTTTGGAACTATCAGAAATAAATTAGGTTTTTAGATTTTCCTAAAATTAACATGATACAACCTAAATGGAACCTCAAAAAATAGCCCTAGATCGAGGGGCTATTTAACATAAAATCTCTTATGAGAACTCCATACACCATGAAATCTCCCGCCTATTTAACATAATGGCGCTTATACAAAACCATATTTAAAAAGATTTTTAAAATAAGAGTATTTATCTACCACAAAAAAACAAAATTCCGATTTTGACACAAGTCGGCTTTTTTATGAGCAGATTTGATAGTTCTCGCCAATCATTTTGACTAAAAATCACTCTGTATAACTTGAGTGAGGCATAACTCGGTTTAACTTAAAATTTCTTTTTGAACTCAAAATTAGAATAAAAGTTAATGTTTATCACAACAGATATTCTTGAAGTTCTTTTTCAATTGTTTCGCTAATCAACGTTGAATAGTCACTATCCTTAGTATCTAAATGACGCATTAGCCACACATCTTGTTTTAAAGTTTGCTTAGGTAGTATGGGTGCTAAACCAGAAGCCTGTGCAACAAAACAAGGCAGAGCTGTAATTCCTTGTCCTTCAATGACTGCTCGTAGTTGCGAATGCATGTTATCAAAAGACAAAGCAGGGGCTGCATCTTGGGTGAGTTCACGCATCCATTGTGCTAAGAACGTATATTGAAGGCTGCGGTCCCAACCGATTATACGATGATTCAGTAAATCATCAGCCGTTTCAGCATGCCCTCTGAAATTGGCAAGATAATCTTTACTACAATAAAGCCCATACTCCAGTTGGCCAAGGCGTCGAATAATGTAACGCCCGCTTTCTGGACGCACAAGTCGAAGAATAATGTCGGCTTCCCGTCGGGAAAAATCAACAGGAACGACACTTGTTGAGATTTCTAATTGTAAATCTGGATGCTTCAGTTGCAATGCTGTTAGCTTTGACTGAAGCAACTGTTGCCCGATTAACTCAGGTAAAGCAATGCGAAACAATGATTGTTGCCCTTGATCGTTGTAACGTTCCATCGCTATTAAATGCTCTTCTGCTTTTTCAGCCAAAGAAAAAAAATGTTTTCCAACATGGGTGAGTGTATAGCCATCACTGTCTCGAGAAAAAAGAATCGCATTGAGACTTTTCTCTAGTTCAACAGCTCTGCGATGTACGGTAGAAACACTAATACCAAGTAATTTTGCACTGCGGCTCAACCCGCCAGTTCGCCCAATAGCTAACAAAATTTTAGTATCGTCCCAGTTCATACCTTTCCATATTTAAAAAATGCGTTTGCAATAAAAACTATAGTATCCCCGATGTTTAGATTTATACAATTCAAACAATCACTACAGGAATTCAAAACTCATTATATAAGGCGACTATAAACCTTTTAGAGCTACGACATGCATTACTGCAATTAAATAAGATTTTCTGGTTATGGCAGGAGCTATTTCTGAGATCACAATATTAACAACAGAGGAGTTCTGCCATGACGACCATTTATGTGGTTGATGCATTTACCACCCAACCAAATACAGGAAATCGAGCAGGAGTTGTTTTAGATGCTAATCATCTTACAACTCAAGAGATGCAAGATATTGCTGCATTCGCAGGGTATTCAGAAACTGCCTTTGTTTTATCCCCAAAAGATCAAAGCCATGACATACATGTTCGATATTTTACCCCTACAAATGAAGTACCGATTTGTGGACATGCGACGATCGCTACTCATTTTTTACTTGCAACTACGGGCCACCAATCAGACTACCCATTAATTGCAAAAACGGGGGCAGGTCATTTACCCGTTTCAATATTTGGAAGTCCAGAAGCATTATTGGTGAAAATGACTCAAGGTCGCGTAGAGTTTTTACCACCTTTTAATGCGAGTCAACGAAGTGAACTTGCAAGCGCATTGGGTGTGAGTGAGAGTGATTTTGCGGACTTGCCAATACAAGTTGTCACGACGGGGCATTCCAAGGTGATGGTGCCCATGCTGAGCAGAAGTACACTTGATGGATTAACTCCGAACAATGAAAAATTGAAAGCTATCAGTGCTGAAATAGGCTGCAATGGTTTTTTTCCATTCGTCTTGGAAGGTAGTAAGCAAGAACCTATTACTTATGGTCGAATGTTCGCACCCGCGATCGGTATTAATGAAGATCCTGTAACTGGTAATGCAAATGGTCCAGCGGGAGCGTACCTTGTTCATCACGATTTAATCGAATGTGACCAGAAAGTAACTTATTGGGGATATCAAGGTCTAGCCATACAAAGACCGGGGCGAGTTTTAGTAACAGTTGAGAAAACAGATTCAATATTACACGTTAGCATTGCAGGCCAAGCCGTTTTAGTTGGTTCTCTTATTTTCCCCAGCAATTTTAATAATGAATGATATTATGATTAAGCACTCAACAACAATCTTGTCTACCGTAGGGAATGAAGATGCTTAAGCATGAGGGTCAAAGTCCAATCGAGATATACAATTCCATGATTGATAATGGCGATGTTCTTGCAGACCCATCTCAGCGACAAGCTATTGAAACATTGGATGAGATTTGGAATAAACTTGAAACCCAGTCTAATCATTTCTTTAGTCCCCAGATTAAAGGTCTATATATGTGGGGGAGTGTAGGAACAGGCAAGACATGGATTATGGACTTATTCTATAACTCTCTTAATTTTAAAAAGAAAATGAGAGTGCATTTTCATCATTTCCTAAAAGATGTTCACAAACAACTTATTGGTTATCGGGGAAATAAGGATCCTTTAACGCTGATCGCTAATGACATAGCAAGCAACTATAAACTAATTTGCTTCGATGAGTTTTTTGTATCAAATGTTGCCGACGCAATGATACTTTCAAATCTATTTAATCTGCTATTTTCAAAGAAAGTGATATTGGTTGCTACCTCGAATATTGATCCGAAAGATCTTTATAAAGATGGTTTAAATCGCGATAGATTTTTAGAGACCATAGATCATATCAATAAGAATTGCACAGTCTTGAAGATCGGTAATCAGCTAGATTATAGAACTATAAAAGAAAGCAACTCCAATGATGAGTTCTATAGATTTCCATTAAATGAAGAATCAGAACAATGGCTTCATTCGGTTTACCAGCAACTTACAAATAACCAGAAAGAACTCAAGACGAGCATCACGATCAACCACAGATCAGTAGATGTTAAATCTTGTCATGAGAACGTGATTTGGTTCGACTTTGAAGCCATTTGCCGAGAAGCCAGAAGCCCAGCTGATTATATTGAGATCGCTACGCAATATGACTATGTTCTAATCAGTGGAATTGGTGATCTAACAGATAGAATTTATGATACCGTGAGACGTTTTATTTATTTGATTGATGAGCTTTATGATCAAAAAATCAAACTCTACTTTGTTGCCTCACAGCCACTAAATCAATTATATAAAGGTGAGAGGCTTAAATTTGAATTTCAAAGAACTTACTCACGATTACAGGAAATGCAAAGCATAAGTTATAACAAGGAACTTCAGGAGCCTGCTTGAATTTCCTTTTATAATAAAATTTATCTTTACAGCGAAATTTTCATAACAAAGAAATAATCAAACAAAGAGTTTTAAACATTTTAATATTTGATCAAATTGTCTAATATTCATGTGATAATTTATATTTTAGTATAGTTTGAATTTTTTAAAAATTAGAAATGGAATTTTAAATGTATCTTTTAGAATATTTTTCAGTGCTGCAAATTTCAATAATGTTAATAACAATAGTTTTTTCTTATATTATTTTTGGAATGGTGGGTTTTGGAACTGCGTTAATTGCGAGTCCTGTATTACTTAACTTTTTACCTCTCTCTCAAATTATTCCCCTTTTAGCCTTACTAGATATGTTCGCTGCCATTTCGAATGTTATTAAAGATGGTAAGAAGGCAGACTTTTCTGAATTAAAATTCCTAATACCACTTATGTTTGTCGGTAGTTTTCTTGGTTTTATACTGCTGATGAGAGTGAATGCAAGTTACGCACTTCTAGCATTTGGCATATTTACGCTTTTATATGCTATTTACTCATTAAGCGGCTTTAAACCACAGAAAAAACTAGAGAAAAAATTTGTTTTTCCTTTTGGGTTATCTGGTGGTTTCTTAGGAGCCATGTTTGGTAGCGGTGGGTTTTTATATGCGATTTACCTCAATGGACGAATCGAAACCCCAGAAAAAATCCGTGTCACTCAAACTACATTAATTGGGTGCAGTACGGTTTTTCGAGTCATTCTATTTACTACAGCGGGTGTGTACTTTTCGGATAACTTATTTTCACTTGCGCTTCTGTTTATCCCATCAATGTTGATAGGTGCATTCATTGGCAAGCGAATTACAGTCAAATTGTCTAAACAACAATTCTTGAAAATTATTAATGTCATTGTACTGCTATCTGGAATCTCGATTATTGTTAAATACGCTTTAACAATATAGATTCATTATTTTTTTGTTTCTAAACTAATTGATTTAGATGTTAATAATCTTGAATTTATTCTATTTTTTATACAGCATCGAGTTGAAAAGGCCGTATTTGAATATTTCTATCTGACTTAAAGCTCATCATTTTATGAATACATATATGAAAAAGGGCTGCTATTGGCACCTTTTTTTTGCAAGATAAGTATTCTTTTTATAAAAGAGATAGAGAAGGTTTTTATTAATTCTATATGTTTTTAATCATATGTTTTAATTTTATTTAAATTAATCATTATTGATGATTTTAAATAAATAATATATCTTTAATAATATGATTTTTTAGAGTTTATAGCCTACCACTTCCCCAAGGGGTAGGTTTTTTTTATTTTAAAATTTTGTTCTGGTTGTTGAGTTTTATCGTTTTGGTAAGTTTTAAATTTATGTGTTTTAAATCTATTTCAATAATTTAAATTTTAATAAAATTAAGTAGTTAGTTGTTTTTTTTGAAAATTAATTATTTTTCACTTTATTTTTTTTCAAAGAAAATTATTCTGAAAATTATTTATTTAAGATATGGGAATTAATAATTTTAAATGAGTTTTTGATTGTTTTAAAATATTTCAAGAGATTAGATCTTCTAATGAGTAAATTGCCTCTTCCCCACAATGATTTACAACTTATAATCAAATCAGGTACGAAGTTTTTTTTATATTTTTGTATTGCTTCTGGTGTATCAATATCAATCACAAAGGCAGAGACCGCGTCTGTTAATTCGGGAAAAAGCTTAACAAAAAAAGTTTCTCAACTCTTTAAGCCCACGCCAGATGAAAGCTACCGATCTGTCGATTTCCAGAAATTAAGTAATTTAGGGTTCGATCAAAACCAATTTCAACGGCTAGGAAATGATGGGAACTATTTACCGACTTCCACTGCGATGTGGAACAATCAAGTCAGTTTAATTGATGCAATTCAATATGCAGTTCAACGAAACCCTGATATTTCTCAAGCTATTTCAATTTTAGCGAGCCAAAACGCAGGTATTGATTATGCCAAGGCTGGTTATTATCCACAGCTTTCAGGTGGTATCACTACAGGTGACTTGAGTAGTGGTGAGCGGGGAAGACAATTACTCACGTTATCCGCAACTCAAATGCTTTTTGATTTTGGCAAAGTCAAATCAGGTGTCTCGGTTCAGCGTGCCAAAGTACTAGTCGAGCAG
Source organism: Acinetobacter sp. V116_7 (assembly GCF_056735735.1). Lineage (NCBI taxonomy): Bacteria > Pseudomonadati > Pseudomonadota > Gammaproteobacteria > Moraxellales > Moraxellaceae > Acinetobacter > Acinetobacter sp. V116_7. The sequence goes on from NZ_JBWZIF010000018.1 coordinate 43,837, forward strand.
GCCAATGTGCTGGTCAGTATTGATGATATTGCACTTGATGTTGCACAGTCGATTATCAATATTCAGCGCTATCTTCAATTAAATAAGATTGCCGAGCAGCAAATTGCAGGTATTCAGCGAATTCAGGAAATTGCCAATTTGCGTGCAAATGCCGGTATTAGCAGCCAAGCTGATCCAGTTCAGGCACAAACATATTTAGAATCTGCACAATCGACGCTAATTGCTCAACAATCTTTATTGCGTCAGTACCAGCAACATCTAAGAACTCTGGTCGGTGTAGATGTTTTTAATAAGATATGGGTTATCCCTGATGATCTGGTGAAACAGTCGGGTCTCTACAGCGAACCTGAGTTTAATACCATCCCAAAAATGATCGCGGCTCAAGCCAGTGTTGAAGTGGCTAAAGCACAAAAGGAACAGACACGTTTAACACGTTATCCAACGTTGTCGGTTAAAGGTTCCTTGAGCCAAGCTATCAATGGCAGAAACCCAAACAATAATGAAGACGACGGTCTATATAGTTCAGTCATGCTTGAAGCAAGCAGTCAGTTTTATCAAGGTGGAGCCGTTTCTTCTCAGGTAAAAATGGCAAGTTATGCTGAAGAGGCTGCTAAATCTCAGGTCAATTCAGTATATCTGGATGTGCTGGATCAAATTAGAACGAGCCGTGAACAAATTGAAAATAAACAACGTCAAATGTTGGTTTTAGCCAATCGCCAAGCCACTACAGTCCGTACACGTGAACTTTATCAAGAGCAATACAAGCTTGGTACGCGTTCATTGGTTGACTTACTGAACGCGGAGCAGGCCATTCATAGTGCCAACTCAGAACTTGAGTCAGCACGTTACGACATCTACAACAGTATTGTTCAGTATATTTCGGCAACAGGACGTTCCCGCCAAGCTTATGGCTTAAATAATATTTCAATTCAGGGGTTCGAAGTACAACCATGATGACAAAAATAAACTACCAGCCCTGGTTACAGGCGGTCTTAACGATTGCTAAACATTATCGAATTGAGCCTTCAGAAGAAAGAATCCGTTTACAACTTGACTGGAACCAGAATCAAAACCTTGATGATGTTTTGCAATTAATGACGCGTCAGGTTGGACTAAACTTACGTAAAGTACCGTTTTCATTAGATGTGCTGAATCCGTGGCGCCTGCCTGTTATGGTCGAGTTTAACGACGGGCAGGTCGGTGTTGTTGATAAAGCTGATACTCAAGGAAATGTCAGTATTCAGTTTAGTGGGGATCAGGGACTTTCACAGAACGTGTCTTTAGGTGCTTTAAAAGATACGCTCAAAAATATTTATATCTTGCGTCCTGAGAGTTCTATTCCCGATGCGCGTATTGACGAATATATCAAACCGTATGAAGCAAGCTGGTTCTGGTCAATTGTACTGAGAGACTGGAAGCGCTACGTTGATATTATGTTTGCCTCACTGATTGCCAATGTCTTGGCGCTGGCAACCATTGTTTTCTCAATGCAGGTCTATGACCGCGTTGTTCCATCACAGTCTGTTCCAACTTTATGGGTTCTTGCAGGCGGTGTACTCATTGCGGCACTTTTCGAATTTACCTTACGTGTAGCCAGAGTTTATTTATCCGATATTATTGGTAAACGTGCGGATTTACGGGTTTCTGACCGTGTATTTGGTCATGCCTTGCGCATCAGAAATAAAGACCGTTCAAAGTCTACAGGTAGTTTTATTTCCCAAATTCGTGAGCTTGAAGGTGTTCGTGAACTGGTGACTTCAACCACCATTAGTGCAATTGCCGATTTCCCATTCTTTTTCTTGTTCCTGACCATCTTTGCGATTATTGGCGGGAAATTGTTTTGGGTGATGTTGCTGGTTGTACCCCTTATGCTTTTGCCGGGTGTTCTCGTGCAGAAAAAACTAGCACAACTCGCACAAGAGGGTATGAGAGAATCTTCAATTCGTAATGCCATTCTTGTTGAAGCAGTGCAGGGTATTGAAGATATCAAGCTTTTACGTGCTGAATCACGCTTCCAAAACCAGTGGAACCATATGAATGAAGTTTCAGCCGACATTGGTATGAGACAACGTAAAATCGTTGGTACCTTAATGGCATGGACTCAAAAGATTCAAGGTTTGACCTACGCACTTGTCGTTTTGGTGGGATGTTTTGCGGTGATGGATGGTGAAATGACTACAGGTGCGTTAGTAGCCTGTTCAATTTTATCTTCACGAATGTTGGCGCCGATTGCACAAATTACAGGTGTTCTAGGACGTTTACAGCAGGCGAAAGTTGCAAAACAAAGTTTAGATGAGCTTATGCAACGTCCAATCGATCAGGCTGACCGTTCACATCTGGTACATAAGGCTGCTTTAAATGGTGATTACGAACTAAAAAATGCTTTGTTCCAATATGGAGAAGAAGACCCAAGACCAAGTTTGGCAATCCGTCATTTAAAAATTCGCGCTGGTGAAAAAATTGCAATTCTGGGGCGTAATGGTGCGGGTAAATCGACACTGCTTCAGCTTCTATCTGGCATGCAAGTCCCAACTCAAGGTTCGGTGCATTTAGATGGTTTGGATCTGTCTTTAATTGACCCATCTGATGTACGTCGTGATATGGGATTACTCAACCAGAATGCGTATCTTTTCTACGGTACGATTCGTGAAAACCTTACTTTGGGTGCTCCGCTTGCAACCGATGAAGAAATTCTTCGGGCTTTAGTGGTGACGGGCGCATTACCTTTTGTTCAAGAGAAAAAAGAAGGATTGGATCACCTGATTTTAGAGGGTGGCGTTGGTTTCTCGGGTGGTCAGAAACAAGCATTGTTATTGGCTCGTCTATTGATTCGTCAACCTAACATTTTATTGTTAGACGAACCAACAGCAGCCATTGATGATGTGGCAGAGAAACAACTGATTGATCATTTAAAAGGATGGCTGGCGCATCGTACTTTGGTCGTTGCGACTCACCGCCGAGCTGTTTTAGAACTGGTGGACCGTATTATTGTCGTTAACGATGGCAAAATCGTGATGGACGGTCCAAGAGATCAGGTCCTTAATCAATCAACAGCCCAACAAAAACAAGTGCAAGGGGGTAATTCATGAGCGAACAACAACAAGAACAACAACTCACCCGTTCAATGAATGTCTCTTATAGTGAGCCACCTTTACCACGTGCCAGCTTAGTGATCTGGATTGTGGGGATTGGTTTGGTTATTTTCTTTATCTGGGCATGGGTATTTAAACTTGAAGAAGTTTCTACCGGTACGGGTAAAGTGATTCCATCGTCTAAAGAACAGGTGATTCAGTCTTTAGAAGGCGGTATTTTAACCAAGCTCAATGTACAAGAAGGCGACATTGTTCAAAAAGGCGAAATTCTTGCGCAACTAGATCCAACCCGTTTGGCATCGAATGTGGGTGAATCAAAATCTTTACTTACTTCGGCTCAGGCAACGTCAGCACGCTTACGTGCCGAGGTGAACGGCACGCCATTGGTTTTTCCTGATATTGTGATGAAAGAACCAAAACTTGTACAAGAAGAAACAGCATTATATGCATCCCGTAGAGCTAATCTTGAGCAAACACTTGCGGGTTTAAAACAGGCTTTGCAACTGGTGCAACAAGAGCTAGCAATGACAGAACCGTTAGTTGCTAAAGGTGCGGCAAGTGAAGTTGAAGTTTTACGTTTACGTCGTGAAGCAAACGATTTGCAAAATAAAATGAACGATGCGCAGAACCAGTATTATGTTAAGGCTCGTGAAGAGTTATCGAAAGCAAATACGGATAGTGAAACGCAACAACAAATCGTGCTGGGTCGTAGTGACAGTTTAGATCGTGCGGTGTTTAAAGCACCGGTACGTGGTGTTGTAAAAGAAATTGCAGTTACGACTCATGGTGGTGTTATTCCCCAAAACGGTAAATTGATGACGATTGTACCGATTGATGAGCAGTTGCTGATTGAAGCGCGTATTTTGCCGCGTGACATTGCATTTATTCGTCCGGGACAAGAAGCATTGGTTAAGATTACTGCCTATGACTATTCAATTTATGGTGGTTTAAAAGGTAAGGTTACGGTTATTTCACCAGATACAATTCGTGATGAAGTGAAACAAGACCAATTCTATTATCGTGTTTATATCCGTACTGATTCTGACAAGCTTTATAATAAAGAAGGTAAAGCATTTGGAATTACACCGGGTATGGTGGCAACAGTAGATATTCGTACGGGTGAAAAAACAGTACTGGATTACTTACTTAAACCATTTAATAAAGCCAAAGAGGCGTTACGAGAAAGATAATAAAAATATATCTATATGGTTTTAAAATATTTAAAGCCATATAGATATTAATAAAGATAATATCTTGTTTTAAATATGTGGTTTTTATTGGTTATGTTTTAAAACATAAAAATATTAAAATCATATTTTTATTTAAATTGAGTTCTAATGCTTTGAAAAATAATAATTAATATTGAAAGTTTTGTTTTGGTTAATAAATAAACTTATTTTTGCTATTTTTTTTGTGATGCATTTCATGTTCACAATTGTTTTGTGTGTTGAGGTTGACCTTTGTTTTATCTAATTTATTCCTTAATTTGGGCTCTTCTTATTTCATAAAATTTAAGAGCTCTAAATTGGATTGGTTTAATTAAATAATCCTGAGAAGGGGAATAAATATGTCTGAAATAAGGGTAGTTTCTAAGGAAAGTCATGAAACCTTAGAAACTACGACTAAGGATACAGTCTCTCTTTCCGAAGCATCAGTTATTTTAATAAAAGTAAATAAAGATGATGTTTCTGAAATTAGACAAGACGGTAGAAATGCAATTATTACTTTAAAAAATGGTGAACAAATAGTAATAATTGATTTCTTTAATGGTAGTAACTATTCAAGCGACAGTAGTTTAGTTTTTGAAGATGATAATCATAAGTTGTTGTGGGTACAGTTTACTGACAATAATGGCGCATTATTAGAGCATATTACTTATAATTATATCGATAGTATCGAACCGCTGCTTTATCATGATGGGGCTGCATCTCCATGGGCATGGTTATCTGTACCATTAACTGCAGCAGGAATTCTGTGGTGGGCACATAATAGTGATGATAAAAATAATAATTTAAATAACGACTCTGATTCCGACAGCGACTCTGACTCTGACTCTGACTCTGATAGCGACAGCGATTCTGACAGTGACAGCGATTCAGACTCTGACAGTGACTCTGATTCTGACAGCGACTCAGACTCTGATAGCGACTCTGATTCTGACAGCGACTCTGATTCCGACAGCGACTCAGACTCTGATAGCGACTCAGACTCTGACAGCGATTCTGACTCTGACAGCGATTCTGACTCTGACAGCGACTCTGATTC
>NZ_JBWZIF010000019.1:0-49150 GCF_056735735.1 Acinetobacter sp. V116_7
GCAACCAATCTAATTCCAAGTAACTGTTTTTCAACAAGTTCTTATCTGCATCACCGCCGATGGATGTGCATTATAGAGGATTAACATCCCTTTGCAAGGGGTATTTCAGCCTTTTTCTATTGAGTGCCGTTTTTTTCTACTATTTTGCAAAAAAAGTGATATATATGGCTTTTTTTTAGGCATTTTCACCACTTTTATTAATTTTATTTTTAGAAAAATACAGTTCATCTTAGATTTTTGATGTCTTCTTATTCTTATATAGTCGTTAGAGGTATATATAGTATTCTCTATTCCAAAGATTCCAAAGATTCCAAAGATTCCAAAGATTCCAAAGATTCCAAAGATTCCAAAGATTCCAAAGATTCCAAAGGAATATTAGAGCAAATGCTCTACTCTCAAGCTATATTTCGCTCTATCTTGTTATTTGCTTTGATTACTTTTCATTATTACTGATCTATAAATTGTTCCACGTGGAACGTTGAATTGTTTTTTTTAATCCTTAAATAAAAAAAGCAGGATTACTCCTGCTTTTTATCACTACAGAACATTATTAGTCAGTGAACGTTACACGTGCAATTGCTTTTTTACCTGACTGAATAATGAAAGTACCGTTTTCTTTTACAGAGAAACCAGCATCAACAGCATTCCAGTCAACTTTTACTGCACCACGAGCTACTGCATCTTTTGCAGCTGCAGCATTTGGATTTAATCCAGCTACACGTAGAATCGTGGCAATAAAGATTTCTCCACCAAACTCACCACGCGAAATAGTCACCTCTGGGGTGTCCTCTGGTACTTCACCTTCTGTAATAAGGTTGCCAGCACTTTTATGTGCATTAGCGGCAGCTTCTGCATCATGGAAGCGCTCAACTAGCTCAAGTGCAAGAATACGCTTTACTTCTTGTGGATTACGACCAGCAGCAATTTCTTCTAATAAAGCTTTGATCTCATCTAGAGATTTAAAACTTAATAAATCGAAATAGCGTTCAATTAAAGAGTCTGGCATTGATAAAACTTTTTGGTACATTGCCCCTGGTGTATCAAATACACCAATATAGTTACCTAAAGATTTAGACATTTTATTTACGCCATCTAAACCTTCTAGAATCGGTACAGTGATACACACTTGCGATTCTTGGCCATAACGACTTTGTAAAGTACGACCCATAAGTAAGTTAAAGGTCTGGTCTGTACCACCTAACTCAACGTCAGCTTCAAGCGCAATGGAGTCATAACCTTGAACTAAAGGATATAAAAACTCATGAATTGCAATTGGCTGATGATTGCTATAGCGCTTAGTAAAGTCATCACGCTCTAACATACGAGATACAGTTTGCTGACTTGCTAGCTGAATAAGGTCAGCAGCAGATTTTTGATTAAACCATTCTGAGTTAAAACGTACTTTTGTTTTATTCGGGTCTAATATTTTGAAAACTTGTTCTTGATAAGTTTTAGCGTTGGCTTCCACTTGTTCACGTGACAACGGCGGACGAGTTGCACTTTTACCAGTTGGGTCACCGATCATCGCTGTATAGTCACCAATTAAGAAGGTAACTTCATGGCCCAAATCTTGGAAGGTTTTTAATTTATTAATAAGAACCGTATGTCCTAAATGTAAATCTGGCGCTGTAGGGTCGAAACCAGCTTTAATTTTAAGAGGACGATTCTCTTTGAGCTTTTTCAGTAAATCTTCTTCTGAAATAATTTCGTGCGTGCCTCGTTGGATGAGGGCAAGCTGTTCTTCGGCGGGCAAGAAATTTGACATCACAAAACCTAAACACATCAGTTATTCAATTTGTGCGATATACTAACATTTTTTCAGCGTCTTGCAGGGGAAGTTGCATATGAGCGCAATCTATATCGGCGTAATGACTGGCACTAGTATGGATGGTGTGGATATTGTTGCGGCTTCATTTGAGCCACTACAACTTCATGCCACTCTTACAGTTCCATTTGAACCCGAGTTACGTGATGAGCTTATGGCGTTAACTTTGCCTGATGACAATGAAATTGACCGCATGGGTAAAGCTGATGTTGCTCTAGCCAAAATGATTGGTCATGGGATTAATACTCTCATTGAAAAAAACCAGTTAGATCGTAGTCAAATTAAAGCAATTGGGTCGCATGGACAAACCATTCGTCATCGTCCTGAACATGGTTTTACTTTACAAATTGGTGATCCCAACATCATTACTGAAATCACTCAGATTCCGGTTGTTTCAGATTTCCGTCGTAGAGATATGGCAGCAGGCGGTCAAGGCGCACCATTGGTTCCAGCTTTCCATCAAGCACTATTTCAACATCCAAGTATTCATCGTGTGATTTTGAATTTGGGTGGTATTGCTAATGTGAGTATGTTGCCTGCCAATAATGCTGACGGCGTATTTGGTTTTGATACAGGGCCTGCAAATATTTTGATGGATGCGTGGTGCCATCGCCATACAGGTCATCCATATGATGAAAATGGTGACTGGGCTGCCTATGGTCATCCTATTCGCTCTTTACTCGACCGTCTTCATGCGCATGAGTATTTTTCTAAAGAACCCCCTAAGAGCACAGGTCGTGAAGACTTTAATATTGACTGGTTAGATGATCAGTTAATCGATTGGCGAAATGATTTAACTTACGATGAGTTAGAAGATACACCTGAAAACATCCAAGCTACCCTATTAAAGCTTACTGTGCGTGCCATTCAAAAAGCGATTTATCGCTCTGAGATGGAAACAGGTGAAGTATATGTATGTGGTGGTGGTGCTTATAACTCTTATTTATTAGAACAATTGCGCTGGCGTCTTCGTAAGCACAATTGGTCTGTTCAACCTACAGATGTTTTAGGGCTCTCCCCTACTTGGGTGGAGGCTACAGCATTTGCGTGGTTAGCAATGCGTTTTGTAAATAGTTTAAGTGGTAATTTGCCAGCAGTAACAGGTGCTTCGGATTTCAGAATTCTAGGTACAATCACAGTAGTATAAAAACTACTTATTGATTGATTGGTCAGATTCGACCTCATAACACATTTACTGACCCGAAATGCTGTTATTTAAATGAGCATAAAAACTCATGATAAATGCCGACAAAAATAATTTAAGGCATGTTTGTATGAATCTGACTAAACGTATTTCTCAATACACACGTGGGGCTTGGACATTCGATGTGATTGATTCAGGCCCTATAGATGGTCCACTCGTTGTTTTATTGCATGGTTTTCCAGAAACTGCTCATAGTTGGGAGCAAACCTCTGAATTATTGCATCAGCATCAATTTAGAACGCTTGCGATTCATCAACGTGGTTATAGTTTAAATGCTAGGCCTCAAAGCCGATTTCAATATTCACTGAGTGAACTTGTAGAGGATGTGACAAGTTTAATTGAGCAGCTTGGTCAGCCAGTTTATTTAATTGGGCACGACTGGGGCTCGGCAATCGCTTCGGGCGTTGCGATGAAGTATCCACAATATATTCAGCATCTCACTTTAGTTTCTGTGCCTCACCAAGCTGCTTTTCTAAAAGCCTGTTTAAGCAGCAGACAACTTTTTAAATCTTATTATTTTGCAATTTTTCAGCTACCGATTCTGCCCGAACTTTTATTTAAAAAGATACCTAAATTGGGCCGTAAGTTTCTTAAGTCATCAGGTATGACCGAAGAGCAAATTGCGATATTCGAGGCTGAGTTTATAGAAGAAAATAGATTATCTACGGCGTTGAATTGGTATCGTGGCTTTTTTTGGGACAAGCCTCAAAATCCGTTTAAAGCCATAGATGTCCCTGCTCTCTTTATTTGGGGTAAACATGATATTGCCGTTACAGAAAAAAGTGCGGAGCTAAACTCACGTTATTTTAAAAATAGTTATGAAGCAGTTTTTATGGATGCGTCGCATTGGATTCCATATCAGAATGCACCTGAACTTGTGCAATATTTTTTAGAATCTGTCTGTAAAAGATAATGATCTGACCAATAAAAAACCTCTCAAAATAGAGAGGTTTTTTTATTTTAAAATTCTTTTTAAATCGAGAACGAAGAACCACAACCACATGTTGTTGTTGCATTCGGGTTTTGGATAATAAAACGTGACCCTTCAAGACCTTCTACATAGTCAACCACTGAGCCAATTAAATATTGATAGCTAAGTGAGTCAACAAGCATTTTTACATCGCCATTTACGAATTCTGCATCATCTTCATTTACGCTTTCAGCAAAATTGAAGCCATACGAAAACCCTGAACACCCGCCTCCTGTTACATATACACGTAACATGAGATCGTCATTCCCTTCACTATCACGGAGTTGGCGTACCTTATTGGCAGCATTATCTGTCAAAACTAGAGCTTGGGCATTCATGATGATTGTTCCTCGGATTTTGCTGTGCCTTTCAAAATAAAAAAGACCCTATATTGAGTATAGCATAATCAATATAGGGTCTGTCTTCGAAGTTTAAAGCGAATCTTGAGTATTTTTATCAAGATTATTTGTAATTCTCGTCTTGTAAGCCACATTCAAAGTTTTTAGCGTCTTGTTTACAACGGAATTGCCAAAGGAGTTTCATCATACGTTTATCGTACACACCACGTTGTGTAAGGTTAATTCGAGACTCACGCATAAGCTTTTGGTAGCCTGGTTTATCGGCTGCTGGAACATCCATCCAGTATTTTTGCGGAATATCAGCTTTCATTTTACCCAAGATGGTAAAGGCACGTGGTAGCTGACCTGAAACCCATTCTCTAGATTTCTGACCAAAACCAGCTGGGAACTTATCAGGACGGATAATAATATTTCCGGTGACCTGTAAGATCGGATAGTTCACGATCGCACCTTTTGTTCCTAAACCTTTTTGTAGTTCTAAAGGCTTAAATGCTGCTGCTGGTGCACCAATAATATCAACTTGATGGTTATTAAATTTCGCACCGAAATTGGTTACGTCAGCACTAACAGCCTGTGCTCCTACCTGCTGAACCATAATTTTTTGTGCTTCATCATAGTCAAGAACAGCAATTTTCTTACCTGCGGCTTTCGCTACTGTATTGATGCTGCGATCGTTTACTAGAAGGTAAGCATCACCAACTGGAATAACACCGACAACCTCATAGCGACCATTAACCATATATTTACTAAAAGTCGGACTCGCTAAGCCTTGCATTATTTTTACAGCAAGCTTGAGGTCAGGAATGGCCCCGATTGCGTCTAATGACCCAGTAAATGAGTTAAATTGACGTCCACGCATCCCTGACACACTAATACCATCACATTTGCCTGCTTTAAAATCTTCAGCAATCACAGCTTCATTCTGGTTTACTTTAAGTTCGATATCAGCTCCCCAGTTTTTAGCGGCAAGTTGATAATCCTTCATTAGTGCATACACATCGCCATTTTTACCAACGAAGTCAAAAACACATACTGTTTGTTTAGCCTGAGCTGCAAAAGAAACTGTAGTAAGTCCCATCGCAAGTAATAGCATTTTGGAAAATTGCATATTCTTTTTCCTTTCCTTGTGGAGTTTTTGTTTTTCGATACCAAGAAATTTCATACCGATCAGGTATGAATCGGATAGGCCTCAAATAAAAATCATGATGGAATATTCGTATAGACCCTATTTACTTTTATGATTTTATTTCCATGAAAAATAGATAGCGATTAACCTACCTATTAGCAATTATTTTAATCACTCAAGTCCTTGATCCATTTTTATACCTTCATGTTTCCTTATGAAGTTTTTATCTAAATTTAGCTTAACCTCTTTCTAACTAACCACAATGGCAGAATTGACAGCACATATAAAACAAAAAGCCTAGAACTAGGTCTAGGCTTTCTGAAAGAAATTAAGATTATTCACCAGGCATTGAACATTCAAAGTTAGCCTTGTCTACAGAACAACGTGCTTTTTTCAATACAGACATCATTCCTGCATCGTAAACACCGCGTTTAGTTAAGTCCATACGGCCATCACGCAACATTTTTTGATACTTAAGTTTATCTTCTGCACTTAAGTTCATTTTGTATTTGCCAGGAATTTGCGCTTCTAAACGGTTGATCATTGCAAAGTTCTTAGGCAACTGTTTAACGAACCAGTCACGAGATTTTTGACCAAAACCAGCTGGGAATTTATCAGAACGTAATACTAGATCTGCTGTAACGTGTAATACAGGGAAGTTCCACATTACACCGTTTGCACCTAAACCTTTATTTAACTCTAATGGTTTGTAAGCATAAGCAGGCGCACCTACCATATCTACCTGACCATTGTTAAATTTCGCGGCAAAGTTCGAAATATCAGAAAGAACCGCTTGAGCGCCTACGCGTTGCACCATAATTTTTTGTGCATCGTCATAGCCAAGTACGGCGAATTTTTTACCCGCAGCTTTTTCAACAGAGTTGATGTTTTTGTCACGTACGAAAATGAATGCTGAACCTAGCGGAGAAATACCAGCAACTTCATATTTTTTACCACCCATATTAGTGGTCATTTTAGCTGCATTACGCGCATCTAATACATAGGTAATTGCACGTTGAGCGATTTGGTTGTTTGGAACACCACCGAGTGAGTCGATAGATCCTGCGAATTTGTTATATTGGCGCGCACGCATTGCTGTCATTGCTACAGCATCACATTTGCCTGCTTTAAAATCATTATCAGCAACAGCCTCGTCCTGACGAGGAACTAAGTTAATTTCAGTACCCCAGCCTTTTGCAGCTAGAGCCCATTCTTCCATCATTTTATATGAGTCGCCTGCTTTTCCTAAGAGGTCGAATACACATACGGTACTCGCTGCTTGCGCTGAAGCAGAAAAACCAACAACAGAAGCGGCAGCCATAGCAAGTACGATTTTTTTCATTTTCTTCATCCTTCCACGGAACAGATTTTTTGTTTGAAGTTTCCTTTCAAAGACAGATATTAATCATGTTTTTTAGAAAAAAATAGAGCTTTTACTCAAATATTTTTATCTCATTGAACCATTGTTTGTTCAATTTAAATTATTTATTAGTAGTAAAAATCACTAAGTTTCCGTAAGTTACTTTTTATATTCACAATTTTCATACCCATATTCAGCTTTGAAATATATGTAGCGTTTTTGTGTTTAAAAAACAAACTATTCTCCATTAAGGGTACATTCAAAATTAGTTCTTTCAACCGTACAACGAGCACGCTTCAGCACACTCATCATTGTTGCATCGTATACACCTTGTTTTGTTAAGCTGAGGCGACCTTCACGTAAAATTTTTTGATATTTAATTTTGTCTTCAGCTGAAAAATTCATTTTAATTTTTGAGGGTACGCCCATTTCTAGCCGTTTTATCATGGCAAAGTTCTGAGGTAGTTGCTGTAGAAACCAAGCACGTGACTTTATACCGAAATCTGCGGGAAATTTATCACTTCGAGCAACTAAATCTCCCGTAACGTTAACCACAGGGAAAGTAAACATTGCCCCTTTCCCTCCCACCCCTTTACCAATCTCTAAAGGTTTATAAGCATAAGCTGGTGCAGCAATTGCATCGACTTGTCCACTATTAAACTTTTTCACAAAATCGGTAATTTCTGATGGAATGGCCTGCGCTCCAACACTTTCCACCATAATTTTCTGTGCTGCGTCATATTGCAAAATAGCAAATTTAGTACCGCGTACTTTTTCAATTGAATTCAGGTTTTTATCTCTTACAAATAAATAAGCCAATCCAATCTGAACAATCCCGACGACTTCGTAATTAGCTCCATTTTGTGCAGTTACCATACGATGTTTATTGCGCTTATCGAGAACAAAACTAATTGCTTTTTGCGCAATAGCATTACTGGTGACCCCACCAATCGCATCGATCGAACCTGCAAATTTATTATAATTTCTCGCCCGCATGGAAGTCATATAAGCAGCATCACACTTGCCTTCACGCAACCTACGGTCAACCAAAGCTTCATCTTGAAATGGAATTAAAGTGATATCTGCTTGCCACTCTTTCGCTGCAAGCGCCCATTCTTCCATCAGTTTATAGGATTCACCTGACTTTCCTAATAAATCAAACACACACACATTTTGTCCCGCATGTGCTGTTCCCATCGCACAGCAAAATGCTGTGCCAATTATCCCCAATCTTTTTTTCATTTGACTTTCCTTAGTCTAGTTTTATTAGTAGCTCATTAATCAACCAAATTTTAAACTGTTTTTATTTTAGCCATATTTTTTTAAATGTGTTCTATCTTGTTCAATATTTTGAGAATTTCGGATGAATAGCGAAATTTAGAATGTCTTGATATATGTAATTATTAACAGCTGCTCACTAAAATCCGGAAAGTTTTGTTTTCATCGGCAGTTCTCTTTAAAATACAGCATCCCTAACTCACCTCGATACAATAAGATGATTCAATTTGACCAAGTTTCTTTACGCCGCGGTGGACGTGTTCTATTTCAAAAAGCGTCTATGCAATTACACCCAGGTTGGAAGATTGGTCTAACTGGTGTAAATGGTGCAGGTAAGTCGACATTATTTGCTGCATTACTTGGAAGTTTAGGTGCCGATGAAGGTTCACTTACTCGTCCTACAGGCTGGACCGTAGCGCATATGGCTCAAGAAATAAAAGCCTTAGATATGCCTGCAATTGATTTTGTTCTTTCAGGTGATGAAGAATTTTGGGATATTCAAAATAAGCTTGCTCAACCAGATCAACTGACTGATTTTGAATTGGCTAAATTGCATGGCCGCTTTGATGAAATTCATGGTTATTCAGCACCATCAAAAGCAGCCCAACTCATGGCTGGTCTTGGTTTTCTAGAAAATCAATTACGTTTAAACGTTGAGAGTTTCTCAGGTGGATGGCGTATGCGCTTAAATTTGGCGCGTACCCTTATGAGTCGTTCAGATTTATTATTACTAGATGAACCAACCAACCATTTAGACTTGGATGCAATTCTGTGGTTAGAAGATTGGCTTAAAGCCTATGAAGGTACACTCATCCTCATTTCACATGACCGCGACTTTTTAGATGCGATTACTGATCATATTCTTCACATCGAAAATCAGGAACTCACGCTTTACACCGGAAACTACTCTACATTTGAAACTACGCGTAGTGAACGTCTTGCCCAACAACAACAAGCTTTTGAGAAACAAGAAGAAACGCGCGCTCACCTACAAAAGTTTATTGACCGTTTTAAAGCAAAAGCGACTAAAGCTCGTCAGGCGCAGAGTCGCATTAAACAACTTGAGCGCATGCAGCAACTTGCACCCGCTCATGTAGATACGCCATTTACTTTTAGTTTCCGTGAACCCACCAAAATGAGTTCTCCTTTGCTGACTTTAGACAATGCCAGCATTGGTTATGGTGATAAACAAATAGCCGAAAAAATCAGATTACAAATTACACCAACCTCACGTATTGGTTTACTTGGTATGAACGGCGCAGGTAAATCAACATTGATTAAGAGCTTAGTTGGTGATTTACCACTCTTAGCAGGTGAACGTAAAGCTTCTGAACTGCTTAACATTGGTTACTTTGCGCAGCACCAAATGGATGCTTTAGATGGCCATGCTACTCCAATGTTACAGCTTGCTCGTATAGCAGATAAAAAAATTAGTGAAGCCACCCTCCGTTCTTTCTTAGGTAGTTTTGGCTTTAGTGGTGAACGCATGGATACGCCATGTGAAACCTTTTCTGGTGGAGAGCGCGCTCGTTTAGCCCTCGCACTCATTGTATGGCAGCGTCCAAACGTTTTAATTCTCGATGAACCGACGAACCATTTAGATCTAGATATGCGTCATTCACTGAGCATGGCATTACAAGACTTTGAGGGTGCTGTTGTACTGGTTTCCCACGAACGTCAACTGATTGCAAGTGTTTGTGACGAGCTTCTTTTAGTACACGGCGGTAAATGTACCGAATTCGAAGGTGATTTACAGGATTATGCAAAATGGCTACGTGAAGCACGTCAGCAACTTATCAATGCTCAAACTGCTGTGGCGCAGAATAATTCGTCCTCAACCACTGCTGCCGTCCCAGCTAAAGTTGATAAAGAAGCACAGCGTAAAGAAGCAGCTCGCCGTCGTGAACAAACTCGACCTATTCGTAAAAACATTGAAAAAGTTGAGTCTCAAATTGAGAAGCTTCAACCGCAGCTTGCCAAAATTGAAGAATCTCTAGCAGACACATCTCTATATGAGGCTGCACGTAAAGATGATTTACTCAAACTTATGAATGAACAGACTGAGCTGAAGGCTAAACTTGAGCAACACGAAGAGCAGCTTTTAGAACTCATGATGGAGTTAGAAGAAATGGAAGCTTCTTTTGATTAATCTGTTTTCTAAAATAAAAAAGCCGATTTCTTAATCGGCTTTTTTATTAATTAATAAGGGGTATAAAAAGCCCCTAATTCATTTAAATTGCTATTTACAGGTAAAGGCCAAACATTGCTTGATAGACTATCCGCGATATATAGATCATAACCGCCTCGACTGCCTGTTTGCCCTGTAAGAGACACCACCATGTAACGCTGATCTAAAGGCGCTGGATCGGAAGTATCATAATTAATGCTGTTGAATGGCAAACGTGTGTTTTGTTTATTAGCCATATCATAAGCATAAATCTGATCATGGGCATTTGTTGAGCTATACCAGCGCACATATAAAAACCGACTTCCCTGCCACCATACTGGATAATATGAGGCGATATTGGTTAGCTGTGTATCATAGGCACCCGACTGATCAATACTGAAAACTCTAGAATTATTTCCAGCACCTTTCGCATACAAGATTTGAGTAGTATTTACCATCGGATAAGGCATTGATTCTTCTATGTCCCAACCATTTTGAGTGACAGAAGTAATCGTCCGATCCGTCATTTTAACGATTTTTAAATCGCCATTTTGTTTAAAAATAATACGCTGGTTATCTATGAATTTTGGATCTTCATCCCGTTTATTATTTCCCTGAGTTAAGTTAATGGGTAACTCACTACTACCCACTTTCCAAGCATACACATCCCATGCATCGCCATAATGCTGCCCAGAGTTAACCCCCATAAAAGTTAACCATTTACCATCTGGGGAAAAATGACCATTCATCATATGGTCGATTTTCCAGTTTGTACCCAGCAATGTAGTCTGCTGCGTTGTGAAGTTATAAAGATAAAGCTTACTGTCCCATGCGTCATAATCACTATAACGATGAAATACTAATTTGCCATAAAAGGTCGGGACTGTAGCAGCATGCAATTGAAACACACTAGTGACAAAAACAATGCTACCCAATATAAGTTTATAAATCTTTTTCATAATTATATTGCCTATTGTTATTAGTAAGTACCGCCTAGAGAATATAACTTTCAATAGTTTAGGTGTTAAACAAAATGCTTTTCTGGATACAAAAAAAGGGCTAATGATGATTAGCCCTTTCTCATAAAAAATCAATTATCTAAATTTTTTATGATTTTCATTTCGAATTTTGACTAAATTGATTGCTTCAGTTTTTGCTTGGTCTAATTGTCCTTGCTCAACTAATGCAGTTACTTTATCAATCTCAGTAACAAGCTGATCTAAACCAGCTTGGTACTCTTTTACCTGTACATTTCCTGAAGGTAAACCTTCGAGTTTATGCGGCAAATATTGCTTAGAAGAAACTGCTGCTTCACGCATTACAACAAGTTGTTGTTTCGCATTAGCAGCATCTTTCGCTTCAGCAAATGCTTTAGTGCTCTTAGCTAAAGTTTTCATATTTGTTTCTAAATCAGCTGCCCAAACAGCAGAGCTTCCTAAAAACGCACATGAGATTAACAAACTAGCTAATACTTTCTGACCCATCATCTTCTCTCCCTAGACTGATTTAGAATCGCGTTATCAATTAAGCATCAATATCCGCATTTAAAGCATTTTCTTCAATGAATGCACGACGTGGTTCCACATCATCACCCATCAAGCAAGAGAACATACGATCTGCTTCAATCGCATCGTCAATAGTTACCTGCAACATATTACGGTTTTCAGGGTCCATTGTCGTTTCCCAAAGCTGTTCAGCGTTCATCTCGCCAAGACCTTTATAGCGCTGAATCATCATACCGCGGCGCGAATCTTGCAAAATATGCTGCCAAACTTGATGGAAGTTAGCCACTTGAATACGGCGATCACCTTTTTGTAAATAAGCACCATCTTCAAGCAAACTGAACCAGCTCTTCGAGTTTTTCAGCAAACGTGCATACTCAGCTGAATTCAATAAAGCTGCATCAAGCAAATATGCATGTGGCAAGTTATGAACATATACCGTAATACGCGGCCAATAATGCGCAGATTTTTCACCTTGAGCATTTTCACGCTCAAATGACTCTAGTGTAATTTCTGGGCGTAAACTTGGCTGTAATCTTGTAATGATAGCTTTTACTTGATCAGCCCATTGTTGTACATAAGCCTGATCATGATTTTGATCGCTCTTGAATGCTTCTACTTCAAGTAAAGCATCCAATAAGCTAGCTGGATAACGTAAAGTTAAGCGCTGTAAGCTCTTTTGTGAAACTTGATAGTCTTGAATGACTTTTGCAAGTGCTTCACCCGTAATAGCAGGTGCTTCAGCATTGGTATGCAAAGACAGCTCATCAATCGCATTTGAAATTAAATAAGTTTCCAATGCATCATTATCTTTGATGTATTGTTCCTGCTTACCCTTTTTCAATTTATACAAAGGTGGCTGTGCAATATAAATATGCCCACGCTCAACCAATTCTGGCATTTGACGGAAGAAGAACGTTAATAACAAAGTACGAATGTGCGAACCATCAACGTCAGCATCCGTCATGATAATGATTTTATGATAGCGTAGCTTATCGGGATTATATTCTTCACGACCAATACCACAGCCAAGTGCAGTAATTAAAGTACCAACTTCCTGACTAGAAATCATTTTGTCAAAGCGCGCACGTTCAACGTTCAGGATTTTACCTTTCAACGGCAAAATAGCCTGCATTTTACGGTTACGGCCTTGCTTAGCACTACCACCTGCTGAGTCACCCTCGACAAGATATAGTTCAGAAAGTGCTGGATCTTTTTCCTGACAATCTGCCAACTTACCTGGTAAACCAGCGATATCAAGTGCGCTTTTACGACGCGTCATTTCACGTGCTTTACGTGCAGCATCACGCGCACGTGCAGCATCAATAATTTTACCTGCAATCGATTTTGCAGCTTGCGGGTTTTCAAGTAAGTAAGCAGAGAACTCTTTGTTCATTGCTTGCTCAACCGCTGGTTTTACTTCACTCGATACCAGTTTTTCTTTGGTTTGAGATGAGAACTTCGGATCAGGTACTTTTACCGAAATAATAGCAGTTAAACCTTCACGTGCATCGTCACCGGTTACATTGACTTTTTCTTTCTTGATAATATTTTCATTTTCAAGATATTGGTTAAGACCACGCGTCAACGCTGCACGGAAACCTGCTAAATGCGTACCACCATCTTTTTGAGGAATGTTATTAGTAAAACAACGAACGTTTTCTTGATAACTTTCGTTCCACTGTAAGGCTACTTCTACAACAATGCCGTTATCTGTATCCGCAGTGAAATGGAAAATCTCATTCAGATGAGTTTTACCTTCGTTAATGTATTTTACGAACTCAGATAAGCCACCTTCGTAGTCATACACATGTTCAAGGTTAATTCGTTCATCACGTAAAACAATACGCACGCCCGCGTTCAAGAATGAAAGCTCACGTAAACGACGCGCTAGAATTTCTACGTTAAAGATAGTTTGGCTAAAAGTTTCTGCACTTGGCCAAAAACGTACTGTTGTACCGCTTTTATCTGTTTCACCAATCACACGTAATGGATATTGCGGATCACCGTGTTGATATTCTTGCTCATGCACTTGACCAGCGCGAGAAATCATTAAATGTAATTTACGTGAAAGTGCGTTTACTACAGAAACACCTACGCCGTGCAAACCACCTGAAACTTTATAGCTGTTGTCATCAAACTTACCACCTGCGTGCAGAATGGTAAGAATTACTTCCGCTGCAGAAACACCTTCTTCAGGGTGAATATCGGTTGGAATACCACGGCCATTATCAGAAACGCTTACTGACTCATCTTCATGAATAGTGACAATAATTTCATCACAATGCCCAGCTAAAGCTTCATCGATTGCGTTATCGACTACCTCAAATACCATATGGTGTAAACCGGTACCGTCGTCTGTATCCCCAATATACATACCCGGACGTTTACGAACTGCATCTAATCCACGTAATACTTTAATACTAGAGGAATCATAAGCCTTTTCATTGGTTTGTTCTGTTTGAGAGGCTGATTGAGACTCTGAACTCATGGTTTCTCCCTAGCAAATATAGGTTTATTCAAAGATGGTTAACATCAAAAAATTATGGTGAAGCAAGACTAACTTGACCGGATTCAACATTGAATAATTGATATGAAATAGACAGATCATGTAAGTGTTTTTTTACCGATGCATGATCTAAAGTTGTCATAAAAACCTGGCTACCAAGTTGGCTTAATCGTTCAATTAAACGTTGTTGTGCGGTTAAGTCTAATTCTGCTGTCAGATCATCTAATAATACCACAGTTTCCTTATTACTCGCATGTAACATTGCAATTTGTGACAGTTTTAAAGCAATAATCAGCAGTTTTTTCTGACCTCTTGATAAAACCACATCAGCGTGTCCAAACGGGGTTTTTAAGCGCAAATCTGCACGATGTGGACCATATTCGGTATACCGTCTTTCGATATCTTTTTGGTGTTGATTAAGCAGGTCTTGCATGAGTCCCTGCTCTGTATGAAAACCTGGACTGTATTCCAGTTCAATTTCAAGATCAGGGAGTAATTGGCTCAAATCGTTTTGAAAAAACACATTCCATTGTTCCACAATACCCAAGCGCTGAGAGTGCAAAATTTCACCATAATCACTCAGCATTTTGTTCCACGGCTCTAAATCAGCCAACGACAAATTTCTTCGAGTTTTAAGTAACGTATTTCGCTGTTTTAATGCACGCGAATAGTATTGCCACGCAAAATAAAACTCAGGTTCCACGTGGAACATCAGCCAATCTAAAAGTTGGCGTCGTGGTTTTGCACCATGGTCAATAATGTCGGTACTTTGTGGATCAAGATGCTGCAAAGGAAGCAATTTAGCAAGTTGGCCTTGGGTAGCTACGGTATCGCCATTGACCCTCATCAACTGCTCACCAGATGCTAACTTTTGCATGCCAATTTTCTCAGTACTAGACTGTGCAAAGACAATCGCATCTTCGGCAGCATACTGAATATAATTTTTAGGAATATGAGTGCGGAACGATCGTCCAGTTGCAAGCAAATGAATTGCTTCCAGAATTGAGGTTTTTCCTGAACCATTAGCGCCATAAAATATATTAAACGGTTGCAACCCTTGGAGTGCAACCGTTTTTAAATTACGCACACGTTCAATGTTTAAGCGCGTAAGATGCATATTCGATAGCCAGACTATACACGCATCGGCATAACTACATAAGTTTGATCAGTATGTGCTGGGTCTTGAACCAAAACAGACTGATTCGCCTCACTCATGCTCATATTTACGTCATCGCCATCAAGCACACCTAATACTTCAAGTAAATATTGCGCATTAAATGACATTTCAAGTGGCACGTTTTGATATTGGATAGCTAAATCTTCAATAGCCTCATCTTGCTCAGGGTTATTCGCACGAAGCTGTAAAGAATCTTGATTAAAATTCAAGAAAACACCACGCAATTTCTCATTACTCAAAATTGCAACACGTTGTAATGATTGCTTAAATACATCATGGCTAATTAATACATGTTTATCGCCACCACGTGGAATTACACGACGATAATCAGGGAATTTTCCATCAATCAATTTTGTTGTAAAACGAACAGTAATATCACCCTGCTCTTTGTCACGACTTGGCGTATTGATGGTTACATTTAACAACTCACGACCAATCAACAATGTTAATTGTTCATCTTCAATACTTAGTAAACGCTGTAATTCACCAACAGCTTTACGAGGTACAATGGCCTGAACCAATTGAGATGATGTAGAAGAAGCCGTAATTTCACAAAGTGCTAAACGGTGCCCATCTGTTGTTACTGCACGTAATTGATTTTCATCAATTTCCAATAAAGTACCTGTTAAATAGAAACGTACATCTTGTACAGCCATCGCAAAAGCAGTTTTTTCAAATAAACGCTTTAACTCACGTTGAGTTACCTGTACTTGAGTACCTTGACTATTTTCAGTCGTCAATAATGGATAATCTTCTGCTGGTAAAGTTCCTAATACGAAACGGCTATTACCAGATTTTAAAATACATCTTTGATCTTCAGTAATTTGTAAATCAATTAATGCAGCTGTAGGCAATGATTTACAAATTTCCATTAATTTACGGGCAGGGACTGTGGTTTCCCCTGCTTCAAGGCATGCCCCTTCTGTTAAAACAGTGCTCGCAACCAGTTCGACCTCTAAATCGGAACCAGTAATGGTGAGCGCCTGAGCATTAGTCTGAATTTTGACGTTTGAAAGAATATTCAATGTATGACGACGTTCTACCGCACCGACAACATGCGATAAAACATTGAGTAAACTTTCTTTAGCGATTTTCAAACGCACGATTCATTCCTCTAGCAACTTGGAGCAAATATTTCATTTTTTAGCTGTGTACTATGCTGCACTTACGTAGACTTTGCAACAATGTCTTATTATTTCATTAACTCTGAAGTAGACGCAGTAGATTTTTATAATCTTCGTCAAAAATTGGATCTTCTCCGCGCAGACTGGTTACTTTTTCACAAGCATGCATCACGGTACTGTGGTCACGTCCACCAAAAGCCATTCCAATTTCAGGAAAACTATCACCGGTCAATTCACGAGCAAGTCCCATTGCTAACTGACGTGGTCGAGCATAAATTCGCGTACGTTTGGGCCCTACTAATTCTTTTAATGGGATACGGAAATACTCACTCACCACACGCTGAATATTTTCTACACTAATCGTTCGTGCACGGATAGCCAACACATCTTTTAAAGACTCACGCACAACGTCAAGATCGATTGGAGCACCTTTAAAACGAGAAATTGCAACGACTTTATTAAGTGCCCCTTCAAGTTCACGTACGTTAGCAACGACTTGTTGTGCAATAAATAGTGCACAATTTCGAGGTAAATCAACGCCGCTATTTTCCGCTTTTTTTAATAAAATTTCGATACGAGTTTCAATATCTGGTGGTTCAACACCTACTGAAAGTCCCCAAGAAAAACGGGAAACTAAACGTGGATCTAACTCTGTTAATTCTTTTGGATAACGGTCTGAAGTTAAAATAATTTGTTTAGATTCATCAAGTAAAGCATTAAATGTATAGAAGAACTCAACTAGACTCGCCTCTTTACCTGCTAAGAGATGAATATCATCGACCAATAATAAATCCAAAGAACGGCAGTTCTTCTTAAATTCTTCTACTTTGCCTTTTTGTAAAGAACTCACAAAATCCTGAACAAAACTCTCAGAAGTCATATACATCACACGAGCATTTGGTTTGGCTTGTAATAAAGCATTACCAACTGCTTGCATTAAGTGTGTCTTACCTAATCCTGTAGGACCGTATAAAAACAAAGGGTTATGCTGTGAAGCACCTAATTGAGTTAATACTTTTCTACATGTTTCAGCAGCCATCTGGTTCGAACGGCCTTCAACAAATAAAGAAAAAGTAAACTGAGGATTCAGTAGTTTCTTTTTTGATGTTTTCGGATTGACGACACTATTCGCATGTGGGCTAGAAACAGACTCAGGCTCTTTTTTTACTTTAATACTTTGTGGTGGTGCAGTTTGCAAAGCAGCTGTAGTGGTTGCTGGTTGTTCGCTCGATGACAAGATACTGCCAGGACGAGAATCAACTAAAATCTCAACCTGACGTACACGTCCTTCTGACAACTGCTCAGCCAATATAGAAATTAATTCTAAATGATTCTCTTGAATGTAACGCGTCCAATAAGGGTTAGGAGCATAAAGACGTAGTATCCCTTCTACTTCTTCAGCAACTAATGGGCGAATCCACATCGCAAAGACGTTATCAGAGAGCTCTTGTCGCAAGCGAGTTAAGCAGTCTGTCCAAAGCATGTGTATCCCCTATTTTTGCGTTTTTAAATTCAAACAATCTAAAGATTCACCCTTCCATATGAGAAGGGGTCGCCATTCTAACCAAGTTATCCACATCTGTCATGACGAATTCGAGTGATTTTGTCTAAAAAGAAAACTCTTGTGAATAAATTTAAATTCAAAACCACTTGTGTATAACTTTTTGCACAACCTGTGGATAAATTATCACACAAACTTATCCACAATCCATAAATATAATAAAAACAGAGTTATCAACAACCCAAATACATGTTTTTTAAATTTAAAAGTACGAAATCCACAGAAAAAACCGCTCCTAATAAGAATAAATATAAATTTTAAAATTTGAATTTATTTAATAGGGGTGTGATCTTTTGTGGATAACTACAAAATATGAATTTAAATTCAAATGCAGCAAATCAAAGCCAAGATCATATCTTGTTTTGTTGATAAATATGTATATAAGGTGTGTATATAATAAAAGTTCTAATAAAAATAGACAATTACTTTGTGTATAACTTTAAAAGCTATATATTGCACTGAATTATGACAATCATAAAAAGAAGTAGAGAGATTAAAAATTTGGGTTAAATACAAAACTTTCTTGGTTTTTCATTGACAGCGTAAACATTGCACAATAAAATCGCGGACCTTTATAGAAAGATCATTTTTGGGAGTTTCGATATGAAACGTACTTTCCAGCCATCTGAATTAAAGCGTAAACGCGTTCATGGTTTCCGTGCTCGTATGGCAACTAAAGCTGGTCGTCAAGTATTAGCTCGTCGTCGTGCAAAAGGTCGTCATAGCTTAACTGTTTAATACTGTTACGCTGACCAGACTTGGGTGTGATGACACTTTACAATTTTAGCACAGATGTGCGAATACGCTGTGCTGCAGATTATAAAAGTGTATTCGATGGTGCGCTTTTTAAAGTGCATCAACCCCATTTTTTATTTCTTGCAAAATTAACCGAACAGCCTCATAGCCGTTTGGGTATTGTTGTTGCTAAGAAAAAAGTGCGCCGTGCGCATGAAAGAAATCGAATAAAACGTCTTGCTCGTGAGAGCTTTCGTCTACATCAGCCGAATTTTGGATCAGATATAGATATTGTGGTAATGCCGAAAGTCGGTATAGAAGCGATTACGAATGCTGAGCTATATCAACAATTAGATTTTGCTTGGCAAAAATTACAACGCTTAGCAAAAAAACATTCTAAAGTTGGCACAACCTCGCAGAATTAAGAGATAGCCAATGGTTCGTTTTCTACGTTGGTTGATTCGACTGTATCAAATTGCGATTAGTCCGCTTCTTGGACCCCGTTGTCGTTATATCCCGACCTGTTCCCAATATGCGATAGAAGCATTGCAAACTCATGGTGCAATCAAAGGCGTTTGGTTATCTTCTAAACGAATTTGTCGTTGTCATCCCTGGGGCGGATCTGGATATGATCCGGTACCGCCAAAAGCAATTCGTTTTATTTCGTTTCATCAAATAGATTCTCAAACGCATCATGTTGCTGTACCCTTTCGTGATCGTTTACTGAAGCAAAATCTCTCTAACCATTTGGGGTAATAGATATGCAACAATGGGCCAGGTTTGCAATTCTCGGGGCCATGTTTGTCACCGCATATTTGCTCATTTTGGCTTGGCAAAAAGATTATGGAAATGCTGCAACTGCACCGCAAAAACAAGCGGCGGCTGTAAGTTCACATGAAGTATCTGCTGATTTGCCAAATGCTAAAAATGCAACAGTGGCTTCCGATGTGCCACAAGCAAATATTGCGCAGTCACAAACCACAGATGCAACTGCACCTGTGAATCAACAGCTTATTTCAGTACAAACTGACCTTTACCATATTTGGATCAATCCAAAAGGTGGTGATATTGTTCGTATTGAATTACTCTCACACGACAAAAGCAAAGACAGCGATCAGCCATTTGTTATGCTTGAAAATGATGCCAAGCGTACATATGTTGCTCAATCTGGCTTAATTGGTTTGAATGGACCAGATAGCAGTCGTGGTGGTCGTCCATTATATGCGGTTGAAAAAACATCATATACTTTGGCTGATGCTAAGGGTGTACAGGATCAAAAGGGTCAATCTGAAAAAGTTTTAAACGTTCCGATGGTATTTAAAACACCTGAAGGCGTTGAAATTATTAAAACTTTCACCTTTACCCAAGGGCAATATCCAATTGTTGTAAGACATCAAGTGATTAACCGTAGCCAACAAAGCTGGCAAGGTCAGATGTTTGGACAATTAAAGCGTGATAACTCTGATGATCCTGGTAAATCTTCTCAAGGTATTTTCACTCTAGGAACTTTCTTAGGTGGAGCTTGGGGAACACCTGATTCACACTACAACAAGCTTAAGTTTGCTAATTTCTCAGAAGAAAAAGTAAATACTGAAGCGAAAGGTGGATGGGTTGCGATTGTTCAGCATTATTTTGTAAGTGCTTGGATTCCTGGGAATCTTAAACTGACTCAAGCAAATGGTCAGCCTTATGTAGCTAAACTTGAATCTCGTCAATCTGCTGATCATATGAATATCATTGGTTTTACCTCACCAGTGATTAATGTTCCGGCAGGCACTTCAATGGAAGTGGACGCAAAACTTTATTCAGGTCCGAAAGTACAATCTGAATTAAAAGATTTAGCGGTTGGCTTGAATCAGACTGTCGATTATGGCTGGTTATGGCCGATTGCCAAGTTATTGTTCTTAGGTCTTCAATTCTTCCATAGCATTGTGGGCAACTGGGGATGGTCAATCATCTTACTTACCGTGATGGTGAAGATGATTTTATGGCCTTTATCTTCAAAAAGTTATCGTTCTATGGCGAAAATGCGTGTGATTGCACCAGAAATGCAACGCATGAAAGAAGAATTCGGTGAAGACCGTATGCGCTTCTCGCAAGAAATGATGGCTTTATACAAACGTGAACAAGTGAATCCACTTTCAGGTTGTTTACCGTTGTTGCTACAAATGCCAATTTTCCTTGCTTTGTACTGGGTACTCATGGAAAGTGTGGAATTACGTCACGCACCGTGGTTAGGCTGGATTCAAGACTTGTCAGCAATGGATCCTTGGTTCATCTTGCCGTTAATCATGGGTGCTACCATGTTTGCACAGCAAATGTTGAACCCGCAACCCGCTGATCCTATGCAGGCAAAAGTGTTCCGCATTATGCCGATTATGTTCACGGTATTTATGTTGTTCTTCCCAGCAGGTCTCGTGCTGTACTGGATTGTGAACAACAGTATTACCATTTTACAGCAGTCGTTTATTAATAAGAGCGTTGAAAAAAGTCGTATAAATAAGACTGAATCAGCTTCTTAATCGTTGAACTTTTGCTGAATAAATCCGCTTAAGATGGTAATCTTAGGCGGATTTTTCTTTGGCTGGATTTTAGGTTTTTAGGTGAATAATATGCAAAGTCAAACCACGATTGCCGCAATTGCAACGCCACCAGGGCGTGGTGGTGTGGGCGTGATTCGCCTATCGGGACCTAAAGCTTATGAGATTGCTCAAAACCTGACACAGAAAAACTTGCCTGAAGCACGTATGGCAGGTTTTCGTAAGTTTTATGATGCTGATGGCAGCATTATGGATGAAGGGATTGTTCTATGCTTTCCCAATCCCCACTCGTTTACAGGTGAAGATGTTGTAGAGCTACAAGGTCACGGTGGTCCAGTCATCCAAAATGCCTTGCTGGGACGTCTATTTGAGCTGGGTGCAATTGCTGCAAAAGCTGGTGAATTCTCCATGCGCGCTTTTGAAAATGGCAAGATGGACTTGGTACAAGCAGAAGCAATTGCCGACTTGATTGATGCAACTTCACAAGCTGCAGCACGTTCTGCCGTTCGTTCTTTACAAGGCGCTTTTTCAACAAAAATTAATACCGTTTTAGAAAAACTGATTCATTTACGCTTACATGTTGAAGCTGCAATTGATTTTCCTGAAGAAGAAATCGATTTCTTAGCAGATGGTAAGATTTTAGCTTTACTTGAAGATGTTCAGCAGTCAGTACATGCCGTTCAAACATCTGCACGACAAGGTCAATTACTACGTGAAGGCTTGCAAGTCGTTATTGCGGGTAAACCAAATGCAGGTAAGTCGAGCTTGTTAAACGCACTAGCTGGCGTTGAACGCGCAATTGTGACCGATATTGCTGGTACAACTCGCGATGTTTTACATGAAAAAATTAGCTTAAATGGCCTACCAATCACCTTAACAGACACAGCTGGCCTACGTGAAACAGGTGACATTGTTGAAAAAGAAGGGATTCGCAGAGCAATTAAAGAAATTGAACAAGCTGATTTGTTATTGCTGGTTTATGATTTAAATCAAGGCGATGATCCATTAAAACTTGCCCAAGAATATTTTGCTGAACACATTGAACCTCGTCGCCTAATGTTAATTGGTAATAAATGCGATTTAACTGGCCAGTTAGCGGAAATAAACGATTTTCAAGGGTTCCGTCATATAACCGTTTCTGCAAAACAAGAGATGGGCGTACAAGGCCTCGTAGATGCGATTACAGCGCATGCAGGCTTTCACCCTGAGGAAGACACCTTTATTGCGAGAACACGTCATTTAGACGCAATGAAGCGCACACAGCTCTATCTTTCAGAAGCACATGAGCAACTTGTTGTGTTTAACGCAGGTGAACTGGTTGCTGAATCATTACGCCTTGCTCAAAATGCTTTAGGTGAAATTACTGGTGACTTTAGCGCCGATGATCTATTAGGCAAAATCTTTGGTTCGTTTTGTATTGGAAAATAATTAAAAAAACTCTGAATGATGCACATGGCTGTGTCATTCAGTTACCTCGTTAGCCGTATCTTTTTAGAACCTTTAAAAACTCATCTAACTCATTCTGATCAACTTGTGCTTCTTTGAGCACATGGTGATGTAAGTGTTGTTCCATTAATTCACTCATTAAACCGTTTATCGCACCTTTAATTGCAGCAACT
Source organism: Acinetobacter sp. V116_7 (assembly GCF_056735735.1). Lineage (NCBI taxonomy): Bacteria > Pseudomonadati > Pseudomonadota > Gammaproteobacteria > Moraxellales > Moraxellaceae > Acinetobacter > Acinetobacter sp. V116_7. The sequence continues at coordinate 23,057 of NZ_JBWZIF010000019.1, forward strand.
TGTTGCAGTATTTCTATGCATGAAATATCAGGCTGTTCAACGGCATGCTCAATACTATTAATTTGCCCTTTTAGTCGTTTTACGCGATTAACTATTTTTTTATCCTGACCAATGTGACTCATCTGTGTTCTCTTGTATAATTCAATATACTGGTAGGGAGTATATTGGGTTTAAATTTTATGCAGGATTATAGTGTATCACGTCATCATCAACATCAGTTTGATGAAGGAAATCCACTTGCACAAAAACGTATTTTGATTGCAACGATTTTAACGGCATCTATGATGGTGTTAGAAATATTCGGTGGATGGTTTTTCAATTCAATGGCGCTTCTGGCTGATGGTTGGCATATGAGTTCACATATGTTGGCACTCGGTTTAGCCTATTTTGCTTATCGTGCAGCTCGTCATTATTCCAAAGATCGTAGGTTTAGTTTTGGAACTTGGAAAATCGAGATTTTAGCGGGTTATAGCAGTGCGATTTTGCTGATGGTTGTTGCCATTTTTATGGCTTTTCAGTCGATACAACGCTTATTTAATCCAGTTGAGATTTTTTATAATGAAGCTATTCCTATTGCAATTTTAGGTTTGGTCATTAATTTGATTTGCGCATGGTTACTTCACGATGATGGGCACCATCACCATCACCATCACCATCATGAAGGGCATCATCACGATTTAAACCAAAAAGCTGCATTTTTACATGTAGTTGCAGATGCTGTGACCTCCGTTTTTGCAATTATTGCGCTTTGTGCGGGTAAATATTTCGGTTGGGATTTTTTAGATGCGCTTTTAGGGATTTTAGGTGCTATTTTGGTTGCAAAATGGTCTCTTGGGTTAATGAAAGAGACAGGAAAAACCCTTTTAGATGCAGAAATGGACCATCCTGTGGTTGAAGAAATTCGTGAAGTGATTGCTGAATTTCCTAAACACATTGAAATTACGGATATTCATGTCTGGAAAGTCGCAAAAGGTAAGTTTTCTTGTATTTTAGCACTCGAAACTGATGATATTTCTTTAACCGCAGATCAGATTCGTCAGGCTTTATCAATTCATGATGAAATTGTGCATATATCGGTAGAAATTAATATTCTAAAATATGCTTATGTTCCACGTGAAACATTGGCATAAATGAGTGGCAGTTTGGTTATAACTCGGTAATCAGTTCTGTTTTTGAAAGCTGAACTGATTAAAATGATCTCCTCTCCTACCTATGAGTCGGTTTTATGCTTAAAAAATTAGGAATATTGGCGTTATTTAGCTTAACTGCAAGTGTGTGTTTCGCTAATGTAGATACTGTTAGGGAAAATATTAAAAAACAATATCCTAATTTGAAAATTAGCAATATTCAGAAAACCGAAATGCCTGGGCTATATAGCGCTAATCTCGATCAGCAAATCATTTATGTTGGCGAAGATGGGCAACATATGTTTGTAGGCTCTATGATTCGTTTAAAAGACCAGAAAAACTTAACCAAAGATCTGGTGTTAGGACAGAATTCAATTGATTGGAAACAACTCCCTTTAAAAGATGCGATTAAAACGGTTAAAGGTAATGGACAGCATGTTTTAGCCGTATTTTCTGATCCAAACTGCCCTTATTGCAAGCAGCTTGAACCTGAACTCGATAAGCTGAAAGATGTGACTATTTACACGTTCATTTATCCTCTAAAACCCCAGTCGATTGTTGTTTCTAGACAGGTGTGGTGTGCACCAAATCAATCCTATTCATGGAAAAAACTGATTCAACAAGGTGTTAAACCAACAGTGGCAAGCTGTGCTAATCCAATTGACCGTAACTTAGAGCTTGGAAAGAAACTAGGTTTTAATGGTACTCCTACCTTAATTTTTGCAAATGGATTTAAACTGGTAGGCGCTCGATCTGCTGAAGAAATTCAAGCCGTTTGGAAAGAATTAGGTCTATAAAATGAATTAAAAAAAGCACCATCAGGTGCTTTTTTATTGCCTAAAAGTCATTAACTTTTTCGTGCAATTAAATTGTAAATAAAGAGAATAATAACTGCACCAATTACAGATGCGATAAAGCCCGCAGCTGAATTTTCTCCATAAAGGCCAAGTAAACGTCCACCATAAGTGGCGAGAAGTGAACCTGCAATACCAATTAGGGTAGTTACGATGAAACCTGCTTTATCATCCCCTGGATGTAAGGCACGAGCGATTAAGCCAGCAAAGAAACCAACTACAATAGCGACAATGAGTGACCACATATTTGTTCTCCAGTTGTTTTTTTGATGAAGTTAATGATTTTGCTTCATATTCTATCGTGCGGCAGAGTCATCTATTTTGTCTGTAGCAGATTGCGACTTTTTGTGTCTTTTTTGTTCGAAGCTAAAGTTTTATATAAAAAAATAGCACCTCGCGGTGCTATTTTTTTGAAATTTATAAACCAATTTCGCCAATAAATGGTAAGTGGCGATATTTTTGATCGTAGTCTAATCCATAACCCACAATAAACTTGTCTTCAACTTCAAAACCTAAGAATTTCACTTCGAGATCAATTTCACGGCGAGATGGTTTACTCACTAACGTACACAATTGAATCGAATTTGGTTCGCGAGTTTGCAGCATTTCCATAACTTTGCTTAAGGTATTACCTGAGTCGATAATATCTTCAACGACCAGTACATCTTTACCGCGAATTTCACCATCAAGATCTTTTAAGATTTTAACATCTCGACTTGAAGTCGTACCGCCGCCGTAGCTAGACACTGTCATAAAGTCGAGTTCATGCGGTTTGGTAATCGTTCGGCACAAGTCTGCCATGAAAATAACAGAACCACGCAGTAGCCCAATCAGGACTAACTCTTTGTCGCTATTTGCATAGTGAGCGTTAATTTGCTCGCCGAGCTCTTTGACTTTTGCTTGAATTTCTTCGGTTGAAATCATGATGCTCATTGCAACAGTCATGTCAGATTCCTACAAGATATAAAAGAAAAATAAAAAAGGTGTTGACCTGCAACACCTCTAAAATCTGAGTTAATGGTAAAATTTTAAAGCAAAATGATGTTTCATGCACCCTTTGATGACTCTGAAGTTTTATCATTTTGAGCAATATGTCGATCCCGCTTTAATACAAGAACACATATTCCAAATAATAACAAAAACTTAACGGCCCGATTTTTATTAGGCTGTTTCTTTTTGATAAGCACGGTTTCCATAAATATAAGTCGCCTCAATATTACGGTCATCACCTAAAGTGAATAATGCAAACAACGAATCTTCAACAGATTTAGATTTAGACTGGCGAAGTTGCTGTAGTGCAGTTGGCTTAAGGTTGAGTACCACAAAGTCTGCTTCTTTACCGATGTTGAAATTGCCTAACTTGTCCTGCAAATCAAGCGCTTTTGCTCCGCCTAACGTCGCGTGATAGAGCGCTTCATAAGCTGAAAGTTTATCGCCTTGTAACTGTTGAACCTTATAAGCCTCGTTAACAGTTTGAAGCAAACTAAACGATGTACCAGCACCGATATCTGTCCCTAAACCTACTTTCACTTGTTTTTCCCAAGTTTTTTTCAATGGGAATAAACCACTACCTAAGAACAGGTTCGACGTTGGACAAAATGCGATAGCCGACTGCGTATCATGCATACATTGCCATTCTTCATCTTCTAAGTGAACACAATGAGCAAAAACAGAACGTTTACCAGTTAGGCCATAATGTTGATAAACATCTAAATAGCCCGCTTGTTCTGGAAATAAAGATTTCACCCAAGCAATTTCATCTTTGTTTTCGCTTAAATGGGTATGTACATAAACATCTGGAAATTCTTGTTTTAACTGCCCTGCTCTTTCTAATTGTTCAGGTGTAGAGGTTGGTGCGAAACGTGGTGTAATCGCATACAGAGCACGACCCTTGCCATGCCATTTTTCAATGAGTGCCTTAGTGTCACTGTAAGCCGTTTCTGGGGTATCACAAAGCGCTTCAGGGGCATTGCGGTCCATGAGTACCTTACCAGCGATTAAACGCATCTGAACGCGTTCTGCGGCTTCAAATAAGGCATCAACAGACTCAGGATGAACCGTACAGAAAACGAGGGCCGTGGTTGTACCGTGTTTTAAGAGTTCGTGAACAAAGAACTGGGCAATTTCATTTGCATATGCTTTGTCTTGAAATTGGATTTCAGTTGGAAAAGTATAGGTATTGAGCCAGCTTAAAAGTTGTTCACCGTAAGCTCCCACCATTTCGGTTTGCGGAAAATGAATATGGGTATCAATAAAGCCAGGTACAATCAATTGTTCAGGGTAATGTTGAACCTCAACTCCAGTAGGAAGATGCTGTTGAGCTTCTTCCCATGCACCAAACCATTTGATTTTTCCATGTTCACTAATCAATACGCCATCTTCTAAATAACGCACTTGATTTGGAATATCAGTTGGCTCAGAGACAGTTTGTTGAATATCTAAAAAACGACCACGCACAACGGTGGTATTTGCGATCAATGACATGGAAAGCCTTTATATTTTCACTTTTTTCGATTGATTGTACCCCACTTAGCCAAGATTTAAACGGTATAACGTTTACTTAGTCCCCATTCTGCCAAAATCCGTCGATAAGTCGTTGATGAACGGTCTGCTTCAAAATGTGCTTCCATCATTAAATCAAGCGGAAGGTCTTCTGGCTTTTGTGATTCGACCATGTCCTGGTCTTCAGCAAAAATTTGCGCATTAAATGCATATACCTTTTCTAAATCGCCAGTTTGGTCAAAGTTACGGGTGAGTGGAACAAATAAACGGGTCTTATTGCTTGAAACAGGACAACAGACATTTAAAATTTTTAAAACCCCACCTTCTGGAAAATCGACCGTAAGTACTGCTGAAAAAGGTGGATAGACATCAAAGGTACGCTTCCACAAAAAGCCTACTGGTTCGAGATGTTTTAGTTCGTGTGGATAGTTACTGACATTGCTGATATAGACTGTTTTTAGGCCGTAGCTGGTGCGTTCAGTATGATATTTGGGTACAACAGGGTTCTCTCGATCCGCAAAGGCATTGTGATGTACCCATGCAAAATGTGCGACATCAATAAATCCTTCGAGTTGACGTCCGCTAGAACCGCCAATATCGACAAAAGGCGGTAAAATTGATTGATGTTCGGCATGCTCCCAAGTATCTAATACTGGAATATTGGCTTGAGTAACATCCCGACTGTGAATACTGGTCCAAATCAGGCCATATTGTTCAACAACTGGAAATTTGGTTAGAGAAAAACGATCAGAAATTTTGGTTAACTCAGGTTGAGCTGGTATTTGGGTACATTTCCCTTCGGTGTTATAGCGTAGACCATGATAGGGACACACAATTTCTTCACCATCTACCCACCCTTTGGTTAAAGGCACACCACGATGTGGGCAAATGTCTCGAACTAAGTGAATTTCGCCACTTTCTGTCTTATATAGGGCCATATTCACATCTAATAACGTCACTCTTTGTGGTGCAGTAGAGACATCTTGAATACGGGCAACCGGATACCAGTGAGTAGATAAAATTTCCCAATCTTTTGCTTCAAAACTGCTGTTACACGGCATTGCAAGGGGCGTTAAAGTTGGAATCGCATTCATGGCATCACTCCTTAAAAAAATCAGGGCTCTCGCGAGCCCTTAAAATCTAGGCTTTTTTCTTTTTAGGAAATGCAAAGAGCTTGCCAATATTGATTTTTAATGAGGAAAATAAGAGTAAAGTTATTAAAATATATAGACTTATTAAATTGTATTTTTGAATTTTTGTTCTAATTTAGCTTTGAAAAGGAAATTTTATTATTCGTTATATACTTAAAATGCACTGATTGATCGCAAGCAAGACCCAATAAAAAAGCACTTTTAAAGTGCTTTTTTATGTAGATCCCTTTATAGGATGAATTAAGACTGCAATTGCTTTTTGTTGTGTCGTAAAGAGAGATAAGCGGTAATTGCCAACACTATTACGATAAAGCTTAAGGAGATCCAGATTGGCATGTGGAATACATCAAGCAACAACATTTTCGCGCCAATGAACAATAAGATGATGCCTAAACCATATTGTAAGTAATGCAGTTTAGAAGCAGCGCCAGCGAGTAAGAAGAACATTGCGCGTAAACCTAAAATTGCCATTAAGTTTGCTGTTAAAACAATAAACGGATCGCTGGTTACCGCGAAAATAGCAGGAATAGAGTCTACCGCGAAAATCACGTCTGAAGCTTCAACCAAAATCAAAACTAGAAATAACGGCGTTGCCCACAATAAACCATTTTGACGTACAAAGAATTTGTCACCTTCAAGCTGTGGCGTAATACGCATGTGCTTACGTAACCATTTTAGAGCTTTGATATCTTCAATATTGGTTTCTTCTTCTTGGCCCTTTAAGAATTTGAAGCCTGTATATACCAAGAATGCACCAAAGATATAAAGCACCCATGAAAACTCTTGAACAAACCATGCGCCAATAAAGATAAACAGAGTACGTAATACGATTGCGCCTAATACGCCGTATAGTAAAATTTTACGTTGTAGTGCAGCTGGAATAGCAAATGCCGCAAAAATCATTAACCAGACGAAAACGTTATCAATTGCGAGGGACTTTTCAAGTAAGTAACCTGCGAAGTATTCCATGGTTTTTTGATTTGCTAAGGTCACACCAGCCGTTTGCTGTAGATATAGCCATAAACCACCACCAAATAAGACCGCGACGCTTACCCAAGCCCCACTCCAGTAAGCAGCTTGCTTAATTGAGACATCCTGACCTTGCTTTTGCTTAAAGCCTAAAAAGTCCACTAAAAGCATGACAATAACAATGCCAAAGAATGCTATGTACAGCCATAGATTGCCGATTGTTTCCATAAATCCTCCTCACATCCGGCAATTGGGCATAAAAAAACCTCGACCAGTTGCCAGATGAATTAAAACATCTGTATCAACATGATCAAGGTCTTGCCTACATCATGAATTTCACGATGCTCAGATACCGACTTTTTAATAAAAGTGTATTGACGATATCTGACACATAACATTGCTGTTATGTTTGGAGGAGGCTACTCCCCTTGTCAAACTAAATTCTGTTTTGGATAAAACATATCCAATTTCACATAGAATGGCAGATTTTTATATATTACGCAACTGAACTTAATCTCGTGGTTTTAATATAAAAAAAGATCTACGGATTATTTAATCAAACCGCGGTCTAAAAGCGGTTTGCATATAATTTGGTAAAGGTGAATAAAGAATGCGGTCAAACTTGTACCGTAAGCATTCCAGAAGTAATAACCTGCCGTATTGACCAGTAGCGCAACAATAAAAGCCCCCAACATGTCTAACGGGAAATGCACACCTAAATAAATACGTGACCATGCCACCACAAATGATAAGAATAAAAGAATGATTCCAATCATTTTGCGCTGAGCAAACAAATAAGACAGAGCAATGGTACTGAAAATCAGCATATGATTACTTGGAAAAGATGCTGTTGGCGCATGCTCAATAAACGTGGTGCCAACACCCATGACAAACGGTCTTGCGTGATGATAAAACAGAGAAATAACGTAACCTACTAAAAGGGATATGCAGGTTAAAAAGACAGATTTAATGACTCTATTTTTTAAATCTTGATCACCATAGAACCATAAAAATGTAAGGATGAATAAAAGAATATAGAGGAGATCATTAGCAAAAAAGATAGCAAGACGAATGATAAATTGACTCGCATCCTGAGCCCCATTAATCACATGGAATAAGCTAAGGTTGAGTGTTTCTAAAGACATTCATATTCCAAACAAGAACAAAAACGTGGGCTATGATAAAGAATTAAGCCTATTGTCTTGATAAAGAATTGTCACAAAAATGAAATATAGTTTGTTTGTGAGTAAAGATTAAACAGCAGGTCTAGATATTTTTTAATGCGTGTTCTGGGCGTTAATATTAAAGTGTTAACGTGTTGGCACTTTATTCGAGAACGTTATTTTATGACTACTCAAGAAAAACAGAAAAAATTAAGTTTGAGGCCTTTATCTCCAAGAGATCCAAAACAGCCGCATAGAGCAGCAACTCCACTCGAATTATTGTTCGATTTAATTTTTGTAGTCGCGATTGCAACAGCAGGTCAGCAGTTACATCACGCGATTATTGAAAATCACCTCTGGCATGCATTACCAAGCTACCTGATGGTATTTTTTGCGCTGTGGTGGGCATGGATGAATTTTTCGTGGTTTGCTTCAGCCTACGATAACGATGATGCATTGTATCGATGCCTTACCTTTGTACAGATTGTGGGGTCATTGGTGATGGCCGCCGGTATTCCTGATGTATTTCGTAGTCAGGATTTTGACATCATCATTATTGGTTATGTGATTATGCGCATGGCACTGGTTACCCAGTGGTTACGTGCAGCAAAACATGATCCAGAGCGGCGAATTACCGCTTACCGCTATGCGATCGGTATTGTCTTGGTTCAGGTGGGTTGGCTCGTTGCTAATTTTGCGCACATACTTTCAGTTCCTTTATTTTTATTTCTGGTTGCGATGGAGTTATTTATTCCTATCTATGCAGAAAAATATTCACCAACGCCGTGGCATCCTCATCACATTGTAGAACGCTATGCGTTACTCACGATTATTGTTCTGGGTGAATCAATCGTCGGTAGTTTTAATGCCATACGTGATGCCTTAGCCGCTCAGTCAATGAATATCCCAGCCGTTTTCTTAATGATCGGTGGATTGATGTTGATGTTCGCAATGTGGTGGGCTTATTTTGATCGTAGTGAACAACATCATCATGTTAAAGGTGTACGCCCATTTGTTTGGGGATACGGCCATTATTTTGTTTTTGTCAGTATTGCTGCGGTGGGTGCAGCGCTTGCTGCCGCAGTGGATGTCACAACCCATCACGCACATATTTCTGATTTATATATGGGAATAGTGGTTGCAGTGAGTGTGGTGCTCTATACCACCTGTATTTGGATACTTTACGAGTTCCAATGTTTATCTGGAATCACGAAATGGTTTTACCCGATTACCGCGCTCATTATTTTATGTATTCCATTTATTTGTAATAACGTGGGATATAGCGTTTTTGCGATGGGTATTGTCTATAGTTTACGTTTGATGGTTTCTAATAAATTTATGGCCAATATAGAGCCAGAAAAAGTTTAAAAACAATTGATATAAAAAAACGGGTTTCAATTTGAAACCCGTTTTTTTATTGAATCATCTAAAGCGGAAGTTAAGCAGCTTTTGCTTTTAATGCGCTCATGAGTTTTTGATGTAAGCCACCAAAGCCACCGTTAGACATAATCACAACGGCATCGCCCTCACCTGCTTCATTGACAATACGCTCAATAATTTCATCAAGAGAGCGGCTCACTTGAGCATGGTTAGAAGCAGCTGCAATCACGGGTTGTAAATCCCAATCTAAACCTTCTGGCTGGTACCAGATGACATCGTCTGCTAAGCGTGCTGAATGTGCCAAGCCATCTTTATGACTGCCCATACGCATTGTATTTGAACGTGGTTCAATAATGGCCCATAAACGGCGTTCACCTAAGCGTTTACGTGCACCATCTAAAGTGGTGTCAATTGCTGTTGGATGGTGAGCGAAGTCATCATAAACCTCAATACCATTCACCGTACCGAGTAACTCCATACGACGTTTTACGCCGCCAAAGTTAGACAAAGCTTCACAAGCTTGTTCAAGTGTAACGCCTACATGTTGAGCGGCTGCAATGGTTGCCAAAGCATTCGCTACGCTATGTTGCCCGGTCATGGTCCATTTAACTTCACCAACGGCATTGCCATTTTCGAGTACTTTAAAATGGCTGCCATCAATTGAGATTAATTCAGCAGATAAAGCAGCTTTTTCATTCGCTTCTAAACTTGTGCGAATCACTGGTGTCCAGCAACCCATTTCAAGCACTTCATCAATATGAGTTTCAGTAATTGGCGCAATAATACGACCTTCACTTGGAATGGTACGAACAAGATGATGGAATTGCTTTTGAATTGCTGCTAGGTCATCAAAAATATCAGCATGGTCAAATTCAAGGTTATTTAAAATCGCCGTTTTTGGATGATAATGAACAAACTTAGAACGTTTATCAAAGAAAGCAGAGTCATATTCGTCAGCTTCAACGCAGAAGTATTTTCCACCACCTAAACGAGCGCTTTCACTAAAACCAAGTGGAACACCACCAATTAAAAAGCCTGGATTTAAACCAGCCTGATCAAGTACCCAAGCCAGCATGGTGGTAGTCGTGGTTTTACCATGAGTTCCTGCTACACCAAGCACATGTTTACCTTGTAAAACGTGATCGGCAAGGAACTGAGGACCAGAAATATATGGCAGGCCTTCGTTCAGCATATATTCCACGGCATCAATACCACGTTTCATTGCATTTCCGACAATGACTAAATCTGGGTGAGGCTGTAAATGACTACGATCGTAGCCTTGCATGAGGGTAATGCCTGCGTTTTCTAACTGGGTAGACATTGGTGGGTAAACGTTTGAATCGGAACCGGTTACCTTATGTCCTAAATCACGAGCTAAAAGTGCTAAAGAGCCCATAAAAGTGCCACAAATACCCAAGATATGCAGATGCATTGCTCGCCTTCTCCACTGCTTTTGTACACAATATTCGTATGAATGACTGTGTGTGCATTATTGATAAATTTGCCAGCAACGATAGCAAGGCTAAACTCGAAAAGATAGTCAAAAATCGTTGTTGTTCTATGTGTTTGAGGCCCTAACAAAAGCGCATCTTTATTTTTTCGATTTAAGCTGAATTACAGTTTTATCTTTTATAATGTTTTGTATCTTTAAAATACTTAAATCATCGTAAAGATGAAGGATGTGCCTTTGAGCCCAACGGTTTTAGCTTTTACGCTATTAATTATTTCTAACTGCTTTATGACACTTGCATGGTATGGGCATCTTAAATTTTTGCATCATGCTCCACTTTGGCAAGCGATTTTATTTGGTTGGATTATAGCCCTACTTGAATATAGTTTTATGATTCCAGCAACTCGTATGCTGAGTGCGCAAGGCTGGTTACTTGGTGAAATGAAAATTACGCAGGAAGTGGTCACACTGATTGTGTTTGTACCGTTTATGCTTTTCTTGTTTAAACAACCATTTAAACTGGATTATTTGTGGGCGATGGTATGTTTATTTGGCTGTGTCTACTTCGTATTTAGAAGCCAGTAAGCTGCAATGGCTTGCATTGAATGATTTATTCTACTTTGCAATAAGCTATTGCTCTTCCAAATGCCTGTTTATCTTGCAGGATGTTTAAATAATATTAATAAAATTTGAGAATGTGTCATTGTTAAACCATGACATTTTTTGATGATATTAAAAATATTCGCAGAGCTGGTCAGTTAAATTTTCGTGAGATGAAAAATCAGTCTATAATAATGGGCTTCCGAACCATTTAAAACTTGGCTCTCGTCGAGATTTATCTTCTTTTACTTTTGTCTCTGGAACATTAGCAATGAATGCGGCCGCAGCACAAGACGCTCAACCTCTCGTTGGAATTATTATGGGTTCTCAATCTGATTGGGCAACTCTCGAAAACACAGCCAATATGCTTAAACAGCTTGGTGTCCCATTTGAAGCGGAAGTGGTATCTGCTCATCGTACTCCAGACCGTTTATTTGAATACGCAGAAACTGCGCGTGATCGCGGCATTCAAGTGATTATTGCTGGTGCAGGTGGTGCAGCGCATTTACCTGGAATGTGTGCCGCAAAAACTGATTTACCAGTTTTGGGTGTGCCAGTGAAATCATCAATTTTAAATGGCGTAGATTCTTTGCTTTCAATCGTACAAATGCCAGCTGGTATCGCAGTAGGTACTTTAGCGATTGGTCCAGCAGGTGCGACGAATGCTGCAATTATGGCGGCACAAATCTTAGGTTTAACTCGTCCTGAAATCGCAAAAAATGTTGCTGATTTCCGCGCTGCGCAAACTGATAAAGTTGCAAGCAAAAATATTCCGGGTCAGGTTTAAGAGGCTGAGATGGATAAAACTATCGGTATTTTTGGTGGTGGGCAACTGGGTCGAATGATGGCTCAAGCGGCGTTACCATTAAATATTCAGTGTACTTTTTTTGAAGCAAATACAGATTGTCCAGCAGGTGTTTTAGGCCAAGTCTTTTCTAGCCAAGATGAGCAAGGCTTAAAGCAGTTTATTGAAAGTGCTGATGTTTTTAGTCTTGAGTTTGAAAATACGCCCGTTGAAGATGTAGATGTTTTAACACAAACCAAAGCATTGCACCCTCCCCGTGTTGCTTTAGCAACTGCGCAAAATCGTTTGTCAGAAAAAGCACTGTTTGATGAGCTTACTATTCCTGTTGCGCCGTATCGTGCTGTAGATAGTCTAGAAAGCTTGAAAAAGGCTGTTGCTGAGCTTGGTTTACCGATTGTGCTTAAGACTGCAACTGGTGGATATGACGGTAAAGGTCAGTTTGTACTTCGTTCAGAAGACCAGATTGATACGGCGTGGGCTGAACTTGGTCCTGCAAAAAGTTTAGTTGCCGAAAGCTTTGTTAAATTCTCTCGTGAAGTTTCAATTATTGCGGTGCGCGGCCAAAATGGTGAAGTAAAAACTTGGCCACTGGCTGAAAATCACCATCATAATGGCATTTTATCGCATTCAATTGTTCCAGCACCGAATAGCGAAGCTTTGCAACCTGTGGCTCAAGACTACATTACTCGTTTGTTGAATCATCTCAACTATGTAGGTGTGTTAACTCTAGAGCTATTTGTGACAGAACAAGGCTTATGTGCAAATGAGATGGCACCGCGAGTGCATAACTCAGGTCACTGGTCGATTGAAGGCGCTGTTTGTTCTCAGTTTGAAAACCACATTCGAGCTGTTGCAGGTCTACCATTGGGTTCAACAGAAGTTGTTCGCCCAACGGTTATGATCAATATTATTGGTCAGCATCCTAAAACTGAAGATGTACTTGCCTTAAATGGTGCTCATCTACATCTTTATAATAAGTCTGAACGTGCTGGCCGTAAGTTAGGCCATATCACTTTAATGCCTGTGGATAGTAATGAATTGACGAATTTATGCCGTCAATTAGCAGAAATTTTGCCAGAACCACTCGCTTTAACAGCAGATATGACGCTCTAAAGCATTTCTAATTCTCTAAAAAGCGATCTTCGGATCGCTTTTTTTATCTTTTAAATTTAAAAAATAATAAATCCTGAGTAATTTCTTGTTTGTGGATAACTTTTTGTAGAAATTTTTGAATTTAAATATTGATGATATTTTTAAATTTAAAAAGTGAAGCTTAATTGTTTTGAATTTAAATTTAGTTATCCACAAGAGCGTTTGATTTGTAGCTGACGATAGATCTCATGGTTTTTGAATTCAAAAATTAATGGTGTTTGTTTAAGTGTTTTAAATTTAAAATAATGCGGTAAGTTTGAATTTAAATTATTGCGCGATTTTTGAATTTAAAAATATAGATTGTTTGGGTGATTGGATTTTTCGTGTCATCAAGAATAATGAAATATAGAATGGAATCAATAAATAGTGCTGTTTTTGCTTGATTGTGGATAAGTTTATCCACAGAAACGCCTGCGTTATAGTTTAAATTTAAAGTAAGGCTTTTGAATTTAAACTATGCGCTATTGTTTTGAATTCAAAACTGGTGATGCACATCGGGGAAGTTTTAAATTTAAAATAAAGTGGGAAATTTGAATTTAAAACACTGAAAATGAATTTAAAGAAGAGATTATGAATTCAAATTTACGTTTTCTCTCTGAAATTTTAGACTCATAATGGTATGGTACTTAAAAATTTAAATTCAAAAATTGAAACTGGGATAATATGCGACGTTTTTCTTGTATTGTTGGCTCTGTATTTTTAGCAATGACTCAGGCTCAAGCAGAGCTCGTAATTAATGGTTCTACAATATCTAGCAATGCTACTGTTCCAGTAGTAACTAGCGAAGATTATATGCCTAATAATAATTTCCAAAGTTGTTTGGCAAATTTACGTTCTCAAGCAGTTGCTGCGGGAGTCTCGGGAACAACTTATGACCGTTATACTCAAAACTTAACTCCAGATTATTCAGTTATTGATAAATTAAACTATCAACCAGAATTTTCGACACCAATTTGGGATTATCTTTCTGGCTTAGTCGACGAAGAGCGTGTTGAGCTTGGAAAACAAAAACTGGCGCAATATCGCGATGTTTTAAATCGAGCTTCTCAAACCTACGGCGTGCCACCAGAAACAATTGTGGCAGTGTGGGGTGTAGAAAGTAATTTTGGTGATATTTCTGGAAAATATCCTTTATTACAAGCGCTCGGAACTTTAAGTTGTGAAGGTCGCCGACAAAGTTATTTCCGTACTGAATTTTTTGCCACCATGCGTATTTTGCAGCGTGGTGACTTAACCGAAGATCAACTGAAAGGTTCATGGGCTGGGGCATTTGGACATACGCAATTTATGCCATCGACCTATGAACGTTTAGCTGTTGATTTTGATGGAGATGGTCGTCGCGATTTGGTATCAAGTACTGCAGATGCATTAGCATCAACGGCTAATTTCTTGAATAAAGCTGGATGGCAAACAGGAATGCCATGGGGTTTTGAAGTAAAAGTTCCTCAAGGCATGTCAATTGATGGAGAAGGGCGACGCTCAAAGAAAGCATTAAGTAGCTGGAGTGCACGAGGTGTAACTCGAATTGACGGCTCTCCACTTGTTCAAGGGGCTTTATCTGGCAGTACTTCAGCAGGTTTAATGGCACCAGCAGGTGTAAATGGTCCAGTATTTTTAGTATTTAAGAACTTTGATGCTATCTATAGTTATAACGCAGCGGAAAGTTATGGTCTGGCAATTGCCCATCTATCTGATCGTTTAAAAGGCGCTCGTCCTTTTGCAACATCTTGGCCAACTGATGATCCAGGAACTTCACGCGCGGAACGTCGTGAAATTCAACAGTTTTTGATTAATCGCGGCTACGATATTGGTGCAGTTGATGGTCTTATTGGGGATAAAACCCGTGTAGCTATTCGTCAGGAGCAAACTCGTTTAGGTTTAAATCCAACAGGACGGGCAGGGCAACAAATCTTACGCGCATTTCGCCAAGAACAAGCCCAAAAAATGATGCAATAAACTGAAATAATAAAAAGGTCTGCACATGCAGACCTTTTTTATAAGTACTTGTATTAGATTGCTAATCTAATTTTACCGCTTCCAAAATATCAAAAATAACTGAAGTGACATCTTGGCTTAAATCTCGATCATTAAAGATTTCATACGCAGTGATCGTAACATCTGTATCACTTGGTAATTGTTTTTGTTCTTCTTCAATTAAATGTTCAATCGGTAACAGAGTCTGTTTCACTTCAAGATGTAGAATATCTTTATATTCGATATTTTCATCTTCAAGCTCGATTTCATGCTCATTGAAAAAGGGAATTAGAATAGAATGGAGGTATGGTTTAATTTCAATAATATCAAACAGTTCAATATCACGTGTTTGTTCAATTGTGCTGATATGATCATTTACTTCAATCAGGATATGATAGTAACTCATCTTGATCTCCATTCTATTTTAGTTAGCTCTTATGACCACAATAACATGACTTTGATATGAATTTCGATGTATCTACCTAGAAATAGATACATCATTTTATATGAAGTCCTTAATTATTGAGGTAAAGCACTTAATAGATCACGATCAGCATCTGTAAGACCAGTGACTTTTCTATCACCATCTTTACGTACTGAGTACATTAATGCATTTGGTTGATCGCTATGTTTTAAACCAAGCGCATGTCCTAACTCATGAGCAATTGTTAAACGTAAATCATCAATAGACTTAAACTCATAAATCACAATTTGCTTGCCATTATAGATACCTTTTTTAAAGACATCAGCTTGGGCATTTTGCTTAAATTGGGTCAATGAATTGTTGAACTCATTGTTAATCTGATTAAAGTGAGTAACTTTGACATTTAAATCTTTAGCTTGCTCATTATATGCAGCAATTTCTTTCTTTAAAGCAACAGTTTGTTTTTGCAAATCTTTCTGAGTTTTAGCCAAAGATTTAGCACTGTATTCAGGTGCTAATTTGCCTTGGTTAAGCTGCATCATTTGCTCGTCAAGATTTTTCAATTTGCCATTCAAAATCTGCTTCTTATTTTCAAGGTCAGATTGAGTTTGGCCAAGAGTTTGTTTCAATTGCTTAATTTGTTGCTGTTCATCAATTACACGTTGCTGTTCTTGCTGAAACTGAGCAGCAATTTTTTGACGCTGTTCAGAACGACTCTGGCTATTATCGTAAACTAAACGAATTTCTAACTTTGCATTTGGATCATAAGTAAAATAATCCTGTCCAGTACCTTGCTTCCAAATGTCCGCAGCTTGTTGGCTAATTTGAATTAATTGGTCTTGGCTTAAACCAAAACGTGGATCAATATCAGCAATTTTGTAAGTCAAATGTTGACCTGCTTTTTGCTGAATTTGAGTGTGAGCTGGAGTAGCAAGATTAGCATTAGCCTGAAAATTAGAAAAAGCAAAGGCTACGCCTAATAACAAAGATGTTAAACGCATAATTGAAGGGGGGAGATTTTAAAAAAAACGTATTATAAGAATATAAAGTGAAAAATCAATCAAAAAACGTACGATTCAAATAAATAAATGAGACTTTAGTCTCGTTATTTTTTTACCAAATGCCAAATTATTTTTTAGAAAAAATTCATTTAGTTTGGTTTTATTTAGTTTTTTTAATTATTTAACTTTAATGATTTTCCTTAATTGAACTATAAATTGAGCCTAATAACTCTAAATCTGAATCTGTTAATTTGAAATTATGGATATCTTGCTCTTTTAATCGTGGATACATTAATGATTTAGGATCAGTAGTATGTTTTAGTCCTAATGCATGGCCAAACTCATGAGCAAGGGTTAAACGTAAATCATTTAAAGAAGCGTAACCGTAAATTTGAATTTGGTTTTGGCTGAATAAGCCTTTATGGAAGGGTTGAATACTGGCTTTTTGTTCAAGTTTGAATCGTGTTTTTAGAGAGCTTAAATCATTTTGCTCTTGATTGAGCTCCCTAATTTTTAGATTAAGTAGTTGAATTTTATAATTTAAACTATTTGATTCGTTTTGTAGATTTCCAGATTTTTGTTGGAGTTGATTTTGCTGCTCTTTTAGCTCATCAGCACGATAGTATTGATGTTCTCCTTGGTTAAAGCGTATTACGTCTTGTTGATATTGCTCAAACTCAGCTTTCAGATTGATCTTTCTTTTGTTTAAATCAGACGATAGCTGATTAATCTCTTGTTTATTTAAAATAATTTCTTCATTTTTAAGGCGCCATACTTCCTGCTTTTGCAAAAGTGCATTCAAATTTTCCTGTTGCTCGCTTTTCATGAGTTGATGATCATCATAAATTAAGTTAATTGCCAACTGAGCTTCTGAATCATAGATAAAATAGGTTTTTCCAGTCTCTTTGTGCCAGATTTCAGCAGCTTGTTGGCTAACCTCAATAAATTTTTCACGAGTTAATTGAAATCGTGGATCAATAAAAGCAATTCGATACTTTAAAGGTTGATTAGAGGAACCCATTGCTAGATTATTTTGAGCAAAGCTTGTCGTTTGAAAGCCTATGCATAAATATAAGCTCAATCCCCACCATAGAAATGTTTTCATGGCAAAATAAAAAATATAAATAAAATCTTATTGTTAGCTACTTAATTTAATTCGTCAAAATGATAAAAAGTACAGGAGAGTGGGCGAGCTTTGTGATCTTGGTAGAAAAATTTAAAAAGATGTTTTTAGACTTGGCAATAATGGAATAATTAATGTAATAAGTAACAATGGATTTTAGTTTAGAAAATCTTTTTTATAATGAATACATTAGTTTTTATAGTTGACCTTTTTGACATTAAATAATTTAAAAATATATGAAAAAACACATTGTTATTTTTTGTAAATAATAAAAAACCGCGCCTAAGCGCGGTTTTTTTATTAAAGAAACAAATTATTTTTTGTCATCTTTAACTTCAGTGAACTCAGCATCTACAACGCCATCATCAGCTTTTTGTTGACCAGCATCGCCACCTTGGAATGCATTTGGATCAAAGCCTTCTGCGCCACCAGCTTGTTGCGCTTGTTCATAAGCACGTTGAGTGATAGGCATCAAGATGTTTTGTAAAGCTTCAGTTTTAGCTTTGATATCTTCAACATCATTTTCTTTTGTTGCTGCTTCAAGTTCAGAAACGGCAGTGCTTACAGCTGTTTTTTCATCTTCAGTAACTTTGTCACCAAGATCTTTAACTGCTTTGTTCGAGCTTGAAATTAATGCATCAGCTTCGTTACGAGCTTTTGCAAGTTCTTCAAACTTACGATCTTCTTCAGCATTCGCTTCTGCATCTTTAATCATTGCTTCGATTTCAGCATCAGACAAACCTGAGTTTGCTTTAATCTGGATCGATTGCTCTTTACCAGTGCTCTTATCTTTAGCAGATACTTTCAAGATACCATCAGCATTGATGTCGAAAGATACTTCAATTTGTGGCACACCGCGTGGAGCAGGCGGAATGTCACCTAATTGGAAGTTACCCAACAATTTGTTTTGTTGAGCCATCTTACGTTCACCTTGGTAAACAGAAATATCTACAGCAGGCTGGTTGTCAGCAGCAGTAGAGAACACTTGTGATTTCTTCGCAGGAATCGTCGTGTTTTTCTCAATGATTGGTGTTAATACACCACCCATTGTTTCAATACCTAAAGTTAATGGTGTTACGTCTAATAAAAGAACGTCAGTTTTGTCACCAGACAATACTGCACCTTGAATCGCAGCACCGATTGCAACTGCTTCGTCAGGGTTCACGTCTTTACGTGGCTCTTTACCAAAGAATTCTTGTACTTTTTGTTGTACAAGTGGCATACGAGACTGACCACCAACCAAGATTACGTCAGAGATGTCAGAAGTCGAAAGACCAGCATCTTTAAGCGCGATACGGCAAGGCTCAATTGTACGAGCAACTAAATCAGCAACTAAACCTTCAAGTTTTGCACGTGTTACATTGATCACTAAGTGTTTAGGACCAGTTGCATCGGCAGTGATATATGGAAGGTTAATTTCAGTTGCATTTGATGAAGAAAGCTCAATTTTTGCTTTTTCAGCAGCTTCTTTCAAACGTTGTAACGCAAGTGGATCATTTTTCAAGTTCACACTTTGTTCTTTCTTAAATTCTTCAACCAAGAATTCAATCAATGCGTTATCAAAGTCTTCACCACCAAGGAAAGTATCACCGTTTGTTGATAACACTTCGATTTGTTGGTCACCATCAAGGTCTGCGATTTCAATGATTGATACGTCAAAAGTACCACCACCTAAGTCGTAAACTGCAACTTTACGATCGCCTTCTTTTTTGTCCATACCGAACGCAAGTGCAGCAGCAGTTGGTTCGTTAATGATACGTTTAACGTCTAAGCCAGCGATTTTACCAGCATCTTTAGTTGCTTGACGTTGAGCATCGTTAAAGTAAGCAGGAACGGTAATAACTGCTTCTGTAACTGTTTCACCTAAATAGTCTTCTGCAGTTTTTTTCATCTTTTTCAAGATTTCAGCAGAGATCTGTTGAGGTGCTAATTTTTTGTCGTTTACTTCAACCCAAGCATCACCATTGTCAGCTTTGATGATTTTGTAAGGTACAAGACCGATATCTTTTTGTACCGCTTGGTCTTCATAACGACGACCAATTAAACGCTTAATAGCGAATAATGTATTTTTCGGGTTAGTTACTGCCTGACGCTTAGCACTTTGACCTACTAAGATCTCGCCATCTTTATAAGCGATGATCGATGGAGTTGTACGTGCGCCTTCAGCGTTTTCGATTACTTTTACTTTATCGCCTTCAAGTACAGCAACGCATGAGTTGGTAGTACCTAAGTCAATACCAATAATTTTTGCCATGTGACGTTTTCCTCAAAAATTCTTTTGCAATGTTTTTGCTTGTTATCCGATATGAGAGTGAATCTATTTTTTTCAAGCGTTTTAGCTAAAAAAAATCTAAAAACTCTCAAAAATTTACTTATTGACCAACCATAACCATAGCAGGGCGCAATAAGCGGCCATTTAACGTATAGCCTTTTTGTAAAACAGTACCGATTTCATTTGCTTTAGCGTTAGGATCAATACCTACTGCTTGATGTAAATCTGCATTGAAACCATTTTTAGTATCAGCTTCTACAACGCCAAATTTCTCAAGCGCAGTTAACAGTGACTTTAAGGTTAATTTGATACCTTCAAGTACTGGGGTTTCTTCATCACCCGCTGCTTGAATTGCACGCTCTAGATTGTCTACAGAATCAAGTAGTTCTTTTGCAAATTTTTCAAGCACAGTTTCTTTATGCTTATCAGACTCACGTTGAATACGCTCTACACTTTTTTGTGCTTCGTAAACAGCATTTGCTGTACGTGCCTTTTCAAGTTTCAGGCTTTCTTCTAATTTGGTGATTTGCGCTTGTAAAGATTCAACGGTAACGTCGTTTGCTTGCTCTACACCTTCAGCCTGAGTTTGCTCATTAGATTGCTCTGCTTGCTCGTGTTGAATGTCTTGAGCTTGCTCGTTTTGCTCATTAGCCATTGATGATCTCCGTTTAAATGGGTTTTTAAACATGTACAGTCCTTTTGGCATCAGCATTTACTGGGTAAAACCTGAACTGCCATGCATATGCTGTAATTCATTAATAGGGATGAAGTATGGGCATTGCCTAAAAATTCAAGCGTACACGGCAATTTAAAACTTTTAATTTTGCGGTTTTAAGTAAAAATCTAAATTTTCGATCATAAAAGCAATAAATTCCTGCGTTATTTTGGGTAAATGTTGCCTCGATGCATATACCACTGACAAACTTAATTCCGGAGCTGAAAAGTTTTTAAATAAAGGAACTAGTCTTTTTTCTTTTAAATCTTTTTTAACTAATAGTGAGGGCAACATTGCCACACCTTGAGCATGTACACACATGTCATAAACAGCATTTACATCATTACTTTTAAAGGTCACGTTTAAAGGATAATTCTGGGGTTGTTGCTCTTCATCAAAAAGTGTCCAAAATTGATGTTGGCTATGGTGAGCTAAACATTCATGTTGAATAAGTTGCCTTGGATGGGAGAGGGGGCTGTGCTGTTTTAAATAATCAGGATGTGCACAGAAAACGGACTCGATTTGGCAAACAGGTCGTGCAATTAAACCATCTGCAACTTTTTGGGTTATACGTAAAGCTAGATCGACCTGAGCATCAATTAAGTCCATCGTATTTTCAGTCAGATATACATCAAATTGAATATGTGGATGTTGCTGTTTAAATTGGCGAATACATTCTCCAACCCCTAATTGAAATAAAAACAAACCGCAGGTAAAGCGAATCGTACCGTTATGTTGCTCGGGTGCGGCTAACTCTTGCAGAAGTTGCTGTTGTTGTAAAATATTTTCGCAGTAGAGGAGGGCTTTTTCACCTGCTGGCGTGAGAGATATTTTTCGTGTATTTCTTTGAAATAGTCGAGTCGAGAATGTGTGTTCAAGATGCTCAAGATAACGAGAAACCATTGCCCGGGAATAATTCAGGTGTTCTGCGGCTTTGGTTAAATTGCCATGCTGAGCAATAGAAACAAAGACTTGTATGGCTTTTAATGTGTCCATATGCATTATCATTGTTACAATATATGCAACAGTTTATCTTAATTTAGTGCATTTACCTTACAGAAATTGCAATTTAAAGTATTTCTCATGAAATTGGAGAATACATAATGAAATTTTTTAAATTAACTGCTTCAGCCCTAGCAACTGCCACAGCTTTGACAATGGCTTCCTCAGCTTTTGCACAAGATCTAAAAATCCAAAGTTTTCTGGCTAAACCCGAACATTTTGGCGTGACGTCTACTTTAATTGAAGGCGATAAAGAAGTTCTATTGGTTAATGCGCAATTCTCAAAATCTGAAGCATTACGTATTGCTGCCGACATTATCGATAGCGGTAAAACGCTAAAAACAATTTTCGTAAGCTATGGCGATCCAGATTATTACTTTGGCTTAGACGTATTTAAACAATACTTCCCAAATGTACAAATCATCGCAACACCGGAAACTGTTAAACATATTCAAGATACTCAAGCGCTCAAAGTGAAGTATTGGGGTCCACAAATGGGTGCAAATGCGCCTAGCCAAATTATTGTGCCTCAAGCTTATACTGCTAAAACTTTAAAGCTAGAGAATGAGTCAATCGAGATTAAAGGTAAGAAAGAACTCACTTATTTATGGATTCCTTCTTCTAAGGCAGTAGTAGGTGGTATTCCTGTATCTTCAGGCATTCATTTATGGATGGCAGATACACCAAAAGTTAAAGACCGTAATGAAGTAATTCAAACGCTAGAAAACATTAAAGCACTTCAACCTCAGACGGTTGTTCCTGCCCATATGGTTGAGGGAGCTCCACAAGGTTTGGATGCGGTTAACTTTTCGATTGACTATCTCAAGAGCTATGAGAAAGCCGTTAAAGTAAGTAAAAATGCGAGTGAGCTAAGTCAGCTCATGCAAAAACAATATCTAACATTAAAAAGTGTGGATAGCCTAGAGCTGGGTGCAAAAGTTGTAAAAGGCGAGATGCAGTGGCCGTAATTTAAATCGAAATATCGTAAATTTTTAGAGAAGCCGTGGTTTAAACCCGGCTTTTTTTAATGGGAAGAGGAATTTTTAAGCAAAAAACCTCTGTAACATTCTACGCACCTTATATAGCGTTTCTATAAAGAGAATTTTTTTGAGTAGAGCAAAAGGCTAAGATAAAAATTAAAAATTGATAAAATTAAACAAAAGCTTAAGTTGCTAGTTTTATATAAAAGATAGAGCTAAGAGTAAGGAAGCGAATTTAATAAAAAATTGCACAATTTGTACTTCTATTACTACAAAAGACAACCAATGATACGCACGCCAGAAAAAAAAATTGTGAATTATAGGCAGCGCGAAGATGATCTTTGCATTTAAGTGTTTGTCGTAATGAAAGGAAAGCGATTATGAAAAAATTAGGTCTTATCTCTGTAGTACTTGCTGGTGTTGCTTTTACAGCTGTTGGTTGTGCATCTGAAGCTGGTTTAAACGCATCAGGTTCTGCTCAAACAAGTGCTAGCCCATCTGGCGTACAAGCTGGTGTAGGTGTTGATGCGGGCGTTTCTGGCCAAGCACAACCAGGTCAAGTTGATGCTGGCGCTTCTGGTTCTGTTTCTGGTTCTGCAACAGCTCAGTAATTCTTAGTGATAAGAATAGTTAAAAGATTATAGAGTCATATATTTAAGATGCCGATTTATGTATGAAGTGAGCTGCTACTCATTACTCTATAATTAAGAGAGTTTAGAATTCTCAAAAAAGCCCCAAAAGACGTAGCTTATTGGGGCTTTTTATATAGTAATGAATTTAGTCATCATGACGAGAATCTCGACGATTATGATCACGATCTTCTACCCGTTTTTTATCCCACTCGTGGCGTCTTTTATCGTCATCCCAGCGTTTCTTATCCTCGTCATGGCGTCTTTTATCCCATTCATGACGATTTCGATCCTGTTCGCGAGCAACTCTTCGTTGTTGTTCATATATTCTTTGACGTTCTTCCCAACGTTTCCGTTCCCAATCGTTATATCGACGTCCATCATTGCGATCATAGCGATTACTATCATGATCATGGTAACCATAACCACCACGATAAGAAGGGTCGTCCGTATAAGCCACACAGCCTACAGTTAAAAGACTGGTTGCTAATAAAGTAACAACTAGTTTTGTTGACATAATCGTACCTCTTTTTGTCTGTTAACAATAATTGGCAAAAAAGTCCTGTTTTAAGTGACAGATTTGTTAATGACATTTGCTTGAAATCAGATTAGCGTAATTTGGGTTTTACCTTTGTATCTTGATTACATGAGTTGTATGCGAATATAGTCAAATAACAACAGAATTCTGTAGAAAATATGAAGGATAAGAGGGATTCATGGAGATAGGCATGACAGCATTTAATCAAAAAATTCAAACATTGCTAGATAAGGGCCAAGGGCCTGCTGCTCGAGCTCTTGATAAGTTACCTCGATTAGCTCAAGAATCACTTGCTAAAATTCTTGGATATTCTTACCAATATCCAGATCTCGACTCATTTACTAAATGTATGATGGCTGTACAAATTAAACAGGGTCGTATCGGTTTCATTGGTTCAGACCCAATTGAATCTAGAAGGCAGTTCGATACGCAAATGCTGGCTATACGCCACAAGTCAACAGAAATAGACTTAGTAGAAGATATTCGTTTACCTCTCCAAAGTGGAACCGTTTTTGCGAGACACTATCATCCAGCACCTAATAAAAAACTACCTCTTATTGTTTTCTATCATGGAGGAGGATTTGTTGTTGGTGGTTTAGATACTCATGATGAGGTTTGTCGTATATTGGCAAAATATGCAAAAGTACAAGTCCTCAGTATCGATTACCCTCTAGCGCCTGAGGTTTCTCCTCAGCATTTAATCCAATCTTGTGAAGATGCTTTAGCTTGGGTATATCAAAATCGTAGACAGTTAAAAATATTAAAAGGTCGAATTGCGGTAGCGGGGGATAGTGCTGGTGGAAACATTAGTACAGTCGTGGCTCAAAGATCAGTAAATAAACCTTATGCTCCTCAGGCCCAACTTCTTATTTATCCTGCCGTCGATTTCAAGAGTCGACATCCTTCCTTCTATGCATATAACGAAGGATTGGTTTTGACGGATAATGATATCAATAATGTCACTCAATATTATGCAACCGAGCATAACGTAGAACTAGATGATCCAATTATTTCTCCAACCTACGGCAATTTGAAGAAGAATCCTCCGGCTTTTGTGATTACTGCTGGGCATGATGTATTGCATGATGAAGGAAAAATCTATAGCTATAAGCTACGCCAAAATGGTGTCAAAATGCATTATGAAGAATATTCAGATCAAACTCATGGTTTTATAAATTTGACGCCTATTTCCAAAAAAGCCAAACGGTACACCATTGAGTTCAGTAAAAACTTTAGAAAATTTTGGGATAAAAATAGCTAAATAAAAGTTTGGTCCATGTTTCACGTGGAACATGGACACATCCAAAATATTAGGCCTTAAATAAAAGATAATAAATACTCACTAGAATTCTTTTATATAGACGATTAAATTTAACCTCTATTAAGTTTTGCATTTTACTGTAGGAAGATATGAAAAAATTATTAATGCTATGTTGCTTAGGACTAAGCAGTCATTCAGTTTGGGCTGACACTTTAGTTGAAATGCAAACAAATTTAGGCAACATAGAAATACAACTTTATGACGAGAAAGCCCCAATCAGCGTAAAGAATTTTAAAACCTATATAAAGTCGAACTTTTATAAAGATACGATCTTCCATCGCGTAATTCCTGGTTTCATGGTGCAGGGCGGTGGACTTACTGCAAATATGCAGGAAAAGACAACCCGAGCACCAATCAAAAACGAAGCTGGAAATGGAATTGCTAACACCCGCGGAACTTTAGCAATGGCTCGTACTGCAAATCCAGACTCTGCTACTAGTCAATTCTTTATTAATGTCGCAGATAACAGTTTTCTAAATCGCTCGGCTGGTAACCCAGGTTATGCAGTTTTCGGAAAAGTAATTAAAGGAATGGATGTGGTTGACCGTATTGTAAAGGTACCTACAACCAATGATGGCATGCATCAGAACGTTCCTAAACAACCTATTAAGATACTAGAAGTGAAAATCAAAAAAGAATGAAAATAAATGATTTAATATTTATTGTTAATTATTAATAAGTTAGCTAATAATTTTGGCTTTTTAGATTTTTGGTTGGGTAAAAAAGAGTCGGTCAAACACATATATTTAGAAAAGTGCTTGCGTACCAGTTTTTTTTCCCTATAATGCACTCATCCCGACGCGATACACGAGAATATCTTAGCTTACAGGGTTAAGATGAAACTTAGTATTGCGTTGAATTCTGTCTCTGACGAAGAGCAGAAAAATCATTAAGAGAATTGAAGAACAACTTGTGTGGATTTTTACTGATTGATTGATCGAAATATTATCATTGATTGATTG